>NZ_JBEPDN010000011.1:148893-325387 GCF_040300365.1 Streptomyces sp. NPDC000404 | reverse complement strand
TGATAAAATTTAATACAAATCACTACTTCTTTGGGGCGGGGGGGGGGGGGGGGGGGTTTGGTCGGGGGGGGGGGGGGGGGGGGGGGGGGGGGCTCCCCCTCCCCCTCCCTCCCCCACTCCCCACCCGCCCCGCCTCACCCCGCCCCACCCCCAGGCGGGCTCGATCCCGCAGGTGGGCTCGCCCCGCCCCGAGCCCACCCACCCACACCCGCCCTACGCACTCACCCCACCGCAACCCCCTCCAACTCCTCCTTCTCCGCCGCAACCGCGCCCGCCACCGCGCCATCCGCCGCCCTGGCAGCGGCTTCAGCCGCATCCCCGCCACCTCCGCCTCCGCTCCCGTCCGCCGCAGGCGTGGACGTCTCCGACATCGACGTCGGCGTCGGCGTCGGCGGCGACTCCGCCTTCCCCCACGCCACCCCTCCCCCCGTCGACCAGTCCGGGCCCAACTCACTCCCCCTCGCGACGCCTTCGCCCGGCTGTGGCTCGACCCTGGGCCGGGGTGACGCCCGGCGGAACGCCGCGGTCCCCCGGGTGAGGTCATGGCCGATGGCGACGGCCTCGACCTCCGCCGCGATCCACCGCTGCCCGCCACGGTCCGCGGGCTGTTCGCCCTCCCGTACCCGCAACCGCCCCTGCACCAGCAGCGGTTCGCCCACCGTCACGGACGCCGCGACGTGGTCGGCGAGGGCGCGCCATGCCTTGACGGTGAAGAAACTGGTGTCGCCGTCCGTCCACCGCTCGCGCGCCCGGTCCCAGCGCCGGGGTGTCGCGGCCAGCCGGAATCGCACCACCGGTACGCCCGTTGGCGTCGTCCGGTGCTCCACCGCCGTGGCGGCGTTCCCCACCAGCGTGACCATCGTGTCGTTCATCGCATCCCCCTCATCCGGCCGCCGTCACACGGCGCCCTCTCCCCCGCCTGGTCCGCGGGCTTCGCTTCCCCGTCCGTCACATCCGCCGGCACGTCCGGCGCCCGCACGCTGCGGGCCGCCGCTCCTGCCGCGGACGGCTCTCATGCTGCGCGCATCCGCCGACCTCCGCTCGGGCCTGTGGAGGGGAATTCGCCTTGTGGACAACTCGGCCACCCGAAGGGGGAATTCAGGGCCCCAGCCACACCAGCCGGAGAGCCCGAAGAACACCGGAACCGGCCAACCCCCCACGCGGCAAACCCACAAACCCACAGCCCACAGCCCACAGCCCACAGACCCGACCAACCTCCCTCACCCATGGGTTACTCCCGCCCCTCAACCCCCCGAAGCCACCGCGTACTGCTCCCTGACCTCCTGGTACCGCAGCAGCTCCGCGGCGACCGGTTCGAGGACGTGGGCCCTGCCGCAGTGGGCCGCCGCCTCGCGCAGGCGGCGCTCCGTCTCCTGCCCGTGGCGGCGCGCCGGAGCACGCGCCGCCGCCGCGCATGCCCAGGTCAGCGCGGGTGCGCCCAGGACGCCGAGGGCCGTTACGGCCAGCGCCGCCGGCCACCCCGTGAGGTCCGCGGGCCCCGTGACCGTCCCCAGCAACCACACCGTGCCGAGGATCTGCAGGACGCACATCAGCCCCTGGAGCGCCGCGCTCACCGTCCACCACCGCGGCCTGACGGGGCCGGGCCGCAGCGCCGTCTCGGCGTCGGCGGCGACCGCGTCGAGCGCCGCGGGCAGCTCCCCGGCGCCCCGCCCGGCGGCGTCGCGTACGGCTTGGGCCCACGGTGCGGGCAGTCCGCGGGACGCCTCGCCGACGAGGTTCCGTACCGCCTGTTCGACGACGGGACGGGCCGCGGCGCGGTCGTCGGTGGTGGTGCGGGGGGTGTCGGCGGCGGGGCGGGTGCGCCGGTGGTGGAGGCGGGTCCAGGGGGTGGCGCAGGCGCGTTCGGCGTGGCGGAGCCAGTCGTGTTCGGCGGTGCGGCCGGTCGCGGCGGCGCCGACGGCCTCGGCGAGCCGGTCGTCGAAGGCGCTCCGGGCGCGGGCGGTGAGCGTCACGCGGCCCTGTGTGGTGTAGGCGGGGCGGAGGCGGGTGGCGGCGGCGTCGACGTCGGCGGCGAGGCGGCGGTCGGCGGCGCCGCGGTCGGCGACGAAGTGGGCGAGGGCGTCGCGCAGTTCGCCGACGCCGGTGCCGGTGGCGGCGGAGAGGGCGAGGACGGTGGCGCCCGGTTCGCCGTGTTCACCGAGTGCCACGCCGTCGTCGTCGAGCAGTCGTCGCAGGTCGTCGACGACCTGGTCGGCGGCGTCGCCGGGCAGCCGGTCGATCTGGTTGAGGACGACGAAGGTGACCTCGGCGTATCCGGCGTGTGGGCGGAGGTAGTGCTCGTGGAGGACCGCGTCGGCGTACTTCTCGGGGTCGACGACCCAGATGACAGCGTCGACGAGGGCGAGGAGCCGGTCGACCTGGGCGCGGTGGCCGGTCTGGGCGGAGTCGTGGTCGGGCAGGTCGAGGAGGACGAGTCCGTCGAGTCCGGTGGCGTCGCGGGCGGGGGTGTGGCGGCGGTGCGGGGGGACGCCGAGCCGCTGGAGGAGGCCCTCGGCGCCGGGGTGACCGCCGCTCCAGACGCAGGCGACGGGTTCGCCGGTGGTGGGCCGTTGGGCGCCGGCCCGGGAGCGGGGTGCGCCGGCGAGGGCGTTGAAGAGGGAGGATTTGCCGCTGCCGGTGGCGCCGGCGATGGCGACGACGGTGTGCCGGGCGGAGAGCCGGCGGCGTTCGTCGGCGGCGTCGAGGACCTGTCCGGCCGCGTCGAGCATGGTGCGGTCCAGGCGGCTGCGGGAGAGCACGATCAGCTGGCGCAGGGCGTCCAGGCGGGTCTGCAGGGCGTCGCCGGGGTCGTGGCGTCCGGCGTCGGGGAGCGCCCAGCCGTAGGCGGCGTCCGCGTAGGGGGCGAGCCGGGGGTCGTGGTGGGCGTCGCGGGGTGCGGGTCCGCTCGGTGGCGCCGGGGTCGCGTCCGGTGGTTCGGCGGGGAGGTCTCCGTCCCACTGCGGGCCGATGCGGCCGCCTTCGGGGGGCGGCGGCCGGTCGGTGTCCTCCGGGGTGCGGGGGTCGGTTCCGGTGGTCCAGGGGGTGGGCAGCCGGCGGCGTCGGCGGGGGTTCCGGCCGGGGCGGCGGGTGGTGTCGCCGGGTGCGGCGGCGGGGGCGCGGCGGGCGATGAGGCCGTCGTCCCAGGCGGCGCCGCGGGTGACGAGGCGGCCGTCGGTGCAGACCACGGCGCCCGCCGCCCATGCCGCGTGGTCCTCGGGGTCGTCGGGGGTCTGCTCCAAGGGCGCCGCGGGGGCCGGGGGCCGGCCGGCGCGGGCCCGGCAGGCGGGGCAGTCGCCGGTGTGGCCGCATGCGCCGCACGGGTCGGGCGGTGCGGCCGCCGGGCCCGGTCCGCCGGGGAGGTCACCGGGTCCGCTCGCGCCGTTCATCCGGTGACCTTCTCCCTCTGCAGTACGGACAGTGCGGCGATGAGTTCGGCCTGCTGGTCGGGTGGGACGGCGAGCCGTTCGAGGGGGGCGAGGCGGCGTTGGCGTTCGGCGGTGAGGGCGCGGTCCAGGTGGGCGGTGAGGAGGCGGGTGCCGCGGTCGTGGAGGCGCAGGGTGCTCCGGGCGCCGAGGAGGGTGGCGAGGCGTTCGGCGGCGGTGCGGGCGCGGTCGCCGCCGAGGAGTGCGGTGGCGAGCAGGGCGGTGGGTTCGTCGGGGGTGACGGATCCGGGGCGTTGGGCGGCACGGCCGCCGCGGGCCTCGCGGATCTCCTCCTCGGCGAGTTCTTCCAGGCAGCGGCGCCAGCGGCGGACGGCGACGCCGAGGCGGTCGGGGGTGCCGGTGGCGCCGGCGGCGGCGGTCGGTGCGATGTCGGCGGCGGCCGGGTCGCGGCGCCAGGCGTCGGCGGTGTGTTCGTCGGCGCGTTCGACGGCGCAGGTGAGGAGGGCGGTGAGGCCGTGGGTGAGGGCGTCGAGGAGGTCGTCGGGGCGGCCGCCGAGGGCGTGGTCGCGCCAGTGGGCGCGGGCGTCGCCGGACAGCACCTCGCCGGCGGTGATCTCGCGTCGTACGCGGGTGGCGGCGGCGCCGTACGCCTCCTCGACGCGGGCGGCGAGGCGCAGCGCGGCGGCGTGCTGGGCGGCGGCGGCGCCGGCGAGGGCGGGCAGGCGGCTGCGGAGGGAGGCGATGACGCCGGTGGTGGTGCGGTCGGCGGCGGCGGTGCGGGCGGGCGGGTCCTGGGCGTGGCGGGCGAGCCAGTCGCGGAGGGCGGCGACGGCGGTGGCGGGCAGCAGTCCGCTGCCGCCACCCGCGGATTCGGGGAGTTCGGGGATGGTGAAGCGGGGGACGTGGCCGAGTCCGGCACGCTGGAGGAGGGCGGCGTAGCGGGCGGAGATGTCCGTGGCGATCTGGTGCGGTACCCGGTCGAGGACGGTGACGAGGGTGACGTCGTACTCCTTGGCGGTGCGCAGAAGGTGCCAGGGGACGGCGTCGGCGTAGCGGGCGGCGGTGGTGACGAGGACCCAGATGTCGGCGGCGCAGATGAGTTCGGCGGCGAGTTCGCGGTTGCGGGCGACGAGGGAGTCGATGTCGGGCGCGTCGAGGAGGGCGAGTCCGGCGGGGAGGGCGGGGTCGGTCTCCAGGCGGAGGGTGGGGACGGCGGGCTCGTCGCGGGCGGTGTGCGGCGGGTCGTGCCGTGCGGGTGGAGCGTCGTGGTCCGGGGCGCTGTCGCCGGTGGCGTACGTTCCGCTTGCCCCGTAGGTGGGGTACGGGGGTGTGGTGCGCGTCGTGGTGCGGCGGGGTTCGCGGGCGGTGGGCCCGGATCCGTCCTGTTCGGGCACCCAGAGGCGGGCCAGGTGGGGCAGGACGCGGCGTCCGGCGAACCAGTGCAGGTCGTCGGGGTGGCAGACGAGGACGGGCGTACGGGTGGTGGGGCGCAGGACGCCGGCTTCGGAGACGCGCCGTCCCACGAGGGAGTTGACGAGGGTCGATTTTCCGGCGCCGGTGGAGCCGCCGATGACGGCGAGGAGCGGGGCATGGGGTGCGCGCAGCCGCGGCATGACGTAGTCGTCGAGCTGGGCGAGCAGCTCGTCCCTGCTGCGGCGGGCGCGGGCCGCGCCTTTCAGGGGCAGCGGGAAGCGTGCGGCGTCGACGCGGTCGCGCAGTACGGACAGGGCGTCGATGAGTCGGGGTCGTACGTCCAAGGTCGCCACATGTGCAGAATGCCCAATTTGGTTGGGTTTTTGAAGCGTATACACCTGTGTGCGTGCCATAAAAACCACCGCATAACGGTACGAGTGGCGCGTGAGACGATCGAGGCGAGCGGCCCGCAGGCATAACGACTACACAACAGCCGCCACGGGAGCGGCCAAAAACGATGCAGGATTCGTACCCGCCTGCGATTATCGGGACCGCTTCACGGAATCTCCACAACGTGCCACGGAGGTGAAGCAACCGGGACGAGGCACCCGGACCCCTATCCTTGTCCGCGGTCCGTGATCCACGTCCACCACCGGCCCCCGTAGCTCAGCGGATAGAGCAGGTGCCTTCTAAGCACTTGGCCGCAGGTTCGAGTCCTGCCGGGGGCGCACCACGCAAGACCCTCCTTCGGGAGGGTCTTTTTGCTGGTCGGGGGCTATCTGCCAGCGTTGTGAGCCCCTTCCGGGACCGGCCCGCCGCCGCCTTGGAATGTCCGGCTGAGGCCGGTCGGAGGCGGCCTCCGGCGGCCGTTCGGCCCGAAAACGGCCCGAAGTTCGGGCCGCCCACTGCGGCCCTGGCTCCCGGCATGAAGACGCGTGGCTCGGCGCTGATTCGGCGAGGGGATCACCGAAGGCCCCTTCTTCTGCCCACCGCCGGAACGGCGCTGCACTCAGCGGCCTCGCCCCTTCGCCGCGCCCAAGTGGGGCAGGGCGCCGGGGAGCGCCTGCGGCCCTTCGATACGCCGCTGGAGCTCGGCGATCTGGCCGGTGACGCAGCGGGCGTACGTGGAGAGCAGGACGGGGACGCTGTTGCCGGCCCATTCGGCGACCTGGGCGGGTGGGATGCCGTTGTTGAGCCAGGTGGTCAGGCAGGTGTGCCGGAGGTCGTAGACGCGCTTGCCGACCGGCGAGCGGAACTCATGCTCGGGCAGGACGGCCTCGCGGGCCTTGGCCCAGGCGCGCCGGTAGACGGAACCGGCCAGGAGACCGCCCTTCTCGCCGGGGAAGAGGAGGCCGCCGGGCTTCAGCCGGTCACTGGCGATGAGGGCTCGGAGGGTCGCCACGAGGGCGGGGTGTACGGGAACGATCCTTGTGTCGCCCGACGCGCGGCCCTTCAGGGTGCGGGTCTCGTGGGCCTCGCCGTCGTCGGTCCAGTGACCGCCGACCTCCGGCTCGGCGGTGTGGACGCGCAGTTCGCCCCAGCCGGTCGCGGGAAGGACGGCGTCCTCGATCCGCAGGGCGACCGCTTCCTCGGGGCGCAGACCGGCGTAGTAGAGCGTGGCGTAGAACGCCGTGAGCCGGTGGCCGGTTCGGGGGCGGGCCGCGGTCCAGCTGAGCAGAGCGGCGACTTGGTGGGGATTGAGCAGGGAGCGCTTGTCGACGGCGCCTGAGGTCTTCGGCGCGGGGCGCCCGCTCTTGCCCGTGGGCAGGGGGTTGACCTGGAGGGCCTTCTGGCGGACGGCGTACTCCAGGGCGACATTCAGGATCCGGCGGTACCGCTTCGCCGAGCTGGCGGCGGCCGACGTGCCGTCGAGCACGGTGTCGAGCGCCTGCAGGACGGCGTCGACGTGCTTGGTGTCCTCCCAGGCGCTCATCGGCAGCGAATTGCGCCGGACCCACGCCAAGATCGCCCGGTACTCGGGCGGGGCTTCGTCCCGCCGCTTCTTGTTGGAGGCGTACTCGCGCAGCGCCTTGCGGACGTCGACGCCCTCGTACTGCACGGGCTCGGTCCGCAGGAGCGCGAGTGTGGCCTTGGTCAGCGCCTTCGCGGTGCTGACCCGGTTGTTCGCCGAGATCCGGGACCACTTCATGTCGACGTACTGCAGGGCGAAGTCGTACCAGGTGATCCCGGCCGCGGACGCCCCGTGGGAGACCGGCCGGCCGGTGTTCTGATCGAACGGCTCGCCGTCGTTGGCGGCGACGAGGAGCATGGCGCGGAAGGACTCGGCCGCCGCGCTCGCCTTGAACGCCTCGCCGTGCCGCTGGCCGTTGACCGACCAGCGCACGGTGTAGGTGGTACCGCGCTTCCCCTTGTAGACCTCGGTCTTGCGGAACCGGACGTTGTAGTACCGGTTGGTCACGCGCCGCCCTCGCAGTCGGTGAGCCAGTTCTCCAGGTCACTGCGGCGGATGCGAAGGCTGCCGTTCGGGAGTTTCACACAGCGGGGCGCCCGGCCTTTCTGGCGCCAGTCGTAGAAGGTCGACCGGGAGATCTGAAGTTCGGCGCAGATTTCGTCCACGGTCAGTTTGTCGCGCGAGCGGGTGGCGCCCTTCATCGGGCGCCCCACCTCCTCAACGCGGAGGGAGTTTCGGGAAGGGGATATCGGAGATCGGGGCAAGTGTTTCCTCGCATGGCTGGAACGGGCTAACCGCGAACGACAGGAATCGGCGCCGGGTATGCATTCAACGATCCGGAGAATCGGCTTTTTGCCCAACCGGCGATCGTCGGCTATGTTGCCCCGCTCCGCCTGGTTCCGTTTCCGGGAAAGGGCGCGCAAGAGGGTCCTGAGCGCAGTGACGGGGGACGCCCCCGGCCTGGTCAGCAGGGGGCAGACACGGACGCGTACGAGAGTCCCGGCCGCGACCTTCCCGCCCGCCAGGTCGGATTCGAGGGAATCGGCGGGACGGATGTGTCCCAGCGTGCTTTCTCCGACGCCGGGCACGCTTTCCCTTCCACTGCGAGCCCCTCCGAGCATCGGATACTCCGAAGGGGCTGTTTGGTCAGCCGGAGGCTCGGGTCTACCGTTTTTCGACCGATCCAAAAACTTCTGGGGAGTTTGTGAACCAACTCTGGACTTTTGTGCCCCTGGTGTGGCTATCTGTCTGTCGCCCCCGGCCCGTCCGGATTCTCTGCTCCCGATTTGCGACGAAGGTGGTCGATCGACATCGCCCGTATCCGCACCATCAAGCCCGAGGCGTTCCACTCGGAGTCCCTCGCGGAGGTTTCCCTCTCTGCCGAGCGGACGTTCTTCGGGCTGCTGACCCAGGCCGACGACCACGGCCGGTTCCGCGACCAACCCGCCGTCATCGCCGGTCTGCTCTGGTCCCTGCGTCCCGGGCACGGCCCGATGGGCGTCGAGGACGACCTCGCCCAGCTCCACGCCGCCGAGCTGATCTGCCGTTATCAGGGCGCCAACGGCAAGCAGTACCTGCACATCGTCACCTTCGGCCAGCACCAGAAGGTCAACCGGCCCAGCGGGAGCAGGCACCCCGGCTGCCCCCACCACGATCACGGTGTTCCGCGTGAGCCCTCACCGGTGAAGCACGCACCCGTCACCGAGCCCTCCGCACCGGCTCACGGAGGACTCGCGGAGGGCGAGGTGAGCGGCGAATCCACAGGTCAGAGGCGGTTCACTGAGCCCTCACCGCGGACGCAGGGAGACCTCACGGAGCCCTCCGTGAGGACGCACGATCCGGATCTAGGATCTAGGAACAGGGATCTAGGATCTACTCCGTTGGGAGGCGCGAGCGCCTCCGCGCCCCAGACGGTCTCGGCCAAGGACCTCATCGGCGAGTACACCGCCGCCTGCAGCCACCGACCGCCCGCGAGCGTGCTCGGCCAGCTCGGCGGCGAAGTCAAAAAGCTCCTCGCTGAGGGCATCGAGCCGGACCACGTGCGTGCCGGTCTCGACCGACACCGGGCCAAGGGTCTGCACCCCCGGACCCTGCCCAGCCTCGTCCACGAGGCGATGAACGCCGCCTCACCCGCCCCCGGCGCCACCCACCGGTCATGGACCAACCCGGCCGACGTCACCGCAGCCTACGGCGGTGACCTGTGACCGCCACTCTCACCGATGCCCCGAACCGCCGCGGCCCGATCCCCCGACGGCTCGACGCCATCCTCGCCGCACGCGGCATCGGCCCCGCGGCAGTCGGCACACAGGAGCCACCGAGCGAACCGGTCACCGCCCTGGAACTGGCCGATGCCCGCATCCCCGCCCGATACCGCAAGGCCCTGGGTAACCACCCGCAGGTCACCGCCTGGGCCGAGGCAATCGCCGCCGCCGGAGCCCCCGGCCCCGGCAGCGCGCCGGGCATCGCAGAAGGCCCATCTCTCCTGATCGCCGGCCCCACCGGCACCGGCAAGACCCACCAGGCGTACGGCGCCATCCGCACCCTGCTCGCCGCCGGAGTGCGGCTGCGCTGGGAAGCCGTCACCGCCGCCGACCTCTACGCCCGCCTGCGCCCCCGCTCCGGCCACGACGCCGAACGCGACCTGCAGAGCCTCGCGCGCTGCCCGTTGCTCCTCCTGGACGACCTCGGCGCGGCCAGGACCAGCGAGTGGACCGAGGAACTCACCTACCGGCTCATCAACCACCGGTACGAGCACCTGCGCCCCACCCTCATCACCACCAACCTCCCCACCGACGCCCTCCGCACCACCCTCGGCGACCGCATCGCCTCCCGCCTCGCCGAAATGACGGAACGCGTCATTCTCACCGGCCCCGACCGCAGGCGCCGCACCCAAGCCTGACTCGCCCTGGGGACCGGTCTCCCTCGCGCAGGGGACCGGGAGACCTCGCCTGTCGGGACCGTGCGGCACCGCCCAGGGGGACCGAGCGTGCAGGCAAGTGGGGACCGTCCCGCTCACGGTCCCCACCGGGGACGGTCCCCCTGACACACCGTCGGGGACCGGTCCCGCCAAGAACCGGGGACCGTCCCGGCAGAAAACGGGGACCGTCCCGGCAGAAAACGGGGACCGGTCCCCAACAATTCGGGGACCGGTCCCCGCAAAGACACAGGTCAAACCCACATTGGGACACCAACCCTCAGTTCCCGGACCGGAACTGAAAGGGCGCACCGGTGGCGGGGACCGTACCGGCGCTACCGATCGCCGCGCGCTCGTAGGAAGCCACACCGAGCCACAGGAACGCGGTCCCGAACGCAGTGAATCGCGGGCCCGATGCCCGGCATCGCCCGTCCCCTACTACGACGACCACGCCCGGCCACGGTCCCGAGAACTCCTCCTGCGCACCATCACCGCGCGCTCACCCGAGCCCTCCCCCACCTCCACCTCACCAGAAAGAGCCCATGCACCGGCCGCACCACGAAGCCCTCATCACTCCCGGCGCGGAAACCGCCACCCCTGCCCCAGGCGGAGCAAGTTGTCGGGTAAGGAGTCCTTACCCGGCCTCCGCCCCGGGGGAGGCGGAGGCGTCCGGCGCCGAGGGGGCGCCGGAGTCGGCCGGCCCGGGGGAGCCGACCGTGGGAGGGGCCACGCAGCCACTTGCGCCTCGTCGTCGTCTGCGTGAGCCCACGCTGCGTGAGAAGCGCGTCCACCCGCGCTACAGCGACGACGAGTTCGCCCTCCTCGCGACAGCTGCCGACCTCAGCCGTATGTCTGTCGGCGGCTACGTCGCCGAGACCTCGCTCGCCGCTGCCCGCTCCGACGACCCCTCGGCTGCGGTCGCCGACTACCGCTCCATGGTCAAGGCGCTGATGGCCGCGAACAGGCAGCTCGCCAAGATCGGTGGCAATCTCAACCAGCTCGCCTGGCACCTCAACAAGGACGGCGCGTGGCCTGCACCGGACATCGTGGCCCGGCTGCTGGACCGGGTCGAGGCGTCGATCGGCGACGTGGACGTGGCCGTCTCCCAAGTGGCTTCGGGGCGGTGACCGCATGATCCCGAAGATCGTCCTCGGCAAGGGCGAGCGTGCCACACGCCGTCTGATCGGCTACCTCTACGGCCCGGGGAGCGCCAACGAGCACACCGACCCGCACCTCGTGGCGTCCTGGAACGGCTTCGCCCCCGACCCCGGCCGCAGCCCCCACCGCAACCCCAGGGACGTCGAGGGTCAGCTCACCGCGCAGCTCGACCAGCCCGTGAAGATGCTCGGAGACAAGGCCCCGACGACCACGGTGTGGCACTGCCCCGTCCGGGCCGCTCCCGAGGACCCGATCCTCACCGACGCCCAGTGGGCGGACATCGCCCGGCGGATCGTGGCCGCCGCCGGCATCGCCCCCGAAGGCGACGAGGAAGCCTGCCGTTGGGTGGCGGTCCGCCATGCCGACGACCACATCCACATCGCCGCCACCCTCGTACGTCAGGACGGCCGCCGCCCCCGCCGCGACCACGACATCCGCGCCGTCCAACGCGAAGCCCGAAAGATCGAAGCCGACCTCGGCCTGCGCCGCCTCAACCCCGGCGACGGCACCGCCGCCAAACGCCCCACCAGCAAGGAACACTTCAAGGCCAAGCGCCAAGGACAGGACATCACGACCCGCGAGATGTTGCGCCGGCGTGTTCGCCGCGCGGTGGCCGCCGCTTCCAGCGAGACGGAGTTCTTCGCGCTGCTGGAGGCGACCGGCGTCGACGTACGCCCCAAGACCGGCCCGTCCGGCGACATCCTCGGCTACAGCGTCGCCCTGCCCGGCGACCTCAACAAGGAGGGCAAGCGAGTATGGTTCTCCGGCTCCACCCTCGCCGGCGATCTCTCCCTGCCCAAGATCCGCCACCGCCTCACCGCCACCAGCCCCGAACCCATAACCGTCCGTCCGACCAACCCCTGGCACCAGGCCACCGCCGCCACCGAACGCTTCCCCGACCACGTCACACACGGTGACGACCGCATCGTCCAGGGCCAGCTCGTCGCCCTCGGCGGAGCCCTTGATCTGCTGCCCCTCACCGCACCAGCTGCGGCGAGGGTCGAACTCGAACGTGCCGCCGCCGTCTTCGAGCGCGCCACCCGCTCCCGTATCACCGCCGACCTCGACAGCGCCCAAGTCCTGCGCCGCAGCATCCAGACAATCCTGCGCACCCCCGCCGCCGCACGAGACGGCGCCGGACTGGCGATGCTCCTGGACGCCACCCTCATCGCCGTGGCGTTCGCGAGGCACTGGCACCGCACCCACCAGCACGCCCAGCAGGAAGCAGCAGCCCAGCAGACCCTCGTCCACCTCCAGACCGCCCACGCACACATCGCAGTTCCGGTCCTGGACGGCCTCGCCCACCGCACCCCCGGCATCCAGACCAGGCAGCGCTACGCCCGATACCTCCAGCAGGCCGTCCCCGAGCACGCCGAACGCATCCTGCAGGACCCTGCCTGGGACGCCCTCGCCACCGTCCTCGCCGACGCGGAAGCAGCCGGCCACAACCTGGGCAACCTCCTCGACCGGGCCCTCGGCCACCGCAGCCTCGACGACGCGCGCAACCCCGCCCGCACCCTGACCTGGCGCATCCACCGCCTCGGCCAACGCCACGCACCCGGCCCCCGCGCCCAGGCAGCCATGGCCCGCAGCACCACACGGCTCGCCACCACCACGCCCCACCCGCCAGCAGCCACACCGGCCGCCGCACAGCAGCAGCCACCGCACGTGCGACGACGTTGATCAGTTGAGCTGATCCGAAACGGAACAGGCCGCAGCCGTCACTGAATGAACAAGACCCCGTACACGAGACGCACCGCCCCCCAGCCCAGTGATCCTTGTGCGTCTGGGCGGCCGACCCCCGTATCGTCGCTTGGGTGACCGACACGAGTGGGGCGGACAGGACGCACATCCCCGCAGCTGATCTTGCCGAGCTGACCAGGGCGTACGACATCGACGGCGTGCTGGATCGGCAGCACCTGGCCGATGGCCTCATGAACGTGAACTGGCGGCTGGACACCCGGGCCGGGAGGTTCGTCCTCAAGCGGGTCACGGACGTGCCGCTCGATCGACTGCGTCGCAACCTCGCGGTCCTTCCCGTCCTTGCTTCGTACGGAGTCCCCATATGTGCCCCGGTTTCCACCGTCAACGGTGAGGTGATCGCCGAAATCCGCGGTGGTGTCTACTGCCTGTTTCCCTGGTCAGCCGGGGAGCACGTTCGCGGGACCGACCTGTCGCTGGCCCAGACGTCCGAGCTCGGTGCACACCTGGCGCGACTCCATGCGGCACTCGGCCAGGTGGTCGATGAAGCCGGGATGCCAGCCGTGCTGGCCTCGGTCACCGCTGAGGTGACCGAGGCCGGCCGAGCCGTCCAGAAAGCCGATCGGCTTGCCGGAGTGGTGTCGGCCCGAGGGGCGGGCGACAGCTTCGACGCGGCTGCGGACGTTGCCCTCGAAGAACGCAAGATCCTCCTCGACAAGCACGCCCACCTGCGCCCCGAGGGAGACACCCCCGCGGGCCCACAGGGCTGGACGCACGGTGACTTCCAGTACCGGAATCTCCTCTGGGCAGACGGCGAACTGGTTGCCGTCCTGGACTGGGACCGGCTGGGCGTCCGCCCGTACGCGGAAGAGGTCGTCCGCACCGCGCAGGTGCAGTTCGGGGTGGAGGGCGTCTTCGACCTGGAGCGGGTGTCGGCTTTCGTCAGCGGCTACCGGTCGGTGGTCCCATTGGAGCCGGCCGCGCTGCTCGACTCCGCGCGCCGCCTGTGGTGGAAGCGGATGACGGACTTCTGGCAGCTCGAATTCCACTACGACCGGGACGACCACTCCTGCGACGACCTGTTCATCGCCGACGAGGCGCTCCTTCACTGGTGGACGGAACGGCTCGACGAGGTGGAGCGGGCGTTCGGCGGCGCTTTCTAGATCCCCAGTTCCCGGAGCTCCGGCAGGCACAGGCGGGTGAACCGTACCGCTCCGGTGCGAGCCTGCTCCCCCAGCGATTCGTGGTCGGTGTCTCGGATTGCTCGCACCCACGCCTCGGGGCCGGCGGTGGCAGGCAGGACGATCCCGGCGCCGCCGATGGCTTCGGGGATGCCGCCCTTGTCGGTTCCGATGGTCGGGACGCCATGGAGGGCGGCCTCGACAATCACACGAGGGAAGGCGTCTTCCACGGTGGACGGGACCAGCAACAGTCGGTGACCGCGGTACAACGGCTCCATGTCGTAGACGCGGGGCACGTACGTGACGTTCGGATAGGACGCGAAGTTGGCTGAGGCGTCCCACCAGCCTTCGACCAGGGTGAAGTGCTGTTCCGGCATGAGCCGGACGATCTGGTGCAGTAGCCCGGATCCCTTGGCGGGGATGGGGTTGATCATGAGTACGGACGCGGTGCGGGCCTCGCCCGAGCTCTTCCCGGGCAGCGCGAACGGCGGGTGCATCACGGCCAGCCGGGTCCCAGGCGTGTGGAGTGCACGTGCCCGAACGAAATCCGACACAGCGAGGCCGTAGTGGGGTCGGCCGGCGAGGACGCCCAAGCCGGTGGCGGAGACGGAGTGCAGAAGGCCGGCGACGAGCGCGATCGGTCGGGCCTGCGCGGCAAGCTGCGCCGAGCCCTCCTGCGAGGTGAACACGATGTCGGGGTGGCGGTCGCGCAGGAGACCGTCGAGTGCGTGCTCCACGTTGTCCTGCGTCAACGCCACGCACTCGACCCCGCTCCACCGGTAGCGCAGGGCGCCCTCTTCTTCGTCGTACGGGACGCGGTGCTTGTCCAGGTGGGCGCGCATGTCGGGGAGCTGGGTGGCTCTGTCCCAGGGCGCCTCATGCGAGCCGAGGTAGGTGACGTGCCAGCCAGCGGCGGCGAGTTCTTCGGCGAGGAGCTGCTGGGTGACCTCGGCGCCGCCGATGAGGAACGGGGGTGGGGTGCGGCGCCAAGTGAAGAGGGCGGTGGGCATCGGCGGTCACCGCGCCCAGAAGCCGACGAGGGCTTCCACGGCCTGGGCGACTTCGTCCGGTCCCGCGTCGGCGGCCAAGACCGTGAGCTCTTGCGTCACAGGTCGGCGGGGTGTGTGGACGAAGTAATCGCGGGCGTGGCGGAGGAAGCCTGCCTCGTGGAGGAAGTACTCGGACTCGGCGGTGGTGTGGCCGACGGTCTTTCGGCGGAGGTGGAGTGTCTCCGCCGGTACGTCGAGGTAGAGGGTGTGGTCGGGGCGCAGGAACGGGAGCGTCTTGAGCCGGTGGCGGAGCTGGTGGTGGACGCCATGCCCGAACAGGGCGTCCAGGGCGTACGCGTGAGCGAGGAGGGTGTCCACGGAGCGGTCGAGGATGACGAGCTGCCTGCCGCTCGCGGTGGCCTCGGCGACGCGGATGGCCTCGATTTCCATGAACCTCTCAAAGGCGGCGAGTTGGGCGGCCGCCGAGTCGGTGAGGGCCGGAGGGATGTCGTCGCGGTGGGCGATGTGCTCGACGTAGCAGTCGGAGACGTACGCCCGCGAGCCGAGGGCGGTCTGGCGGAGGTGGCGTACGGCCGTGGACTTACCGGCGTAGGAAGGCCCCTCCAGGGCGATGATCAGCACGTCGGCGCCTCCGTCCTGTAGAAGCGCTCGGCGTAGAGGCTGATTCCGTCGACGAGATCGGCCGCCGTGGTGAAGGCGTGCCGGATCGGCCGGTACATCTTCCGGGCCGGGTGCATCTGCGAGCCGTGCATCCGCAGGATGGTGACCTTGTCGAGCACGACGTCGGTGATGTCGACCAGCTCGGGCCGCATCGTCGCCCCCGTACGCGTACGGAACAGGTGCTGGTCGCAGCCGGCGAGCGCGTACGTCGCCCAGAAGGCGAGATCCTCCCAGAACCAGGTGCAGCCGAGGCGGACGGCCGCCTCGTGAACGAGGAGGTGGTCGGGGTGGCGGGTGACGGCGGCGGGCGCGAGGAGTTCGGCGCCGGGGTGGGCTACGGCGATCCGGCGAAGCTCCTCGGTGACCTGGTCGAGCAGTTCCGGATCGTAGGGACGGTACGGGGGCTCGGCGTCCTTGTGGCCGAGGAGGTACCGGCGGGCGGCGAACGGTGCGAGCGCGGCGGCACCCTCGCGGTCGCGGAGCTCGGACACGGTGTCGACGTCGGCGTACGTGGTCTCCAGGGCGGGGTGCACGCTCCGGGAGCGGGTGAAGACGGTGGCGATGTTCAGCGGTCGGGGGTGAGCGAGGAAGGTGCCCGAGGCGGAGAGGGCGAAGTCGTCGTGGTGGGGCTCGATGACGAGAACCTGACGGCCGACGGGGGTGCGGGCCTCGATGTAGTACGGGGCGCGGGTGTGGGGTGCGGTCACCTCCAGGACGCGGTGGTCGTGGATCCGGTGGCGGGCGGCGAGCTGCTGGGTGTGCGTCCTGTGGGCGCGGTGGAGGTCGTCGGGGAAGGTGTAGATGCCGTGCCCGTCCGGCACCGGCAGGTCGACCAGGGGCTGGGGCTGCACAGGGGTCTCCTTCGTCATCGCACGGTCGTCTCGTACCAGTGGCGCCACATGCGGGGTGACCGGAGGCGCAGGCGGGCGGTCATGGGGTTCTGCCACCAGAGCATCCGGAGGCTCGACCACTGGTCGTAGCGGCGGGTCGACGGGCGTACGCGCAGTTCGTCGAGGATGGTCACGGGCCGGTCGGTGGCCTGGCCGTGGGCGGTGAGTCGGGCGAAGAACTCGACGTCCTCGCTCATGAACAGGTCATCCCGGTACCCACCGATGTGGTGGAAGGCGTCGGCGGTGCAGAAGTGGTTGACGCCTTGGGCTCCGCCGCGGCGGGTTCGGTAGTGGTCCCAGTACGCGCACAGCAGGCGGGCGCCCAGCCGCTCGGGCGTGTAGAGCGGAGGGATGGCGCCGCCGACGGCCCCTGCGTCCATGGCAGCAGCAGCGGCGGTGACCGCCTCCAGGGGCAGCGCCACGTCGGCGTCGGTGAAGAACAGGCGTCCGCTGCGGGCGGCGCTCGCTCCGGTATTGCGGACACGACCGATGCTGCGGACGGCCTCGGTGACGACGCGGACGCCGAAGGAGGCGGCCATGTCGGCGGTGGCGTCGGTGCTCGCGTTGTCGACGACGACCACCTCGCCCGTGCGGCCGGTGACCTCCTCCCAGCGGGCGAGGGAGGCCAGGACAGAGGGCAGGTAACGGGGCAGGTAGGCGGCCTCGTTGAAAGCCGGGATCACTACCGACAGGGCAGGGCTGCTCATCAGCGCGTCCTTTCCGGGCGGCGCGTACGGAAGAGGTGCGGAGTCCGCCGGCTGAGGTCGTCCAGGCGGCGGGCCCACAAGGCGCGGTCGTCGCCGGCGGAGGAATGCGCCCAGGAGCGGAGGGTGTGGAAGACGGCCCAGGCCGCCAACAGGCGGTGATCGAGGGCAAGGGGATAGGCATCGGTGACCGTGCGGGCCCTGAGGGTCGAGAGGGCGTCGGTCATGACCAGGGTCTGGGCGACGTCGGATTCACGGGGACCGGCTGCGGCGTCGGTGAAGTCGACCAGGTGACGGACGGCTCGGGGGCCGGAGATCACGACGTTGTCGCCGTGCAGGTCGCCATGGCACCACACGGGCGCCGTGTGGGCGGCGTCGGCGATGGCGGCCAGCGCGGGCGCGATGCGGTCGAGACTGCTGGGCGGGCAGCGGCGGCTCAGTGAGGTGACCTGCTCGTGGAGCGGCCGGCGCGGGGCCCACGGCCGGACGGGCGCCCGGTGCAGACGGCCGAGCAGGCCGGCCAGGTCTTTCAAAGCTCGCTCGTCGGAGATCCGGCCGGAGCGGACGGCGTTGCCGAGGGTGAGCGGACCGAGGTCGGCGGTGACGAGGGCGGTCGCCTCGTGACCCGGAACGGGGCCGTACCCGATGAGGGCTGGTACGGGAACGTGGTCGGCCACGGTCCGGATGGCCGCGCTCTCCGTGATCGCGTTGCGGCGTGCGGTCGCCGCGTACAGCTTGATCACGACACCGCGTCCGTCGGCCAGGCCCACCCGGTAGACGACGGTGCGCGTACGGACGGACAGGCGGTGGGCGGTGCGGGCCGGTACGCCGGTCATCGCGAGGGCGGCGCGCGAGACAGCGGGCGGTACCCCCGCGGTCACCGCACACCCGCCGGTTCCACGCCGACGGCACCCAGACGCCGGACGTGACGCATGGTCCTTTCCAGGTGCCTTCGGTATTCGGCGACTTCCTCCGTGACGGGGCAGTCGGCCTGCCACGGCTTCTGGGGACCGACGAAGTGCACGAGGGCGGCGGCCGGATCAGGCTTCAGTGAGCGCGTGACGACCCGGCGTACCCAGTTCCCGCGCTCAAGGAATCGGCCGACCTCGAACCGGTTGAAGCCACCGGCCACCGGGCGGACTCGGCCGGATCGCAGAAGCCACAGGTTCAGGGCGTCCTGGTCGTTGTGGAGGATGTGACGCCGGGCGTGGATCAGGGCCTGCTCGACGCCTCGTCGGATGCGGGGCATGTGGTCGGTGTGGGTCCAGAGCACGCCCGCGTTGAAGTACGGGCGACCGCGCAGATGAGGCCAGCGCTCGGCGGCTCCGGGCAGTGCCGGGCACTCGCCGACGGCCGGGTTGAACTCGTCCCGCACGACGCCGGTCTCGTCCGGCCCGACGTACCCCAACGGGTCGGTGAGGTCGCCCCTGACGAGGACGTCCGCATCCACGTAGACCATGTAGGGCCTGCGGACAAAGCCCGACGTGAACTCGAACCGCAGGTAGGTGGTGACGGTGATGTACGAAGCATCCGCCATCCGCGAGGACCGCAGCGGCGAGCAACGACGCAGGTCGAAACAGCCGAAGCCGGCCCGCTTGGCGAAGTCGGAGAGGAGGAGGGCATGCGCGCCGGTGAGGTCGATGGTGAGCACCCGTACGGCGGCGTCGCGGCGGGCCGCCGGAGTGAGGCTGTCGGCCAGGCCAGCAAGGGCGGCGAGGCCGGGGACGAGGTAGTGCTGGTCGATACAGAGGCCGAACGCGTACACGGAGACTTCGCCTTTCGGGCGTGGTGCACGGGCGTGACGGAGGGCTCGGCAGTGGGCACGGGCGCTCACCGGCTGTCCCGGGCTCCGGAGCGGGCGAGGATTTCGAGGCTGTCGGGGTCGTCGGTCTCCCAGTGGCATCCGCCCTCGGTCGGTGGCCGCAGCACCCACACGGTGCCGTTGGCGCGGACGTCGGTGACGATCGCTCGCTGTCCGTCGTCGTCCTGGACGAGGTCGCCGACCCAGGCCCGCCGGGCGCTCACGAGCCGTCCTCCCCGTGCGTGTCCGGCTGCGTGAACCAGCCGGAGGCCGCGTCCACGAGGTCGCGACGGCTCCTGGCCTGGCCAGGGGTTCGACGGGCCGGTGTGCAGTGGGATGCGCCCGCGAGGAACCCTCCCCGGTCGCGGAGGAGAACGCCGAGAGCCGCGAACTGGGCGGCGTCGGCAGCTACATGCATCGGGCCGCTGACGACGACGCCCCGGATCATCCCGGCGGACAGGGCGGCCGTGACGGCCTGCCAACCCGGCCGCTCCATGAGCGGCAGCGCCGGGTCGGGGTCGGACCAGACACCGGCGACATGTCAGTGCCGGGCGTTGGCGTAGTAGCGACCACGCTCCTCGCTCTCGCCGAGGGCGGTGGAGGTGGTGGCGCAGGAGTAGACGGCGACGGGTACGTGCCCGAGTCCGCCAGGCGGGTTGTTCGGCATGCCCACAAGGCTGCTGGGCTGCGGAGTTCGTGCCCAGGCACGGCCCGTCGCAGTGGAGAGGCTCCGTATCCGGTCGGACTGCCACGTCCCGTGGCAGCGGAAGCAGGGTCGCCCGGAGGTGTGCCACGCCCCGTAGCGATCGCGCTGATGGGGTGCTCGTACCTACTACGGGCCGTGGTACTTCGGCTCGTAGGTCAACGCACTCCGAGAGGTACACCCGCGGAGTTCGCCAGTCCTCGCAGCCGGTTGACGGACACGCCGGCGAGTCTGCTGATGATGACGCCGGGAAGCATCTGGTGGCGCACCCATCCCGGAGCCATCTCGCAGACGGCCTGGAGAGTGTCGGCGGCGGCGTCCCACCGTCGGCATTCGACCTGGGTGAGGGCGACGTCCAGGCCGTAACGGGCCCGTGTGGCCAGGGGAACCGTGTCGTCCAGGCGGACGGTGTCCATGAGCCGCAGCGCGCCGGCCGTATCGCCAAGGGCCACGGCGATGCTCATGGCCTGCGTGGCGGCGTACATCGGCCCGTACGGCTGGGCGTGCGAGCCGCGGGCGTGCTCGTCCCCGATCCGGGCAGCAACGGCATGGGCCTGGGAGAGGTACTCGCGAGCGTTGTCGGCGGGCGCGCCGCCCCGGGAGGCGGCGACAGCAGCGTTCGTGACGAGCTGGCCATAGACGCTGAGCCGGTCCGGGTCGTGCTCGCTCATCTTGGGCTCGATCCGGTCGGCCTGGGCCGCGGCGAGGAGGAACCCCTGCTTCGTACGGCCGTCGCGGAGATTGACCCACGCGGTGGTCGCGGCGAGGTGCGCGTCACGGAGATCATCCCCGCCCTGCACGGCAATCTGGCGGCCGTACGTCAGCGCCGCATACGCCAGATCTCGTGATCCGAGCACATTGGCGGCCATGCCCGCCGTCTGAAAGGTGTCGGTCAAGACGCCGGCAGCGGCTTCCCGCTCATCGAGACCGGCCACGTCGAACCTGGCCCGCGCCTCCGGAAGGAGCCGCCCCAGGAGAGTGCCGAGCTCGGTGTACCGGCCTCCCCAGTACGCGGCGTCCGCGCGACGGACGACGGCGCGGAGCTCTTCGACGGTGCCCGGCTCGACCTCGGCGGGGATGCCGATAGCCGCGTCATGAGTGGCTGCGGAGACCAGGCGCAACGCGGCCCGCTCATCGCGGTCCATGGAACGCCGTGGAGCCTGCTGGCCGAGGAGCACAGCGATGTCCGTACCGAGCGCGTCGGCAATCGACAGCAGGGACGGCAGGGAAGCCGTTCCGCCACGTTCGAGCTTGCGGACCACGCCGACGGACACTCCGGCCGCCTCCGCCAACTGCTCCTGTGTCATGCCGCCGCGCAGCGCCTTCAAGCGCTCAGAGGTGGTGTACTCCGACCACTGCATGCTCCAGCACCTCCGCGTGATGGGCCCCAAACGGACAGTACTGGCAGGAGCGCCGGGCCCGACGGCCTTTGCTCAGAACGCAGTTGGACTCACGCGGCGAGCGCCGCCGTGACACCGAGGAGCGCCTCCAGCTCGGCCACGGCCGCGACCTCGTCCGTGACGTGGACCGTGGTGATGCCCAGATCGGCCGCCGGCGGAAGGTTCACCGCGTGATCGTCCACAAACACACACCGCTCGGCGGGCAGCCCGATCCGTTCCAGGGCGAGCTCATAGATGGCCGGATCAGGCTTGGCCATACCGACCAGCTCAGAGACGACATGGACGTCGAACAGGTCCCAGACTCCGACGTGTTCGTACGGGTTGAACGGGTCGAGGCCGAAGCTGTTGGACAGCAGGGCGAGACGGTGACCGGCGGCCCGCGCGGCACGCGCGAGCGCGACCATCCGGCGGGCCACAGGCACCCCGGCCCAGGCCCGCCCCATCAGGTTCACCGGATCCACATGCGCACCCAACAGCGAGGCCGTTCCCTCGTTCCACTCGGCCTGCCCGATCTCCCCGATCTCCAGAGCGTCGTACAGACGCCGACCCTCAGGATGATCGTTGAGAGTGCTACGCCAGGCCCCCGGAGCAAGCCCTTCCGACACGCACCACTCGCGGTGGACGGCGAGAGGACTGGCCGTGAGCACGCCTGCGAAGTCGAGGATCAGGCCGCGCCTGTCGGCAACATCAGTCCTGTGCGGCATCCGGTGATCGTTCCTTCCCTGATGGGTCTCTCGGCGACGCTATCGCGCCGGCCAGACCGCCACCCTCATCTGGCACCTCACGAGCTGCCCATCCTCGCCTCCAGCATCACCCTCGACCGCACCGCCGAGACCTTCCTACCGGCCTACCGAGGCTGCTGTCCCGTCGCCTCGCCCAACTATGCTGCGAAGACGGCAAATGCCTCACCAGCCTCCACACTACGGTTGCAGCCCTGAAACTAGGCGTTGTGAGCTTCTTCAAGCGGTGGGAGCCTCTGAGGCTGCATCTTTTGCCGCAGATTTCTGGTCTCCCGCTATTACCATTGCTTCGATTAGCGTGGCCAGCATTTCGCCGCGCTGCACCTCGCTCAACTCAGCTTCAGCGATGAGTCGTTCTGCAGCGAGGTAGCGAGAGAACTCCAAGGGCTGATCGAAGTATGCCCTCAAATGCCCCGCCGCGGTTTCCTGGGAGCGGATGAACGTCCGACTGACGTACCCGGCCAGCGCGGCCGCAACGGCTCCCAATCCGCCAGCTACCACACTTCCCGCCGTCGTACTGGCGCGCAGCGCCATGAAGACGAAGGCAAAGAGAAGGACGAAGCCGAGCCCCATGGCAATCTGGGCATTGCGGAACGAACGCGAAGCCTGGCGCAGGGCAATCTCGTGATAATGGTCGAGACGCCGGTGAGTCACGGCCCAGAGTTCGGAAAGCGGGAGCCTCGTCTTCCTTTCGGCAGTGGGGGCGCTTGCCACTCCAGTGACGGCCTCGCCTTCTCCTCGACCGGCTGACTCTGGTTCCGAGGTCTCGCCGGAGCCGTCCGTGCCTGGGTAGTGGATGATCACGCCGCCGTGCACTGAGCCCTGCACCACCAGGCCATCGGTGACGAGGTGTGGCTGCAGCGCACGTTCGAGTCCCTGTTCCGTTTCGCGTACGCGCTCACGTCCGTCCGCGAAGCGGTCCGCGTCAGCGGCCAGTCTGCGACGAACGAACCAACCCATGCCGGTAACGCTGAACCCGACACCGAGGAGACCGACGATCCCTTGGACCATCTCTGGCAGCGCCCTGGCTGCTCACGACCCATCCTGTGCCCCATAACAGAGCGAGGGACCCCAGCGCGACGGATCCCTCAAGAAGCCATCCGCGCGCTCGAGAAGAGGCGGTCTCACGACTGTCGGGCTCGGCCAGGCTGTCCATGAGAGGTGATCGTGCAGCCCTGAACACTCGTGTGTCCAGCAGATGTGGAGATCCTGCACCTCGTCCACACCCCAACGCAGGTGAGGTGCCGTCCACTCACCACTTTGCATGAGCAGGATCTGGCGCGAATTCCCCTACCGTCCAGCCTACAGTTTCCTGACGCCCGCCAACACCTGCGATTACCCATCCATCCGGTAGGGGAGCTACGCCCGACTACCGCTTAGACGCCATTTCCTTTGGGGCTATGGGTCGTTGTGCTGGGCACGACGAGTCTTGTTGAGTGGATGGCGCCTGAGGAGTTATGGGAGCTATTCCGACGGGAGGTGCCGGAGAAGTCGATCATTACGCCCGCAGGACGGCGGGCGCCGGCGAGCTGGGGACCGTGAGTGCCTGGCAGGGATCACCTTCGTTGCCACTACCGGTTGTTCCTGGCGGCAGTTGCCGCCGGTGTTCGGGCCGACCTGACCCACCGCCTACCGCCGCTTCGCCCAGTGGTCCAAGACCCGTGTCTGGGCCCGTCTGCACCGCGTCGTCCTCAACTAGCTTGGAGCTGCCGGTGAGCTGGACTGGTCACGGTAGGCCATCGACTCCGTCAGCGCCCCGTCCCTCAAAAGAGGGCTCCTGAGGGGACTGAATCCGACCGATCGCGGTAAGAACGGCTCGGAAATCCACCTCATCATCGAGCGCAACGACCTGCCCCTCGCAGTCGGGATCTCCGACGCCAAAACCCACGACAGCTTGGCCCTGCAGCCGCTGGTGCGCTCCATCCAGCTCGTCCGCAGCCGCCGCGGACCGCGCCAAAGACGCCCGGACAAGCTGCACGGCGACAAGGGCTACGACTACAAGCACCAACGCCGATGGCTCCGAGCATGCGGCATAACGCCTCGCATAGCCCGCTGCGGGAGAGAGTCCTCGCAGCGACTGGGGCAACACCGCTGGGTGGTCGAACGCACCATGTCCTGGTTCTCCGGCTGCCGCCGGTCGCACCAAAGCTACGAGCGCAAGCCCGGGCACTTCCTCGCCTTCACCCCCATAGCCACCAGCCTGATCAACTACCGCCGACTCACCAAGTGAAACGACGTCTTAGAGCAAACTGCTGATCCGATGAGACACGCGCTGGCAAGATGGCAGTGGGGGGAGCTGTACCAGCAGCAATCAGCAGGGAGCAGTGGGTGGGAAAGACGATCAACGGCCGGTTTCTGCTGCTGCCTCAGGAGCCCCGCCCTGGCGGACTGTCCGAGGTACGCAAGGCCGTAGATGTCACCAGCGAAGGCGGCGACTACGTGGCTGTCAAGCTGCTCAAGCAGCGCGACGACGCAATCAGCGAGATCTTCCTGGAGCGGGAGACATCGGCGCTCAAGGCACTGGACCATCCCCACATCGTGCACATGCTCGACTCTGGCTGGGACGCCGAGCGTGAGCGTTACTTCATCGCACTGGAGTGGATCGACCGCAGCCTCAAGGATGAGATGGCAGACGGTCGTCCTCTGGATTGGCCAGCCTACTTCTCCCGCATCGGCGGGCCCCTGGCTTCCGCCCTCGCGTACGCGCACGAGCACCAAATCGAGCACCGCGACCTGAAGCCGGGCAATGTCCTGCTGAGCGATGACGATACGGTCAAGCTCGCCGACTTCGGGATTGCCAAACTCCTTTCAAAGGCCGCCGTCGCCACGGACGAGACGGTGGCCGACTTCCGCTCGACCCTGTATGCACCGCCGGAGCAGAGCGACGCGATCCCGTACGTCCGTGACGTCTACGCCTACGCAGTCCTCGCCATCCAGGTCCTGTCCCGCAACCAGGCCCGCGACTACCCGGACTTGGCGGCCGTACTCGATGAGCTGGAGCTGGCTCCAGAGATCCGTAGCATCCTGAAGTCCTGCATCGACTACGACCCGCAGAAGCGCCCGGCGAACGCCAGCGTCCTGGAGCATCGACTCCTGGAAGCAGAGCAGATCTGCAGCAGCCGTGAGGCACGCCATCGCAACGCGCTCTGGATGAAACTGACCCGCCGGGCAGCCGAGAAACTGAGCAGCACCTCGGCCGGCGAAGAGATCGACTGGGTGCAGGTGAAGTCCGACATCCTGGCGGACATCTCCGGCACCGTTCACGTCGACTACGGCTACAACCCACAGGCCAAGGAGATCGACGACACCACGGTGCGGGTGTTCGGCCGCACGCTATTCCTCCGCCTAGTCAGCGACGAAGAGTACGACGACAGGTGCGTCATCATTTCCGCGGAGGAGCGATCGGAAGAGTGGATGGCCAGGCGCCGCGAGTCCTCACTCAAGCTCCGGCCCATCCTCACCTGGACCTTCGACGATCCAGGCGAGGATCCGGCCTATCACGGGCTCAACCTGCTGCTGGACGGCCTCAGTGCGCACCAGACTGAACGCGAAGAGCATGCCAAGGACCGCATGCGCCACCAGCTCGGCGACTTGTTCGACGGTTGGCGACGGGTCCTGGAGGCTCGCGAGGAGGCGGCGGCAAACGGCCGGCAGCCCATCGAGTACGAACGGATAGAGGGAGGCGGCCTCACTCGCGTCTTCCACCTCGCCGCGCCAGGCACCGCAGTGGAGATCGGTGAAGAGTGGTCCGTGGCCGAGTACCCCTATAGCCGGCCCGTCGACCGCGGCGAAGTGATCAACCAGACCGACGACACCATCGTGCTGCGGATGACGCGCCCCAAGGCGGTCCTTCCCTCTCGCGGTGTCCTGCTGCCATTCCTTGGGCCGAGTCAGAGCGCCATCAACCGTCAGCGGGATGCCCTAAGCGCCGTTGCTGCCGGACAGACGACCAACCCACTCCTTCGGCAGTTCATCGACAACCCCGCGGCCATTCCCTCACGTCCGCCCGCGGAGGTCGCCCAGTGGTTCCGGGCCGACCTCGATAAGAGCAAACGCGAAGTCGTTGCCCACGCCCTGGGAACCCAGGATCTGCTGCTGGTCGAGGGGCCGCCCGGCACCGGCAAGACGACGGTGATCGCCGAGATCGTCGAGCAGACGCTCAAGCGCGATCCCCACGCCCGCATCCTCATCGTCAGCCAAACCCATATCGCCATCGACAATGCGCTCAAGCGCATCGAGGATGCCGGCATCAGCGGCCTCGTCCGCCTGGGCCGCGTCGACGACCCGCGGGTTGCCGAGAGCGCCCAGCCGCTGCTCCTCGACAAGCAGATCAAGAAATGGACCCAGGGGGTTCGTGCACGGGCGGAGAAGTACCTGGACACGGTGGCCGCCAACAACGGGCTGGAGGCCCGGCACCTCAAAGCCGCCCTGCTACTGGAGGAACTCGCCTCCGTAGCCGCCAACCTGACCCACGTATCGTTCAAACTCGAGGAACTGTCGAGCCGCCCGGCCCCTGACCGCACCAGCTCCGCCCGGGATCTCGGCGAGGAAGTCGTCACCATTCGCGCCCGCCAAGAGCAGCTGCTCGAACAGCGTGCCGAGCTGTTCGCCGAGGTCCAATCCATGCTCACCGGCGAACTCACCTTGCGCGAGGACCTCAGCGCCATCGATGCCCGCGACTCGGTCGAAGTCCTTCTTGGCCCGTCCGGCCCCGGGCGCGAGCTCATGGACCTGCTGCGCCTGCAGGGTGAGTGGCTGCAGCGCATCGGCACCGACCAGAACCTGATCAGCGCCTTCCTGCGGACTCGGCACGTCATCGGCGGCACGGCTCTCGGCTTCCTTGGTCACCCCGCAGCGAGGGATCTCGAATTCGATCTGTGCATTTTCGACGAGGCGTCCAAAGCGACCGCAACCGAGGCATTGGTGCCGCTGGCCCGGGCTAAGCGGTGGGTGCTGGTCGGTGACACCAACCAGCTGCCTCCCATCGACGAGGATCTGCTGCGCGACGAGAAGATCATGTCCGATCACCAGCTCATTCCCGAGCTGGTGATGACCACACTGTTCCAGTACTTCGCCAACTGCACAGATACACCAGTCAAGCACCTTCTGCGCGAGCAGTACCGGATGACGCCGGCGATCGGCAACATGATCAGTACCTGCTTCTACGACGGACAACTGATCTCGCCCAACGACCACACACTGCCGGGGTACGTTCAGATCAACAAGCCGGTCCTCTGGCTGGACACCAGCGCCCTACCCGGTCGGCGTGAATCCGAGCGGACCTCCTCGGAGACCAGCATCTCCAACCCCCTCGAAAGCAAGCTGGCGATGCGTCGCCTCGAGGTCATCGACCAGGCCATCGACAAAAAGATGATCAAGGTCCCTCAAGACAAGCGTCGCCTCGATGTCCTGGTCATCGCCCCCTACGGCCGCCAGGTAGAGGAACTCACGCGAGGTCTAGCTGCCCTGAAGCTCAAGCACATCACCCCTGAGGTGTTGTCCGTCGACGCGGTGCAGGGCCGCGAATGCGACCTCGCCGTGTTCTCCGTGACGCGCAGCAACAACCGCGGTCAACTCGGCTTCCTCGGCCGGCCTTACTGGCGCCGTATCAACGTTGCCCTCAGCCGTGCTCGCTTCGGTCTGATGATCATCGGTGACGCCGGATTCTGCCGTAGTCGGGCCGGGGCCCTGCGCGACGTCCTGGACTACATGAGCGGCCACCCGGAAGAGTGCGAGATTCGCGATGCCTACCTTTAGTCCCGACAGTCTCCTGGCTGTTCGCTACCACCACGCCCGTCCCGGGCTCGAGCTGGTCACCATCGTCGACGCGGCACTCCCCGTCGCACAGATCACCGCCGAAGTCCTCGCCCAAGACAGCAAGGGCCTGCCGCTGATGGACGAGTTTGTGCTGCGGCTGGTCGACCGCAACGTGAACACTGGGCGCGACGTCGCGGGCATGCTCGGCGTGCCCGAGCGGATGGTGGACCAGACCGTCGCCGAGCTATTCCGCTCGGACAACCTCAGGTGGGGACCGCCTGCTCCACAAGACGATGCCCGCACCCCAGGTCTGCGGCTCACCGACAAGGGCCGCACCACGGCGCAGAAGGCAGCCGCCGTCGTCCCAGTGCGGGTCAACCAGCCACTCGTGTACGACCAGATGTTGGGGAAGGTGGCACCCTACGACCGCCGCACCACCGTGCCGCGCGGACTGGCCGAAGAAGACGGCCTGATCGTGCTGCCTGTTGCAAGGTCCGGCCCCGTAGATGAAAGCAACATCACGGCTGCCGACATCACCGCGCTGCTCCGGGAGAACGGGACCACCAACCGCGAGGTGCTCCAGGTCAAGAGCATCAGCCAGACCAAGGCACGCCGCGTCCTCCCGGTCAAGCTCCTCGTGTACGCCGACGAGGACCGCACCGAAATCCAGCTTGGCGTCGTCGTGGACGGCGAACTCAGCCAGGCCCACGAACTTGAGCTGATCGGTCACGGTGGCGCCAAGGCCCTCGGCATCACCGTCGAACCGCCGCCTGAGCGCCCCCTCCTGGAACCCGACCTGGAAAAGGCCCGCGTCCCTCTCCAAGAGGTAACCCAGCATCGCGCCGAACAGGCTGCCTTCCAGCTCGGCTCCCAGGCCCCCGCGCCGGCCCCGCCTGCGGCACCCCAACCTCAGGCAGACGAGATCCGTGCCATCGGCGTCTTCGAGCACGCAGAGATCCTCGACGAAGCCCTCACCCACGCCCGGCGGCGTCTCCTGATCATCTCGCCGTGGATCAAGAACGCGATCATCACCACGACGTTCCTCAGCCGTCTGGAAACCCGCCTGGCCCGGGGCGTGAAGATCGACATCGCCTACGGCTACGAGGACAACGACACCAAGACCGACCTGGCCGCTGTCCGGAAACTCAACAATCTCGTCGCCCGCTACCAGGACAAAATCACCTTTACCCGGCTCAAGAGTACCCACGCCAAGGTCCTCGTCTATGACGACGTGTGGGTGACCACCTCCTTCAACTGGCTGTCCTTCAAGGGCGATCCCGACCGCACCTACCGCATGGAAGAAGGAAGCCTCATCCGCAACCGCCAGGTCACTGACGCCCAGTACGCCCGATACCTCGAGTTGATCGACGAGCAACGCCGATAGTCGTCTGGGCACGCGTGGATTTCACCGTCGATGACGAGCGGCTGCAGCCAGCGCATCATGAACCCGGCGACGTCCTGGCGGGACGGTGTGCTGAAGTGGGACGGCAGGGAGTCGGATACCGTCGCCTCCGCGTTCAATCCGGCCGACGCCGGTGGCTCGGCCTGGCCGGTGTCGAACGGCGGCGGCTCTAGTGAGTGCATCTGCAGCAACGCAAGCGCTTCTCGCTGGGCCTCACGGAACTCACGGTGAGCACGAGCACGTCGTCGGAACACGCAGTCTTCCTCTCTCATCTTGTGGCACAGCTCCGGGGCGCCGAGCACGAGTTCCTCCCACGCCTGCCAGCCCGCCAGGTCAGGGTGCGGGTCGGTGTCCTCGACGAGCGGCGGCAGCACCTCCAGGGAAATACTGGTGAAGAACCCAGGGGCCGTGGCGGTGGTGCGGGGGCGACTCATGTCGTGGATCCAGCCTTGGGCAGTAAGCGCTTTGAGGACCGTCTCGGACCCTGGGAAGCTGCCGTCGCGGGCCGCGCAGGCGTCGATCGCAACGAGGAGATCGGCGAGCGCCTCATACGGGCTGCCAGCAGTGAAGTACGCGTTCCGCTCCGTCATCGCGGAGTTGCGATGCGAACGCGCGCTCAGCCGCCAGGCAACAGGCAGGCCGCCCAGCTCGAACGGGTAGGCCGCGAGGACCCACTCTGCACCGCACAGCTCATCCGGGCTCACATGCAACAACGTGCTCCTGGCAGTGGCCCACATACTCCAGCCGAGGCCGGCCAAAGTGTCGCCGACCCGCTCGGCGAGCGCGCCGTCGTCACCCGCCAAGTGGCGAGGGGTGACCCGGTGCACCGGGTCTTGTGCATCAGGGCGGGAGGGACCAATGGGATGGTGCGCGTGCAGAGGCGGCTCCGTAGGGCCGGGCTGGTTCTTCCGGCAGGGTGTTAGTCCTTTCGGCATCTGTCCTGTCTGCCCCCGGCGAACGACTGTCCGTTGACATCGAACCCAGTCGTTTTGCCATCGAACCGAGCCCTGCCGAATCCGGCATGCCCCCGCCTGCAAAGAGCTGGCGATCTCTAGACTGCTACGTCGTCGCTATAGACAACCCAGACCCCAGTCCGCAACGCTACCTATAGCGATCGATAGAGAACACGTAGAGTGCTGCGGGAAGGTTCTTGTGCGGATCACCATTGAAGGCGCGAGCGAGGAGTTCGAGCACAAACTGCTCGACCTGCTCGCCGAGCATCGAGACGAACTGGCCGTCTCCGTCGACACCGCATGGGACATCGACAGGGCGATGGGCTTCCTGAACACACTCAATGAGGACGCCCGCCTGTTTGTGCGCCTGGTCGTAGAGTCCGACGGCCATCTGGAGGCCGCCGTGCTGCGCGAGGCATTCCCGCGCGGACTGCGCGGCCCCACCGTGGCCCTGTCCTACGCACTCAAGCGCGGCGTCAAGCACGGTTGGTGGCCCGAAGGTACCGAGGCGCCGGTCACCGTGATCTACGGCGGCGGCCCGCAGGACGGATGGCGGCAGGCATCGGCCTACGAGATGTCCGGTGAGGATCTACCCGTCTTCCGCGACGCCCTCGCCCACTACGACGCCGCGCCCCGGCCCCCCTGGGACGGGGAGGCGCCGTCCGCGTTCGCCGTGCATCCGAGCTGGGCGGCCGACGCCGACGTGCCGCGCGCGCTGTACGAAGATCCGCCGACCGCTCCCAACTTCCCGGACGGAGCTACCAGATGAACGGGGGGTTGCGCGGCTAAACCCCGCCTGCCGCATAGTCGGCGCGGCCCGTCACCGCGGCGGGCCTTACCCGCCTCGCAGGAGTGATACCGCCGTGTCCGCCCTCTTCGACAAGTTCCTGATTCCGATTGCAGTCGGTCTGGTCGTCACCGTTCTCGCCGCCGCAGCCAACCGGCTCTGCCGGCGTCGCCGGACCACCCCGACACCTCCCCGCGTGCTGCGCCGCTTCAGTCTGCTGGGCACCACCGGCGCCGACGGCACCCCTCTGTACTACGAGACCACCCGGGCCCCCGGCAGCGTCGTCACCCGCCGGGTCGGCAGTCTGTCCCAGCGCTTCGAACTGACCGATGCCCCGCTCGGCGACGGCACGTATGCCGCCGAACCCCTCGACCACCAGTAGGACGACCAGAGCATGGAGTGTGTGACCGCGAACGCCCTCGGGCTGGGCTGCCCACCAGCACTTTCACCGCACACGATTGGGTTCACAACCACAGCCAGCCGAAACGGCTGCGTTCGCTGTCAAACGACTGGGGCGGATGACAGCGGACAACGACGCTTTGTCGCCGAGGTCTCAAGCGCAGCAGTTCCGGTGAAGCGCTCCGCGGAACGTCAGGCCAGGCCAGCTCGTTGCACACCTTGATGTTCGGGTCGAGGGGAGTTGGCCGATGCCTGATCATGTTCTGGGCGCGCTGGACAAGGCGACAGAAGGGTTCGTGTCGTTCGATCAGCTGGCCGATCGGCTCGGTGTAGCGATCGCGAAGGATGCGGCAACCAACGCGTGTGAGCTTGAGGCAATCCGGGCCGCTGCCCTCTACCAGATGCGGGATGGGGCATTCGTCGGCGTATACGTAGGGGCGGCGCCAGAGTCGTGGCCGAGCGATATCACGCAGGTTCCGGCCAAGACGCTGGAGGTCTGGGCCACCTACGCCGAGACGGCCGAGCACCCTGGTGTTCGTGCACGCCTACACGATTTGCTGGCCGCTGCCGGCCACGGCCAGCGCTACCAGCACGTGCGGTCCTCCGTCATGGCCTATCAGGAAGCCGCCCTCTGGTTCGCCGCTGCACACGCGGTGGTGCTCGGTCTGTGGCGGGCGGGTGAGTGCCTGGTCCGCGGCTTCACGCTGGCCGTGTCGGCCGGACAGAAGGACCTCCAGAACATCCTGGTCCAGGACATGCTGGCCATGGCAGATGAGTCGCTGAGCGGGCCGGATCCGGCGGCTGGCCTCGTGGGTCTACTGATTGCCCCCCTGCTGGAGCGGAAGGCGTGGAAGCAAGTGGCCCGGCCGGTGGTGGAGAAGGCGATCACTGTGTTCCAGGACGACGTCCACACCCAGGTGATCTTCCTCAAGGACCTGCGCGCGCTGGAAGCCGACAGCACGGGGAAAGAGCAGGCTGATTGTGCAGTCGCCGAGGCCATCATCCGAGCAGCCGATGCCGAGAGCGGGCTGACCAGGCTGTACCTGCTCAACGACGCAGCCATCCATGCCCGGGATAGTGGTCTCACCGACGTCTTTGATGATGTCCGCAGCGACCTGCAGAAGCTCACGGCCGAGGACCTCAAGCTCGAGACCCTCACCACACAGGTGGAATTACCTCTCCAACCATTCGACGCGTGCGAAGCACACATTGCCCAGGCGGCAGACCTTCGGGACGCGCTCTGGAGGGTGGCGGCCTGGGACGCGCCAGTCGGGGATGATGAGTCGGCCACCGATACCCAGCAGGAGCTGGCGGCTGGATTGGTGAGACTGCCGATGAACAGGCTCAACCTGGCCGGTCCCGTGCTGACCCACCTCAAGGCGGTGGAGGAAGAACCCGGCGCTGACCTGCGCATCGTCCGGATGGAACTCGTCGGCCTACTCATCGCGCACCAGCTCGACTGCATCTGGCGCCGCTTCAACCCGAGCGACGCCGACCTCGCACGGATCTTCGCCTGCAGCGGTGAGGTGGCACCGCCAGCGAAGATGGCCGAGCTTGCCACTGCGTTCCGGTCGTACTGGTACCAGGAACCGACCGCTGCGAAGATCGCCCTGCCACTCGTCGAGGGTTTGCTCCGCCGGTATCTCAGGGCTGCGGGGGTGCCGATCGTCCAGCCTGCCAAGGGGGATAAAGCCGGCGTGGTCGACCAGATGGGAACCCTGATCGACAAGATGCCGGGAGCCGGATTTGAAGTCGGATGGCAGACAACATTCCGGCTCCTCCTAGCCGACCCGAAGGAAGGGCTGAACCTCCGCAACGTCGAGCTGCACGATCTGCGGGAGGGGCCGCCGAAGCACCACCACGTCGCGCTCGTGCTGCTGGCTGCACTCGTCATCCTCCGGGCAGTGCACAACCAAAGCCAGTAGCTGGCGACACAACTCGTATTAGGCGGACACCCCTATGACGCGGGCCTGCGCTGCCAGAAGACGGCCGATCAGAGGGCCGGAATGCGTGCGCGATGCGTGAGCGGACGGCAGAGCACCAGCCGTCACGGACGGGATCAAGCAACTTGCCGGGTGGTGCTGTCCTGCAAGGACAGCACCACCCGGCAGACACGTACATCCTCGATCACGGATTCGACCCCACTTGCAAAGCGGTGGTTCCGGATGCGAAACGCAGCGGAGATACGCGCAGAATCACATCGGCACCATCCCGCGCTGCCCGAGCCCTGACCCGAATGCACTCAGCGACAGTGGCAGGGGTCTCGATGGCTTCCGAGTCCAGGGCCCTACTTCTCCTCGAAGTACCCCACGGCGAGAGTTCTGTCGCCAATGAGTCACCAGTCGCTGACGAACCCGGGCGAGAGCCGTCCTCGGGGTCTTACGCATCGCCCCTCACCAGGCGAGCTCTCTCCACAGGTCGAGTTCCGGCGCCTCCGCCTTGTACGAGCGCCTGCGCTCTGGACGGACCTCCCTGTAACGCGCGACCAACGACTTGGCCGTTCGCACAGTGACGGCAGGGAGGTCACGCTCGATTACCTGCTCCCACGGAAAGGCCGACTTGGAATCGTGGTGCAGCAAGTGCAGGGGAAGCTGGTGGGGGATTGAGCGGCAAGCCTTCCAGCAGATCAGTTCGGGCGCGTACTCGATCAAGTGGCCGTACCCCTGCCGAACCTTCCTCGGCATCGCCGCCAGCGCTGAATGAGCGACTTCCCATGCCTCCACGGCACGCATGACGCCTACCGGTGACATCCGCCCGTGGAAGAGGCTGCGGTAGACCGGAGAGAACCGGTCGGACCAGAGCGCTTCCCGTCCTTCGGGGGTGGCAGCCTGATGCGCCGCGATCGGATCCGGGTCGACCGACAGGCAAGCCAGGGCGGACGTCACATCGGCCATGGAGAATCGCGGTTCATGGGGCCCTGTCGTCATACCTCGACGCGGGTCGAAGCTTCCCTTCTCCCAGTCCTGTTCCATCAGGCGGACGATGTCGGGGCACCGAATCAGGCGATCCTGGGCCGTTGACGGGTTGAGGCACTCTTCAGCACCGTCGTGGGCACGGCGAGCTCGATCCCTCTCAGGGCCGCAGCAGATCTCCAGGCGGATGACGGAACGCTGAAGGTGCTCATGCGACAGCCGGCCCTCCATGGCGGCGATGATCTTCAGACGCTGGAGGCCGTCGATGCACTCTGGACCGATGATGTGCAGGGAATCACCGAACGGGCCGAAACTCGGATGCAGTTCAACTGCCTCCGCGCCCAGCACGATGTGGCCCGCGGCACCAAAATCCTCGGGCCGTTCCTCCAGCATTTGGGCCAGCCTCCTGTTCGCGCCTGTCTCTCCGAGGTAACCGCGGCCGGCCCAGAGACGGCGTGCGGCATCAACCGGAGCGGCCACCGAGGTGAGGTCGGCCGCGGAGACATCTACGGCCCACCTACGGGCAAGCTGCCCGAAGCGCAGGGGGCGAAGGCTGAGGACGCGTTCAGCCGCGATCGGAAGCTCGGCGGAGGAGAAGATCGGATCCACATCTGTTCGACGCATGAGCGCGCAGAGCGTAACGGTGTGCTGGGCGCGAACGAAGATGCCCGTTTCCTGGGCCCCACAAGCCTTCGGCCCACGGCAGTCGGCGCCAGCCGCAGTGAACTCGGCGGAAGGTGATGCCGGTCGCCCGAAAACGTCGAAATTTTTCCCGCCGGGCCGCCAGGACTGTGCATACGTGCAGGTCAGAGACTTTCCGCTCTCACCTCCACCAGGTGCCTTCTAAGCACTTGGCCGCAGGTTCGAGTCCTGCCGGGGGCGCTCCGCGCAAGACCCTCCTTCGGGAGGGTCTTTTTGCTGGTCAGAGGTGGCTTTCCGGCGGATCGATGCCTTCTCGGAGTGGGGTCCCTGCGGCCCCTCGGCGCCGCGTCGGGCGCAGGCGCGACGCAGTTCAGAGAAGTGTCAGTTCAGAGAAGTGTCAGGGTGACCGCAGCGGCGATGCCTCCCAGACCGAGGGCGAGGGCGGCCTGTGGCCAGCCGCCCCTGCCCCAGCGGAAGAAGTGGTCCACGGCCAGCCGGCCGGGGCCGATGGCGGCGATGCCCAGGGCGACCACGGCGATGGCCACGTTGTATTCCACGCCGCCGCTCGTCGCCCAGAGGCCGTTGGCTCCGGTGACGGTCGCCATGGCGTTGATCATGACGCCGATGAGGGCGGCGGAGGCGAGCGGGGTGAGCAGCCCGAGGGCCAGGCCGAGGCCGCCGAGGAATTCGGACAGGCCGCCGATCACGGCGAAGAGCTTTCCGGGTTGGTAGCCGAGGGCGGCGAAGCCCCTTCCGGTCTCCGTCAGGCCGGGGCCGCCGAGGATCCCGAAGAGTTTCTCGGAGCCATGACCGGCCATCAGCAGCCCGAACGTCAGCCTGATCAGCAGCAGCCCCAGTCGGATGCGGACGACACCGGAGCGAGCGGACCGTGCGCCGTCGATCCCGCCGGGGCCGTGGATCGCGCCGTGGCCGTGGAGTGCTTCGTGGCCGCGGGGCGGTGGTGGGTCATGAGTTTGGTGATCATGGGAATGCTCCGGTATGAGGACGCCGGGTCCCCTCCGTGACGCCGCCCGTCCGCCGCCTCGGCGCCGCACCCGTGTGCCGGCCCTGCTGACCTGCTCGGTGGTGGCGTCAGGCGGCGTCGGTGACGTCCTCGGTCGAGGCCTCGAAGACGTCGTTGCGGTGAGGAGGGCTGCGCATCACCCCTTGTCAGGGCCCAGCCGGACGCAGCACTCCCCGGGGCACGGGGCGAGCTTCGCCGCCACTCCGCCGACCTCCAGGCCCTGCAGACAGCCGGCGATGAAGGCGTGGTTCATGCCGCACACCAGCTCGGGGGCCTTGGCCGCCAGAGGTTGGAACGGGCAGTTGAGCAGCCGGAGTTCGGTGGGGGTTTCACGGACCGGTTCGAAGCCGTGCCGGTCGAGGATCCGCTCGCAGACGCTCAGCCCGCGCTCCGCGCCGAGCCGGCCGTAACGGGCCGCCGCCCGCTCGCTCTCGCCCAGTTCCCGTCCGCGCCGGCGGGCGGTGCGCAGGGCGGCGTGGGTCGCGGATTCACCGTCGTCCTCGGTCAGGACGGCCTCCAGCAGGAGGTCGGCCAGCAGTTCGTGACGGCGGTCGGGGATGCTGACGTGGATGTGGCCGTCCGTGGGTTCGTACACCTTGGGCCGGCGGCCGACCTTACGGATCCCGCCGGGCGGGGCGTACCGGGCATGCAGCAGGCCGGCGTCGACGAGCTTGTCGAGGTGGAAGGCGGCGAGCTTGCGGGAGATGCCCACGCTGGCGGCTGCCTCGTCCCGCGTCACGGGGCGGCGCTGACGTCGGATGAACGCGTACATCTGTCGCCGGGAGTCCTCGCCGAGGGCGCTGACGGACTCGATCGCGGCATCGCCGGCAGGATTCTGCGGCGTGGTGTCAGAGGCCACGTCTTCACCGTAACGCGCACGCTGGTGGGCGCAACCGGTGGAACTCGGCGCGCCCGAGCGTGGGACCTGGGCATTCAGGGGCCTGCCGATGCCTTCCGCGCACAGGACCAAGATTTGTTGGCGGAATGACCGCGTTCGCGATCTCGGGCGGTGTTCGTGATCTCGGGCAGTTCGGTGGCGACCGGCGGCAGCGGCGCCGTCACGGAGGCGGAACGCCCCCGATGAGATCATGACCCCTCACGCAGCCCCGGCCCCGCGCGCCGGCCACGGCGTACGGGACCGCCCGGGCGGCGGCTCGCCGGTCCGGGGCGCGGGCGGGGCGTCAGGGGCGGGCGAGGCAACGGAGGGGGAACCGTGGGCGGGAGTGGCGGGGCGTGGATACGGGTGCCCGTGGGCGGCGAGGGTGGCCGGTGGGACACCCGGGGGTCGGTGCGGCGGGTGTTGCTCGTGGTGCACAACGTGACCTCGGCGACCCGGCTGCTCGACGTTCTGCCGCTGCTCCGTGACTGGCGCATCCAGCTGTTGGCCACCTGCACCGGCTCGTCCCCCTTCCAGGCCGGGGTGCCGGAGCTGCTGGCCGAGGTCGGGGTGCCCGTACTGCCGTGGGCGCAGGCGCTGCGGACGCGGGTGGACCTCGCCGTCTCGGCCAGCTTCGGCGGCCAACTCCATGAGCTTTGCGGCAAGTTGGCCGTTTTGTCGCACGGGGTTGGCTACAATAAAACGCTGGCGACGCCGGACGCCGGACGCCGGACGCCGGACGCCGGACGCCGGACGCCGGACGCCGGACGCCGGACGCCGGACGCCGGACCCGGTGTTCGGGATGTCGGATGCGTGGTTGCTCGCCGACGGGGAGCCGATCGCGGATGCCATGGTGCTCTCCCACCCCGAGCAGCTCGCGCGGCTGCGGGAGGCGTGTCCGGCCGCCGCGCACACCGCGGTCCTCGCCGGGGACCCCTGCTTCGACCGGCTGCTGGACGCCCGCCCCTACCGCGACCGCTTCCGCCGGGCCCTCGGGCTGCGGGCCGGGCAGCGGCTGATCGTCCTCAACTCGACCTGGAACCCGGCCTCGCTCTTCGGTGACGGCGGCGACGACCTGCTGCCCTCGCTCCTCCCCCGGCTGACCGGCGAGCTGCCCGCCGACGACTACCGGCTCGCCGCCGTCCTCCACCCCAACATCTGGCACGGCCACGGCCCGGGCCAGGTGCGGGCCTGGCTGGAGCGGGCGCGCCGCGGCGGCCTGGCGCTGCTCGACCCACTGACCGAGTGGCGCCAGGCGCTGCTCGCCGCCGACCTCGTCATCGGCGACCACGGCTCGGTGACGTACTACGCCGCCGCGCTCGGCACGCCCGTCCTCCTCGGCGCCGCCCCGCTCGACGGGCTCGACCCCGCCTCGCCCGTCGCCGGCTTCGTCCGCACCGCGCCCCGCCTCGACCCGATCCGGCCCCTGCGCCCGCAGCTGGACTCCGCCGTCGACGACCACCGGCCGCACCCCGGGCCCGCCGAACTCACCACCTCCGTCCCCGGCAAGTCGGCCGCCTTGCTGCGCGCCCTCTTCCACGGCCTCATCGGCATCCCCGAACCCGACGCCCCGGCCCTCCTCGACCCGCTGCCGCTGCCCGACCACACGCCGCCGCGCCACACCACCTCGCTCCGCGTCCTGACCCGCCTCCTCGGCCCGTACGAGGTGGCGCTGCGCCGCCACGCGGAACCGTCGTACGAACCGGAGGAGCCCGACGAGCCCGAGGGCGGCGCGCCCGTCCAGGCGCATCTGGCGGCGCACGAGGACACCGCGGACCGGGAGGCGGTGGCCGCGGCGGATGTGATCTTCCGGCACGGCGCGGCGGACGATCCGCGGCTGGGCCCACCCGCGGCCTGGTGCGCCGAGGTGCTCACCCGCCATCCGCAGTGCGCCCTCGCCGTCTACGTCGACGCCCCCGGCGCCTGCACCGTCCGCACCCGCACCGGCGTCACGCTCACGCTCACCGCCGACGCCTCGGCCGCCGACCCCGCCGCGCTCGCCTCGGCGCTGTTCGCCTGCCTGTCCGCGGGCACGGCGCCGCACAGCCTGATCGCGCACGGGCTGACGGTACGGACCGCCCGGGCCCGCCACCGGGTGACGGTCGCCCCGGCCAAGGACGGCGGCGGCAGCGCCGGATGACCGCGGCGGGGCGGCCGTCCGGGCCGCGGGCCCGTCCGCAAAGCCCCGCAGCGAGGCCGGGCACCCGCGGCTACTCCGCGTCCCGTTCGACGGTCTCGCGCAGCTCCCGCAGGCGGATCAGGTGATATCCCGCGCCGCCCTCCGCCAGCAGCGCGGCGGCCTCCTCGAAGTGGGCCAGCGCCTCCCGCGGGTGCCCGGCCTCACTGCGGGTCTCCGCGAGATCGGTGAGGGTGCGGGCGGCGTTGTACGCGTCGTGCGCGCGGAAGAACTCCAGGGCCTGCTCCAGCCACCGCGTGGCCTCGTCGCAGCGGCCCAGCCCCCGCAGCGCCCGGCCGCGGTGGCGGCGCAGCAGGGCGCGGGCGCGGGGGACGTCGCCGCTGCCCGCGCCGCCGTCGGGAATCGCGACGAGGACGGCGTCGGCCTCCTCGAAGAGGTCCAGCGCCTCGGCGTACCGCCACTGCCGCAGACGCAGCAGGCCCAGCGTCTCCACCGCGGTGGCCTGCCCGAGGCGGTGGCCGGCCGACCGGGACGCGCGGGCCGCCTGCCGCAGCTCCTCCTCGGCCTCGGCGAAGTGGTCGGCGCCCAGCTCCGTCAGGGCCAGCGCGAGTTGGGTGTGCATCCGGGCCCGCACCCGGATCTGCACGCCGGACGCCTCGGGTACCTGGTCCGCGCCGGCCTCGGGGGCCAGGGCGCGGGCGGCGCGGACACCCGCCCGCAGCGCCGGCAGGACCTGCTCGTGGCGCCCGGCCTTGAGCTGCACCGACCACAGCGCCTCGCACAGCTGCCAGACGCCGTGGTGATCGCCGTAGGCCTCCGCCGCCAGCACGGCGGCCACCAGCGTCGGGAGTTCGCGGTCCAGCGTCGCCAGCGCCTCCCGGGGTTCGGCGTACGGGCCCGGCGGCAGCAGGTCGTAGAGCGGGCCGAGGTGCCAGCGCTCGGGGAGGGCCGCGCGGTCGGCGGGCACCGCCAGGCGCAGCGCCCAGCTCACGGTGCGGGAGACGGCGGCGGAGCAGCCGCCGGGCCGGTCCTCCCGGGCGGCGAGCGCTTCGGCGTGCTGCCGGACGAGGGGGCGGTGGTGGTGGCGCACGCCGTCCCGGGTCTCCAGGAGTCCGCGTGCGGCCAGGTCGCCCAGGAGGTGTGCGGCCTCGGCCTCGCTGATCTCCGCGGTGGCCGCCGCTTGAGCTGGGCCGATGGCGGGCCAGGGGTGCAGCGCGAGCAGGCGGTGGAGCCGGGCGGCGTCCGCGGGCAGCGTGCGGTAGGCGTCGTCGGCGGCGGCGCGGACCGGGTCGGGATCGGGTGCGGCGGGCTCCCGGGCGGGCGGGGTGAGCCCGTGCGGTGCGGGGTCCTGCGGCAGGGCCAGGGAGGTGGCGGCGGTCCGCAGGGCGTAGGGGGAGCCGCCGCACCGGTCGAGGACGGCCTGGAGCACGGCTTCGTCGTCGCCGCGCCGGCGCAGCCCGGTGAGCTGCCCGAGGAGGGCCCGGGCGTCCTTGGCGGCGAGCGGTCCGACCGGGACGGGCACGGCGTCGAGCCCGGCCGGCGGGCGGCGCGCGACGACGACGGTGAAGACGCCGGGGGCGCCGGTCAGCAGGGGGCCGACCTGCGCGGCGGAGCGGGCGTGGTCGAGGACGACGAGGAGCCTGCGGTCCGCGACGAGGGTGCGGTAGAGGTCGATGCGGTCCTCGGCCGCGGGCGGTACGTCCGTATCGGCGACGCCCAGTCTGCGCAGGAAGTCGCGGAGCACCGCGGGGGCGTCGAGCGCGCCGGCGGGGCCGCCGCGCAGGTCGAGGTAGAGCTGGCCGTCCGGGAAGCGGTGGGCGTTGCGGGCTCCCCAGTGGAGGGGCACGGCGCTGGTGCCGATGCCGCCGGGCCCGTACACGACGGCGACGCGGGGCAGGCCGTCGGCCTTGCGGCCGGCTTCCTTGTCGAGCTGTTTGAGGGGCTCGCGGCGGTCGGTGAAGAAGCGTGTGCCGGGCGGGAGCCGGCGCGGCACGGCCGTGGCGCTCACCGGGGCGGGGGCGGTGCGGAAGAGGACGCCGAGGGCGCGGGCGCATTCGGGGTCGCGCGCGGCGGCACCGGCCAGCGCGGCCGCCAACTCGCCGCGGTCATCGGCGCCGACCGGCGCCGGGACCTCGCGTCCGGTGATCCGGCGGGCGAGCGCACCGAGCGATTCCCAGCCACGTTTGCCCGCTTCTGTCGCCATGGACATCGCCATGGTGGACAGCAGGGACGAAATCGCCCCCACCGACGTGGGATCCAGCATGCCGTCACTCCCCCTGTACGCCGTCCCGTACCACTGCCGGGCGGCCGTGCCGATCCGTTCGCCGCCCGCCGTCCACCGTAGTGGTGGGCCTCCAGGCGCCGTGCTCCTGCCGCCCATCCTGCCGGGCAGGGCGCGGAACCGGAACGTCCTCCGGCCGAGAGCGCACCCCAGGCGTCCCGCTGTTCACCCGAGCCTCTTCTGACGCGCCATCCACTCGCTTGCTCCGCAGGCGTCCTGACGTGTCATCGGCTGGACGAACGGCGCGTTGGCGGCATTCCCCGCGCCCAAAAGTGTTTATTTTTGGCTTGTTTGCATATGACTCTGGTCACGTGAGGTCCAGATCCGGATTGCGAACGATCACTCTCGGGCAGATCGTGTGGGCCCGGACTGTCTGGTTCCGGCCCACCCCCCGACCGGGGCGCCGGATGCTACCGGCGCACCGGACTGTCTGCCCAACGGAGTTGAAACATGGACAACAACCTCGTCATCGACGCAGCGGTCCCCGGCCAGTCCGGGTTCGACGAGAAGCAAGTCCCCCTCTATTACACGCGCAAGACCAGAGACATCCTGCACAAATACGGGCCCGGCCCGCGTGTTCACTTCCATATGGGGATATTTGACGAAGGGGCGCGCCCCAACACCACGGTCGCGCAGCGCGTCCTGCGGCGGCGCATCGTCGAATCGCAGGAAGCCGTACTCGATCACGCCGCCGAGCTGTGGGACGTACCCCGCAATCCGCACGGCCACCTTCTCGACATCGGCTGCGGCGTCGGCGGCGGTTCGATCTACTGGGCGCAGAAGTACGGTGCGCAGGTCACCGGCATCACCGTCACCGGCGAACACATACCGGTCATCTCCGACCTCGCCCGCCAGGCGGAGGTCGCCGACCGGATCACCCCGGTCCTCGGCGACATCCACGACCTGACCGACGAGAACCGCTACGACGGCGCCGTGGCCATCGAGAGCTCCGGCTACATGGACCGCGAGCGGCTGTTCTCCGTCGTGGCCAAGGCGCTCAAGCCCGGCGGCTGGTTCGGCATCCAGGAGCACTTCCTGTGCCGCCCCGAGTGGACCGAGTTCATCGACGACTACTACAAGACCCGCCTGGGCACCCTGACCGAGTACATCAACGCCGCGCACGCCGCCGGTATGGAGCTGGAGCAGGACGAGGACATCACCGACCGCGTCGCGGAGTTCTGGATGCAGTCGATGGCGTGGAGCACCGCGGAGGTGGAGACGATGGACCGCACCGGCGTGCCCTCGCCCATCGCCCGCGACCGCCTGCTGGAGTCGGAGCGCACCCACGGCAAGCTGTACCGCATCTGGCGTGACCACGCGGTCGAGACCCGCCTGCTGCTCTTCCGCCTGGGAGGCAACTGACCATGACCGTCACCTCGGACGTCCGCACCGCCCCCGGCGGCGACCGGTCCCGCCCGTCCCCCATCGGCTGGCAACTCCCGCCGTTCTACTGCCCGATCACGCTCACCGGCGACATCCACCCCCGCCACGCGGAGCTGGAGCGGCGCGCCCTGGAGTGGATCGACAGCTACGGCCTCTACCCCGACGCGACCGAACGCGCCTGGGGACTGGCCACCCACAGCGCGGAGTTCAGCTGCCGGATCATTCCGCACGGCGAGCCGGAACCGCTGCTCGTCTTCATGATGTGGAACTACTGGGCCCACGCGGTCGACGACTGGCTCGACTCCGGCAGCAACGCCACCGCGACCGGCAAGGTCGTCGACACCAGCATCCGGCTGCTGCGCGCGCTGGAGTACCCCGGTTCGTCGATGATGCCGCCCAGCCCGTACACCGACGCGCTGCACGACCTGGTGGGGCGGACCCGCGCCGCCCTGAGCCCCTGGCAGCTGCGGCGGTTCATCGACGGGGTCCGGGACTGGCTGTTCGCCTCCTCCTGGCAGACCGCCAACGCCGAACGCGGCGTCATGCCGAGCCTCAACGACTTCGCCGGCATGGCCGTCTCGATCAACGGCACCCGCTTCTCGCTCACCTGGGGCGAGGTGGCGAACGGCGTCGATCTCCCGCCCGACGTGCAGTGTTCCCCGGCGGTCCAGGCCCTCACCGACGCCGCGGGCTTCCTCGTCGGCACCGACAACGACCTGTTCTCCTACGCCAAGGAGGACCATCTGGAGATCCCCGAGCAGAACCTCATCAACGTCATCGCCCACGAGCGGGGCTGCACCCCGGCCGAGGCGCTGCCCGAGGCGGTCGCGCTGCGCGACCGGACGATGACGCTCTACCTCCGGCTGCGCGACCAACTCGCCGCCGGCGGCGACCCGATGATGCTGCGCTACCTGGACACGGTCGGCGACTACATCGCCGGCTGCATCGTCTGGCAGAACAACGCGCCGCGCTTCGCCAGCCCCCGCAACCGCAATCCGCTGCCGGTGCCGGGCTCGTCGTTCGGCATCACCTACCGGGACACGCCCAGCGACCCCTCGACGGACGCACCGGCGCTCCCGGCGATCGCCTGGTGGTGGGACCAGCTGACGTCCCCCGACGCTCCCTGAGCGTGGTGTCCCGCCCCCACCGGGACACCCTCACCACATGCGGAACCGGCGGCACACTTGTACCGCCGGTCCTCGTCACCCCTGCCCGCGACGCGTGCATACGCCGGCGGGCCCGGGAGCGTACCGCTCAGTGGCCGCTGAACCAGCGCCGCCACCAGGTGCCGGAGCGGCGCTTCGCCTCCGCCGCGGGTACGGCGGCCGGGGGCCGCGGACCGGCCGCCTCCGGCAGCGGCTCCGAACGGCGCGGCGCGGGCAGCTCCGAACTGGCGGTCTGCGCCGGCATGCTCGGCTTCGGCGTGAACCGCACCGGCAGCTCCACCATGTGACGCGACATCAGCGACGACCGGTAGGGGATGTCGGGCTCGGCGACGGCCAGCTGGATGTCGGGCAGCCGGGCCAGCAGGGTGTCGATACCTGTGTCGGCGATGGCGCGGCCCACGTCCTGACCTGGGCATTCGTGCGGGCCGCCGCTGAACGCGAGGTGCGAGCGGTTGCCGTGCACCGGCTGCGTCAGGTCGGGGCGGATCTCCGGGTCGACATTGCCCGCCGCCAGCCCCAGGAGCAGCATGTCGCCCTCCTTGATGCGCTGACCGCCCAGCTCCGTGTCGCCGGTGGCCCACCGTCCGAGGATGGTGGTGAACGGCGGCTCGTCCCACAGCACCTGCTCCAGCGCGTCCGGCAGGGTCATGTGACCGCCGGAGAGGCTGGCGCGGAACCGACGGTCGGTGACCACCATCAGCACGGTGTTGGCGATGAGGTTGGCCGTCGTCTCGAACGCCGCGATCAGCACGACGCGGAGGTGCTGTATCGCCTCGTCGTCGGTGAGCGCGGAGCGGTGCTCCAGCAGCCAGGTGGTGAAGTCGTGGCCGGGGGTGGCCCGCTTGCGCTCCACGAGCTGCTGCAGCGTCTGCATGACGAACTCGTTGCTGGCGACGGCGGTCTCGGTGCCCTTGATCATGTCGCGGGCGGCCTCGACCAGCCGGGGGCCGTACGACTCGGGCATGCCCAGCAGCTGCGTCATCACCAGCATCGGCAGGTGCTCGGCGAACCGGCTGACCAGATCGGCCTGGCCGGCGCCGGCGAACTCGTCGATCAACTGGTTGGCGAAGCGGGTGACGTAGCGGCGGATGCCGCGCCGGTCGAAACGGTTGATGGAGTCGGTGACCGCCGCCCGCAGCCGCTCGTGGTCGGCGCCGTCGACGAAGTTGCACACCGGCTGCCAGGCGGCGACCGGGGTCAGCGGGTGCTCCGGACCGACCCGGCCCTCCCGCATGTCCCGCCAGCGGCGCGAGTCCCGCGAGAACCGGGACGGGGTACGGGCCACGTCCAGGTTCTCGCGGTGCCCCAGCACCAGCCACGCCGGGAGATCGCCTTGCAGGAGAACCGGCGCGACCTGTCCGTGTTCGGCGCGCAGCTTCTCGTACAGCCCCATCGGATCGGCCTCGGCCTCCGGGCCGTACAGCCGGCGCAGGCCCTCCGGGCCGACGCCGTGGGCCGGGCAGCCCGGGGGCGGGGTGGGGGAAGTGCTCACAGTGGCTCCTTGGCTCCTCGCCGGCTCACGCCACGGCGAGGGAATGCAGATACCGCATCAACGTCATCAGTACGTCGCGGCTTGACGGGCGCAGCCGGGCGTCGCAGTCGACTATCGGCACGGTGGCCGGCAGGTCGAGGGCGGCGCGGACCTCCTCGATCGGGTGCGCCGGCGCGTCCGGGAAGGAGTTGATGGCGACGACGAAGGGGACGCCGCGCTCCTCCAGCCGCCCGATGACGTCGAAGCTGACCTCCAGCCGGCGGGTGTCGATCAGCACGACGGCGCCGAGGGCGCCGTCGAACAGGCCGTTCCACAGGAACCAGAAGCGCTGCTGTCCGGGGGTGCCGAAGAGATAGAGGACGAGTTCGTCGTTGAGGGAGATCCGGCCGAAGTCCATCGCCACGGTGGTGGAGGTCTTGCGTTCCACCCCGATGGTGTCGTCGACGCCGACACCGGCCTGGGTCATCGTCTCCTCGGTCGTCAGCGGACGGATTTCGCTGACGGATCCGACGAGCGTGGTCTTGCCGACACCGAACCCGCCGACGATCACGACCTTGACCGCGGCCGCCGCACTGTCCGGCAGTTCGTCCTCGGTCCGTGGGCCCTCGGCAGGGTGCTCGACAAGCGTCTCAGAGCTTTTGAAGTCCATGGATCACCGCCTCAATAAGGGCACGGTCGGGAAGTTGAGCGGGAGGTACGGGTGCCCGTGCCACGACGCGGCTGTCCGCCAGCAGGTCACCGAGCAGAACGGTGAGCACGCTGACCGGCAGGCGCATGTAGGCGGAGAGTTCCGCCACGGACAGCGGGGAGTGGCACAGCCGCATGATCGTGGCGTGCTCGGGCTGCATGCCCGGTTTGGGGCTGTTCTTGGACACGATCAGCGTGACCAGGTCGAGGGAGGCCGATTTGCCGGAGGATCCGCTGCGCCCGCCGGTGATCACATAAAGCCTCTCCGGGTTCTCGTCCTCCCAGCCCTCGTCCGCATCGCTCACTCCGGAGACCCTCTTCCCCCTCGGCGGGGACGCCGCATGTCTTCAACACGTTCGACGACCTCGCTCATACGACCTGTCCGTTGTGGCGCGGCGGGCTGCTCAGGTGCTCTCCGATACGGGCCACGAGGTCCCGCATCCGCGCACCGATCAAGCCGGCGTCCACGTCCTCATCGGCCAGCACCGCGAGGTATGCTCCGGCACCTGCTGCCATCAGGTAGAAGAACCCGCCGTCCAGTTCGATCACGACCATACGCATCCGGCCGTCGCTGCGGGGGAACTCCGAGGAAACCGCACCGGCCAGGCTCTGCAGTCCGGCGCAGGCGGCCGCCAGCCGGTCCGCGGTGTCGGTGTCGGTGCCGTGCTGGGCCATCCGCAGGCCGTCCGACGACAACACGATGACGTGACGGGTCTGCGGAACGCTCTCCGCGAGGTCCTTGAGCATCCAGTCCATGTTGGGCCGGTGCTGAATCATGGCTACTCACTCTTTTCCGACGACTCGTCACTCTCACGGGCTGCACCGGCCTCACCGGAGGCACCGGTGGGCGCGGGCGTCTGGCTCTCGCCGGACAGGCCACTTTGGAATGCCGCCAGCCACATACCGGGCTGCACCGGCGGTGCCTTGTCCGGAGCGGGGGTGGGGGCGGGAACAGCGGGGGCCGGCGCCGGGGTGGGGGCGGGGGCGGCCGGCGGGGCCATGGGGGCGGTTGCCCGGGCCTTGCGCCGTCGTTGCGGAAGTCCGGTGGCGGTCCGCTCCGTCACCACGGGGATGTCGTCCATGGTGTCGCCCGGGTATCCGCCGTTGACCGGTGCGGGGGCGGCGGGCGCCGCCGCCACGGGGGCGGGGGCGGGAGCGGGGGCGGGGCGGTCGGCCGCGGCGGGACGCTCCGGGCGGGCGGCCAGCGGGCCCGAGGAGGCGCCGATGCCGTGGGCCCGGCCGGTGGCGGGGGCGGTGGTGATCAGGTCCTGCGGGACGATCAGCACGGCTCGGACACCGCCGTAGGCGGAGGTACGCAGCGACACCTGGAAGTTGTAGACCTGCGCGAGGCGGCCGACGACGGCGAGGCCGAGGCGCGGGGTCTCGCCGAGGTCGTTGACGTCGATGCCCTTCTGGGCCTGCTCCAGCATCCGCTCGGCGCGCTTGCGCGCCTCCTCGCTCATGCTGACGCCGCCGTCCTCGATCTCCACCGCGATACCGGACTGCACCTCGACGGCGGTCAGGTGCACCCGGGTCTGGGGCGGGGAGTAGCGGGTGGCGTTGTCCAGCAGCTCGGCGAGGGCGTGGATGAGCGGTTCGACGGCCGGGCCGACGACGGCGACCTCGGAGACCGAGTGCAGTTCGACGCGCTGGTAGTCGAGGATCCGGGACATCGCGCCGCGGAGCACGCTGTAGAGCGGGACCGCGCGGCTCCACTGACGGCCGGGGCGGGCGCCACCGAGCACGGCGATGGAGTCGGCGAGGCGGCCGATCAGGGCGGTGCCGTGGTCCAGCTGGAGCAGGTCGCCGAAGACCTCGGGGACATGGCCGTGGCGGTCCTCCATCTCGCGGAGTTCCTGGGCCTGCTGGTGGACGATCGCCTGGACGCGCCGGGCGATGTTCACGAACGCGCGCTGGGCGGCGTCACGGAGGTCTTCCTCCGCGACGACGGCTTCCATGACGGACCGCAGAACGGCCTGGTGGGCGCCGTGGAACTCCGGGGTGAGCTCCGCCTCCTTGGCGTGCTTGGCGAGCCGCTCCCCCATGGCGTTGAAGACGTCTTCGGGGAACTCGCCGCGGCTGAGCCGGGAGACCATCTCGGGCAGCAGGTCCTTGGCCAGGCGGATGGTCTCCGACTCCTGGCGGGACAGGGCCGTGCGGTACTCACGGTCGCGCTGTCGCAGCCCGGCGATCACCTTGGCCCGTCGGGCCAGCTCGGCCGTGACCAGTGCGACCGCCACGGTGGCGATCACCCCGACCCAGGCGACCGGCGTACTCGCCTGGGAGGGGACCGTCACCGCGGCGATGACCCCGGCCACGGCCGTCACCGCGGCGGGCACGGCCCACGCGAGAACCGAGACGGGACGTGACCCCCCGGGCGACGATCCTTCTCGAACCATCTGCACCCTCAAAACCCTCAAACATTGAAAGATCGGGACGACTTGCCGGATCCGCGACACAACGGACAGCGTCGTCACGGTGGTTACCGTGCAACGCTTCCAGGGGGGCGGCGGACCGGAAGTAGCATAACCGGGTTTGATCGCAGGCTGACGCCAGGTCACTACGCCCTGAACAAGCGGAAATCGAACTTCCCCTTCATATTCGACACTCCGTCAGTTCCCTTCCGAATCCGGGGTGAGTCGCGCCCTCGGACGGGCTTTCGGCAGTCCGGCGGGAGTGGTCCGGCCGCGCGGTCCCCTCGGAGACCCTCCGCCCGCCACCGGGCACCCGGGCACATGCCACTGGTTTGTTCAACGGAGCGTGGCGGGCGTCGATCACCGTCCGGGTGCGGGGTGCCAGGAACTCTCCGACCTGGTGTCCGCCCGCCCGACACCGGGTGGCGTAGGGCCGCATCCGCCGTTCGTAGCGGGCGGGGGAGAGACGGTGGTCACCTCGGGCGGCGGAGAGTTCACCCGCGAGGATGTAGGACCCCATGGGGGCGGTGGCGGCCTCGGGCCGCCGTCCGGTGCCGCGGCGGCGGCGCGCTCTTCGTCCGCTTCGCGCGCGGCGGCGACAAGCCGTATCCGCGGCCGGGGCGGGGCCGCCTCGTCCGCTCCGTCCACGGGTGGGCATTCCGGGCTTACCGGCTGCGCGTTCCCGGGCGGGAGGTGGGAGCGGAGGGTTTGCGGGCCGCCGCCGACGGGGGCGGCCCGCGTGGCCCGGGTGCCTTCGTCGGACACCCGGGCGGTCGTGGCGGTGCGTACTACAGGCGCACCGCCCGGCGGGGCGGCTGCTTGGCGTCGGACAGCAGGCCCTTGAGGTGGGCGAATTCGTCGACGCACTTGGCGGTGCCGTTGACGACGCAGTCCAGCGGCTGGTCGGCGACGGTCACCGGGACCCCCAGCTCCTGGCGCAGCCGCTGGTCGAGGCCGCGGAGCAGGGCGCCGCCGCCGGTCAGGGCGATGCCGCGTTCGACGATGTCGCCGGAGAGCTCGGGCGGGCACTCGTCCAGGGTGCGGTGGACCGCGCGGACGATCGCGTCGACCGGCTCGGCGAGCGCCTCGCGGATCTCCTCCTCGGTGACCTCCTGGACGCGCGGCAGCCCGCCGACGTGGTCGCGGCCGCGGACGGTGAACGTGGTGGGTCGCTCGGGGTTGCCGTCCTCGTCGTCGGCGACCGGGGTCCAGGCCGCCGAGCCGATCGCGATCTTGATGTCCTCGGCGGTGCGCTCCCCGATGGCCAGCGCGTGCTTCTTCTTGACGTAGGCGATGATCGCGGCGTCCAGCGCGTCCCCGGCGACGCGTACGGACTGGGCGGTGACCAGGCCGCCCAGGGAGAGGACCGCGACCTCGGTGGTGCCGCCGCCGATGTCGACGACCATGCAGCCGACCGGTTCGGCGACCGGCAGTCCGGCGCCGATCGCGGCGGCCATGGGCTCCTCGATGAGGTGCACCTCGCGCGCGCCCGCACCGCGTGCGGAGTCGATGACGGCGCGCCGCTCGACCCCGGTGATCCCGGACGGGACGCAGATGACCACGCGCGGCTTGGAGAAGCGGCGGGTGGGCAGCGCCTTCTTCATCAGGGCGCGCAGCATCTGTTCGGCGGCGTGGAAGTCGGCGATGACGCCCTCGCGCAGGGGGCGCAGCGCGGTGATGCCGGACGGGGTGCGGCCGATGGTGCGCTTGGCCTCGGCGCCGACGGCGACGACGTCGCCCGCGGCGTTGACGGCGACGACCGACGGTTCGTTGAGCACGACCCCCTTGCCGCGCGCGTGGACCAGGGTGTTGGCGGTGCCGAGGTCGATGCCTATGTCGTACGTACCGGACGAGGTGCTGGGCGCCATGGGGAGTTCGTTCGCTCTTTCTCAACTGGATGACAGGACCCGGCGGGGCGGGGTCCTCGGGCATCGCGGCCCAGACGGCACCAAGGGCATACCAATGGCGTCATTTTCGGGCAATTATCAAGAGTACTGGGGTCGCGGATTGGTTCCTGCGGTGGGGAAACGGGCGGACCGCCGGGCGGGTTCCGGAGGGGTCGGCGCCCGGGGCGGGCCGGTTCCACCCTTCCCCGGGCGGGCCGGTTCCACGCGGGCGCCCCCGGGGGAGCCGCACGGAACTGGCCCGCCCGTCACCGGCTGCTGCTGCCCAGCCTGCCCCGGGCGGCGCGGTTGCGGCCGCCGGGGCCGCGGGAGAGGGCGTGGGCGAGGTCGTCGAGCGCGTCGAGGAGGAGGTCGGCGCCGCGCAGGGCGACGCCCTGGCTCTCGTCCTCCGCGTCCCACCGCTCCCATACGGCGCGCAGTTCGCTCCAGTCCAGCTCCTCGCGGTCCACCACGGCCTGGGTGGCGCGCTCCAGGGATTCGCGCAGTTCGTAGGCGAACGCGGTGGCGCCGACCGATGGTTCGGCGTCCTTCTTGGGGAGGTGGGCCTCCAGGATCATCGCGACGCGGCCCATGGTGGTGAGGGCGGTGGTCGCCGCCGTGGCCGAGGAGCGGGACAGGCCCCGGTGGCGTACCGGTTCCTTCTCGGCGCGCTCCACGGACTCCTCCCAGGCGGCGCGGGCGGCGCGGGAGTCCAGCAGGGCGTCGCGGACCTGGCGGGGGCGGCGTTCGGCGGGGCGGGCGTGCAGTTCGAAGACGGCGAGGGCGTAGCGGCCGTTGGCGTCCAGCCATTCGGCGAGGCGGCGGCGGAGCCGGGGCGTCTCCCAGGTCGGGAAGAGGGCGTAGGCGGCCATGGCGAGGAGGCCGCCGACGAGGGTGAGGACGACGCGTTCGAGGACGGTCTGCTCCCAGCCGGCGCCCGCGATGCCGAGGAGGAAGACGACGTAGGCGGCGACGCAGGCGGTGGTGACCGAGAGGCCGGTGTGCATGAGCAGGTACATCAGCAGGACGCAGCAGACGGCGAGCGCCGCGGCGACGTAGATGCCGGGGTGGAAGAGCGCCATCAGGGCGCCGCCGATCGTGACGCCGACGAGGGTGCCGCAGAACCGGGCGACGCCGCGGGAGTAGGTCTGGCCGAAGTCGGGGCGCATCACCATGACGGCGGCGAGCGGCACCCAGTAGCCGTGGCCGAACGGCAGCACGGTGCCCAGGAGGTAGCCGGCCGAGGCGACCGCGCTGACCCGCAGGGCGTGCCGCAGGATGCGGGAGGAGCGGCGCAGTTCGCGGTGGACGGAGCGCAGCGCGCCCGGGATCAGCCGGGGCACGCTGGGGCGCAGCAGATGGCGTTCCGGCTCGGCGGTGGGGCGGGTGGACTCCACGGGTTCGTCGCTGCTCTCGACGGCGTCGGCGAGGAGGGCGATCAGGCGGTACGCGGAGCGGCGGGCGGCGCCCGTGAGCAGCGGTCCGGACGGCGGGACCTCCAAGGTGGCCATCGTCTCCGGGGTCAGCCGTACGGGGCGGTCGTGGCGGATGGCGTGGGCGACGGCGTCCAGGACGGCGGCGGCGGCGCCCAGCAGGTCGCGGGTGCGGTCGCGTTCGGGTCCTTCCAGGGGCGCGCCGACCACGGGGTCCGCGAGGGAGGCGAGGACCGGCCGGATCTGTTCGGCGATGCCGCGGGGGCCGTGGAGCTGGACGGGGCGCCGCTTGGCCTGACGTGGCGTCACCGCGGAGGCGAGCCGGGCGTCCATGAGGGGCTGCGGGTCGAACGGGGCGACGGGGTCGTGGCGCAGCCGGCGGGCGTAGTCGGCCTCGGCGGCGAGCGCGTCCGCGAGGGCGTCGCGCTGGACGCCCCAGGGGCGCACCGGGAAGACGATGATCAGCGTGGCCTGGATGAGGCCGCCGAAGGCGATCAGTGCGGCGTGTTCGAGGGCGCCGAGCACGGAGGTCGGCAGGGTGACGGTGACCAGCATGATCGAGACGGTCTGGGTGCCGACGAGACCGGAGATCGGCCCGATCGCCCAGGCCAGCCCGGCGAGGAAGGTCCAGCCGGCGAGCAGCAGCAGGAAGGCGAGGAGGTGGGCGGCGGCGAGGTAGCCGAGGAAGGTGGAGAGGGCGAGGCCGCCGGCGACGGCGAGCGCGAGGACGGGGCGCGGGCGCCAGCTGCGCTGGAAGGTGACGGTGCCCGCGGCGAAGGCGCCGAAGGCGGAGGAGACGGCGAGGGTCGGATCGCCGCGCCACAGGCAGAACCCGATGACGAGGGCGACGCCGACGGTGCCGCGCACCGCGATGAGGGGGGTGAGCTCGGCCCGCTCGACGGTCAGCCCGGAGCGGGCGGTCTTCTTCAGCGCGCTCGACCAGGTCATAACCAGAGAATACGGGGCAAAATGCCGCGGTTCGGGGCGGCGGGGACCGGCATCCCGCGTGGCGCCGGGCCCGTACGGGAAGGCGCCGATCAGGTCGTACGGGAGGCCCGTCGGCGGGCGCGGGCGCCTCGTAGGGGCCCGGCCGGGGCGCTTGCGGGGCAGACGGGGCCCGGCCGGGGCGCGGGTCCGTTTCTCCCGTGCGGTGCGGTGGCGCCCGCGGGGCGGCGTGCGCATCCGGCGCGTCCGCTCAGCCGGTGCGCCCCTCGGCCGGGCCCCCGCGGGACGCCCGGGCGGCCCGGGGGACGGCCGGACGATGCGCCGGAGCACCCCTCAGGACACCACGTCCTTACGGGCGAAGCCGCGGAACGCCAGGGCGACGAGGACCAGCGCGTAGGCGACCGAGACGGCGGAGCCCTGGAGCATGCCGGACCACTCCATCGTGGGCTGCAGCGCATCGGCCCAGGCGAACTGCCAGTGCGCGGGCAACGCGTCACGCCAGCCACCGAGGGCGGTGACCTGGTCGAGGACGTTGCCGATGATGGTCAGCCCGACCGCGCCGCCGACCGCGCCCAGGGGCGCGTCGGTGACCGTCGACAGCCAGAACGCCAGCGCCGCCGTGACCAGCTGACTGACGAAGAGGTACACCACCACGACCGCCAGCCGCCCCACCGCCTCGTCCGCCGGCAGCGCGCCGCCGGTGGGCAGGGCGAGCGGGCCCCAGCCGTACGCGGCGGTGCCCACCCCCAGGGCGACCAGGGGCAGCAGCACCATCGCGGCGGCGCTGAAGAGCAGGCCCACGGTGAGTTTGCTCAGCAGCAGCCGGGCGCGCGGCACCGGCGCCGCGAGCAGATAGCGCAGCGACGACCAGCTCGCCTCGGACGCCACCGTGTCACCGCAGAACAGCGCCACCGGCACGACGAGCAGAAAGCCCGCCGAGACGAACAGCACGGTGGCGGTGAAGTTGCCGCCGGACGCCGTCGCGGTCTCCATCAAGGTGATCCGGCCGTTCGCCCGCCGGCCCGGGGTGCCGCCGATGGCGAAGGCCACGACCAGCACGAACGGCAGCAGCGCCAGCCCGGCGCCGATCACCAGGGTGCGGCGGCGCCGCAGCTGCCGCAGCGCCTCGACGCGCAGCGGCAGGGTCCGGTGGGCGCGGTAGCCGGGAGCCGCGGCCGACTCCGGGGGCCCGGCGACCGGTGCGGGGTGCGGCCGCGGGGCCGGGTCCGGGGTGGTGGCGGTCATCGGTCGCCTCCGATCAGGGTGAGGAACGCGTCCTCCAGGCGGCGGTGCGGCCCGACGCGCTGCACCGGCAGGTCCAGCCGCAGGAGTCCGGCGAGCAGGCGCGGGGTGGCCGCGGGGTCGTCGAGGCGGACCAGCAGACCGTCGTCGGCGCGGACCGCCGCGACGACGCCGGGGAGCGCGCGGACCTTCTCCAACGCCGCGTCGGTGAGCGCCCCGGGATCCGCGACGCCGATCAGGACGGTGTCCCGGTCGCCGGTGATCTCCGCGACCGGCCCGGACCTGACCAGCCGTCCGCGGTCCATGACGACCAGATGCGTACAGCTCTGTTCGACCTCGGACAGCAGATGGCTGGAGACGATGACGGTGCGTCCGGCGGCCGCGTAACGGATCATCACCTCGCGCATCTCGCGGATCTGGGGCGGGTCCAGGCCGTTGGTCGGCTCGTCGAGGATCAGCAGGTCGGGCAGGCCGAGCATGGCCTGGGCGAGGGCGAGGCGCTGCCGCATGCCCTGGGAGTAGGTGCGCACCGCGCGGTCCAGGGCGGTGCCGAGCCCGGCGATCTCCAGCGCCTCCTCGGCGTGCGCGTCGGCGGCGGGCCGCCCGGTGGCGCGCCAGTACAGGTCGAGGTTGGCACGGCCCGACAGATGCGGCAGGAAGCCCGCGCCCTCGACGAACGCGCCGACCCGGGAGAGCACCGGGGCGCCGGGCCGGACGGCGTGCCCGAAGACCCGGATCTCGCCCTCGTCCGGCCGGATCAGGCCCATCAGCATCCGCAGGGTGGTGGTCTTGCCGGCGCCGTTGGGCCCGAGCAGGCCCAGGACCTGGCCCGCCTCCACGCGGAACGACAGGTCCCGCACCGCGTACCGGTCGTGCGCCCCGGCGTACTTCTTGCTCAGCCCGTCGATGACCAGCGGTACGGCGGCGAGGGACGGGTCGGGGGCCGGGGCGGCGGTGCGGCGGCGGGCGGTGAGCAGCAGGGCTGCGGCGAGGACGGCGGCGGCCGACGGCAGTTGCCAGGTCCAGGCGGGGAGCGGGGCGGCGGCCGCCTTGACCCGCGGGTCGGTGGGGACGGTCAGGGCGCCGCCGCCGGCCGGTGTCACGGTGTAGGTGGCGGGCTCGGTGGGCGAGGCGTAGCCGAGGTCGGTCGCGGCCAGGACCAGGCGCATCCGGTGCCCGGCGGCGAACTCGTGGTCGACGGCGGGCAGCCGCAGGTCGACGCGGACGCCCCGGTCGGCGCCGGTGATGCGGTACGGCGTGACGAGCTGGGCGGGCAGCACCTGCTTGGTGCCGTCCGGGGCGACGTCGTAGAGCTTGGCGAAGAGCACCGCGTCGCGGGAGGTGGACCGGACGGTCACGGTGGTGCGCGGGGCGCCGGTGAGGTGGACGGGCGCGGTGAGCGGCGCCGAGTCGAAGCGGGCGTACTGGCCCGGGAAGTCGACCGCGAGGCCGCCGGTGCCCAGGGCGGAGAGGGCGCCGAGCGCGCCGGTGCCGGGGACGGCGGAGATCGCGGGCGGGCTCGCGCCGGGCGGGTTGGTGAAGCGCTGTTCGGGGCCGGTGAGCTGGATGCGGCGCGGGTCGTGGTCGAGTCCGGGGTAGGCCGGGCCGCTCGCGCCGCGCAGTTGGAGGGCGCCGTTGGTGGAGTCCACTCCCCCGCTGCGGCTGACCCGGAACGCGGGCCCGGTGCCGGCGCCCTTGTCGCCCTTGAGGTAGCGGTCGAACCAGGCGCGGGTGCGGTCGGTGAGCCGTTCCGTCTCGCGGTCGCCGCCGTCGTGGCCGCCGGCGATCCAGTCGACGGAGACGGGGGCGCCGTTGCGGCGCAGGGCCCGGGCCATCGCGTCGGACTGGTCGAGGGTGAAGAGCGAGTCGGTCCGGCCCTGCATGATCAGGGTCGGCGCCTTGATGCGGTCGCCGACGGCGGAGGGGCTGCGCTTCTCCAGGAGGGCGCGGGCCGCCGCGTCCGGCTTCCCGGCGACCGCGACCCGTTCGTACATCGCGCACAGGTCCGCGGCGAACCGGCCGCAGCCGCCGGCCGGTCCGGGGGCGCGGCCGGGCGCCGTGGTGGGGGTGCCCGCCGAGCCGGTGGTGAAGAAGATGCCGGCCCACAGCTTCTTGAACACGCCGTGCGGGAAGAGCGCGTCGGCGAGGTTCCAGTAGGTGATCTGCGGGGCGAGGGCGTCGATCCGCCGGTCGTGGCCGGCGGCGAGGAGGGCGACGGCGCCGCCGTACGAGGCGCCGGCGATGCCGACGCGCGGGTCGCCCGCCGCGTCGAGCCGTACCTCGGGGCGCTTCGCCAGCCAGTCCACGAGGCGGCTGACGTCGGCTACCTCGCGGCCGGGGTCGTTGAGCCCGATGTCGCCGGTGGAGTTGCCGAAGCCGCGCGCCGACCAGGTCAGGACGGCGTATCCGTCCCGGGCCAGCCGCTCCGCCTGCGGACGGACCTCTTTCTTGCTGCCGCCGAAGCCGTGCGCGAGCAGGACCGCGGGGCGGCGCGCGGTGGAACTCCCCGCGGTGAAATAGGAGGTGTCGATCCGTACGGTCTTCGCGCTGCCGGGCTTCTCGGGCATCGTCAGCGTCCGGTCCGTACGGTGCACGGCCGGCGCGGCGTCCGAGGTGGCGGCGCTCCACGCCCCGCCGCCCATGAGCAGGGCCAGAGCACCGACGGCCGCGTACAGCCGTCGTCCGCGCAATCGCAGATCCATACGGGGATCCTAAGGAGTGGGCCGTATGGGGGACGTCGGGAGTGGGGAGTCGGGAGTGGGGCGGAGGCGGCGGTGCGGGCCGTACCGGCGGCGGCCCTGCGTACGGGATGCGCACCGCGGGCGGTACGGCCCCGCCTCCGTCAGAGCGGCGGGGGCCCGAAGCCGCCGGGGGCCGGCGGGTTGCCGGGCGGGACCGGCGGGGCGGTGGGCGGTATCGGCGGGGCGGCGGGGCCCGCCATCGGCATCGGCGGGACCGGGCCCGCCTGCGGGGGCACCGGGGCGGCGGGGACCGGGCCGCCGGGCATCGGGCCGGGCATCGGGCCGCCGGTCATCGGCCCGCCCGGCGGCGGGCCCGGCGGCTGCCAACCGGTCGGCTGCGGGCCGGGCGGGACGAAGCCGGGGCCGCCGAACTGCGGTGCGGGCGCGGGCGGCTGCCAGCCGGGGGCAACCGGCTCGCCCTTGGCCATCAGGGCGAACAGGGCGAGCGAGCCGAGGAGGTCCAGGACCACCTGGGCGATGCCGAGGATGCTCTGGCCCGGCGCCGCGTCACTGATCGTGAACAGCTGGCCGGAGAACCCGGGGCCGATCACCATCAGCAGGGCGTTCGGCAGCGCCATCGTGGCCAGGCCCAGGGCCAGGCCACGGGCGGCGGTGCCGCGGATCAGGCAGTTGAGCGCGGCGATGCCCGCCAGCACCATCAGGACCAGCGCGTCCCAGCCCGGCGACAGCGAGGTGAGGGACGCCAGGATGCCCCGGCCCAGGTACAGGATGAGGAAGGTGCCGGCCACATCGCCGCTCTGGACCAGCATGTAGAGCTGCCAGATCACCGAGAACAGCGCCATCGCGCCGAGGACGAGACCGCCGATGACGCCTGCGGCCCTGGCCGGGCGCATCGGCGGCAGGCTGGGGGCGGGGCGTGGCCAGGAGCGCATCCCGGCCAGCAGCACGATCGCGGCGACGAAGGTCAGCAGGGCGAGCGCCAGGCTGCCGAGGAAGACCGCGTCGAAGGGGTCGGCGTCCATCTGTGCGTTGCGGAACCAGCGGTCGTCGCCGGTGTGGGAGCCGACGCTGATCATGGTCTGGGCGGCGGTGGCGAAGGTGAAGACGGTGGCCACGGCCATCAGACCGCCGGCCGTCCGCCGCCCGGTGAACGCCGCGACGGCCCCGCTCAACTGCACCAGGGCCAGGCAGAACTGCGTGGAGTTGCTGACGAGGTTGCGGCCGGGGGGACGGGCGCCCGTCCAGAAGTCCCACACCGCGGGGAGGCCGAACTCCGCGAGGTCGTAGCAGATCCAGAAGCCGGTGTAGAGGAAGAAGACCAGGCAGAACATGCCGCCCGTGATCCGTGCGCCGTTGGCCAGCGCCGTACTACGTGGCATCGCATTCCCCCGATGATGGTGTGGTGTACACGCACGGTCACCGTAGCAACCCCCACTGACAACCGGCCCCCGAAGGCCGTGCCCCGCGGCGGACCGGACGCCGCTGCCCCGCCGGCCTGCGACCGGCGGGGCAGCGGACGGACGGTCAGTGGTTGCTGGGGAAGCCGAGGTTGATGCCGCCGTCGGACGGGTCGGGCCAGCGGGTGGTGACGACCTTGCCGCGGGTGTAGAAGTGCACGCCGTCGTTGCCGTAGATGTGGTGGTCGCCGAAGAGCGAGTCCTTCCAGCCGCCGAAGGAGTGGTAGCCGACCGGCACCGGGATCGGGACGTTGACGCCGACCATCCCCGCCTCGACCTCCAGCTGGAAGCGGCGGGCCGCGCCGCCGTCGCGGGTGAAGATGGCGGTGCCGTTGCCCCACGGCGAGGCGTTCATCAGCGCGATGGCCTCGTCGTACGTGGCGACGCGGACGACCGACAGCACCGGGCCGAAGATCTCGTCGCGGTAGGCGTCCATCTCGGGCGTGACGTTGTCGAGCAGCGACACCCCGATCCAGTGGCCGTCCTCGAAGCCCTCGACGGTGAAGCCGGTGCCGTCGACGACGACGTCGGCGCCCTGCGCGGCGGCGCCCTTGACGTACGAGGCGACCTTGTCGCGGTGGACCTTGGTGATCAGCGGGCCCATCTCGGACGCCGGGTCGTCGCCGGGACCGATGCGGAGGGCGGCGGCGCGCTCCTTGATCTTCTCGATCAGCGGGTCGGCGGTCTCCCCGACGGCGACGACGACGGAGACCGCCATGCATCGCTCCCCGGCCGAGCCGTACGCGGCGTTGATCGCGGAGTCGGCGGCGAGGTCGAGGTCGGCGTCCGGCAGCACCAGCATGTGGTTCTTGGCGCCGCCCAGCGCCTGCACCCGCTTGCCGTTGGCGGTGCCGGTGGTGTGGATGTACCGGGCGATGGGGGTGGAGCCGACGAAGGAGACCGCGGCGATGTCCGGGTGCTCCAGGATGCGGTCGACCGCGGTCTTGTCGCCGTTGACGACGTTCAGCACGCCGTCCGGCAGGCCCGCCTCGGCGGCCAGCTCGGCGAGCTTGAGGGCGGCGCTGGGCACCTTCTCGCTCGGCTTGAGGACGAAGGTGTTGCCGCACGCCACGGCGAGCGGGAACATCCACATCGGCACCATGGCGGGGAAGTTGAACGGCGTGATGCCGGCGACCACACCGAGGGACTGCCGGATCGCGGCGACGTCGACCCGGGTGGAGACCTGCGTGGACAGCTCGCCCTTGAGCTTCTCGGGGATGCCGCAGGCCAGCTCGATGATCTCCAGACCGCGCGCGACCTCGCCGAGGGCGTCGGAGTGCACCTTGCCGTGCTCGGCGGTGATCAGCCGGGCCAGCTCCTCGCGGTGGGCGGCGACCAGCTCGCGGTAGCGGAACAGCACCGAGGTGCGCTTGGCGAGGGAGCTGGTGCCCCAGGTGGCGAACGCCTCCTTGGCGGCGGCGACCGCGGCGTCGACCTCCTCGGCGGAGGCGAAGGCGACCTGCTTCTCCTGGACGCCGGTGGCCGGGTTGAACACCGGGCCGAAGTTTCCCGACACACCCTCGACGGGCTTGCCGCCGATCCAGTGGCTGATGGTCTGCATGCGGGGGGCCTTTCCGGAGGTGACGACTACGGGCTGAGATCACAGGTGCCGGCGGCGGTCGGCGGCGTGCTGGTCGTAGGCCAGGCGCGCGGCGACCGCCGCCGGACGCGTCGCGGTCTCGGCAACGGGTACATCCCACCAGGACTGGGCGCCCGGCGCGCCCGGCACTGTGTCGGCCGTTTCGGTCTCGACGTAGACACATGTGGGACGGTTCGCGCCACGCGCCTCGGCGAGGGCGTCGCGCAGCGCGCCGACGGTGGGTGCGCGCAGCACGCGCATGCCGAGGGAGGCGGCGTTGGCGGCGAGATCGACGGGCAGCGGATCGCCGGTGTAGGTGCCGTCCGCGGCGCGGAAGCGGTAGTCGGTGCCGAAGCGCTCGCCGCCGGTCTGCTCGGAGAGGCCGCCGATCGAGGCGAAGCCGTGGTTCTGGAGCAGCACCAGCGTGAACGCGGCGCCCTCCTGGACCGCCGTGACGATCTCGGTGGGGTTCATCAGATAGGTGCCGTCGCCGACCAGGGCCCACACCGGGCGGCCGGGGGCGGCGAGGGCGACGCCGAGGGCGGCGGGGATCTCGTATCCCATGCAGGAGTAGCCGTATTCGAGGTGGTACTGCCGGCGGGAGCGGGCGCGCCAGAGCCGGTGCAGATCGCCGGGGAGGGAGCCGGCGGCGTTGACGAGGATGTCGCTGTCGTCGACGACGGCGTCGAGGGCGCCGAGCACCTGGGTCTGGGTGGGCCGGGCGTCCGGGTCGGGTGCGGCGTACGCGGCGTCGACGCGGCGCTCCCAGGCGGCCTTCGCGGTGGCGTAACCCGCCTCGTACGCGGCCTCGACGCGGTGGCCGTGCAGGGCGCGGGTGAGCGCGACGAGCCCTTCGCGGGCGTCGGCGACCAGCGGCAGCGCCGCGAGCTTGTGGGCGTCGAAGGCGGCGATGTTGAGGTTGACGAAGCGGACGGCGGGGTCGGCGAAGAGGGTGGCGGAGGCGGTGGTGAAGTCGGTGTAGCGGGTGCCGATGCCGAGGACCACGTCGGCGTCGCGGGCGAGCGCGTCGGCGGTGGCGGTGCCGGTGTGGCCGATGCCGCCGACGTCGGCGGGGTGGTCGTGGCGGAGCGCGCCCTTGCCCGCCTGGGTGGCGGCGACGGGGATGCCGGTGGCCTCGGCGAACGTCCGCAGCGCCGCCTCCGCCTCGCTGTGGTGGACGCCGCCGCCGGCGATGATCAGCGGGCGGCGGGCGGCGCGCAGCACCCGGGCGGCCGCCGAGAGGGCGTCCGGGTCGGGTGCGGGGCGGGGCACGCGCCAGATCCGGTAGGTGAAGAACTCCGCCGGCCAGTCGTACGCCTCGGCCTGGACGTCCTGCGGCAGGGCGAGGGTGACGGCGCCGGTGTCGACGGGGTCGGTGAGGACCCGCATCGCCTGGAGGGCGGCCGGCATGAGCGCCTCGGGCCGGGTGATGCGGTCGAAGTAGCGGGAGACGGGGCGCAGGGCGTCGTTGACGGAGAGATCACCGGCGTACGGGACCTCCAGCTGCTGGAGGACGGGGTCGGCGCGGCGGGTGGCGAAGGTGTCGCCGGGCAGCAGCAGGACCGGCAGGTGGTTGACGGTGGCGAGGGCGGCGCCGGTGACGAGGTTGGTGGCGCCGGGGCCGATGGAGGTGGTGACGGCCTGCGCGCGGAGCCGGTCGCTCTGGCGGGCGTAGGCGGTGGCGGCGTGGACCATGGCCTGTTCGTTGCGGCCCTGGAGGAACGGCAGCGCCTGGGGGTCCTCGCGCAGCGCCTGGCCGATCCCGGCGACGTTGCCGTGACCGAAGATGCCCCAGCAGGCGTTCACCAGGCGGTGGCGGTGGGCGTCGCGCTCCGTGTACTGGCGGGCGAGGAACCGCACCAGGGCCTGCGCGACGGTGAGGCGGAGGGTGGTCATCGGGTGTCTCCCGGGGGCGCGGTGTAGCGGGGCAGGCGGGGGTCGGTGGGCTGTCCGGGCCAGGTGGAGCGGATCCAGCCGTGGTCGGGGTGGTCGCGGATCAGCCACTCGCGGGTGGCGCCGGGCCCGGCCATGACGTTGAGGTAGTAGAGGGTGTGGCCGGGAGCGGCGATGGACGGGCCGTGCCAGCCGTCGGGGATGAGGACGGCGTCGCCGCCGCGGACCTCGGCGAGGACGTCGGTGGTGCGGCCGGGCCCGGAGGGGGTGACGCGCTGATAGCCGACGCCCGGGGTGCCGTGGGCGGGCTCGACCTCGAAGTAGTAGATCTCCTCCAGCTCGGACTCCTCGCCGGGGCGGGCGGTGTCGTGCTTGTGCGGCGGGTAGGACGACCAGTTGCCGCCCGGGGTGAGGACTTCGACGGCGATGAGCTTGTCGCAGGGGAAGGCGTCGGCGGCGGCGAAGTTGTTGACCTGGCGGGAGCAGGCCCCGGCGCCGCGCAGCTCCACGGGGACGTCGGCGGCGGCGCCGCGGCGGGCGGGCAGACGGCGGGCGCAGCGGGCCCCGGCGAGGGCGAACCGGCCGCCCGCCCGGCTGGTGAGCCGCGCATGCGCATCGCGCGGCACGTAGGCGAAGTCGGTGAGGCCGCTGAAGACGCTGTCGCGGCCGGTGAGTTCGTGCGGGGTGCCATCGGTGGTGACGGTGCAGCCGCCGGTGAGGGGCAGCACGATCCATTCGCTGTCCCCGGCGTCGAAGGCGTGGTGGCCGCCGGGCGGCAGGTCGAGGATGCGCAGCGAGGAGTGGCCCCAGCCCGCCCGCTCCGGCGTGATGTCCAGGGCGTAGCGCCCGGCGCCGCCGTGACCTGCCGGGATGTGGAGGCCGAGGGCCCGGCCGGGGCCGGGTGCGGACGCGGATGACGCGGATACGGGGTTCATGACCACAAGTCTCCACCCGACCACTGACAGTGAGGGAAATGCGGGCGCCGCGACGGCGCCCACCCGATTGCGCGCGGCCCGGCCCGGCCGTCCGGAGCCGGGATCCGGGGGCAGCCGGGCCGAGGGCGGCAGGCCGTCCGGGCCGCGGCGTCCGGGCCCGGCCGGTTCATCGTGCGGCGAGGAACGCGTCGACCTCCGCCGCCGTCGGCATGGCGGGTGAGCAGGCGAGACGGGTGGCGACGAGGGCGCCGGCCGCGTTGGCGTAACGCATCATCGGCGTCGGCTCCCAGCCCTCCAGCAGGCCGTGGCAGAGCGCGCCGCCGAAGGCGTCACCGGCGCCGAGGCCGTTGACGACCTCGACGGGGAAGGCCGGGACCTCGGCGGTGCGGCCGTCCCGGTGGACGGCGAGGACGCCCTTGGGGCCCTGTTTGACGACGGCGAGTTCGGGGCCCTGCGCCAGCAGCGCCTCGGCGCAGGCCCGCGGGTCGCGCAGCCCGGTGGCGACCTCCGCCTCGTCGATGTTGCCGACGGCGACGGTGGCGTGGGCGAGCGCCGCTTCGTAGTGCGGGCGCGCGGCGGCCATGGCGGCGGCGCCGGTCGCCCCGCCGTCCCCGGAGGCGCCGCCCGCACCGCCCCAGAACAGCGGCCGCCAGTCGAGGTCGAGGACGGTGGGGCCGCGCCTGGCCCGGGCGGCGAGCGCGGCGAGGGTGGCGCTGCGGCTGGGCTCCTCGCACAGTCCGGTGCCGGTGACCCAGAGGATCCGGGCGGCCCGCAGCGCGTCGTGGTCCAGCTCGTCGGCGCGGAGGGTGAGGTCGGGGGCGGTGGGGCGGCGGTAGAAGTAGAGCGGGAAGCGGTCCGGCGGGAAGATCTCGCAGAACGTGACCGGGGTGGGCAGGTCGTCCACGGCGGTGACCCAGCGGTCGTCGACGCCGAACTCCCGCAGCTCCCGGTGGAGGTAGTCGCCGAAGGGGTCGCGTCCGGTGCGGCTGATGACGGCGGTGCGGCGGCCCAGCCGCGCGGCGGCGACCGCGACGTTGGTGGCGGAGCCGCCGAGGAACTTCCCGAACGTCTCCACCCGGTCGAGCGGCACGCCCGATTGGAGGGGGTAGAGGTCCACCCCGATGCGGCCCATGGTGATGAGGTCGAACGGTTCCGGCATGGGTCCCCTTCGCTTCGCCCGACGCGGCACGGCGGGGCCGGGCGGCGCGCCCACACCCCGTCGCGGGCACAGGTCTAGTGGGGCCGCCGGACCCTGTCAACGGCCCGTCGCACCGCGCTGACCTGTACGGGGGCGGCGATACGGGCGAGTGGCCGCACGGGCGCGGGCGCCGCGCGTACCGGTATCCGCCGGAGCGGCGGCGCGTCGGAACCACCGCTTCCCGGCGTGCTCCCCGGGGCGGCGCGCCGGGGGCCCGTATGGCGGGAGGGGATCTTGACACCCCCAGGGGTGCCCGCGAGGCTGAGCCCACCACTCCCGCGCCCCCGGTCACCGCCGACCGGCGAGAGGAGAGCCGTCGCATGACCGCAGCCCGTGCCGACGCGCCCGTTCTGGACCGCATCCGGGTGGGGTCCGCACCGGATTCCTGGGGCGTGTGGTTCCCCGACGACACCCGGCAGGTCCCTTGGCGGCGCTTCCTCGACGAGGTCACCGAGGCGGGCTACGACTGGATCGAGCTGGGCCCCTACGGCTATCTCCCCACCGACCCGGCGGTGCTGCGCGACGAGACCGCCCGGCGCGGCCTCGGGGTCTCGGCCGGGACGGTCTTCACCTCGCTGCACCACGGCCCGGCGATCTGGGACGCGACCTGGGAGCAGGTCTCCCGGGTCGCCGCGCTCGCCCGGGCGACGGGCGCCGGACACCTCGTCGCCATCCCGTCCTTCTGGCGCGACGACCGCACCGCCGAGGAGCTGGAGCCGCCCGAGCTGACCGCCGCGCAGTGGCGGCACCTCACCGAGGGCACGGAGCGGCTGGCCCGGCGGGTCCGGGAGGAGTTCGGCCTGACGCTGGTGGTGCATCCGCACGCCGACACCCATCTCGACACCGAGGAGCACGTCACCCGCTTCCTCGACGCCACCGACCCGGACCTGGTCTCCCTCTGCCTGGACACCGGCCACTACGCCTACTGCGGCGGCGACAGCGTCGCGCTGATCCGCGCCTACGGCGAGCGCATCGGCTATCTCCATCTGAAACAGGTCGACCCCGGCATCCTCGCCGACGTCCGCGCCAACGGCACCGCCTTCGGCCCGGCCGTCCGGCAGGGCGTGATGTGCGAACCGCCGCGCGGCGTCCCCGCGTTGCCGCCCGTCCTGGAGGCTGCGCAGGAGCTGGGCACCCCGCTCTTCGCCATCGTCGAGCAGGACATGTATCCCTGTCCGCCGGAGCAGCCGCTGCCCATCGCCCGGCGCACCCGCCGCTTTCTGCGCTCCTGCGGCGCCTGAGCGACGGACGGAACGGACCGCGAGCGGGAGGACGACATGCACGGGACTCTGGGGGTGGCCGTCATCGGCGCCGGGCGGATGGGCGCCGATCACGTACGCCGGATCGACGAGGTGATCAGCGGGGCGCGGGTGGCGGTCGTCGCCGATGTGGACGGGGCCCGCGCCGAGGCGCTGGCCGGCCCCATCGAAGGGGCCGTGGCCCGCACCGATCCGGTGGCCGCCATGGACGCTCCGGGGGTGGACGCACTCCTCGTCGCCTCGCCGGGAGCGGCCCACGAGGCGGCGCTGGCGGCGGCGTTCGAGCGCGGGCTGCCGGTGCTGTGCGAGAAGCCGCTGACGCCGGATCCGGAGTCCGCGCTGCGGGTGCTCGCCGCCGAGCAGCGCCTCGGCCGCCGCCTGGTCCAGCTGGGCTTCATGCGCCGCTACGACGCGGACTACCGCACCCTCAAGGCGCAGTTGACGCGCGGTGCGTGGGGCCGTCCGCTGATGCTGCACCACACGCACCGCAACGTCGATTCGCCGCCCGGCTGCACCGATGCGCAGACGCTGCACGACTCCGCGGTGCACGAGATCGATGTGACGCGCTGGCTGCTGGACACCGAGATCACCGCCGTACGGGTGCTGCGCCCGACGCCCTCCGGCGGTGCGCCCGAGGGGCTGCACGATCCGCAGCTGATCGTCTTCGAGACCGCGGACGATCATCTCGTCGACACCGAACTCTTCGTCAACTGCGGCTTCGGCTACCAGGTGTCCTGCGAGGCGGTCTGCGAGCGGGGCACCGCGCGGATCGGCGACGACCGCGGCGTCTTCGTCAACGCGGCGGGCCGCTGGGGCGGCACCATCCCGCCGGACTTCGTGGAACGCTTCGCGGGCGCGTACGACCACCAGGTGCAGCGGTGGGTGGACGCCACCCGGCGCGGCGCCGTGGAGGGCCCCGGCTGCTGGGACGGCTACGCCGCCGCGGTGGTCTGCCAGGCGGGCGTCCAGGCGCAGCGCACCGGCGAGCGCGTCCCCGTCGACCTGCCCGAACGGCCCGCGCTGTACCGCTGATCCGCTGCCCTCCCGGCCCGCCCGGCACCACCGCAAGGGCGACGGCCGCCCCTCCGCGTCCCCCGGCCCACAGGACGTTCGCCGCAAAGCGACCGGTCCGTGACGATGCCCCCTCATCGCCTTTCTTACGTAGGAAAGTTGACGCACCGGACTCTCCGCCTCCGGCAACCGCGGCGGGCGCGGGCCGCGTGCCCGTAGATGCACGGCATCCCGCTGCGGAGCACTCCGGCGCGCGTACCCCCTGGGGGTGGTCGGATGAGCACCATACGGATGCATGGCGCTCAACGGGGGAAAAGAGGACATCATGCGCATCACCTCTCTGCATCGCTCCATCCGCCGCCCGGCCGCCCTGGCGGCCGCCACCGGCCTGATCACCGCCGCCCTGCTCACCGGCGCGGCACCCGGGGCGCAGGCCGCCACCGGGCCGGACCCCAAGGCCGCCTGCGCCTACTACAACGGCACCGCACTCACCACGTACGGCCAGCGCAACGACCGGGTCAAGCAGGTCCAGTGCCTGCTGGCCAACCGCAAGTACCTGCCCTGGAGCAGCCTCACCGGCTACTTCGGCGACAAGACCCTCGCCGCCGTCAAGAAGTTCCAGAAGGCGGCGCATCTGCCCGCGGACGGCAAGGTCGGCAAGAAGACCTGGAAGGCGCTCTACGCCTGACCCGTCCGCCGCGCACCGACGGCGCGGCGCCTCTCCATACGGCGGGCCGTCCCGGGCGGGGCGGCCCGCCGCTCATGCCCGGGGACACCGCCGCTCACACCCGGGACGGCCGCCATTCGGCGAGGTCAAGGCCTCGCCCCGCCCGCATTCCGCACCTCTCCCCTCCTGTCGCCTTCCGTTCCACACATGTCACGGCCGTCCCCGTTGCGTCACGTCCGTCACGGTTACGCGGGTCTTCCGTCACAGGTGATCAACAGCCCCTGTCCGTACGGCGGTCGGTGTCGTTGTCCCGGCGCAGGGCACAGGAACACCCGCTCCGTCCGCGCCTGACGCAGGCCGCGCGGCCGGGGCCCCGGATCCAGGGAGGCGAGGCAGCGATGACCGACCGGAGGCTCTGGTCCTACAAGGACATCGCCGCACACATCCGGGTGCGGCCGGACACCGTGCGCTCCTACCGCAAGCACGGTCTGCTTCCCGAGCCGGACCACGTCGAGGGCGGCAGACCGTACTGGTTCGCCGACACCGTCCGTGACTGGGTGACCCGCAGACCGGGCCACAGCCGCCGGGCATGACCTGACCCCGCGGCGCGCACCGCACGGAGCGCGGACCGCATCGGACCGGCGCCGCCCCGGGCCCCGGGCACGGGCGGATCCCCGCACCGCCGGACACACCGGGCCGGCCCCTCCTACGATCACTCCATGTCCACGACATCTCGCTCCTCCTCCGCCCGGTCGGCGGTGATCGGCGCCGGTGGGATCGGTGGCTACGCCGCCGCCCTGATGCACTGGGCCGGACTCGACGTCACCCTGTGCGTACGGACGCCCGTCGACGGGCTGACCGTCACCCTTGACGGCGCCGAACGGCACGCCGCGGTCCCCGTCGCCACCGATCCCGCGCAGGTCGGGCCCGTCGACTGGGTGCTGCTGACCACCAAGGCGCAGGACACCCCCGGCGCGGCGCCGTGGCTGCGCGCCCTGTGCGGACCGGGCACCACGGTCGCCGTGCTCCAGAACGGCACCGGACTCGCGGAGCGCGTGGCCCCGTACGTTCCGGAAGGGACCGCGACGCTGCCGGTGATCTGCTATCTCTCGGCGGAGCGCACCGCGCCGGGCCGGATCGTCCACCACCTCGCGAGCGAACTGCATGTGCCGCAGGGCCCGTCGTCCGAGGCGTTCGCCGCGCTGCTGGACGGCACCGGGCTGAACGTCACACAGATGCCGGACTTCACCACCGCCACCTGGCGCAAGCTTTTCTTCAACCTCGCCGCCAACCCGCTCACGGCGCTGCTCGGGCAGCGGATGGGCATCTTCCGGGAGGCGGAGATGGCGGCGCTCGCCCGCGCCCTGCTCACCGAGGCGGCGGAGGTCGCCCGCGCGGAGGGGGCGGACATCGGTGACGGCGACATCACCGGGACGCTGGAGATCTATGCGGCGGCCCCGCCCGACGCCGGTTCGTCGATGCTCTACGACCGCGAGGCGGGCCGGCCGCTGGAGTACGCGCACCTCACCGGAGCGGTGGTCGCGGCGGGCGAACGGCACTCCCTTCCGACGCCCCTGAACCGCATGCTGCTCACCCTGCTGCGCGCCGTCGACCGCGATCTGCGGGCCACGGGCGGCGCCTGAACCGCCCCACCTCGACGGGCCGCCCCGGCACCCGGCGGCCCCCGGCGAGCCGCGCCGTCCACACCCCGGACCACTCCTCCGGCCCGGCCGCCCGAAAGCCGGGAAGGCCTGCCCCGGGACGCACAGGCCCCGCCACGGCCGGGCCGCCGCACACGCCAACACCATGATGATTACGCAGAGTTCGTAAGCCATGACTCAACGGTAAGGGCGACCACTGACAACGGGCCGGGAGCGCACCTCCGGGCCCGGGACACGGCGTCCGCCGCCCTGTGCGGCATCGCCCTCGTCCCGCCGCGCCGCACCACCGGTTCCGGCGCTCCGGACCACCACCCCGGCGGCGGTCACCCGGCACACCCGCGCCTTCCGTGTGCGGACGGCGCGACGGCGCACCACCCACGGCACGACCACACCCAGCGTGGCGACGGCGCACGAGATGCCGATGCCGATGGCGGCGGCGTAGAGGCGGTTGCCCACGGCGGCGCTGCCGAGGTAGCCGAGGCCGATCGAGTAGCTCGCCCACACCGCTTCGGCGAGGGCGGCGCCGAGCAGATAGCGGCGCAGCGGATAGCGCAGCACGCCCGAGGTGAGCGCGCCGACGATCCGGCCGTTGGGCAGGAAGCGCACCCCGAGGACGAAGGGCAGGCCGTAGCGCTCGATCCGCCGTGACGTCCACTCCAGGAGGACGCGGCGGCGGACGCTCCGCCGCATCCAGCCGCGCACCGGGCCGCCGAAGCGGCGGGCGAGGAGGTACATCAGCAGGTCACCGAGGGTCGCGCTACCGGCGACGACGAGCAGGACGAAGGGGAGGAAGAGGTCGCCGTGCGCGGCGAGGACGCCGGCGGAGACGAGCAGCGCGGAGTTGGGCACCAGCGGTGGCAGGGTGGTGAGCACCAGCAGCCCGTAGAGGGCGAGCACGGCCATCCGGCGCGCCTCCTCCGATCGCCCCGGCGCGAAACGCTCCGCGCCGGTACCTCCCAGGCTGACGCGCGGTGCACGCGGTGGCAACGCGTGGCGCGGCGGCGCTGGATTGATACCCCCTAGGGGTATACAGTGAGCAGCGTCGGACGGCGACTCCGGTCGCCCCGCCGCACCGCCGGCGGCGCACGCCCCGGCGAACCCGGCACCCGTACGACACCTCGACATCCACCGACCATCGGCACCACGAGGAGATTCCCATGACCGCCGCATCGACCAACGGCTCCTGCTGCACCCCCGAAGGCTCCTGCCACTCCGGTGAGGGCGCGGCACAGGCGGGCGAGATCACCACGACCTACAAGGTGACCGGCATGACCTGCGGGCACTGCGAGGGGGCGGTCAAGTCCGAGATCTCGGAGCTGGACGGCGTCGTCTCGGTGCACGCGGAGGCCGCCACCGGCCTGGTCACCGTCGTCTCGCGGGCCGCCCTCGACGAGGCCGCGGTGCGCGAGGCGGTGGACGAGGCCGGCTACGAGCTGGTGGGCCAGGCCTGAGCCTCCCCGGTACCGACCGGAGGGCTTTTCACCACAGGGGCCGCTCCATGGCCCACACAGCCCACACGTTCACAAAAATCACACAATGGGCACAACACCCATACGTCGGGGCCGCGAAATTCAGATCGCGGCCCTTGACCGTTTTCGCCCTCATATGGCAAGAGACCCAGATCACAGAGTTCCGAACGTAACCATCGTGGGGGGTCGAGAGTCTAACCAGGTGAGCAGGCACCCCGGCGGGGTCTGCTCGGCAACAGCCGTGCCGGTCTTGGGGGATCGGACCGGCTACGCGTGGCCGGGGCGACGTGCCCGGGGAGCTTTGAGCGGCCCTCCCGAACGTGCGCGTCCCGGCAGATCGCGGTGCACCCTGAACGCCCGGACGGATCCCGTGGGGGGAATCCGACCCGGGACAAGGGAAGCGCCCCGCGCTCTGGACCCGTGGGGGGATCTGGAGGCGGGGCGCTTTTCGTTTCCCGTGCCGCCGATTCCGTTCGCCTTCCCCGCACGGAAAGCGAACGGGCCCCCACCCTGGACGGGCGGGGGCCGTCTCCGTACCGGGCGTGGACGCCCGGACGGGTCAGCGCTGCTCGACGGGCACGAAGTCGCGCTCGACGATGCCGGTGTAGATCTGCCGCGGGCGGCCGATCCGGGAACCGGGCTCCTTGATCATCTCGTGCCACTGGGCGATCCAGCCCGGGAGGCGGCCGAGGGCGAAGAGGACCGTGAACATCTCGGTCGGGAAGCCCATGGCCCGGTAGATCAGACCGGTGTAGAAGTCGACGTTCGGGTAGAGCTTGCGCTCGACGAAGTAGTCGTCGGAGAGCGCGTGCTCCTCCAGCTTCAGGGCGATGTCCAGCAGCTCGTCGGACTTGCCGAGCGCCGAGAGGACGTCGTGCGCCGCCGCCTTGATGATCTTCGCCCGGGGGTCGAAGTTCTTGTAGACGCGGTGCCCGAAGCCCATGAGCTTCACGCCGTCTTCCTTGTTCTTCACCTTGCGGATGAAGGAGTCGACGTCGCCGCCGTCGCGCTGGATGCCTTCCAGCATCTCCAGCACGGACTGGTTGGCACCGCCGTGCAGGGGGCCCCAGAGCGCGTTGATACCGGCGGAGATCGAGGCGAAGAGGTTCGCCTGCGAGGAGCCGACCAGGCGCACGGTGGAGGTCGAGCAGTTCTGCTCGTGGTCCGCGTGCAGGATCAGCAGCTTGTCGAGGGCGCTGACCACGACCGGGTCCAGCTCGTACTCGGCAGCCGGCACCGAGAACGTCATGCGCAGGAAGTTCTCGACGTAGCCGAGGTCGTTACGCGGGTAGACGACCGGGTGGCCGACCGACTTCTTGTACGCGTACGCCGCGATCGTCGGCAGCTTGGCCAGCAGGCGGATCGTGGAGATGTGCCGCTGCTGCTCGTCGAACGGGTTGTGGCTGTCCTGGTAGAAGGTCGACAGGGCGCTGACGACCGACGACAGCATCGCCATCGGGTGGGCATCCCGGGGGAAGCCGTCGTAGAAGCGCTTGACGTCCTCGTGCAGCAGGGTGTGGTACGTGATGTCCTGCTTGAAGTTGGACAGCTGGTCGACGGTGGGCAGCTCGCCGTTGATCAGCAGGTACGCGGTCTCGACGAACGTGCTGCGCTCCGCGAGCTGCTCGATCGGGTAGCCGCGGTAGCGCAGAATCCCCTGCTCACCGTCCAGATAGGTGATCGCGGATTTATACGCGGCGGTGTTGCCGTAACCGGAGTCCAGGGTCACCAGACCGGTCTGGGCGCGCAGCTTCGAGATGTCGAAGCCCTTATCGCCGACGCTGCTGCCGACGACCGGGTAGCTGTATTCGCCGTCCCCGTAACGCAGTACTACAGAGTTGTCGCTCACGTCATCCCTCACCGACGTTGTGCCTCTTCTTCGAGGTGCCCTGACTGCCTCTACCTTCCCCCATTTGGACGTGGGATGTGCACTCGGGGTCGGCAATTCGGCCTTCGGGCGGCACTGAGTGCCGTTTACCTGACCATCCTGCGCCCCTTCGACCCGATTAGGGAAGTTGAGCGGCGCCCACCACTCCGGCGAGTCGGCGATCGAGCGCCGTGTACCGCCGACCGGCCGACACGGTGCGTACGGCCTGCCCCAGAGCCCTCCGGGACCCCACCAGCACCACCAATCGTTTTGCCCGGGTTATCGCCGTATACAGCAGATTTCGCTGCAACATCATCCAGGCGCCCGTGGTGACCGGAATCACCACCGCCGGGTACTCGCTCCCCTGGGACCGGTGGATCGTCACCGCGTAGGCGTGCGCCAGCTCGTCCAGCTCGTCGAAGTCGTACGGAACCTCCTCGTCCTCGTCGGTGCGCACCATGAGCCGCTGCTCGTCGGTGTTCATATCCGTGACCACGCCGACCGTGCCGTTGAAGACGCCGTTGCGGCCCTTCTCGTAGTTGTTGCGGATCTGGGTGACCTTGTCGCCCACCCGGAAGACCCGGCCGCCGAAGCGGCGCTCGGGCACCTCCGGGCGCGCCGGGGTGACCGCCTGCTGGAGCAGGGCGTTGAGCGCGCCCGCGCCGGCCGGTCCGCGGTGCATCGGGGCGAGCACCTGGACGTCCCGCCGGGCGTCCAGCCCGAAGGTCGCGGGGATGCGGCGGGCCGCCACGTCGACGGTCAGCCGGCCGGCCTCCTCGGTGTCCTCCTCGGCGAAGAGGAAGAAGTCCGGCAGGCCCTGGGTCAGCGGCGGCTTTCCGGCGTTGACGCGGTGCGCGTTGGTCACCACGCCGGACTGCTGGGCCTGGCGGAAGATCCTGGTCAGCCGGACGCACGGCACCGGGCCGCCGTCCGCGAGCAGATCCCGCAGCACCTCCCCCGCGCCGACCGACGGCAGCTGGTCGACATCGCCCACCAGCAGCAGATGCGCGCCCGGCGGGACCGCCTTGACCAGCTTGTTGGCGAGCAGCAGATCGAGCATGGACGCCTCGTCGACCACCACCAGATCGGCCTCCAGCGGCCGGTCGGCGTCGTACGCGGCGTCCCCGCCCGGCTTCAGCTCCAGCAGCCGGTGGACGGTCGACGCCTCCGCGCCCGTCAGCTCCGCCAGCCGCTTGGCGGCCCGCCCCGTCGGCGCGGCCAGCACCACCCGGGCCTTCTTGGCGCGGGCCAGCTCGACCACCGACCGGACCGTGAAGGATTTGCCGCAGCCCGGGCCGCCGGTGAGCACCGCCACCTTGCGGGTCAGCGCGAGGCGCACCGCGTCCCGCTGCTCCGGTGCCAGCTCGGCGCCCGTACGCCGGGCCAGCCAGGCCAGCGCGCGCTCCCAGTCGACGCCGCCGAAGACGGCCAGCCGGTCCTCGGGGGTGCGCAGCAGCCGCGTCAGCCGGCCGGTCAGGGACAGCTCGGCGCGGTGGAAGGGCACCAGGTAGACGGCGGTGACGGGCTCCTCGCCGCCGCCCTGGGGGATCTTCTCGCGCACCACGCCCTCCGGGTCCGCGGCCAGCTCGGCCAGGCAGTCGATGACCAGGCCGGTGTCCACCTGGAGCAACTTCACGGAGTCGGCCAGGAGCTGCTCCTCGGGCAGGAAGCAGTGGCCCTGGTCGGCCGATTGCGACAGGGCGTGCTGGATCCCGGCCCGGACCCGCTCCGGGCTGTCGTGCGGGATGCCGACGGCCTGCGCGATGCGGTCGGCCGTCAGGAAGCCGATGCCCCAGACGTCGGCCGCCAGGCGGTAGGGCTGCTCGCGCACCACGGCGACGGCGTCGTCCGCGTACTTCTTGTAGATGCGTACGGCGAGGGAGGTGGAGACGCCGACGCCCTGGAGGAAGATCATCACCTCCTTGATGGCCTTCTGCTCCTCCCAGGCCGCGGCGATCTTCTTCATCCGCTTCGGGCCGAGGCCGGGCACCTCGATCAGCCGCGCCGGATCCTCCTCGATGACGTCGAGCGTGGCCACGCCGAAGTGTTCGGTGATGCGGTCGGCGATGCGCGGGCCGACGCCCTTGATCAGGCCGGAGCCGAGATAGCGGCGGATGCCCTGGACGGTGGCGGGCAGGACGGTGGTGTAGTTCTCGACGGTGAACTGCTTGCCGTACTGCGGATGGGAGCCCCAGCGGCCCTCCATCCGCAGGGATTCGCCGGGCTGCGCCCCCAGCAGCGCGCCGACGACCGTCAGCAGATCGCCCGCGCCGCGGCCGGTGTCGACGCGCGCGACGGTGTAACCGCTCTCCTCGTTGGCGTAGGTGATCCGCTCCAGGACCCCTTCGACCACCGAGGCGTTGACCGCGTTGCCCATGCTCCGAACGGTACCGCCGGGGTCTGACAACGCGGCCCGGGCGGCTTCGGCCGGCCGCCGGGAGGAGGCCGCCGGCAGGGCCCTGCGCAGGGCCGTCGGCCGTCGGCACGGCAGCGTCCGGTCCGCAACCGCCGGGCGGCGCCGGTCAACCGGTCATTGACCGGGCGATGCTTTCCGGCTATCCGTGATCCTCCGACTGTCCCTCACTTCGCCGGGGAAGCCCGCCGGAAGGAGCGCACATGCACTCCAGACGTGCCGTCCTGACCACCGCAGCCGCGGCCGCCGCCGCCTGCGCCGCGGGCGCCTCTCCCGCGGCCGCCGCCGGCCCTGCCGCCGCCCGTCCCACGGCCGCCGTGCGGGAGCGGATGCGGCGTCTCATCGCCCGTATGACACCGGAGGAGAAGGCCGGTCAGCTCTTCGTGATGCGGGTCTACGGACACTCCGCCACCGCCCCCGACCAGGCCGACGTGGACGCCAACCGCAAGGAGATCGGCGTCGCGAACGCGGCCGAACTCATCGCGAAGTACCACGTCGGCGGCATCATCTACTTCAGCTGGGCGCACAACACCCGCGATCCGCACCAGATCGCGGAGCTGTCCAACGGCATCCAGCGGGCGGGCGCCGCCCAGCGGGTGCCCGTGCCGCTGCTGATCTCCACCGACCAGGAGCACGGCGCCGTCGCGCGGATCGGCGTGCCCGCCACCCTGCTGCCCGGCGCGATGGCGCTCGGCGCCGGGGGCTCGCGCGCCGACGCCACGACCGCGGCCCGGATCAGCGGCGCCGAGCTGTACGCGATGGGCATCCGGCAGGACTTCGCCCCGGACGCCGACGTCAACGTCAACCCCGCCAACCCGATCATCGGCGTCCGCTCCTTCGGCTCCGATCCGCGGGCCGTGGCACGGATGGTCGCCGCCCAGGTGCGCGGTTACCAGAACGCGGGGGTGGCCGCCTGCGCCAAGCACTTCCCCGGGCACGGCGACACCGATGTCGACAGCCACGTCGGGCTGCCGACCATCCACCACACCGCCGAGGAGTGGCGGCGGCTGGACGAGCCGCCGTTCCGGGCCGCGGTGGCCGCCGGCATCGATGTGATCATGTCGGCGCACATCGTCGTCCCCGCCTTCGACCCCGGCGGGGACCCGGCGACCCTCTCGCGCCCGATCCTCACCGGGCTGCTGCGCGAGCGGCTCGGCTACGACGGCGTGGTGATCACCGATTCGCTGGGCATGCAGGGCGTCCGTGAGAAGTACGGCGACGACCGGGTGCCGGTCCTGGCGCTCAAGGCCGGCGTCGATCAGCTGCTCAACCCGCCGGACCTCGCCGTCGCGCACGCCGCCGTCGTCCGCGCCCTGACGGAGGGCGAGCTGTCCGAGGCCGACATCGACGCCAAGCTGCTGCGCATCCTGCTGCTCAAGGAGCGCCGCGGCCTGTTCGCCGACCCGTACACCTCGCGGGCCGAGGTCGACCGGGTGGTGGGGATCCGCCGCCATCTTCAGGCGGCGGACGCGCTCGCCGACCGGACGACGACGCTGCTGCGCAACACCGGCGGGGTGCTGCCGCTCTCCCGCCGCCGTGAGCACCGGGTGCTGGTGGCGGGGGTGGACACGGCCGCGCCGTCCGGGACGGGCGGGCCGCCCACCGGGGTGCTGGCCCGGGAGCTGACCGGGCTCGGCTTCGCCGCGACCGCGCTGTCCACGGGCCTGACGCCGGACCGGGCGGTGATCGACGACGCGGTGGCGGTGCTGGCCGGCCACGACGCCGCGGTCGTCGCGACGTACAACATCACGCCCGGCTCCGCGCAGTGCGCGCTCGTCGAGGCGCTGCTCGCCACCGGGAAGCCGGTGGTGCAGCTCGCGGTCCGCAATCCGTACGACATCGCGCAGCTCGACGGCGTGCGGGCGGGGCTGGCGAGTTACGGGTGGACCGATGTCGAGGTGCGGGCGGCGGCGCGGGTGATCGCCGGGCAGCGGTCGCCGCGCGGGCGGCTGCCGGTGCCGGTGATGCGGGCCGACGCGCCGGAGGAGGAGCTGTACCCGGTCGGCCACGGGCTGACGTACTGACGCGGCGGCACGGGGCGCGCCCCTCCCGGGTGGAGGGGCGCGCCGTAACGTTCCGTCAGCCGTCGCCGGAGCGGGGGCCGGGGATCAGGGGCGCAGCGGCGGGGTGCGGCGCAGTTCCTGGCGGTCCAGCTTCCGGTCGTAGGGGGCCTGTGCGGTGGCCTTGCCGTGGGCGTCGACACCGGCCCACTTCAGGAGGGAGGCGGTGGCCTTGGTGCGGTCGGCATCCTTGAGCTTGGTGATGTTGGAGCCGTGGTTGCCGCCGGACACGGTGTAGACGTAGGAGTCCCGGGCGCCCTTGCCCAGCTCGAAGTGTTCCGAACTCCACGGGTCCCACTCGCCGTTGACGAACATCATCCGCTGCGCGTGGTGGCGCACCCAGCGGTCCACGTCCGGCATGGCGCGCTTGTCGAATTGCATCGGGATGTCCCGCGGCACGAAGGTGCGCGAGTTGTTGATGCCGGGGTACTTCAGCAGGCCCTTGAGGTGCGGGTAGCCGTATCCGGGCTCACCGAGCTGGGTGCCGGCCTGGTAGTAGTACGGCGTGTACTTCTCCATGCCCTGGTCGGTGTAGCTCTCGAAGCCGCCGACCTCGTCCATCCAGTTCCACAGCGCATCGGTGGACACGTCCGGGGAGGGCACGTCCTTGCAGGCGGTGGCGGCGGGCTGGTACTGCCAGAAACCGAACTCCAGGTCCGTCACCAGCACTTCGTAGGCGCGGTCGACGGAGCCGAAGAGGCGGAAGGTCTTCTTCTCCTTCTCCGCCCACCGGGCGAACCGCTCGTCCATCTCGTCGCGGCGGTTGAGCGCCTCGCGGGTGATCTTGTGAAGCGCCGTGCGGCACTCCGGGGTGCCGACGGTGGCGAAGAACCGGTCGTACGCGGAGTCCTCGTCGTTGACGACGTCGTTGGGCGCGACGTAGGCGACGGTGCCGTTCATGTCGTCGGGGTGGAAGCGGCGGTAGTACGTCGCCGTCATGCCGCCCTTGCTGCCGCCGGTGGCGATCCAGTTCTTGCCGTAGATGCGGTGCAGCGCCTGGTAGATGCGGTGCTGGTCGTCGGCTGCCTGCCGGATGTCCAGCTTCTTCCAGTCGGTGGGCTGCGGCCGGGAGGGCGTGAAGTAGCGGTATTCCAGGGAGACCTGGTTGCCGTCGATGATCTGCGTCGGCTCGCTGCGGGACGGGGTGGTGCTGACGTTGTAGCCCGAGGTGTAGAAGACGGTCGGGCGGTCGACCGCCTTGTGCAGCACGGTCAGCCGCTGCTCGAACGTGCCCCGGGCGGGGTGGCGGTGGTCGACCGGCTGTGTGTACGTGAGGACGAAGTAGCGGTAGCCGTCGACCGGCTTCTCCTCCACCAGGTGCATACCGGGTATCGCGAGCAGGCGGTCCTTGATGTCCTGCGTCTGCGGCGCGGCGGTGGCCGGAGCGGCGGTGGCGCCCGCCGTGCCGATCAGGACGGCGAGCGGCACCAGCCGGCGGAACGTTCTTCGCATGATCCCTCCCCAGGGGTCGCGGAATTCGCGCCGAACCTACCCGGGGGAATCGGGTCCTACCAGCACCGATGCGTAACGCCTGCCCGGCCGGGGGGATGGCCCCGGCCGGATCGCGGTCAGACCCGCGCCGTCGCCTCCTCGCCGGCGAACGCGCGCCACAGGGCGGCGTAGCGGCCGTCGCGGGCGAGGAGTTCGGCGTGGGTGCCGTCCTCGGCGACCCGGCCGTGGTCCATCACCACGACCCGGTCGGCGCGCGCCGCGGTCGTCAGCCGGTGGGCGACGACGAGGGTGGTGCGGCGCCCGGCGAGCCGGTCGGTGGCCTGGTTGACGACGGCTTCGGAGGCGAGGTCGAGGGCGGCGGTGGCCTCGTCGAGCAGCAGGATGTCGGGGTCGACCAGTTCGGCGCGGGCCAGGGCCAGCAGCTGGCGCTGGCCCGCGGAGAGGTTGCGGCCGCGCTCGGCGACCTCGTGGAGGTAGCCGCCGTCGAGGGTGGCGATCATCGCGTGGGCGCCGACCGCGCGGGCTGCGGCCTCCACCTCGGCGTCGGTGGCGTCCGGCCGCCCGTAGGCGATGGCGTCGCGGACCGTGCCGGCGAAGAGGTACGACTCCTGGGGGACGATGCCGAGGCGGTGGCGGTAGCCGGTGAGGTCCAGCTCCCGCAGGTCGATGCCGTCGGCGCGGACGGCGCCGCCGGTCGGGTCGTAGAACCGGGCGACCAGCTTGACGAGGGTGGACTTGCCGGCGCCGGTCTCGCCGACGAACGCGACGGTCTGCCCGGCGGGGATCGTCAGATCGATGCCGGACAGCGCCTGCTCGGCGCTGTCGTGCTCCGCGCCGTAGTGGAAGTCCACCCCGTCGAAGGTGATCTCGCCGTGCAGCTGCGGCACCGGGCGCGGGTGTGCGGCGGCGGGGGTGGTGGTCGGCTCGCGCAGCAGCTCCTGGATGCGGCCGAGCGAGACGGACGCCTGCTGGTAGCCGTCGAAGACCTGGGAGAGCTGCTGGACGGGGGCGAAGAACAGGTCGATGTAGAGGAGGTAGGCGACGAGCGCACCGGCCGTCAGGGTGCCCGCGCCGACCCGTCCGGCGCCGACGATCAGCACCAGCGCGGCGGCGACCGACGACAGCAGCTGGACGAACGGGAAGTACACGGATATCAGGAACTGGCCGCGGACCCGGGCCTGGCGGTAGGCGTGGCTGCGGTCGGCGAACCGCGCGGCGCCCAGGCCCTCGCGCCGGAACGCCTGGACGATCCGCAGCCCGGCGACGCTCTCCTGGAGGTCGCCGTTGACGACGCTGATCCGCTCACGGGCCAGCTCGTACGCCTTGACGCTCTGCTTGCGGAAGAAGTACGTGCCGAGGATCAGCGGCGGGAGGGTGGCGAAGACGACCAGGGCCAGCTGGACGTCGATGACGAGCAGGGCGACGAGTATGCCGCCGAAGGTCAGCACCGAGACGACAGCGGTGACCAGGCCGGTCTGCAGGAACGTCGACAGCGCGTCGATGTCCGTGGTCATCCGCGTCATGATCTTGCCGGTGAGTTCGCGCTCGTAGTAGTCGAGGCCGAGGCGCTGGAGCTGGGCGAAGATCTTGACGCGGAGGGAGTACAGGACGCGCTCGCCGGTGCGGCCGGTCATCCTGTTGCCGCCGATCTGCGCGGCCCACTGGACGAGCACCGTCACCAGGGCGAGGAGGGCGGCCGTCCAGACGCCGGCGAGCAGCCCGCGGCGGACGCCTTCGTCGATGCCCTGCCGGATGAGGATCGGGACGAGGAGACCGCCGAGGGCGTCCACGGCCACCAGACCGAGGGCGATCAGCAGCGGCCCGCCGAAGCCGCGCAGCAGCCGCCGCAGACCGTACGAGTCCTCGGCCGCGGCGGCCCGCTCCTCGTCGACGTCCGGGGTGTCGGTGGCCGGCGGGAGCGCGGCGACCTGGGCGAGGAGTTCGGGGGTGGCGGCCGGTCCGGTGACGCTTTCCGGGGCGTCGTCGGTGTCGCGGCGGACCCACAGCTCGGGGGTGATGCCGTCCGGGCGGGGTGTGGCGGGGTGCGTGCCGTCGGGGCGGGCGCCGTCCGGGCGGGCGCCGTCGGGGTGAGCCGTCACGGGGGCTGCGGGGAGCGGTTCCAGCAGGCCGGTCGCGGCGGCTTCGCCGTCGAAGGCGCCCGCCACCTCACCGGCCGGGTCGTGCGGGACGCCGCCCAGCTCGTCGGGGTCGGTCAGCAGGCTGCGGTAGAGGGGACAGCGGGCGGTGAGTTCGTCCTGGGTGCCGATGTCGACGAGGCGGCCGCCGTCGAGCACGGCGATGCGGTCGGCGAGGGCCAGGGTGGAGGCGCGGTGGGCGATGAGCAGCGTCGTCCGGCCGGCCATCACCCCGCGCAGCGCCTCGTGGATCTCGTGCTCGACCCGGGCGTCGACGGCGGACGTCGCATCGTCCAGCACCAGCAGCCGGGGGTCGGTGAGGATGGCACGGGCCAGGGCTATGCGCTGCCGCTGCCCTCCGGAGAGCGTCAGGCCCTGCTCGCCGACCGCGGTGTCGTACCCCTCGGGCAGCTCGCCGATGAAGCCGTCGGCCTGTGCGATGCGGGCGGCCGTACGGATCTGCTCGTCGGTGGCCTCCGGGTGGCCGTACGCGATGTTGTCGCGCACCGAGTCGGAGAAGAGGAAGCTGCTCTCGGGCACCAGGCCGATGGCGGAGCGCAGTGACTCCAGGGTGAGGTCGCGGACGTCGTGGCCGCCGATCAGGACGCGGCCGGCGGTGGCGTCGTAGAAGCGGGGCAGCAGCAGCGAGACGGTGGACTTGCCGCTGCCGGACCGGCCGACGACGGCGACGGTCTCGCCCGGCTCGATGCGCAGCGAGAAGCCGTCCAGCACGGGGCGGGACGCGGTGGCGGCGCCCGGGGCGGGGTCGCCGGTGGCGTCGGTGGCCGGGGCGTCGGCGTCGTGCCCGGACCCGGCCGCCTCGCCGTAGCCGAAGGTGACGGCGTCGAACTCGACGGTGGCGGGGGCGTCGGCGGGGAGTTCACGGGCGTCGGGGCGCTCCTCGACGACCGGGTCGGTGTCGATGAGTTCGTAGACCCGCTCGACGCCGGCCCGCGCCTGCTGGCCGACGGTCAGCACGACGGCCAGCATCCGGACCGGGCCGACGAGCTGGGCGAGGTAGGTGGAGAAGGCGACGAAGGTGCCGAGGGTGACCTCGCCGCGGGTGGCCATCCAGCCGCCGAGGGCCAGCATCGCGACCTGGCCGAGGGCCGGGACGGCCTGGAGGGCGGGGTTGTAGATCGCGTTGAGGCGCACCGTGCGCAGCCGTCCGGCGAACAGCTTGCGGCCCACGTCCCGGAGCTTTCCGGTCTCCTGCTGCTCCTGCCCGAAGCCCTTGACGACCCGGACGCCGGAGACCGCGCCGTCCACGACGCCCGCGACCGCGGCGGCCTGGCTCTGGGCGTACCAGGTGGCGGGGTAGAGGCGCGCGCGGCTGCGCTTGGCGACGAACCACAGGGCCGGGGCGACGGCCAGCGCGATGACCGTGAGCAGCGGGGAGAGCACCAGCATCACGACCAGCGAGACCAGGAAGAGCAGGACGTTCCCGATCATCATGGGCGTCATGAAGAGGAGGCTCTGGATGAGCTGGAGGTCGCTGGTGGCGCGGCCGACGACCTGGCCGGTGCTCAGCTCGTCCTGACGCCGGCCGTCGAGCCGGGCGATCGAGCCGTACATGCGGGTGCGGAGGTTGTGCTGCACGTCGAGGGCGAGCCGTCCGCCGTAGTAGCGGCGGACATAGGTGAGGGCGTAGACGACGACCGCGGCGACGATCATGAGGGTGGCCCAGGGGGCGAGCGTGCGGTCGTGGCTGACGATCACGTCGTCGATGATCAGCTTCGGAATGAGCGGTACGAGCGCCATGACCGCCATGCCGCCCAGCGAGGAGCCCAGCGAGAGCAGTACGTCCGTGCGGTACTGCCAACAGTCGCGGACCAGCCTCCGCGCCCAGCTCTGTCCTGCCGTGTCCGTCCCCGCCACCCGGTGCCTCCCGCGCCTCGACCTTGACGGAACTTGCCAACAGCGCCACCGGCGGATTTCATCCCGCCGACACACTCCGCGCGGGAGATCGGCCGGGAATCCGGGTTTCCCCGGAGACGGGGGTCAGGGACGTCAGGGACGATCTCAGGGAGATCCCTGATGGCGTCCGGGCCGGGCAACCGTCACGCTGAGTGACATGAGAACACGGATTCGCGTACTCGGCCCCTCCAACCCCTCGTCCGCTCCGCCGGAGCGGTGCGCAGTCACCCCCTTCGGACTGCTCCTCGGCGTCTTCCGCTGTGTGCACGGGCGCGGCGGCGGCACGGCCGGCGGCGCGGAGGGCGCGATATCCGGCCGACCGTGAGAGGGACGGCGTGCGGCGGCCGGGCCTGGGGCTGCGGCCCGGCCGCCGCGGGGTGCGTCGGTGGCGGTGCGGGTCAGCTCCCGGGGCCGCCCGTGCCGGTGGCCCTGTCCACCGTCAGTTCGGTGATGCCCGGGCGCTTCTTCGGCGTGCCGTCGTCGTTCGGCCGCGGATCGCCGTGGACCGTGACGCGGACGTACCGCGCCGGGGTGCGGCCCGCGTAGCCGGTGCCGGTCCAGTGGCTGCCGTCCTGCGAGACCTGCACGACGGAGGAGACCGGCTTCGTCGCGTTCCAGTGCGGGGTGATCTGTCCGACGGTCACGGTGCGGCCGAGGTCGACGGTGAGCGTGCCGTCGGCGGCGTCGGGCACCCACGCGGTGGTGGCGTTGCCGTCCACGGCGGCGCCGGCGTACATCCCGGGCTCCTCGGACGTCGCCCTCGCCGGGGTGCAGCGCGCGGCGTTGTCCGTGGGGGTGAGATCGGGGCGCCGGGTCGGGAGGACGACGGGGCGCCCCGCGCGGGCCGTCCTGACGCCCTGCGGCGTCTCGATCGGCAGGGGCGCACCCGCGGTCAGCCGGACACGTGTGCGGTGCGCGCCGATCTCCACGTCGTAGCTCCGGCCCTGCCAGCGCAGGCCGCGCAAGGTGACGCCGCGGGAGAGCTGCGGCGGCAGCGTCGGGTCGAGGTGCACGGCGTTCTCGCGCAGCCGCAGACCGGTCAGGCCGTGGGTGAAGGTCTGCAGGAAGCCGCCCTTGCCGGTGAGGAAGTCCTGGGCCGGCTGTCCGGCGTGCGGGTCCTCAGCTCCCGCCTTGTCGCCGCGCGCCTCGGAGAACTGCGCGAACGGCCCGCGGACGAACGGCTTGATGGACCGCAGGAGATAGGTGTAGGAGGCGCAGCCGGGTTCGCCGAGGGCTGCGGCATCGATGGCGTGGACGGAGTCGGTCATCGCCGGGCCGTCCGGGTCGGTGCGGGCCGCGTAGTAGTCGAGCGTGTCCGCCGCCTGCTGCGTCGTCATCGGCCATTCCAGGGGGTACATCAGCAGCACGGTGTCGGCCTGCTTGATGGTGGTGCCCCGGTATCCGGCGTACTGCGCGAAGACCTTGTTCTCCGTGTCGTAGGGGATGCGCAGTTTGTCGGCGACGGTCCGCCAGGCGGCGGGGGCCGGTTCGCCGAGGACGGCGGCGACGCGCAGGGCGTGCCGCAGGGCGGTGGCGGCGCCCGCGTTGGTGAAGACGCCGTCGTCGACGCCGTTGCTGTACTCGTCGGGCCCGGCGACGTTCCGGACGGAGTAGCTGCCGTCGGCGTTACGGGTGGCGCGGGAGGCCCAGAACTCCGCGATGCCCTTGAGCACGGGCCAGCCGCGCGAGCGCAGCCAGGCGGTGTCCTTGGTGGCGAGGTAGTACTGCCAGGTGGCGAGGGAGATGTCGCCCATGAGGTGGTTCTGGGTGCGGCAGTGCGGCGGGTCCCAGCTGTGGCATTCGGTCCACAGATCGCCCTTGGCGCCGCTGGTCCAGGAGTAGAACAGCCCGTCGTAGCCGAGCTTGCGGGCGTTGGCGCGGGCGCCTGCGCGGGTCCGGTAGCGGTAGTCGACGATCGATCTGGCGAGCGTGGGGTGGCTCGCCAGCAGGCCCGGATACATCCAGGTCTCGGCGTCCCAGAAGACCTCGCCCGCGTAGTTGTCGCTGGTCAGGCCGGTGGGGCCGATGCTGTTGCGGTTTCCGGCGCGGGTGGCGGCGAGCAGTCCGTACTGCGCCGAGCGGATCCAGGACTGCAGCTCGGGCTGCCCGGCCACCTCGATGTCGCTGCGCCACAGGGAGCGCCAGGCGGCGGTGTGCCGGGCGAAGAGCGAGGGCCAGCCGCGCTCCGCGGCCCGCAGCGACGCGCTGCGGGCGGTGGCGCGGGGCGTGCGGGAGGTCAGGGCGGTGTCGACGCCGATGTATTTGGTCAGTTCGTAGTCGCGGCCGCTGCGGACGGGGAAGGTGACGCGCTGCCGGTTGGTCAGCCCGGAGGCACGGGCGGGCCGCTGTTCCGGGCGGGCGTGGATCTGCGGTCCGGGGCGCAGCGTCGAGGCGACGGCGCCGGCGGTGTCCGTGCCGTCGGTCCGGAAGGCGACGTCCATGGTGCCGCGGGCGGCGGTGGCTCCGGTGCCTTTCACCCGGCGGGCGCCCCGTCCGTCGAGCACATCGGTGACGGTCGCCGCGCCGCTCCAGTGCGGGGTCATCCGCAGGCGGACGGCGCCGATGTGGGCGTCGGTCCGGTCGGCCAGGACGTCGTAGACGAGGTCGGTGGCGCGGCCGTCGGCGGTGGTCCAGGTCAGGGAGGTGCGGACGAAACCGCAGCGCAGGTCGAGGGTCTGCTTGTAGTGGGAGATGCGGGCGGCGGGGGTGGCGGAGGAGTAGGTCTCGGCGGCCGGGCCGCCGGTGGTCACATCGAGCGTGGTCCAGGTGGGGATCGCCGCGACGGCCTGCCGTCCCTCGACGTTCGCGGGACCCTTGGCGTAGAGGCCGGAGACGAACGATCCGTCGTAGGCGGGGGTCTTCAGCGGCCAGCCGGTGGCGCCGCCGGGGGCGGCATATCCGGTGCCGGTGGGCGGGATGCGCTGGCCGAGGTAGCCGTTGCCGACGTAGGCGTGGTGGCTGTCCTTCGGGTCGATGCGGGTCGAAGTCGCCGTCCAGCCTGGGCCGTTGCCGCAGGGTCCGCCCCGGTCGGGGCCGGATTCCGAGGCGGCGCCGGGGTGGGCCGCGAGGGGGCGCGCCGCGGCCGAGGCGGGGGCCGAGCCCGCGAGGAGGGCCGCCGCGACGAGCGGTGCGAGCAGCCTGCGGGGGCGGGCGGCCGTGTGGGCCGTCCGGTGGCGCTCGGGAGATGGTGGATACGCCGGATGCCGTGCCGTCTGATTCATCGCTCTCCGTCGTCCGTGTGCGGCCCGTCTCCGCAACTGCCCGGCGCGGGCCGCTTCCTGGGGGAATTCGCGGCGTCCTTGCGACGTCAGGGGTGACCTTAAGCACGTCGCGCGGCCGAGCGCACCGAAATCGGGCATTTAGCAAGGCGCCGATTGGTCAAGCGGCGATCGATGCGGCAAACTTTTAGACTGACCAGTCAGATCAAAGGAGGGGCAGTGGACACCACCCGTCAAGGGGCGGCGGTCATCGCCAAGGGGATCGGCGTCAAAGGACCGCGCGGATGGGCCTTCAGAGGTGTCGACATCTCCGCGGAGCCGGGTGCACTGATCGCGCTGCAGGGCCCCTCGGGCTCCGGCCGCACCTGCCTCCTGCTCGCGCTCACCGGCCGGATGCGGCTCGCCGAGGGCCAGGCCACCGTCGCGGGCTTCCCGCTGCCCAAGCGGATGGGCGCGGTGCGCGGCCGGACGGCGGTCGCCCACGTACCGGGCGTCGCCGACCTGGAGCCGGCCCTCACCGTCGGCGAACACCTCAAGGAGCAGGCCCTGTTGGTCCGCCGCCTGAAGGGCTCCCCGCTGAGCGGGCTGTCCTGGGGCCGCCGGAACCGGGAGGAGCGCCGGGCCCGGATCGAGGCCGCACTGGCGGCAGTGAGCCTCGACCCCGACACCCTGCCGAAGGGGCTGAACACCGCCGTCCGCGACCTCGAACGTCTGGAGGCGCTGCGGCTGTCCCTGGCGCTCGGCATGCTGCACGCCCCGCATCTGCTCGCCGTCGACGACGTCGACCTCAAGCTCTCCGCGGCCGAACGTGAGCAGATCTGGGGGCTGTTGCGCGAGCTGTCGGCGGCGGGCACCACCGTCGTGGCGGTCGCCGGCGACGCCCCCGAGGACGCGCTGATCGTCCGCACGGACTCCGGCGCCGCGGCCACACCGCGCGCCACCACCGAAGCCACGACCACCGCCGGCCCGCAGGGCCCGGCCGACACCCACGAGGAGGAAACAGCGCATGCGTTCGCCGAAACTGGCCGCGCTTGAGCTGAGGCGTTTCGGCCGGGGCACGCTCCCCCGGCTCGGCATCATCGCCCTCACGCTGATCCCCCTGCTCTACGGAGCGCTCTACCTCTGTTCCTTCTGGGACCCCTACAGCCGCCTGGACAAGATCCCGGTCGCGCTCGTCAACGACGACAAGGGGGCCACGGCCGACGGCAAGCACCTCGACGCGGGCTCCCGGCTCGTCAAGAGCGTCCGCGACAGCGACACCTTCGACTGGCAGGAAGTCGGCTCCGGTGAGGCGGCGAAGGGCCTGGAGGACGGCAGGTACTACCTGTCGCTGACCATCCCCTCGAACTTCAGCGAGCGCATCGCCTCCAGCGGCGGCGACTCCCCGCAGACCGGCGCGCTCCAGGTCCGGACGAACGACGCCAACAACTACATCGTCGGCTCGATCTCCAAGACCGTGTTCTCGGAGATCCGGGCCAAGACGTCGGCGAAGTCGTCGCGGCAGTTCCTCGACAAGATCTTCGTCTCCTTCTCCGACCTCCACGACCAGACGCAGAAGGCCGCCGACGGCGCCGGAAAGCTGGACGACGGTCTGCACGACGCGAAGGAAGGCGCGGGCAAGCTCGCCGACGGGCTCGGTACCGCCGAGGAGAGCACCGGCAAGCTGTCGGGCGGCCTCGGCCAGCTCGACGACGGCGCGGGCAAGGTCAGCGACGGCGCGGACACCCTGCACGACAAGGCCGGGCAGCTCGGCAAGGGCGCCTCGGACCTGCACTCCGGCATCGGCCAGGCACAGGCCAAGGCCAAGGAGCTGAGCCAGGGCGCCGGGCAGGTCGCCGACGGCACCGAGGAGCTGGCCACCAAGCTCAACGGCCTCGCCAAGAAGGACCTCCCCTACCTCAAGAAGCACAGCGAGGAGATCGCCAGGGGCGCGCAGTTCGTCGCCGACCTCACCGAGACCCTCGACCGCGTCCTGGGCCGGCTGCCGGGCAAGTCCGAGACCAGCGTGAGCGATGCGCAGGAAGCGGCCGATCAGGCGGCCGCGGCCTACCGCAAGCAGTGCACGGCCGGGTCCACCGGCGTCGCCTGCCCCGACCTCAAGGAGGCCGTCGCCAAGGCCAACGACTCGCTGGCATCGACGAAGGAGGTCAAGGGCGACGTCTTCCGCCTCGACTTCGACGCCCAGCGCGCCAAGCTGCGTGAGATCCACGAGGGCGCGGTGATGGTCGCCGAGCAGGTGCCGGACATCGCGAAGAACGCCGACGGCGAGCTCGCGCGGATCAACCAGCTGAACGCCGGTGCGCACAAGGTGGCCGACGGTGCCGCCCGGTTCGCCACCGGACTGGGCGCGCTCTCCGACGGCAGCGCCAAGATCGCCGACGGCAGCGGCCGGCTGGCGGACGGCGCGGGCGACCTCGCCGACGGCGCGGGCCGGGTCCACAACGGCATCGGTGACGCCAAGACCGGCACCGACCAGCTGGCGGGCGGCCTGGGCAAGCTGAAGGACGGCGCGATCTCGCTCAACGGCGGCCTCTACAAGCTGAAGGACGGCTCCAACCAGCTGGCCAACGGCCTGAACAGCGGCGTCGCCAAGATCCCCGACTACGACAAGAACGAGCGCGACGCACGGACCGAGGTCATGTCCGACCCGGTCGCGCTGGCCGCCAAGTCGATGCACAAGGCGCCCAACTACGGCACGGGCCTCGCCCCGTACTTCATCCCGCTGTCCCTGTGGGTCGGCGCGATGGTCGCCTTCATGCTGCTCCAGCCGCTGAGCAAGCGGGCGCTCGCCGCGGGCGCGCCGGGCTGGCGAATAGCCCTCGGCTCCTGGCTCCCGGCCTTCGCCATCGGCGTGGTCCAGGTGCTGGCCCTGATGGCCGTGCTCCACTGGGGCCTCGGCCTGGAGATGGCCCGGGCGACCGCCACGGTCGGCTACCTGCTGCTGGCGACGGCGTGCTTCACCGCCCTGATCCAGCTGCTCAGCGCGGTCTTCGGACCGGCCGGGCGGGTGCTCACCCTGGTCATCCTGATGCTCCAGCTGACCTCGGCGGGCGGTACCTACCCGGTGCAGACCAGCCCCGGTTTCTTCGCGGCGATCCACCCGTTCCTGCCGATGAGCTACGTCGTCGACGGTCTGCGCCGTCTGATCACCGGCGGCGACCTCTCGGTCGTCACGCAGGGCAGCATCGTGCTGGCGGTCTTCACCGTCGCCTCGCTGGCGCTGACCGCGCTCACCGCGCGGGGCCGGCAGGTCGTCCGGATGAAGGACCTGCATCCGGAACTCAGCCTGTGACCGACACAGCAACAGGCCGTAGGGGCGGTGCCGGCGACGGCACCGCCCCCGCGGCGGGTTCCCGCGCCGCCCGGCGGGAGAGCACCCGCCGCAAGCTCTTCGAGGCCGCCGTCACGCTCATCGCCGAGCAGGGCTTCTCCGCCACCACGGTGGACGAGATCGCCGAGCGCGCCGGTGTCGCGAAGGGCACCGTCTACTACAACTTCACCAGCAAGAACGTCCTCTTCGAGGAGTTGCTGCGGGACGGCATCGAGCTGCTCGCCGCCTCCCTGCGCCGGGCCGCCGACGAGGTGACGGCACGCGGCGGCACCCATATCGACGCCGTGGACGCGATGATCCGCGCCGGGCTGGAGTTCATCGCCGGCGCCCCTTCGCTCACCCAGCTGTACGTCGCCGAGCTGTGGCGCACCAACCGCAGCTGGCGCGCCACCTTGCGGTCGGTGCGCGGCCGCGCGATGGCCGTCGTCGAATCGGTCCTGCGGGACGCGGTCGACGCCGGTGAGCTGAGCGAGGAGATCGACGTCCCGCTCACCTCGTCCGCCCTGATCGGCATGGTCCTGGTGGCCGCCCTCGACTGGCAGTCCTTCCAGCCCCACCGCACGGTCGAGGACGTCCACGCCTCGCTGTCCCGGCTGCTCCAGGGCCGCATCGGCGGCACGGCCGCCCCGGCCCCGGCCGCGGCTACCCCGGCCCCCGCACCTCATATATCCCGCCCGGCCCGCCGGCCACGGTCACCGCGTACCCCCGGGCACGCCGCCCCGGCGTGAGTACGCGGGCAAAGGCGGCGCCGGGCCGAACGGCGCCGCACGGCGGCCCGGCGGCTGACGGCTGACGGCTGACGGCTGACGGCTGACGGCTGACGGCTGACGGCAGCCGCACGGGCCGGAACACCCACACGTGACGCTCGCCGCCGAAGACAGAAGGCCGAAGGCTGAAGGTCGAAGGCCTACGGCGAGCGGGCGGCGGCTTCACAAGCCACCGCCCGCCCTCCCGTTGCCGTCGCGTCAGCCGCGGGACGCCGCGATCTGGCGCGCCATGATCGTGGTGAGTTCGTACGCCGTGTGGGAGGCGGCCACCGACGTGATCTCCGCGTGGTCGTACGCCGGGGCGACCTCGACCAGGTCGGCGGAGACCAGGTGGCAGGAGGCCAGACCGCGCAGGATCTCCAGGAGTTCGCGGCTGGTGAGGCCGCCGGCCTCGGGGGTGCCGGTGCCCGGGGCGTGCGCCGGGTCCAGCACGTCGATGTCGATGGAGATGTAGAGCGGGCGGTCGCCGATGCGCTGACGGAGCTGGTCGGCGATCTCGTCGACACCGCGCCGCATGACGTCGGCGGAGGTGACGATGCCGAAGCCCATCTTCTCGTCGTCGGTGAGGTCCTGCTTGCCGTAGAGCGGGCCGCGGGTGCCGACGTGGGAGAGGGCGGAGGTGTCGAGGATGCCCTCCTCGACGGCGCGGCGGAACGGCGTGCCGTGGGTGTACTCGGCGCCGAAGTAGGTGTCCCAGGTGTCGAGGTGCGCGTCGAAGTGGAGCAGGGCGACCGGGCCGTGCTTCTTCGCGACGGAGCGGAGCAGCGGCAGCGCGATGGTGTGGTCGCCGCCGAGCGTCATCAGACGGGCTCCGGTGGCGAGCAGATCGTCGGCGCCCGCCTCGATCGTCTCGACCGCCTCGTTGATGTGGAACGGATTGGCGGCGATGTCGCCCGCGTCCGCGACCTGCGCCAGCGCGAAGGGGGACGCGTCCTGCGCCGGGTTGTACGGGCGCAGCAGCCGCGACGCCTCCCGGATGGCGTTGCCGCCGAAGCGGGCGCCGGGCCGGTACGAGACGCCGGTGTCGAAGGGCACGCCGACCACCGCGACATCGGCGGTGCCCACCTGGTCGAGGCGGGGCAGACGGGCGAAGGTCGCGGGCCCGGCGTAGCGCGGGACACGGGAGGAGTCGGTGGGGCCGACGGGGCCGTTCGACGCGGCGGATGCGGAGGATGCGGAGGTCATGAGGGTGAGGGTAGGGAGCCCCGGAGCCCCGGGGGATGGACATTTGCGTGAGTCCGGCACCGGCCATTCGACGGAACGGCCAGCCACCGACGCGCGCCCGGGGCAGCCGAACCGGCGCCCCGGGCACCCCGGAACGCCCACACAGGACGGCCCAACCCCGACCCCAACCCCGCGCCACCGAGCCGCGGCACGGGCCACACCCCAGCCGCCCGGACGCCCCGGCCCCCAGGTCCCGGCCCCGCACCACCGGCCCCGGCCCCGGCCCGGCACAAGCCACGCCCTCCTCCCCACTCGTGCTACACGCCGCCCACCGCTGCCTCCACCTCTACCCCTGCCCCTGCCCCTGCCCCTGCCCCTGCCCCTGCCCCTGCCGCACCGAATACCGGCGCACCACGGCCCCCGCCCCGGAGGGCCTCCCCGCAGACCCCCGGAACCCCGGACTCCCGGCCCCTGGCCGGCCGCGGCGGGCACAATGGCGCCATGCCGATACCCACCGTGGACGCCGTCCCCACCCGTGCCGAACTCGTCGACCATCTCGTACGGACCCGGATCGCCGGTGACGTCGCCACACCTCGGGAGAACAACCTCTCCCACTACCGCCGGCTCGCCAACGGCGACCGCCACTACTGGTTCGGCCTCGAACTGGGCGACCGGTGGACGGATGAGCAGGACGTGCTGGCCGTGATGGCGGAGCGGTGCGGGGTGAGCGACGACCCGCACCACCGCAGCGGGCAGGACACCATCGACCCCGAGCTGACGGTGGACGCGCTGGACCGGGCGGCGGCCGTGCTGCACAAGGCGGCCGCGGGGCGGCAGCGGGTGCTGTTCGCCACCGGGCACCCGGGCGGGCTGCTGGACGTGCACCGGGCGACCGCGGAGGCGCTGCGGGCCCGGGGCTGCGAGATCGTCGTGGTGCCGGACGGGCTCCAGGCCGACGACGGCATGGTGTTCCAGTTCGGCGAGGTGGCGATGCTGGAGCGCGGGGCGACGCTGTGGCACACCCACTCCCCCGCGCCGATGGCCGCGATCCTGGACGGGCTGGAGCGGGCCGGCCGCCCGCTGCCCGATCTGGTGATGGCCGACCACGGCTGGGCCGGATGCGCCGCACAGCGCGGGATCGACGCGGTGGGCTTCGCCGACTGCAACGACCCGGCGCTCTTCCTCGCCGAGGCCGAGGGCACGCTGCGGGTCACGATCCCGCTGGACGACCACGTCCGCAGCCCGCGCCACTACGACCCGCTGACCGCCTACCTCCTCAAGGCCGCCGGACTGCTCTGAGCCGCGCCGGAACGGGCCGGGCCGGCCGACGCCCCCGGCCCGCCCGGGCCCCTCAGCCGCGGAGCGCCCGGATCACGCCCTCCTGGATGACGGAGACCACCAACTGCCCGTCGGCGGTGAAGATCCGGCCCCGGCCCAGCCCTCGGCCGCCCTGGGCCGTGGGGGACTCCTGGTCGTAGAGCAGCCAGTCGTCGGCGCGCAGCGGGCGGTGGAACCACATGGCGTGATCCAGGCTGGCGCCGACCACGTCGCCGACCGCCCAGCCGCCGCGGCCGTGCGCGAGCAGCACCGAGTCCAGCAGGGTCATGTCGGAGACGTAGGTGACCAGGCAGATGTCGAGCAGCGGGCGGGCCGGCGGTGCGTCGTCGGCGGGTACGCCGGAGCCCTCGGCGACCGGCAGGTCCGCCAGCGAGCCGTTGGTGCGGAACCACACCTGCGAGCGCGGCTCGCGCGCCTCCCCCGGTGTCGCGTACGGGGGCGCGTCGACGTAGCGCAGGTCGATGGCGGCGCGGGCGCGCAGCAGCCGCCGGGTGACGTCCGGGTCGGCGAAGTGTCCGGCGTAGCGGGGCAGCGTCTCGGCGGCGGTCGGCAGCGAGTGCGGATCGGGCGCCTTCGGCATCGGCTCCTGGTGCTCCAGGCCCTCCTCGTGCGCCTGGAAGGAGGCCGAGAGATGGAAGATCGGCTGGCCGTGCTGGACGGCGACGACCCGGCGGGTGGTGAAGGAGCGGCCGTCGCGGATCCGGTCGACCGTGTAGACGATCGGCGCGCCGGGGTCGCCGGGCCGCAGGAAGTAGGCGTGCAGGGAGTGCGGCGGCCGGTCGGCCGGGACGGTGCGGCCCGCCGCGACCAGCGCCTGGGCCGCGACCTGCCCGCCGAAGACCCGGGGCACCAGCGAATCCCGGCTGGCGCCGCGGAAGATGTCCTGCTCGATCCGCTCCAGGTCGAGCAGGACGAGCAGGTCCTTGAGGGCGTCGTTCACGGCATGCGGCGCTTTCGGTCGGTGCGGTACGGCGTACGGACCCGGGCCCGCGTGAAGCGGAGGTGCCGGGTCCGTACGCCGTCTCAGAGGTGCTGCCGGGGTGGGGCCGCGGTCACAGGCCCATCGACTTGGCGATGATGGAGCGCATGACCTCGCTGGTGCCGCCGTAGATGCGGCTGACGCGGGTGTCGGCGTAGAGGCGGGAGATCGGGTACTCCTGCATGTAGCCGTAGCCGCCGTGCAGCTGGAGGCACTTGTCGATGACGACGGCGGCGCGCTCGGTGGTGAAGAGCTTGGCGGAGGCGGCGTCGGCGGCGGTCAGCTCCCCGGCGTCGTGCGCGTCCAGCGCGCGGTCGACGACCGCCTCCATCGCGTCCACCTCGGACTTGCAGTCGGCGAGGACGAACTTGGTGTTCTGGAAGGAGGCGACGGACTTGCCGAAGACCTCGCGCTGCTGCACGTACTCCTTGGCGAACCGCACCGCCGCCGCGGCCTGGGCGTAGGCGCCGACGGCGATGCCCAGGCGCTCCTGCGGGAGGTTCTGGCCGAGGTAGGAGAAGGCCTTGCCCTCCTCGCCGAGGCGGTCGGCGACGGGCACCTTGACGTCGGTGAAGGAGAGTTCGGCGGTGTCGGAGGTCTTCAGGCCGAGCTTGTCGAGCTTGCGGCCGACGGCGTAGCCCTCGGAGGTGGTGTCGACGACGAGCAGGGTGATGCCGGCGCGGCGGTCCTCGGGCGACGGGGGCGCGGTGCGGGCGCAGACGATGACGCGGTCGGCGAGGACGCCGCCGGTGATGAAGGTCTTGGCGCCGTTGAGGACGTAGTGGCTGCCGTCGGCGGAGAGCTTGGCGGTGGTCTTCATGCCGGCCAGGTCGGAGCCGGTGCCGGGCTCGGTCATGGCGATGGCGGTCATCATGTCGCCGGAGACGAACGGCGGCAGCCAGCGCTGCTTCTGCTCCTCGGTGGCGTAGGCGAGGAGGTAGGGCAGGCAGAGCGCGGTGTGGACGCTGGAGCCGCCGAAGCTGACGCCGGCGCGGGCGCACTCCTCGGTGATCACGGCGTTGAACTTGAAGCTGCTCTCGCCGGCGCCGCCGTACTCCTCGGGGACCTCGATGCCGAAGACGCCCAGCTCGCCCAGCTTGCGGTAGAAGTCGCGGGGGGCGGCTCCGGCCTCGATCCACTGGTCGTAGACCGGCACGACCTCGGCCTCGATGAAGGCGCGGATCGTCTCGCGGAACGCCTCGTGGTCCTCGTTGAACACTGTGCGACGCACGGCCGCCTCCTCCGGATGTCTACCTAAGCGCTTGCTCAGCGAAAGCTACCGGCCGGTCTACACCCTGTCCAGGGACCGCTCACCCGGCGGACGCGACCCCGGCGGCGCCCGCGCCGTCCGCCGCCGCGCCGTCCGCCGCCGTACCGTCCGCCATCGCCCCGTCCGCCATCGCCCCGTCCGCCATCGCCCCGAACGCGCCGAGCGCCAGCCGCCGCAGCAATCCGGCCATCTCGGTGCGGCCCGGCACGCCGGGGCGGCCCAGGTGCGGGGTGGAGTTGAGGAGGCCGAAGACCGCGTGCACGGCGGCGCGCGCCTCCGCCTCGGACGGGTCCGGGTGCACCTCGCGGACGACCGTCACCCACAGCTCGACGTACTCGCGCTGCAGGCGCCGCACCCGCTTGCGGTCCGCCTCGCGCAGCCGGTCCAGCTCCCGGTCGTGGACGGTGATCAGCGGGCGGTCGTCCAGCGCGAAGTCGATGTGCCCGTCGATCAGCGCGTCCAGCACCGCCTCGGGGCTCTCGCCGCCCTCGGCGATCCGCATCCGGCCGCCGTCCAGCAGCCGCTCGCTGATGCCGACCAGCAGCTCGGCGAGCATCGCGTCCTTGCCCGCGAAGTGGCGGTAGAGCCCGGGACCGGAGATGCCGACCGCGGCCCCTATCTCGTCGACGCCGACGCCGTGGAAGCCGCGCTCGGCGAAGAGCCGGGCCGCCTCCTTGAGGATCTGCTCACGGCGGCTGGTCGGGGCGGGGGCGGGCGCATTGCTCATGGGCGCAATTGTAGACAGTCGGGTTAGTGGTCGTTAACCTGAACGGAGCGACGTTAACGGCCATTAACCGTGCGTCCGCCCGCGCGGGCGGACCGCGGCGACCGAACAAGGGAGCGCGTACTGATGGAGCAGGCACCGGTGCTGGGGAGCGCCGCCGACCCGGCGTCCGACTCCTGGCGGGCCAACGAGGCCGCGCACCGCGCGCTCACCGCCGAGCTGCGGGAGAAGCTGGCGGCGGCCCGGCTGGGTGGCGGCGAGCGCGCCCGGGCCCGGCACACCGCCCGCGGCAAGCTGCTGCCCCGGGAGCGGGTGGACGCCCTGCTCGATCCCGGCTCGCCGTTCCTGGAGATCGCGCCGCTGGCCGCCGACGGGATGTACGACGGCGCCGCCCCGGCCGCCGGGGTGATCGCCGGCATCGGCCGGGTCTCCGGCCGCGAGAGCTTGATCGTCGCCAACGACGCCACCGTCAAGGGCGGCACGTACTACCCGATGACGGTCAAGAAACATCTGCGGGCGCAGGAGATCGCGCTGGAGAACCGGCTGCCGTGCCTGTATCTCGTCGACTCCGGCGGTGCGTTCCTGCCGATGCAGGACGAGGTCTTCCCCGACCGCGAGCACTTCGGGCGGATCTTCTACAACCAGGCGCGGATGTCCGGCGCCGGCATCCCGCAGATCGCCGCCGTCCTCGGCTCCTGCACCGCCGGCGGCGCCTACGTCCCGGCGATGAGCGACGAGGCGGTGATCGTGCGGAACCAGGGCACGATCTTCCTCGGCGGCCCGCCGCTGGTGAAGGCCGCCACCGGCGAGGTGGTCACCGCCGAGGAGCTGGGCGGCGGCGAGGTGCACGCGAAGACCTCCGGCGTCACCGACCACCTCGCCGAGGACGACGCGCACGCCCTGCGGATCGTCCGCACCCTCGTCGGCACGCTCGGCGACCGCCCGCCGCTGCCCTGGTCGGTGCGGCCCGTCGAGGAGCCGAAGGCCGATCCGGCCGGGCTGTACGGCATGGTGCCCACCGACTCCCGGACGCCCTACGACGTCCGCGAGGTCATCGCCCGGCTCGTCGACGGCTCGCGGTTCTCGGAGTTCAAGGCGGAGTACGGCCAGACGCTGGTCACCGGCTTCGCCCACCTGCACGGGCACCCGGTCGGGATCGTCGCCAACAACGGCATCCTCTTCTCCGAGTCCGCCCAGAAGGGCGCCCACTTCATCGAGCTGTGCGACCAGCGCGGCATCCCGCTGGTCTTCCTGCAGAACATCTCCGGCTTCATGGTCGGGCGGCAGTACGAGGCCGGCGGCATCGCCAAGCACGGCGCGAAGATGGTCACCGCCGTCGCCTGCACCCGGGTGCCCAAGCTGACCGTCGTCATCGGCGGCTCGTACGGCGCCGGGAACTACTCGATGTGCGGCCGGGCGTACTCGCCGCGCTTCCTGTGGATGTGGCCGAACGCCAAGATCTCGGTGATGGGCGGCGAGCAGGCCGCGTCCGTCCTCGCGACCGTCAAGCGCGACCAGATGGAGGCGCGCGGCGAGGAGTGGAGCGCCGACGAGGAGAACGCCTTCAAGGACCCGATCCGCGCGCAGTACGAGACCCAGGGCAACGCCTACTACGCGAGCGCCCGGCTGTGGGACGACGGCGTGATCGACCCGCTGGAGACCCGCCAGGTGCTGGGCCTGGCGCTGACCGCCTGCGCCAATGCCCCGCTGCCCGCCCGGGACGCCGCGGCGCCCGGCTACGGCGTCTTCCGGATGTGAGCGACGTGCCGCACACGAGAGGGACTTCGAAGGCCATGCCCACCACCATGTTCGACACCGTGCTGGTCGCCAACCGCGGCGAGATCGCGGTCCGCGTCATCCGCACCCTGCGCGCCCTCGGCATCCGTTCCGTCGCCGTCTTCAGCGACGCGGACGCCGGCGCCCGGCACGTGCGGGAGGCCGACACCGCCGTACGGATCGGGCCCGCGCCCGCCGCCGAGAGCTATCTGTCCGCCGAACGGCTGCTGGCGGCGGCCGCCCGCACCGGCGCGCAGGCCGTCCACCCCGGCTACGGCTTCCTCGCCGAGAACGCGGCGTTCGCCGCCGCCTGCGCGGACGCCGGGCTGGTCTTCCTCGGCCCGCCCGCCGCCGCCATCGAGCTGATGGGCGACAAGATCCGCGCCAAGGAGACGGTCCGCGCGGCCGGGGTGCCGGTCGTCCCCGGCTCCTCCGGCAGCGGCCTGAGCGACGCCGAACTGGCCGCCGCCGCCCGCGAGATCGGCATGCCCGTGCTGCTCAAGCCGTCGGCGGGCGGCGGCGGCAAGGGCATGCGGCTGGTGCGGGACGCCGCGCTGCTCGGCGAGGAGATCGCCGCCGCCCGCCGCGAGGCCCGCGGCTCCTTCGGGGACGACACGCTGCTGGTCGAGCGGTGGATCGACCGGCCCCGGCACATCGAGATCCAGGTACTCGCCGACGGCCACGGCAACGTCGTCCACCTCGGCGAGCGCGAGTGCTCCCTCCAGCGGCGCCACCAGAAGGTGATCGAGGAGGCGCCGTCGGTGCTGCTGGACGAGGCGACCCGCGCCGCGATGGGCGAGGCGGCGGTCCGCGCGGCCCGCTCCTGCGGCTACCGCGGCGCCGGAACCGTCGAGTTCATCGTCCCGGGCAAGGACCCCTCGGCCCACTACTTCATGGAGATGAACACCCGCCTCCAGGTCGAGCACCCGGTCACCGAGCTGGCCGTGAGCATCGGCGGGCGGCGCGGCCTCGACCTCGTCGAGTGGCAGCTGCGCATCGCCGCGGGCGAGGAACTCCCCTTCGCCCAGGACGACATCGGCTTCACCGGGCACGCCGTCGAGGCCCGGATCTGCGCCGAGGACCCGGCCCGCGACTTTCTGCCCACCGGCGGCACCGTCCACCTGCTGCGCGAGGCACAGGGAGGCGCGGTCCGCACCGATTCCGGCCTCCTGCAGGACGCGGAGGTCGGCAGCCGGTACGACCCGATGCTCTCCAAGGTCATCGCGTACGGCCCGGACCGGGCGACGGCGCTGCGCACCCTGCGGGCGGCGCTCGCGGAGACGGTCACGCTCGGCGTCACCACCAACGCCGGGTTCCTGCGCCGGCTGCTGGCCCACCCGGACGTGGTGAGCGGCGAGATGGACACCGGGCTGGTCGAGCGGGAGGCCGCCGCGCTGCTGCCGGAGGGTGTGCCGGACGAGGTGTACGCGGCGGCCGCGGCGGTCCGGCAGGCGGCGCTGGAGCCCTCGGCGGACGGGGGCTGGAGCGACCCGTTCGGCGTGCCGAGCGGCTTCCGGCTGGGCGGCGCGGCGGCGCCGGTGCGGCACTGGCTGAAGCTGCCCGGCCAGGAGCCGGTCGCCCACGACGTGGCGCCCGGCACGGGCGGCGCCGAGGTGACGGAAGACGCCGTGCGGGTCACCGTCGACGGCGTGCTGCACACCTTCCACCGAGCGGGCGACTGGCTGGGCCGCGACGGCGACTCCTGGCATGTCGCCGACCACGATCCGGTGGCGGCGGCGCTGCTGGGCGCGGCCGGCGGGCACGGCGCCGACGCGCTGACCGCGCCGATGCCCGGCACCGTCACCGTCGTCAAGGTCGCCGTGGGCGAGGAGGTGCAGGCGGGGCAGGGCCTGCTGGTGGTGGAGGCGATGAAGATGGAGCACGTCATCGCCGCCCCGCACGCCGGGACCGTCACCGCCCTCGATGTCACGCCCGGCGCGACCGTCGCCATGGACCAGGTGCTGGCCGTGGTCGACCCGCACGACGAGGAGCCCTCGCCCGACAGCGAAGAGGAGCAGGCGTCATGACCGCATCCCAACTGCCCATGACGGTGCCCGCGCAGGGGCTGCCCGCGCGCGTACGCATCCACGAGGTCGGCGCCCGCGACGGCCTGCAGAACGAGAAGACGGTCGTGCCGACCGAGGTCAAGGCGGAGTTCGTGCACCGGCTGGCCGCCGCCGGGCTGCCCGTCGTCGAGGCGACCAGCTTCGTCCACCCCCGCTGGGTGCCCCAACTCGCCGACGCCGAGGAGCTGTTCGGCAGGCTCGGGGACCTCGACGCGGCGATGCTGCCGGTGCTGGTCCCCAACGACCGCGGGCTGGACCGCGCGCTCGCGCTGGGGGCGCGGTCGGTCGCGGTCTTCGCCAGCGCCACCGAGTCGTTCGCCAAGGCCAACCTCAACCGCACCGTCGACGAGGCGCTGGCGATGTTCGCGCCGGTCGTCGCGCGTTCGAAGGAGGCCGGGGTGCGGGTCCGCGGCTATCTGTCGATGTGCTTCGGCGACCCCTGGGAGGGCCCGGTGGAGCTCGCGCAGGTTGTGCGGGTGTGCCGGGCGCTGCTCGACATGGGGTGCGACGAACTCAGCCTGGGCGACACCATCGGCGTCGCCACCCCCGGCCACGTCCGGGCGCTGCTGACCGCGCTGAACGGCGCGGGCGTGGCCACCGACCGGATCGGCGTGCACTTCCACGACACCTACGGACAGGCGCTGGCCAACACCCTGGCGGCGCTGGAGCACGGCGTCACCACCGTGGACGCCTCCGCGGGCGGCCTCGGCGGCTGCCCGTACGCGAAGTCCGCCACCGGCAATCTCGCCACCGAGGACCTGGTGTGGATGCTGCACGGCCTCGGCATCGACACCGGCGTCGACCTCGCCGCCCTCACCGCCACCAGCGTGTGGATGGCCGAAGCCCTCGGGCGGCCGAGCCCGTCCCGTACCGTCCGCGCCCTCTCCCACAAGGAGTGACACCCATGTCCCTGGACCACCGTCTCCCCGACGAGCTGGAAGAACTCCGGCGCACGGTCGAGGCGTTCGCGCACGACGTCGTCGCCCCGCAGATCGGCGAGTACTACGAGCAGCACGCCTTCCCCTACCCGATAGTCCGTGAGATGGGCCGGATGGGCCTGTTCGGGCTGCCGTTCCCCGAGGAGTACGGCGGGATGGGCGGCGACTACCTGGCGCTGGGCATCGCGCTGGAGGAGCTGGCGCGGGTCGACTCCTCGGTGGCGATCACCCTGGAGGCCGGGGTGTCGCTCGGTGCGATGCCGCTGTACCTCTTCGGTACGGAGGAGCAGAAGCAGGAGTGGCTGCCCAAGCTGTGCACCGGTGAAATGCTCGGCGCGTTCGGGCTGACCGAGCCGGACGGCGGCTCCGACGCGGGCGGCACCCGCACCACCGCGGTCCGCGACGGCGACTCCTGGGTGATCAACGGCTCCAAGTGCTTCATCACCAACTCCGGTACGGACATCACCGGTCTGGTCACCGTCACCGCCGTCACCGGCCGCAAGCCGGACGGCCGCCCGGAGATCTCCGCGATCATCGTCCCGTCGGGCACCCCCGGCTTCACGGTCGCCGCCCCGTACTCCAAGGTCGGCTGGAACGCCTCGGACACCCGCGAGCTGTCCTTCACCGACGTCCGGGTGCCGCTGGCCAACCTGGTCGGCGAGGAGGGCCGCGGCTACGCGCAGTTCCTGCGCATCCTCGACGAGGGCCGGATCGCCATCGCGGCGCTCGCCACGGGCCTGGCGCAGGGCTGTGTCGACGAGTCGGTGAAGTACGCCCGCGAGCGGCACGCGTTCGGCAGGCCGATCGGCAGCAACCAGGCGATCCAGTTCAAGCTCGCCGACATGGAGATGCGGGCGCACACCTCCCGACTGGCGTGGCGGGACGCCGCCTCCCGGATGGTGCGCGGTGAGCGGTTCAAGAAGGAGGCGGCGCTGGCGAAGCTGTACTCGTCGGAGATCGCGGTCACCAACGCCCGCGAGGCCACCCAGATCCACGGCGGCTACGGCTTCATGAACGAATACCCGGTCGCCCGGATGTGGCGGGACTCCAAGATCCTGGAGATCGGCGAGGGCACCAGCGAGGTGCAGCGGATGCTGATCGCCCGGGAGCTGGGCGTCGGCTGAGCACCCGCACGGCGAGGCGGGCGGGCCGTTCACCGGCCCGCCCGCCTCCGTACGTCCGTCAGCTCACCTCACGACCGACCCGGCCAGGGCACCTCCGGTGAGCGGTAGTAGCCGATGCCCATGGCGTCCCAGCGCGGGCCCTGGGCGGCGAGCCGGGTGCGGTAGCGCCCCCAGTCGTGGCTGGCGGCCGGGGACCAGCCCAGCTCGGCGATGCCGGGCAGCCGGGGGAAGGCCATGTACTCCAGGTGCGCCGGCGTCGACAGCGTCTCCGTCCACAGCGGCGCCTCCACGCCCAGCACCCCGCCCTTGGGGACGCCCGGCAGATAGGTGGCCGGGTCCCAGTCGTAGGAGCGCTGCACGCTGACGTAACCGGCCCAGGCCAGGCCCAGCGGGGTGTTCTTGTCGTACTTCATGTCGAGGTACGAGCGGTCGGCGGGCGAGACGATCAGCCGGGTGCCGTGCGCCGCGGCGTCGGTGACCTCCTTCCGCTCGTCGGCGGAGGTCGCGTCGTAGCCCCAGTACTGCGCGACGGCGCTCTTCGCCGGGTGCGCGCCGGCCAGCTGGTGCCAGCCGATGGCGGTCTTGCCGTACTTGGCGACGACCGGCTGCACCTTGTCCATGAAGGCGACGTAGTCGTCGTGGCTGGTGGAGTGCGCCTCGTCGCCGCCGATGTGGAGATAGCGGCCCGGTGTCATCGCGGCCAGCTCCCGCACGACGTCGTCGACGAAGTCGTACGTCTCCTTCTTCGGCACACAGAACGAGCTGAAGCCGACGTCGGTGCCGGTGTAGAGGGGCGGCGCCTTGCCGTCGCAGTTCAGCTCGGCGTACGAGGAGAGCGCGGCGTTGGTGTGGCCCGGCATGTCGATCTCCGGGACGACGGTCAGATAGCGGCTCGCGGCGTACTTCACGATCTCGCGGTAGTCCGCCTTGGTGTAGAAGCCGCCGCGCCCGCCGCCGACCTGGGTGCTGCCGCCGTGCGTGGTGAGCTTGGGCCAGGAGTCGATCGCGATGCGCCAGCCCTGGTCGTCGGAGAGATGCAGATGCAGGGTGTTGATCTTGTAGAGCGCGAGCTGGTCGATGTACCGCTTGACCTGCTGGACGCCGAAGAAGTGCCGGGAGACGTCGAGCATCGCGGCGCGGTAGCCGTAGCGCGGGGTGTCGGTGACGGTGCCGCCGGCGATCCGCCAGGCGCCGGGCTGCTCGGTGCGGCGCTCGACGGACGGCGGCAGCAGCTGACGCAGCGTCTGCACGCCGTGGAAGAGCCCGGCCGGACGGGCCGCGCGGACGGTGACGGAGCGGGGCCCGGACTCCAGCCGGTACCCCTCGGCGCCGAGCTTCGCGGTGTCGCGCCCGCCGAGCCGCAGGACGATGCCGTCCGACCCGGAGCGGGTGGTGACGGGCAGCGCGAAGCCGGTGGCGGGGCGGAGCACCCCGGCGAGGTATCCGGCGACCTGCCGGGCCTCGGCGCCGCCGCCCGGCACCCGGATCGTCGTCCGGTCGCCGAGCGTGTACGGATCCCCGCCGGGGTGGACCGCGGCGGGGGCGGGGATGACCTGGTCGAGCGAGGTGGCGGCGGGCGCCGTGGCCGGTGGCGGGGCGGCTGCGGTGACCGACCCGGCGGCCGTCACCAGCAGCAGGGCACTCAGGAGTCTGCGTCGTCTCATCGACGATCCCTTCGGCGAGCATCGTGCATGGCATGTCGAACATGGCATGGAGCGACCGAACGGTCACCATGCGTACCGCGAGCCCCCTTCCGGGTCAAGGTATGGGCCAATCTCCGGCGCTTCCGACACGAACTTGCCCGATATCGGGCAGGTTCCTTGCGAAACTCTCCGCTCCCCCGCAGTATCGACCCGTGCTCGAACCCCCTGCCCGCGGCGTGGACACCCGTCCCGCCCCCCACGACGACCTGGTGGACCACCTGGTGCGCAGCACACCGCTGCAGCGCGGTGAGGCCACCCGGGTGGTGCTGGACGTGCTCGCGTACTTCGACGAGACGACGGAGACGTTCGTCCGCCGCCGCCACCGCGAGCTGCAGTCCCAGGGGTTGCGCAACGACGCGATCTTCGAGCGCATCCGGCAGGAACTGCCGCACCGCGCCGTGACCCCACCGGATCTCACGGCCCGCCAGCTCCGCCGCATGGTCTACGGCTGACCGCGCCGCGCCCGCCGGAGACATCCGCCGGCCCGCCGGCGCCACCCCGCCGCCCATGCCCCACCACCTTTCCGTTCCGTTTGTCCGCTCCTACGTCATCACCCGCGCGGCCGTCGCGCACCGGCACCGCCACTCGGCGCGCGCCGCGCGGCCCCTTTCCACGTCACCCAGGAGGCTCACCCCATGTGCGGAATCGTCGGATACATCGGTAAGCGCGATGTCGCGCCGCTGCTGCTGGAAGGGCTGCAGCGCCTGGAGTACCGCGGCTACGACTCGGCGGGCATCGCCATCCACGCCAAGGCGTCCGGCAAGTCCGCCGGCGGCCTGAAGACCGCCAAGGCCAAGGGCCGGGTGCGGGAGCTGGAGTCCCGCCTGCCCAAGCGCTTCCAGGGCACCGCGGGCGTCGCCCACACCCGCTGGGCCACCCACGGCGCGCCGACCGACGAGAACGCGCACCCGCACACGGACGCCACCGGCGCGGTCGCGGTCGTCCACAACGGCATCATCGACAACGCCTCCGACCTGCGCGCCAAGCTGACCGCCGACGGCGTGGACTTCGCCTCCGAGACCGACACCGAGGTCCTCGCCCACCTCGTCGGCCGCTCCACCGCCGAGACGCTGGAGGGGAAGGTCCGCGAGGCGCTGCGGCACATCGAGGGCACCTACGGCATCGCGGTGCTGCACGCCGACTTCCCCGACCGCATCGTCGTCGCCCGCAACGGCTCCCCGGTCGTCCTCGGCATCGGCGAGCACGAGATGTTCGTCTCCTCCGACGTCGCCGCGCTGGTCTCGCACACCCGCCAGGTCGTCACCCTCGACGACGGCGAGATGGCCACCCTCAAGGCCGACGACTACCGCACGTACACCACCGAGGGCTCGCGCACGACGGCGACGCCGGAGACCGTCGAGTACGCCGCCGAGTCGTACGACCTGGGCGGCCACGACACGTACATGCACAAGGAGATCTCCGAGCAGGCGGAGGCGGTGGACCGGGCGCTGCGCGGCCGGATCGACGACCGCTTCGCCACCGTCCACCTCGGCGGCCTCAACCTCGACGCCCGCGAGGCGCGCGCGGTGCGCCGGGTGAAGATCCTGGGCTGCGGCACCTCGTACCACGCCGGTCAGATCGGCGCGCAGATGATCGAGGAGCTGGCCCGCATCCCCTCGGACGCCGAGCCGGCCTCCGAGTTCCGCTACCGCAACCCGGTCGTGGACCCCGACACCCTCTACGTCGCCGTCTCCCAGTCCGGTGAGACCTACGACGTGCTGGCCGCCGTCCAGGAGCTGAAGCGCAAGGGCGCCCGGGTGCTGGGCCTGGTCAACGTGGTCGGCTCGGCGATCGCCCGGGAGACCGACGGCGGCATCTACGTGCACGCGGGACCCGAGGTCTGCGTGGTCTCCACCAAGTGCTTCACCAACATGGTGGTCTCCTTCGCCCTGCTCGCCCTGCACCTGGGCCGGATCCGGGACCTGTCAGTCGCGGACGGCAAGCGGATCATCGAGGGCCTGCGGAAGCTGCCCGGCCAGATCGACGAGATCCTCAAGGGCGAGGAGGACATCAAGAAGCTCTCGGCGCTCTACGCCGACGCCAAGTCGATGATGTTCATCGGCCGGGTGCGCGGCTACCCGGTGGCCCGCGAGGCGTCCCTGAAGCTGAAGGAGGTCTCGTACATCCACGCCGAGGCGTACCCGGCCTCGGAGCTGAAGCACGGCCCGCTGGCGCTCATCGAGCCGGCGATGCCGACGGTCGCGATCGTGCCGGACGACGACCTGCTGGAGAAGAACCGCGCCGCGCTGGAGGAGATCAAGGCCCGCAGCGGCCGCATCCTCGCCGTCGCCCACCAGGAGCAGGAGAAGGCCGACCACACGATCGTGGTGCCGAAGAACGAGCCGGAGCTGGACCCGATCCTGATGGGCATCCCGCTCCAGCTCCTCGCCCACCACACGGCGCTGGCGCTCGGCCGCGACATCGACAAGCCGCGCAACCTCGCCAAGTCCGTGACCGTGGAGTAGTCCGACGGGGCGGCCGACGGCTCCGTGCGTGCCACCACGCCGCACGGAGCCGCCGCCTCCCCTGCTGCCGGCGTCGCCCATACGCCGGCGGATGCCGCCGCGCCGGTAACCGTCATCTCCCGGTCGGCGGCACGCTGGCGACACGCCCGGGACCTGCCCGGACGGCCGTCGCGCCCGACCGGTATCTACCCGTCACACCGTCACAATCCACCTCGGTACGGCAGTTGATCTCACGACTGCCCGCAATCCCCATGTCTCCCCCGCAACTGTGCACACTCCAGGGAGATCCGGACGCGCACCGGGAAGCCGCCCGCGGACGCCGACCGGCGCGGACGGGACGAGGGCGGCACCGGGGCACGCCACGGCGCCGCACGGGCGCACGGGGAGACGGGAGAGGGTCCGGCGGGCGAAGCTCAGGGGACGACGATGACCGGGCGCTGTGCGCGGCGCGCCAGCCGGCCCGCGACGGAGCCGAAGATCCGCCCCACGATCCCGTGGGTGGAGCCCACCACGATGCCGTCGGCCTCGTACTCCCGGCCGACCTCCTCCAATTCGTGGCAGATGTCCCCGCCGCGCTCGATGAGGATCCAGGGCACCTCGGAGAGATGATCGGCACAGGCCAGCTCCAGGCCCAGCACCTCGGTGCGGTGATCGGGGACGTCCACGAAGACGGGCGGTTCGCACCCCGCCCAGACGGTCGTCGGCAGTCTGTTGGCGACATGCACGATGATCAGGCCCGAGCCGAGGCGCCGCGCCATACCGATTGCATACGCCAACGCCCGTTCGCTCGACATGGATCCGTCGAAGCCGACGACGACACCGTGCCGGAACGCGGGATCACAGGGATGGTGTGCCTCTTCCGCCGCCCGGAGGTCGGCCAGCGGGTCGGCCACCTGCTTGCGGTGCGCGGGTTCGGGAAATTCGTGACCGGCCATTGATGTCTCGGCGAGGACGTCCTCTTGCGGAGGGGCGAACGGGGGACGGCTGTGACTTGATCCGGCAGTTGACTGAGCTGACCCGATCGAGGGGGCCGACGTCTTAGTTCAACGAAGAACGATACGACCGGGAATCATCTTCCCAAGGCTTTACCCCAAGAGTACGGCGCCACTCCTCCGCTGCCCAGAAGGCCGCGGCGGCGGCAGAGCGCCCGCACGGGGCGGGGCTCGCCCCTCGAACGGTCCCCCGGAGCATGCCGGAGGCGGGCGCGGTTGGCAATGCCCCGGCCTGCCCCCGTACGTACCTCCTGGGACACGTGTGGCGTTCTCCGGCCATCCGTACCGTCCGCGGCACCCCGGACCGCCGCGCGGAGCCGATCCCTCCGTCACCGTCCGGCGCCCCGCGGCAGCCCCTGGTCCACGCGGCGCGACCGGCACCGGGACCCCACCCCGGCCGTAACCCCTGGGGCTGCCGTGACGGCCGCCGCACATCAGGACAGAGCAGGACGTAAGCGGACGGGGGCGCGTGGAAGCAGGGGGTGTTCCGACATGTACGCAGGGCTCGAAAAGGGAGCGCACAACCCCCGACCCAACCGTTTTCAGCCAACTTCAGGTCCGGATCACCACCTTGGTCCGACCACCCCTCAACCCCGGCGTGAGCAGGGCGGAAAGGACCGCTCGGCATGGTTGTGCCCTACTGCGAACGGGCAGAGCCGAGACGCGCACTTTCCCTGGAGGCCCGACGAGTGGAACGCTTCGTGATCGAATGCTTCGCGCCAAGTTGCCATATCGACATACCAGCGGGTGGTGAACTTGGCACGCCATCCTCACGGGACACAGTAGATTCGATCTTGGTAGTTATGGCGGGGGAGCTGTGCAGTACCGAGAGGGCGAGACGACCGAGGGGGGCTTAAGTGCCATGAGCCAGGACTCCGCTGCCGTACCAGATCCCGCACGCAAGCTCGCTGCCCGACGACGCCGCGAAATAGTCGCGGTGCTCCTCTTCAGCGGCGGCCCCATTTTCGAGAGCTCCATACCGCTCTCGGTCTTCGGAATCGACCGCCAGGACGCGGGCGTTCCCCGATACCGATTGCTTGTGTGCGCGGGCGAAGAAGCGCCTTTGCGCACCACCGGGGGGCTGGAGCTGTCCGCCCCCTACGGGCTGGAAGCCATCGCCCGGGCCGGGACGGTCGTCGTACCGGCCTGGCGTTCCATCACCCAGGCCCCGCCGCCCGCGGCGCTCGACGCGCTGCGCCGCGCGCACGAGGAGGGGGCCCGGATCGTCGGGCTGTGCACGGGGGCGTTCGTCCTCGCCGCGGCCGGACTGCTCGACGGCCGCCCGGCCACCACCCACTGGATGTACGCACCGACGCTCGCCAAGCGTTACCCGTCCGTCCACGTGGACCCGCGTGAACTCTTCGTCGACGACGGCGATGTGCTCACCTCCGCCGGGACCGCGGCCGGTATCGACCTGTGCCTGCACATCGTGCGCAGCGACCACGGCGCGGACGCGGCGAACGCACTGGCCCGCAGGCTGGTCGTGCCGCCCCGGCGCACCGCGGCCGACCTCGGGCACCAGCGCTACCTGGACAGGTCTTTACCTGAAGAGATCGGCGCGGACCCGCTCGCCGAGGTCGTCGCCTGGGCGCTGGAGCACCTCCACGAGCAGTTCGACGTGGAGACGCTGGCGGCCCGCGCCTACATGAGCCGCCGCACCTTCGACCGGCGGTTCCGCTCCCTGACCGGGAGCGCCCCTCTCCAGTGGCTGATCACGCAGCGGGTCCTCCAGGCCCAGCGGCTGCTGGAGACCTCCGACTACTCGGTCGACGAGGTCGCGGGGCGCTGCGGTTTCCGTTCGCCGGTCGCGCTGCGCGGCCACTTCCGGCGGCAGCTGGGTGCCTCGCCCGCGGCGTACCGGGCCCGGCGTCCGCAGGGCGGTGCGCCCGAGGGCGGGCTGCGGGCGGAGCGGGGCGAGCGGGCGGCCGCGGTGGGCGACCGGTTCGCGGCGCTGGCCAATCCGGCCGCGGCGCTGGCCACCGCCGACCCGGACGCCGGCAAGCCGCAGTCGGACGCCTATGCGGCCCGCCTTCCGGAGCCACCGGTCGGGCGGGGTGCCGGACGCCCCGTGCTGCCCAGCCAGCGTGAGCGCCCCGTAGGGTGAGTCGTATGAACGATCGCATGGTGTGGATCGACTGCGAGATGACCGGTCTCTCGCTGGCGACCGACGCGCTCATCGAGGTGGCCGCCCTGGTCACCGACTCGGAGCTGAACGTACTCGGCGACGGCGTGGATGTGGTGATCCGGCCGCCCGCCGAGGCGCTGGCCACCATGCCGGAGGTGGTGCGCGAGATGCACACCGCCTCCGGACTGCTGGACGAGCTGGACGGCGGCACGACGCTGGAGGACGCCCAGGAGCAGGTGCTGGCGTACATCCGTCAGCACGTGCCGGAGGCCGGCAAGGCGCCGCTGTGCGGCAACTCCGTCGGCACCGACCGGGGCTTCCTGCACCGCGACATGCCGACGCTGGAGAACTATCTGCACTACCGGATCGTCGATGTGTCGTCGGTGAAGGAGCTGGCCCGGCGCTGGTATCCGCGGGCGTACTTCAACAGTCCGGACAAGAGCGGCAACCACCGGGCGCTGGCGGACATCCGTGAATCCATCGCGGAGTTGCGCTACTACCGGGAGGCGGTCTTCGTGCCGCAGCCCGGCCCGGACTCCGACACCGCGAAGGCCCTCGCGGCCAAGCACGTGGTGCCGCCGGTGGCCCCGGCCACGCCGTAGTGACGTAGCTCGCTCCCGGCACGGCGAAAGCCGGGAGCGAGCACTCCTTCGGACCCTGTACACTTTTTCTCAGCCGGTGGGGAAAAGGAACCACACAAGCACCGGCCATGGTGGGTATAGCTCAGCTGGTAGAGCACCTGGTTGTGGTCCAGGATGTCGCGGGTTCGAGTCCCGTTACTCACCCCAGTACGACGAGGGCCCGGTCCGTGAAAGCGGATCGGGCCCTCGCCGCTTCTTGTGTGTGTGAGGAACACCGGCCTCGCAGGGCGCGGCCCCGAAGAGCGCCGCTGGAAAAGTTCTCCTCGTATCGGCATCCGTGTGTCATGTCCCGGATGCAGCGAGATCGCCGGAGCGTCACCGGCGCTTCACCAACGGCTGGTGGTGTACGTCTCGTCGTCACCCGCCCCACGGAAGCTTTCGAGGAGCCGTTCCATGCCCAGACCCGCCCGTCGCCACCTCATGATCGGTGCCGCCCTGGTGGCCGCGACCACCGCCACCGTGGCCGTCACCACCGCCGCCGGCGCCTCCGACACCAAGCAGCAGGCCCAGCAGGCCATCAAGGGCGGGAAGGCGAAGAACGTCATCCTGCTGATCGGCGACGGGATGGGCGATTCGGAGATCACGCTCGCCCGTGACTACACGGTCGGCGCGGACGGCCGGCTGAACATGGACCGCTTCCCGCTCACCGGCGCGTACACCACGTACGCCGTGCACAAGGACGGGACGCCGGACTACGTGACCGACTCGGCGGCGAGCGGTTCGGGGTGGGCGACCGGGCACAAGACGGTCAACGGGCGGATCTCCAAGACGCCGGACACCGACAAGGCCGTGCCGACGATTTTGGAGCTGGCGCAGAAGGGCGGCTACGCGACGGGCAGCGTCACCACCGCCGAACTCACCGACGCCACGCCCGCGGTGCTCGCCTCGCACGTCACCGACCGCTCCTGCCAGGGACCGGCCGACATGGCCAAGTGCCCGACCGACGCGGTGGCGGGCGGCGGGCCCGGTTCGGTCGCCGAGCAGTCGGTGAACCACAAGGTCGACGTCCTCTTCGGCGGCGGCAAGCAGCGGTTCGACCAGAAGGTGACCGACGGGCGGTACAAGGGCCTGACGGTGACCGGCCAGGCGCAGAAGCTGGGCTACCAGGTCGTCACGGACGACGCCGCGATGAAGGCGGTCAAGCCGGGCAAGCCGGTGCTCGGGCTCTTCGCGCCGGGCAACGTACCCACCGAGTGGACCGGCAAGCCGGCGGCCGCGGGCGGCACCGACCCGCAGCGCTGCGTGACGTCCAACCCGAAGCGCCCCGGCTCCACGCCGAGCCTCGCCGACTCCGCGACGAAGGCGATCCAGCTCCTGGAGGCGAAGCAGAAGCACGCCAAGAAGGGCTTCTTCCTGCAGATCGAGGGCGCCTCGATCGACAAGCAGGACCATGCGGCGGACCCGTGCGGGCAGATCGGTGAGACCGCCGCGTTCGACCGTGCCGTCAAGGTCGCCCGCGACTACGCCGCCAAGCACCCCGACACACTCGTGGTGACCACCGCCGACCACGGCCACTCCAGCCAGATCGTCCCGCTGGAGGCGGCCCCGCCCGGGCTGACCTCCACGCTCGTCACCGACGAGGGCCAGCAGCTGAAGGTCAGCTACGGCACCAACCCGCCGGGTGAGTCCCAGGAGCACACCGGCACCCAGGTGCGGATCGCGGCGCAGGGCCCGAAGGCGTACCGGGTCCTGGGCGTCACCAACCAGACGGATCTGTTCAGCACCCTGCGTGAGGCCATGGGCCTGCGCTGACCTGCACGGACGGGAGGGGGAGACCGGGCGCCGGTCTCCCCCTCCCGCCGCGCGTGCGGAGGTCAGTAGCCGACGGTGAAGCGCTCGCCGATGTGGCGGGGCTGCTCGACCTCGTCGAGGAGGGCGACCGCGTAGTCCTCGGCGGAGATGCGGCTGCTGCCGTCCTCGGCGACGACGAGGTCGTCGACGGCGGTGCGGTAGGTGCCGGTGCGCTCGCCGGGCTCGATAAGGGCGGCGGGGCTGAGGTTGGTCCAGCGGACGTCGGAGACGGTGCGGTAGAAGTCCAGCGCGTCGCCGTGGGCGTGCATGATCTGGAGCAGGAACTCGGGCAGGCCCTCGGCGTCCCAGACGAGGGTGCCGTCCGGCTTGCGGAGGGAGCCGGCGCCGCCGACGGTCAGCAGCCGCGGGGCGCGGTCGCCGAGGGTGCGCAGTCCGGCGACGAGCGCCTCGGCGGCGGGCTTGATCGTGGCGATGTGGCCGGGGCCGTCGCCGCCGCCGACCGCGCTGATCACGGCGTCCTGCCCGGTGGCGGCCTTCGCGACCGACTCCGGGTCGAGGACGTCGCCGGTGGTGACGGTCAGGTTCGGGTCGCTGAGGGTGAGCTTCGCGGGGTCGCGGACGACCGCGGTGACCTGGTGGCCGCGGCGGAGCGCCTCCTGGACGATGCGGCTGCCGATGGTGCCGTTGGCGCCGAAGATCGCGAGCTGGGACATGGTCTCTCCTGGGGTCTGCCGCATCCGGGGCGGGCTTGACGTTTTCCGTCATCGGCCGGGCCGATGTCTTCTACGCTAGAGCCGTCAGGTGCGGGAATTGCGGTGGACATGGGACGCGTGATGGTGAAAAAGCGACAGGATCGGGAGGCGGTCGCCGGGCGGGAGATTCCCGAGGTGGCGTTCTCCGCGCCGGCCGGGCGGCCGTCCGGCGTCGAGGTGCTGACCCTCGCCGAGCTGCGCGAGCGGGCCGACGCCTGCCGGCTGGCCACCCCGCACCGGCCCGGCTTCCACCATCTGCTCACCGTCGAACGGGGGCGGCTGCGCCACACCGTCGACTTCCGGGAGCACTCCGTCGGCCCCGGCGACTGGCTGTGGTCGCGGCCCGGACAGGTGCAGCACTTCGGGGACCTGTCGCGGGCTGAGGGGCTTCTGGTGCTGTTCGAGCCCGGGTTCCTGGATGCGGCGACGGCGGCCGCGGCCCGGATCGAGGACTGGTACGGCCCGGCCGTCCGGCATCCCGAGGGGGCGGCGGCCGAGCGGGCGCGGGCGGCGCTGCTCCAGCTGCACGAGGAGTTCGGGGAGCGGGCCGGGCTGCCGTGGGCGGCCCATCTGGACGTGCTGCGGCATCTGCTGGCGGTCCTCGTGCTGCGGGTGGCGCATCCGGAGGTGCCCGCGGCGGACGCGGGGTGCGCGGCGGGGGCGACGTTCCTGCGGTTCCGGGACGCGGTGGAGCGGGACTTCGCGTCCAGCCGCCGGGTGGCGGACTACGCGCGGGCGCTCGGGTACGCGCCGCGGACGCTGTCGCGGGCGACGGAGGTGACGGCCGGGATCGGGGCGAAGGAGTTCATCGACCGGCGGGTGGTGCTGGAGGCGAAGCGGCTGCTGGCGCACGGGGACGGCTCGGCCGCGGCCGTCGCCGCCCGGCTGGGCTTCGCCGACGCCGCCAACTTCACCAAGTTCTTCCAGCGGCACGCCGGGACCACCCCGACCGCGTTCCGGGAGGCGGTACGGGACGGGGCCGCGGTCATCGGGTAGCGGCCCGGTCAGCCGGTCCGGGTGGTGAACGCCCTGGTGAAGTCCAGTGGGCGCTGGTCGATGGAGCTGCAGGTGGGCGAGGCGGACCGGCGGGGGCCGCCGGGGCAGGGCCGGTCGCGGCCGGCGGACCACATGGACAGGCCGCCGAGGTGGCGGCGGCGGGCGAAGGCCGCGAGTTCGGCGGCGTCGCCGGGGGTGAAGGTCTCGGTCCGGACGTCGTTGACGCCGATCATCGGGGTGACGGCGACGGCCCGCCAGGCCTCCGCGTCACCGAGCCCGAGGGCGTCCTTCAGCTGGGCCTGGGTGGCGGTGGCCGCGCGGATCGCGTAGCGGCCCATGTCGCCGTCGTAGGAGGCGCCGTAGTCCATCGCCATGACGTTGACGGTGGAGACGGTGACGCCGTGGCGGCGGGCGTCGGTGACGAGGCGCACGCCGTCCTCGGTGAGGCCGTCGGGCGTGGCCGGCAGGGTGAGGGAGACGTCCAGTCCGGGGTGGCTGCGCTGGAGGCGGGCGATGGCGCGGGCGCGGCGGGTGCCCGCCGCGGTGTCGTCCAGGGAGCCGCCTTCGATGTCGAGGTCGACGGCGGTGAGCCGGTAGCGGTCGACGGCCTTGACGTAGGCGGCGGCGAGCGCGTCGGACGAGTGGCAGGCCAGGGCGAGTTCGGAGCCGTCGGCGCCGCCGAAGGAGACCCGGACGTCGCCGCCGGCCGCCCGCAGGCCGTCGATCTGCCGGGCGACGGGGTCGTCGTCCAGATCGCCGTCGCCGCCCCAGGCCGGGTTGCAGCCGCCGTCGGAGGTGAGGAAGGCGAGGGTGAAGTGGTCGACGCCGGTGCGCCGCGCGGTGCCGAGGAGGTCGGGGACCGGGGTGAGCGAGGTGTCGACGTACGGGGAGAAGGCGATGGTGGTCCGGGGGGCGGGTCGCGCGGGCGGGGCGGTCGCCCCGGGCGTGGTGGGCCGGGCGGTCGCCTCGGGCGGGGCCGGCGCCTCGGTCGTCCTGGGGGCGGTGGGGCGCGGGGCGTGCGCGGGCGGGGCGGGGACGACGGCGGCGAGTGCGGCACCGGCGGTGGCCGCCACGGCCGCACCGGCCGAGAAGAGCTTGGCCGACCGGCTCGTACGGCGGCGCGGGGCCCGGGGATTCATGGCGTACACCTGCCTGTCGTCGCGGGTGGGGACGGTGGTGCGGTGCGGAACGTCGGGGGCGGAGCGGGTGGGCAAACGAGGGGAACGGTACGGGAGTTGAGGGGGTCATGCCGGGTTTGCGGGTGGGGTAGGGGGCGGACGAGGAGAGGCGCGGACGGGTTTCCCGCGCGCTCCGGGGCGCACGGGCGATGCGCCCCCAAGGGGCCGGGCCGCTCGCCCCGCCGGGCGTCCCGCCCGTGGGCCGGGTCCGTCGCCCCGTCAGCCCCTCTTCCCCTTGCGGCGGCCCCGGAGCGGGAGGCGGCGGCGGAGGCGGTGGGTGCCGGTGTGGTGGGGGGCGCCGGGTGGGCCGTGGCCGTCGAGGGCGAGCCAGACGCGGATCTCGGTGCCGCCCAGGACGGAGCGGCCGATGCGGATGTCGCCGCCGGTCGACTCGGCCAGCCGGCGGACGATGTCCAGGCCCAGGCCGGTCGAGCCGTCGCCGCCGCCGGAGTGGCCGCGGCGCAGCGCGGCGTCCGGGTCGTCGATGCCCGGTCCGGCGTCCGAGACCAGCACGATGACGGCGTTCCCGGCCGTCCCCGCGTGGTGCACGTCGACGGCGAAGGCGGTGCCCTCGGGGGTGTGCCGGAAGACGTTGCCGAGCATCGCGTCGAGCGCGGCGGCCAGATCGGGGCGGGCCACCGGGACGCGCAGCGGGCGGTGGGCGCCCGCCACCCGGACGGTGCGGCCCTCGTCCTCGGCCAGCGCCGACCAGAACGCCATCCGCTCCCGGATCACCTCGGCGGCGTCGCACCCGGCGGTGGCCGCCGCCTTCTGGGAGTGCGACTTCTGCTCCCGGGCGGTGCGGATGATCTGGTCGACCTCGCGTTCCAGCTGCTCGACGGCGGCCCGGGTGTGCTCGGCGGCCGGGCCGTCGCCCAGCGAGGCGGCGTTCAGCCGCAGGACGGTGAGCGGGGTGCGCAGCCGGTGCGAGAGGTCGGCGGCCAGTTCGCGTTCGTTGGCGAGGAGCTGGACGACCTGGTCGGCCATGGAGTTGAAGGCGGTGGCGGCCGACCGCAGCTCCTTGGGGCCCTCCTCCGGTACGCGGACGCCGAGTTCGCCGGTGCCCAGCCGGTGCGCGGCCCCGGCCAGCCGTTTCGCGGCGCGCACCATCCGGGTGCCGAGCCGGTCGGCGACCGCGACCGAGCCGATGATCAGCGCCAGGCCGACGCCGGAGAGGACCAGCCAGGACGTGGCGACGCCGTTGCCGAGCGCGGCGTCCGGGACGTACACCTCGACGACGGCGACGCCGGTCGCCACCGCCGTCGGCTGGAGCAGCGAGGAGCCGCCGCGGACCGGGGCGATGGAGGCGCGGCCGAGGGCGACGACGGAGGCGACGTCGCGGTCCGAGGCGCGGCGGAAGCCGATGCCGGCCGGGCGGGCGCCCTTGCCGTCGCCGGGGACGTGGACGCCGATCCGGCCGCCCGGTCCGGTCTCGGCGCTGGCGAGGGCGCGTTCGAGCTGGGTGCGGTCGGTGGTGATGGCGAGGACGGGGCCGATGGTGGCGGCCTGCCGTTCGGCGTTGGAGAACGCCCGGTCGCGTGCCATCTCCTTGACGACGAGGCCCAGCGGCACGGCGAAGGCGACCACCACCATCGCGGTGACCGCCAGCGCCACCTTGACCAGGGCCCATCTCACCGCGGCGGCTCCAGCTTCACGCCCACCCCGCGCAGCGTGTGCAGATAGCGGGGCCGGGCGGCGGTCTCCCCCAGCTTCCGCCGCAGCCAGGAGAGATGGACGTCGATGGTCTGGTCGTCGCCGTAGGACTGCTGCCAGACCTCGGCGAGGAGTTCCTTGCGCGCGACGACGACGCCGGGGCGTTCGGCGAGGAAGGCCAGCAGGTCGAACTCGCGGCGGGTCAGGTCGAGTACGGCGCCGTCCAGCGTGGCCTCGCGGCGCAGCGGGTCGATGCACAGGCCACCGACCCGCACCTGACGGGTCGGCGCCTCCGCCGTGCCGCCGGCGCGCGAGCGGCGCAGCACGGCCGCCATCCGGGCGGAGAGGTGCTCGACCGAGAAGGGCTTCGTCAGATAGTCGTCGGCGCCGTCGTTCAGCAGCCGGACGATCTCGGCCTCGTCGTCCCGGGCGGTGGCGATGATCACGGGGACGTCGGTGACGCCGCGCAGCATCTTCAGGGCCTCGGCGCCGTCCAGATCGGGCAGTCCGAGGTCGAGGACGACCACGTCGAAGCCGATGTGTGCCACCTCCCGCAGCGCCTCCAGGGCGGTGCCCACGCTCCGTACGGTGTGGGACGCCTCGGTCAGATGCCGGATGAGGGCCGAGCGGACGAACGGGTCGTCCTCGACGACGAGCACACTTGCCATGGGCGGCACCGTACGCCATCCGGGGGTATCGTCCGGCCCGGTGTTGACGTCCGTCCGGTGGCACCGCGGACCGGGTGGACGAGGGCGGGCGCGGGGCGGGTGGTGGTGCGGCAATGAGCCGGATGCGGCGCGGGCTGATGCATACGGGGGCGTGGACGCTGGCGACCGGCGGCGCGGTCGCCATCTCGTGGTTCGGGGTGCACGCGGTGCTGTCCGGTTCGGCGTACGACCCGCCGCGCGCGGTCCCGCTCTCCGCGGCGGCGGCGCCCGCCACGGAGACGGCCGCACCGCGGGCGTCCTCCACGCACCGCCCCAAGCCCTCCCCCACGGCGACCACCGCTTCGCCGTCGCCGACGCCGACCCGCCCGGCGCCGCCCGCCCGCACCGGGAGCGCGGCGCCCGGTGACCGGCCCTCCCCGCAGCGGACGACCGTGCCGGTGGACAGCGGCGGCACCGTCAAGAGCTTCACGACGTCCGGCGGCCGGGTGGTGCTGGACCTGCGGCCCGACTCGGCGCAGCTGGTGTCGGCGACGCCGGAGGCGGGGTGGGAGATGCAGGTGTGGAAGCAGGACGGCCTGATCCGGGTGGAGTTCACCGGCAGCGGCGGCGACCGTCACGCCACGGTCCTGTGCACCTGGGACGGCCATCCGCCGGTGGTGCAGATCAGCGAGAGCAGCCGGCGGAGCAGCAGCCGGGTGGAGTGAGGGCGGCCCGGGGCTGCGGCGGCACGGGACCGGCTCCGGTTCGGACCGGGGCGGCGGGGTGCGGGCCCGGCGCGGAGCCGGGTGCGGGCCCGGCCCGCAGCCGGCACCTGGCGCGGCGCGAGGCCCGGCCCCGTACGGCTCCCGGCCCTGTACGGCGCACCGGCCCCTACGGCTCCCGGCCCTCGTACGGCTCCCCGGCCCCGTGCCCTCAGGCAAACGCGTCCGGCGGCGGCTGCGGCGAGGCGACGGCCGTGGCGTCGGTGACGGGGGCCGCGCCGCCGGTGAAGTCCCGCAGCGCGCGGCCGTGTTCGACGCGGCCGGTCTGCGGGTCGCTCGCCGCGCGCCGGGTCAGCTCGGCGACCGGCAGCGGGTGCGCGGCGGCGAGCAGGACGGCGTTGCCGAACCGCTTGCCGCGCAGGACGGCCGGGTCGGCGGTGAGCGCCAGCTCCGGGAAGACGGCGCCGGCGGTGGCGATCTGGCCGCGCAGGAAGCGGAGCGGCGGCCCGTCGGCGATGTTCGCCGCGTACCAGCCGCCGTCCGCCAGCGCCCGGCGGACCTCGGTGACGAACTCGGCGCTGGTCAGGTGCGCGGGCGTCCGGGCGCCGCGGAAGACGTCGGCGATGATCAGGTCGGCCCAGCCGTCCGGGACCTTGGCCAGTTGTTCCCGGGCGTCGCCGCCGCGCACCCGGATGCGCCAGCCGCTCTCCAACGGCAGCTCCCGGCGGACCAGTTGGACCAGCGGCGCGTCGATCTCCACGACCTGCTGGGTGGAGCGGGGCCGGGTCGCCGCGACGTAACGGGCCAGCGTGAGGGCGCCGCCGCCGAGGTGGACGGCGCGCAGCGGCTTGCCCGGGGGCGCCACGAGGTCGGCGGCGTGGCCCAGGCGCCGCTGGTAGGAGAAGTCGAGGTGGTCCGGGGCGTCGAGGTCGACGAAGGACTGCGGGGCGCCGTCGATCAGCAGGGTCCGGGCCCGGGGCCGGTCGCGGTCGGGCCGCAGCTCGGCGACGCCGCCGTCCACCGTCTCCACCACGGATTCCGCGCCGCCGCGCCCGCGTCTGCTCTTCGCCATGCCTCCCAGTATGGCGGCCGGTCCGCGGCGGCGTGACGGCCGGGGACGACGGCGTCCGCGCAGGTCAGGGCGGGGCGGGGCGGGCATCGGGGACGGTTCCCGCCCGGCGCGCGGGAGGCCCGTGCGCGCCGCCCGGCGTACGGCTGCGGCGTACGGCCGGGGCGCGGCGGCCCGGCGCGGGGGAGGCGGGCGCGCGCCCCCGGCGTACGGCCCGCGGAACGGGCCAGCCGCGCCGCGGGCGGCGCCCCGTGGCGCGAGCGGGCCGCCGCGACCTGGATCGCGACGGCCCGCTCTCACCCGCGTGGCCCCGGCCGGGAGCAGACCGCGGCCGGTGGCCGGGTCACTTGGTGGCGCACACGTTTCCGAATGCCGGGTTGAGCAGCCCCACCAGGTTGATGCTGTTACCGCAGAGATTGAGGTCGAGGTCGACCGGAATCTGGATGTTGTTTCCGCTCAGCAGGCCCGGCGAGTTCGTGGCAACGCCGACCGCGTTGGCGCCGCCGTGGCCGCTTTCGTGACCGCCGTCGCCGGCGAAGGAAAACCCCGCGCCGCCGATCACGAGTGCGCAGCTGGCGGTGGCCAGCACGGCCGACGTGACGATCCGCTTCATCGCCCGTCTCCTTTCCTGTTGACGAATGGGACATCGCGTCCAACGACCGGGATCGCGCGGGGATGCGGGCGTTCCGCCGTCAGGGAGAAACGTTCATCCTTATGGAAGACAGCGCACCGTCGCCGCGGTTGCGGGATCGCCCCGGTGCCGTATCCCCGATCGCCGTCCGGCGTGCCGCCCGGTCCGGCAGGGGACTGTCTGCCAGAGTGCATTCCTGTTCGGCAGCTGCCGGTCAGGAGGACGTCATGCCCCGCAGTGCGATCCGCGGGGCCCGGGAACTCCGGGGAGACCGCGCGGCGGCGTATGCACCGCGATTCCCCGGAATTCCGCTCGCCGGACCCACCGCGGCGCCGGATGCGTCTCCGGTACGTCCGGCACCCCGCGCCCTTTCCGTTTCCCCGGAGAACGGTGCGCTTTCCACCGCTGCCGCCACATCGGAAAGCGCACGGCCGGAGCCATTCGGCGGCACCGTCCGCCATCCGCCGCCGAATGGCTCCGGATTCCCTTCCTTCCGCTGCGAGGAAAAACGGGAACGGGAAAGAAAGCGAAAGAACGGGGAAAGCAAACCCCGGCCGGTGCACCGGCACGGTGCACGTGGTCACCGCCCGCCGCCCCATCCGACCCGCCTAAGGCCCCCGGGCCCGTAAGGAGACAACCGGTGAAAGTCCTCCACCTCGTCACCGGACTGGAGGTGGGCGGCGCCGAGCAGCAGCTGCGGCTGATGCTGCGCCGGCTGCCGTACCACTGCGACGTCGTCAGCCTGAGCGGCGACGGGCCGGTCGGCGACGGCATCCGCGCCGACGGCGGGTCCGTCGTGTCCCTGGACGGGCCGCCCGGCCTGCCCCGGCTCGTCCGGCTGATCCGGCGGGGCGGCTACGACGTGGTCCACACCCACCGCTACCGCGCCTGCGTCACGGGCCGGATCGCCGCCCGGCTGGCCGGCGTGCGGGGCGTCGTCGCCACCGCCCACACCCTGGGCGCGACGGAGATCGACGGCCACCCGCTGACCCGCCGCGTCCGCGCGCGCTACCGGCGCACCGAGCGGCTGGGCACGGCGACGGTGGCCGTCTCGGAGCCCGTCGCCGCCCGGCTGCGCCGCCTGGGCGTCCCCGGGGACCGCATCGAGACGATCACCCCGGGGATCGACGCGGACGCCTTCCGGTACGACCCGGACGCCCGGGCGGCGGTCCGCGCCCGGCTGGGCCTCGCGGCCGACGCGTTCGTGGTCGGGGGCGCCGGGCGGCTGGTGCCCGGCAAGCGGTTCGACGTGCTGATCCGCGCGGTGGCGCAGGTGCCCGGCGCCCGGCTGGTGCTGGCCGGGGACGGGCCGGAGCGGGCGGCGCTGCGGCGGGCCGCCGATCAGTTCGGGGTGGGCAACCGCGTCCTGCTGCCGGGCGCCTGGCACGCGGGCGGCGGCGCGAAGGGCGACCCGGGGCTGCCCGCGCTCTTCTCGGCGCTCGACGTCCTCGTCGCACCCGCGCCCGCGCAGGCGTTCGGGACGGCCGTGGTGGAGGCGCTGGCCGCGGGACTGCCGGTGGTGCACACCGGGTGCCCGGCCCTCGACGGGCTGCCCGGGGAGCCGCCGCCCGGCGTCCGGCGCACCGGCTCGCGGTCGCATCTGCTGGCCGCCGTGTTGCGCGAGGAGCGGCTCGCGGCGCCGCGCCGGCTGCCCCCGCCGCCGGTGGCGCTGGACCACGGGGCGGACCGCGCCGCGCGGGAGCTGGCGGCGCTGTACGAGCGGGCCGCCGGCTACCGGGCGCCGGCGGCGGGCGCCGGGGTGCCGCAGCCCGCCGCGCCCCGGGAAACGGCCGCGTCGGACCCTTCGCTGACGGGCTGACGCACCGGGCGCCGCACCCCGGCGCCGCGGCCCGTCCGGCGCCGCACCGACGAGAACCGCACGACGAGAAGGAGCAGGATCTGCCATGGACGACCTCGTGGTGGTGGGCGCCGGCCCCTACGGACTCTCGATCGCCGCGCACGCGGCGGCGGCCGGGCTGCGCCCGCGGGTCCTGGGCCGGCCGATGGCCGCGTGGCGGGACCACATGCCCGGCGGCATGTACCTCACCTCCGCGCCCTGGTCGTCGGACCTGTCCGACCCGGCGGGCTCGTACACCCTGGCGGCGTACTGCGCGCAGGCGGGCATCCCGGTGCGGGAGGGCGTACCGCTGCCGGGCACGGTGTTCACCGCGTACGGCCGGTGGTTCGGCGAGCGGGCGGTGCCCCAGGACGTGGAGGAGCGGGCGGTCACGGCGGTGCGGCCGGACGGCGGCGGCTTCCTGGTGGAGACCGCGGACGGGGAGCGGATCCGGGCCCGTACCGTCGCGCTGGCGGTGGGCGCGGTGCCGTTCGCGCGCCGCCCGGAGCCGCTGTACGGGCTGCCCGCCGCGCTCGCCTCGCACAGCAGCGACCACCGCGATCTGTCCGGGTTCGCCGGGCGGGACGTGACCGTCGTCGGGTGCGGTCAGTCGGCGCTGGAGACGGCGGTGCTGCTGGCCGAACTGGGCGCGCGGGCCCGGGTCGTGGCGCGGGCCGGGAAGATCCACTGGGAGAGCGCGCCGCCGCGGCTGGCCCGCCCGTTCCCGGCCGTGCTGCGGACCCCGCACAGCGGGCTGGGCGCCGGGTGGGCGCACTGGCTGCGGGCCGAACTGCCCTGGGCGGTGCGGTGGCTGCCGGCGGCGGCCCGGGGCCGGGGTGCGGCGCAGCCGCCGCGGCCGGCCGGGGCGTGGTGGCTGCGGGACCGGTTCGAGACCGCCGTCCCGGTGCTGACCGGCCACCGGGTGCGCGCCGCGGTGCCCGGGGACGGCGCGATCCGGCTCGAACTGGCCGCCGCCGACGGCCGGTCCACCGTGGTGGAGACCGAGCATGTGATCGCGGCGACCGGGTTCGCCCCGGATCTGCGGCGGCTGCGGCTGCTCGATCCGCGGGTGCGCACGGGGCTGCGGACCGTACGGCCCGGCCGGGCGCCCGAGCTGAGCGGGCTCTTCGAATCGTCGTGGCCGGGGCTGTTCTTCGCGGGCCCGCTGGCCGCGGCGTCGTTCGGCCCGGCGATGCGCTCGGTCTACGGCACGGCGTTCACCGCCGGGCGGCTGCTGCGCGGGGTGCGGCGGCGGCTGGGCCGGGGGCCGGGCGGGCTCGTCATCCCGCATCCGGCGCCGGGCCGCGCCGCGCCCGCCGCGGCGCCCCTGGAGCGGACGCCGTGCGGTGCGGCGTACGCCGACGAGGCGGCGCAGCCCGCGGGCTGACGGCGCACGACCGATTCTGCGCGCCCCGGTGCCATCCCCGTACGCCGGGCGCGGCACCGGGGCGCTCCGTACGTCCGGACCGGGCGCCGGCCGCCTCGCCCCGGTGTCAGCGGCAGCGGTCGACGGCCTCGATGGTGCGGGCCGCCTCGCCCAGGGCGGCGCGCAGCACGACGGGGTCGGTGGCGTCGCCGTAGGCGCCCTCGGGCGGCACCAGCCAGCCGGTCCCGGTCACCGGCGGCTCCGGTGCGTCGCGGCCGGCCACGGCGGATCCGCGGCCGAACGTCCGGGTGCAGGCGCTGCCGGGCAGGTCCCAGCGTTCGGCGGTCCCTGCGGGCACCAGGAAGCCGAGGGTGTGGCAGGGGCCGTCGTGCAGGACCGGGCCGACGCCGTCGCGCAGCCGCAGGATGTCGACGGCCTCCAGTCCCTGCCGGGCGGGCACCGTGACGAGGTCGCAGAACGGGTCGCGATCGGGGGGCTCCCCCGCCCCGGCGCACCTCGTGCCGCCCTCGACCACACCGGACTTCCGCACGGAAAACCCCTCCTTCTGCACAGCTGCGTATCGACACCGTGTCCAACGGCGTGCCCCGTCAACAGCTACGGCACCGGACCGCCGCAAAGGATGGCAGTTCATGGCGGATCGTGGGTGAGATATCCGTTTTGTAGCCATACCCTCCGTATCGCCGCCGTCACAGCCGGTACGGTCGTCCCGCCGCTCCGCCAGGAAGCGGTCTCGCCGGAGAGATGACACGGAGAGGGCACCAAGAGGTCCGCCATGGCGTCGCCAGCAGCGCGTTCAGCGTCGTCCCGCACCGTCCCCGCCCGTCCGAACACCGCCTTCCGGCAGCTGCGCGGCAAGCTGTCACCGGGTGAGTTCGCGGCGGCGGTCCGGCGGTCCGCCCGTGAAATCGGCGAGCAGGTCTCGTGCGACGCCCGCTACGTGGGCCGCGTCGAGTCCGGGGAGATCCGCTGCCCGAACTACGCGTACGAGCGCGTGTTCCGGCACATGTTCCCCGGGCTGTCGCTGTCCGACATGGGCTTCGCGGCGCGCGAGGCGGTACGCGGACGGGGGGCGCGTACGGCGGCGGTCAGCGCCGCGCCCCTGGCACCCGAACCCGACCACCGCGATACCTGTATCCAGAGCTTTGAGGAGAGCGACGTGCTGCGTCGCGCGTTCATCACCGGCGGCCCGGCGGCCGCCCTGGGCATCGCCGCCCCACCCGCCTTCGCCGTCCCCGCGCCCCGGCCGGCGTCCGGCGGCCGCCCCGGCGCCGCCGAGGCCACCGCCCTCGAAGACGCCGTCCGGCGGATCCGGTTGCTCGACGACCGGCACGGCGCGGACGACATCTACCACCGCGCGACGACGCCGCTGCACTGCGCGTACGCGCTGCTGGACGCGGGCGCGGAGCGCAGTTCGGTCGCCGACCGGCTGCACTGCGGCGCCGGGGAACTGGCCCTGTCCGTCGGCTGGCTGGCGCACGACTCGGGCCGCTTCGAGGACGCCCGCTCGCACTACGCCGAGGCGCTGGCCACCGCCCGGGTCTGCGGCGACGCGGCGCTGGAGGCGCACGCGTTCTGCAACACCGCCTTCCTCGCCCGGGACGCCGGGCGCCCGCGCGAGGCGGTCCGCGCGGCGCAGGCCGCCCAGCGGGCCGCGCACCGCCTCGCCTCGCCCCGGCTCCAGTCGCTGCTGGCGCTGCGCGAGGCGGGCGGGCTGGCGCTGCTCGCCGACCGGTCCGGCTGCGAGCGCGCGCTCACCCGGGCCCGGCGGTTCTTCGGGAGCGGACCCACCGACCACGACCCGGAGTGGATGAGCTTCTACGGCGAGGCCGAGCTGGAGGGCCTGGAGGCGCAGTGCTGGGCGGCGCTGGGCGACGGGGGGCGCGCGGTGTTGCACGCGCGCCGTGCGGTGGCGCTCCAGAAGCCGCACTTCACCCGGAACATCGCGCTGTTCACGACGGAGTTGGCGGGCGATCTGGCGGCCGACGGCGCGCCCGAGGAGGCGGCCGTCACCGGGAGCCGGGCGCTGCGGCTGCTCGGGCAGGTGAAGTCGTCCCGGATCCGCGCGATGCTCGACTCCACCGCCCGCACGCTGCGGCCGCACCGCTCCGTCAAGGAAGTCGCCGCCTTCCTGGAGCGGCACGCGGCACTCCCGGCGCCCCGCCGGATCTGACCGGCCCGGGGGCGGCTCCGGGCGGCCCGCCCGGGTGCCGTCAGCCGAGGTGCCCGGTGTCGTTCCAGCGCTCGATGGCGGGCTCGCCGTAGGCCCAGCCCAGGACGGACAGGGACGTCGGGTCGAGGCGGATGCGGGCGGCGAACGAGAGGTCGAGGCCGAGCCAGCGGGCGCCCAGGGAGCGCAGGATGTGGCCGTGCGCGAAGAGCAGCACATCGCGGTCGGCCGCGCGCACCCGCTCGATGACGTGGTCGGCCCGGGCGGCGACCTCGGCGAGCGTCTCGCCCTCGGGGACGCCGTCGCGCCACAGGAGCCAGCCGGGCTGCCGCTCCTTGATCTGTGCGGGCGTCAGGCCCTCGTACGCGCCGTAGTCGACCTCCATGAGGGCGTCCCACTCCTCGGCGCGGTCGCCGAATCCGGCGAGTTCGCAGGTCTCCTTGGCGCGCCGCAGCGGGCTGGTGCGCACCTCGACGCCGGGCAGACCGTCCCAGGGCGCGCGGTGCAGCCGCTCGCCCAGGAGCTTCGCGCCCGCGCGCCCCTCCGCCAGCAGCGGGATGTCGGTGCGGCCGGTGTGCCGGCCGGAAAGGGACCACTCGGTCTGTCCGTGCCGGGCCAGGAGGATGCGCGCTGCCATGGGGGCCGTACCTCTCGCCGATCTCTCGGCTGTCGTTGCAGGTGGTGCACGTGGTGCGGGAGGGCACCGCGGGGTGCGCCGTCGCGGGCGCGGGCACGGCGCCGGGCCCGCGCGCCCCGCGGAATTCCATCATCGCGCACCGGTTCGTCCGGGGCCGGGCCGCCCCGGGCGGGACCGGTGCGGAGCAGTCAGCCATACAGCGTATGGTGGACGGTCGCCGGATCCACCGGCGGGGCAGTGCGGTGGCCACCGCACCCGATGAAGCACGACGAAGAAGGTGCGCGATGGTGAGCGCAACGCCCCGCACGGCGGCCCCGCCCGGCCGCCCCCGGTGGTGGGCCGAACTCCCCCTCCTCGTGGCGGTGTACGCCGCGTACACCGCGGGCCGCCTGCTCGCCCGGGGCGACGTGGCCGCCGCCACCGGGCACGGCACCGCCCTCCTCCGGGTGGAGCGGGCCCTGCACCTCACCCCGGAACCGGCGCTGAACCGGCTCTTCACCCAGGTCCCGGTGGTCGGCGTGCCCGCCGCGTACGCCTATGCGGCGCTGCACTACGTCGTCACCCCGGCGGTCCTGGTGTGGCTGTGGCGGCGGCGGCCCGCGCACTACCGGGCGGCGCGCAGCCGGCTGCTGACCGCCACCCTCATAGGGCTGATCGGTTTCACCCTCTTCCCGACCGCGCCGCCGCGGCTGCTCGACGCGGGGCAGGGCTTCGTGGACGGCATGGCCCACTACGCCGGGTACGGCTGGTGGGGCGCCGAGGCGAGCGCGCCGCGCGGTCTGGGCGGGCTGACGAACCAGTACGCGGCGATGCCGAGCCTCCACGTCGGCTGGGCGCTGTGGTGCGGTGCGGTCGGGTGGCGGCTGGCCTCCTCCCGGGTGGTGCGGGCGCTCGCCGTGGCCTACCCGGTGGCCATCGCCCTGGTGGTGATGGGCACCGCCAACCACTACCTCCTGGACGTACTGGCGGGCGTGGCCGTCATGGGCGTGGGCGCCTGGCTCGCCGGCCCGCTGCTCCGGCTCGCCGACGCGGTGCGCGCCCGTGGCACGGGGCCGGGCGGCGCACCGGACGCATCCGGCTCTCCCGGTGCGGCGCGGTGGCGCCGTGCCCGCCGGGCCGCCACCGGGCGGCGCGGTGCGGCCGGGGGCGTTGTCGGTGCCGGATGCGAGACTTCGCCGGGTGAACGTTTTCCGCGACAGCCGATCCGCGGCGGCCGGCGCCCCGAGCGCCCGGCCGACGCCGCCCCCGAGCCTGCGGCAGCGCCTCACTGAGCTGCGCGGTCCGGGGATACGCCCCCGTGCGCTCGACGCCCGGGCGCTCGCCGCGCTGGCCGCCAACCCGGGCTGCCACCGCCGCGCCCTGCTGGACGGCGCGGGCGTCGACAAGGCCGCGCTCGCCCAGGCCCTCGGCTCCCCCGCCGGCCACGGCCAGTCCCGGTTCGCCCTCGCCCGGGGCAACAGCTTCGAGGCCCGCGTCACGGCGGACGGCGGCGCCGAGCTGCTGCGGCTGCTGCACGCCCGGCTGCCGTCCGGCACCCCCGCGCCCGAGGAGGGCGAGGTCGCCGCGCCGGATCTGGCGGCCGCAGGGCCCGAGGGCCGGGCCGCCCGTACGGCGCTGGCACTGCGCGAGGCCACCGCGTCCGGCGGCTGGACGCTGCTGGAGCACCCGCTGCTCGCGGTCGACGTCGCCGGTTCGCCCGCCTATGTCGAGCCGGACGCGGTGGTGGTCCGCCCGGACGGCGTCTGGACGGTCGTGGAGATCAAGTCCTTCCCGATGATCGACGGCGCGGCGGACGCCGCCAAGGTCGGCGCGGCGGCCCGGCAGGCGGCGGTCTACGTCCACGCGCTGGAGGCCGTCGCCACGCAGGTCACCGCCCATGGGGAGCGCCCGGCCCGGGTCGGCGAGCGGGTGCTGCTGGTGTGCCCGCAGGACTTCTCCAACCTCCCCACGGCCGCCGCCGTCGACATCCGCAAGCAGCTCGCCACCACCCGGCGGCAGCTGGCCCGCCTCACCCGCGTCGAGGAGATCGCCGCCGCGCTGCCCCCGGAGACCACCTTCGATCTGCGCCTGGCCGACGACGGCCGGACGGCGACCCGCCCGGCGGAGGAGCTGGCCGCCGCCGTCGAGACGGTCGACGCGGCGTACGCGCCCGAGTGCCTGGCCGCCTGCGAGCTGGCGTTCCACTGCCGTGGCCGCTCCCGCGAGCAGGGCGCCGTGGAGACCCTGGGGCGCGGCGTCCGCGGCGAGCTGGGGTCGCTGCGCACCGTCGAGGAGGTGCTGGCGGCGGCCGGCGCGCCCGGGTGCGGCGCCGGACCGGAGCCCGCGCCGCTGGGCGAGGGGACCGACGACGCCGATCCGGCCCTCGCCGCGCTGCGCCGCGCCGCCCGGTTGCGCGCCGAGGCACTGGCCGCCGCCGCGCCGCCCGTGCCCGTCCCCCGTACCGCCTCCGGAGCGGAGGATCCGGTATGTCGCTGATCGAGACGCTGGCCCGGATGGAGGCGGCGGCCGCCGGGGCGGCGCGACCGCTCACCACCGTCCGCCACCGCCATCTCGCCGACCGCCCCCTGGTGTGCGTCCCGCTGACCACGGCGGGCGAGGCCGGTGCGCCGCTGGGCGCGCTGGTCGGCACGGACCGCGAACGGCCGCTGCTGCTGACGGTGGCGCAGCCCCGCGACCGCGATCTGCGCTTCGCCTTCCTCGCCGAGCTGGCCGATGCGGTCCTGCCGTATCTGGACGGCTTCGCCGACGCCGTCGGCCACGAGGAGCGCAAGGAGACCGACCCGGAGACCGGCAAGAAGGTCACCGTCCAGGTCGAACTGTGCGCCGACGCCCCGCAGCTGATCGTGCCCTCCCCCGCCGGCATCGCCTACCTTCGGCTGCTGGGCCGCTCGACGCGGTTTCGGCGGACGGCCGAGCAGGACCCCGAGGCGCCGTATCCCGCACCGCCCCGGGTGCCGCTGCTGGGCCGCTGGCTGACCCATCTCAGCGAGCGCGCCCGGGTGCCGGGCTCCTGCCTGCTGCTGTCCATGACGGAGCTGCTGACCCGCCACTGGGCGACGGGCCAGAGCGCCCTGGAGGACCAGCACCTGGGCGCCCTGCTCGCCTGGATCGACCCGCCCGAGGGGCGCTCGGGCCGCGCCGCCGCCGAGCACGCGGAGTCGGCGCGCGGCGCGGACGGCCTGCTGCACTGCCCGCCCGCCGGCCCCGCCACCGACCCCGCGTTCGACAACACCCTGCTGGCGCCCGCGATGGCCCGGTACGACGCGGGCGCGGACGGCGCCGCCGAGGAGCTGCACGAGCTGATCGGCGGCCAGCTCCAGCCCACCTGGGACGCGGTCTGGCGCGGCTGGGACCTGCTGCGCGCGCTGCCGACCGGGGAGCACGTCGCCGACCGCTGGAAGCGCGACCGCTGGTCGTACACCGCCCACCGCGACCGGGTGCGCGCGGGCGAGCCGCCGCAGCCCAAGCGGGACGACGCGGTCACCGCCGCCCGCAAGCTCGCCTCCCGGGAGACCGCCCAGGCCCAGCTGGACGCCCAGGAGGCGCTGGACGACCCGCTGGTGATGGCGGGGCGGCGGCTGGCCGGGGAGGCGTTCGCCGGGGAGGTCACCGCCGTCGAGGAGGCGTTCTCCGACGGCCCGCGCCCGATGCCGCGCCCCCTGGTGACGCTGCGCACCACCGACACCCCGCTGCTCACCGACGGCGCCCGGCTGCACCGCCCGCTGCCCGGCGGCAAGGCGCAGAGCGCGGTGTTCGTGGCGTACGAGGAGGGGGCGGCGGGCAGCCTGACGGTGCGGCTCACCGGGGGCATGGGGCGCGGCAAGGTGCCCGCGCCCGGTTCGGTGCCCGAGCCCGGTGAGACGGTGTGCTGGACGCTCTTCGAGCACGCCCCGCGCGGCGGCCCGCAGCTGCCGGAGCCCGAGGACACCCCGTGGACGCACGGCGGCCCGCCCGCCACCGGACCCGAGGGTGACGCCCCCGACCCGATGACCCCGGAGGACTTCCTGTGACCGGCGCCCCGTGGACGACGCGACAGGCCGCCGAGCCGTTCGACCCGGGCGCGGCGGCCACCGCCGCGACGGACGCGATCCTCCACGACACCCTGCACGGCACCCGTCCCGGTGTGGTCGTCGACTCCCCGCCGGGCGCCGGCAAGTCCACCCTCGTGGTCCGCGCGGCCCGGGAGCTGGCCGCGGCCGGGCACCCGCTGATGATCGTCGCGCAGACCAACGCGCAGGTGGACGACCTGGTGCTGCGCCTGGCCGAGAAGGATCCGCAGCTGCCGGTCGGGCGGCTGCACGGCAGCGAGGCGGGCACCGTCGACCCGGCGCTCGCCGCGCTGCCCGAGGTCCGCACCTCCGCGAAGATCGGCGACCTCGCCGGGCTGGACGTCGTCGTCTCCACCGCCGCGAAGTGGGCCCACACCAAGGTCGAGGAGGGCTGGCGGCACGCGATCGTCGACGAGGCGTACCAGATGCGCTCGGACGCGCTGCTGGCCGTCGCCGGGCTCTTCGAGCGGGCGCTGTTCGTCGGCGACCCGGGGCAGCTGGACCCGTTCAGCGTGGTCGGCGCCGAGCAGTGGGCCGGGCTGACGTACGACCCGTCGTCCAGCGCCGTCGCCACGCTGCTGGCGCACAACCCGGAGCTGCCGCAGCACCGGCTGCCGGTCTCCTGGCGGCTGCCCGCGTCGGCGGCGCCGCTGGTCTCCGACGCGTTCTACCCGTTCACCCGCTTCCGCAGCGGCACCGGCCCGGGCGACCGGAGCCTGGCTTTCCGGGCGGCGGGCGACGGCTCGGGCGTAGACCGCGTCCTGGACGAGGCCGCCGCGTCCGGCTGGGGCCTGCTGGAGCTGCCCGCCCGGCACACCCCGCGCACGGACCCGGAGGCGGTCCGGGCGGTGGCGCTGGTGGTGCGGCGGCTGCTGGACCGCGAGGCCGTGGCCACCAGCGAGCGCGGTCCGGATCCGGAGCCGGTGACGGCCGCCCGGATCGCGGTCGGCACCGCCCACCGCGATCAGGCCGCCGCGGTCCGCGCGGCCCTGGCCGAGCTGGGCGTGCGCGGCGTCGTGGTGGACACCGCCAACCGCCTCCAGGGCCGCGAGTACGACGTCACGGTGGTGCTCCACCCGCTCTCCGGGCGCCCCGACGCCACCGCCTTCCACCTGGAGACGGGCCGCCTGTGCGTCCTCGCCTCCCGCCACCGCCACGCCTGCATCGTGATCTGCCGCGCGGGCGTGGCCGAGCTGCTGGACGACCACCCGTCGACGGATCCGGTGCAGCTGGGCGTCACGGTGAAGTTCCCGGACGGCTGGGGGGCAATGTTTGCCACGTGGGACCACTGGCAGGAGCACCGTGCGCTCTGGCGCCCATGACACCTCTCCGCCGCAGCCGAGCCATGCCACAGGCGGGGCAGCAGCCGAGTTAATCAGCCGCACAGCAAACCGCCCCGGCCTTTTGGCCGGGGCGGTTCTCTAGCCATGAGGGAGGCTGCTGCAATGTTTTCGGCAGGGCGGCCACACGATGACCTTTCCCATGTACGCCTCAAGGGTCTCGTCATATGCTCCGACGTCAACCAGGGCGACTCGTCCATCCCATGAGCTGACGCAGAAGCGGTCACCCTCGGCAAGCGGAAGGGAATGTGATCCCTGCTGGCCAATACGGTCCATGCATTGCTCTGGCGTGGGCTCGTCGGCATCTTCCCAGAGGGCGACCGAATCCTTCGTGTCCCAAAGGATTCGCAGGCCCTCGATCTCAGCACCCGCGCCATCGCGCACAGGCTGATAGTTAACGCTGAAGCTGATGTTCTGCTCATCGCCATTGTCCATCACCCTCGGCGGAACCTTGTCCAGGTCGACGGTGGTCAGTTTCAATTCTCCGAACCACCGGGCACCGGCCGGCACAGGGCTCGGGGGCCACGGACGAGCGGGCGCCGAAGCACTCGGGGTCCACGAACGAGCAGGCTCCGAAGGGGCTGGACTATCGGTGGGCCGAGCAGATAAAGACGGTCCGCCATGTGGCTGTTTAGCTGCCATGCCTCCGCCGTCACCGGGCGAACCGTGAACAAATGACCAACCCTTGACCACGAGAATAACGCCGAGGACGACAACAATCGGGGCTGCGAAAGGAAGAACTGGCCGCCATGACCGGGGTATGTTCCACTGGGCGACTCGCCGCAGCCTCTTACGACGTACCGGGTAGTGGTAGTGGTTCTCCGTGATCTGTTGGTCCCCCGCGGACTGGTAAACCCTCCCCTGATCCGATGCATGGCCTTCGTTATGCGGACCGGAACCGCCCTCCAGCGGTCGTTCCATCGCGGGCTCACCTTCCTGTGACGCGCTGGTCTCGGCCTGCCTGATATAAACACCACACCGCTACGGCGTCGTCTCGGTGCGGGCACAACCTCACATGTCCCCCGCGCAGCTGGCAGTTGCCCCAGCCGCCTGAATCAGGCCGACGAGTTCAGCATCCATCAAGTCCCCACGCCCCAGTGCGTCACCGACTTCGCAACACTCTCATCCACCAGGATGGTAGAGCCTACGCTCGCGCAGAGTCATGAGTTGACGGGTTACATGGGCTCCGTCGCCGAGCCTGCTCTGCACCAGATGCCCCGCCTGTCTCGCCAAATCGGACAGGTCTCAGTTGTCCTCACCCGGGCCATCAGAGGCGGCAACAGTGTCCGGACGCATCTCCTTGGTCCAATAGTCGGTAGCCATATCCTGCGCCAAAACGTGAGGGACGCCAGCCCCTATCGCCTCCGTGTAGACGATTCCAGCGATTCGAACCAGGGCGACTGCGGCAGCCCCTCGCTTCTCAATCAGCGCCTGGTTCATCTCCGTTTCGATGCCGGAAACCAGTTCGCCAAACCCGTCCGATTGGTCAATTCATTCCTTAAAGCTCGTAACACGATCTTGTTGAAGTGGCCTGGTTGGGCGTGACCGATGTGACGATTCGACCGTTCGGGACAGACCTGCTGGCGGCGCCTGGGTCGCTGGCAGCAGGCTGGGGTCTTCGACCGGCTTCACCGCATTCCGCTCGCCGAACTCAACGCGGCGGGCGAACTCGACTGGTTCCGCGCGTGCCTGAGCACGCCGAGCTCACCCGCTTTTACCTGCGTCCCGCCTTCCGAGGCAAGAAGGGCGCCGGCCTCCTGCTGGAGCTGCTGGAGAACGAGGCACGCCTACTCGGCGCCTCCCGGATGGTCCTCCACACCCGCCTCGACCTGGTCGAGGCCCGCTCGCTGTACGTCCGCCACGGCTACCACGAGATCCCGGCGTACTGCACGGGTCCGTATATCGAGATCTGCTACGGCAAGGATCTCGGCCGGGCCGACTGACCAGCTCGCGCTTCCCCGGATGTATCGCTTCCACCCAAAACCGGGGCGATGGCGCCGGCCGCAGTTTGCCTGCACGAGCCCTCAAGATCGCGTTACAGGCTCTGATGTAGGCGATCATCCGGCCGGTGGGCGTGTGGATGTCGAGACCCGGGTCGTCCTGGCAGACGATTTCCTTGCCGCCCTTGTGGCAGCGCTCCGCGAACCTGTCCCAGTGGTGCTGATCGCGGGTGACTCGATCCAGCGAAGTCACCATGATCGCGTCCCACTCGTACCAGAGCGGGTCCTTCATCCAGCGGCCAAGCTTCGGCCGGTCATCCAGGTTGACCGCGCCAGAGACGCATACGTCTTCGACCTCACCGGCCACGGGGCAGCGGCCCTCCGCTACCGCCTGGTCCAGCTCTCCCTCTTGCCGCGCAAGGGCCGAGCCGCCCTCGGTGTCGCGGCTGATACGCCGAACCTTGAGGACGCGCATGCCAGGCAAGAGCCGCGCATGGGGTATACGTCTACTTTCCGTCACCTCCGCCCCGGGCACCAACTTGGGTGATCTTGTTTTCCCAGGGCTGGGAGACCCACCACGCCGTGCTCGCCCGGCTCGCCGAGCACCGGGTGGGGTGGCGGCCGTGACGGTGCCGCGGACGGCGGGCGGGCGCGCGGATGCGGGCGCGCGCCGGCGGCCCCGTGCCCGGTGCGCCCGCCCCCTTGCGCGGCGCGGGAGAATGGAATGCGGCACTCGAACCCTGGAGGTACCTTCATGTCCGAGCCGCGACCGGCTCCCGACCCGCGCGGCGCGGCGCCCCGGCGCATGCGGCCCGCGCCGCTGCTCTTCGAACCGCCCGAGGCCACGGCGGACCCCGAGCACTTCTTCGACCTGGAGTCGATAGCGGATCCGCACGAGCTGCTGGGCCGCTCCACGGAGCTGGCGCTCGCCTTCCGCGCCGCCGCCGACCGGGCGACGGAGTTCCAGGCGCTGGCCGCCGCGCAGCTCGCCGACCCCAAGCGCTTCGACCGCCTGTCGCCGGCGGCGCTCGCCGAGCGCGCGGAGTGGACGGAGGACTACGCACAAAAGATGGTCGAGTTCGGCCGGAGCCTGATGCGCGACGGCGCCGCCCGCCCCGACGGCGGGGACTGACCGGCACGGCCGCGGGCCGGGCGCCCACCGGGGCGGCCCGGCGCCGGGCCCGGCGCGCGCTCCGGGGCGGACCGCCTCGTACGGGCCGCCGGTACGCCTCCGGAAGCGCCCCGGGAGCCCGTGGAACGGCGTCCTCCATGAGCCCACGGCATATGCGCGCGGGGAAGATACCCCCTACCGACCCGTAGTGTCCCGGTTTCGGAATTCCACCGCACAGGCCCCCGGCCCGTCGGTAGACCTGTCCCCATGAGCGACTGGCAGTCCGACACCTCCTCCGCCCCGGCGTCCCCGGGTTTCCCCACCGCCTCGTACGTCACCCTGGCCGGCGCCGACTGGCTGGCCTCCGCCAGCGCGCGTCCGGGAGCCGTGCGCTCCCTGTGGGCGCAGCGGCCCGCCGCCCCGAGCGTGCTGCCGTGCGGCACCGCCTTCGACGTGATCAACGCGCCCGCGCTCTTCGGCCGCCGGATGGTCGACCGGCTCTGGTCGGACGGCCCCGGCTCCGGCCCCGTCGCCGCCCACCAGGGCCGGATCCTGCTCTTCACCGCGCCCGGCACGGCGCAGCGGCTGCCCGCGCTGCTGGAGTGGGAGGAGTGGGCGGCCGCCGTGCCGCCGCTGCTGTGCCACGGCAGCGGGGACGCGGTGACCGTCCCGCCGCTGCACCCGGGCGCCGGGACGGCGGACGGCGCCGCGCCGTCCGCCACCCGGTGGCTGGTCGCCCCCGACGTCCGCTCCCCGTGGCTGCCGGGGCCCGACGTCCTGCTGTGGGCCTGTGTGCGCGCCGCCCGCGCGGAGACCGTCTCCGGGTACGCCGTGCTCCCGGAACACCCGGTCCGGGCCGCCTCCGGACGGGCCCCGGAGCGGGCCGCCACCGCGCTGACCTCCCACTGAGCCTCCGGCCGCCGGGCATCCGATTTTCGTCCTCCCCCTTCCGGGTGCTAATGTCTTCCACGTCAGCAGGCGCCGCTAGCTCAGTTGGTTAGAGCAGCTGACTCTTAATCAGCGGGTCCGGGGTTCGAGTCCCTGGCGGCGCACAGACAGACAAGGCCCTCACTTCGGTGGGGGCCTTCGTCGTGCGTGCGGGGCGGGCGGGCGCGGCGCTCAGGCGCGGGTGATCCGGACCGTCCAGTCGCCCGAGGGCGTGCGCCCCTCGACCTCCACCCGTACTCCGTCGGCGGCGGCGCGCAGGCTCTCGCCCACGCCGAGCGGGGCGTCGGCGAGCGGCGGGTGGACGGAGGTGCCGTTGCAGGCGGAGGTGGCCGGGTGGCCGTCGAGGACCTGGACGGGGCCGGAGCCGGAGGCGGTGGCGGAGCGGACCCGGTAGACGAGGACGCCCTCGCGGCAGACCGTACGGTCGTTGCCGCTCGCGTCGCGCGCCTCGACGGCGAGGGCGGTGTCCCGTCCGGTGCGGACGACCAGGAGCCGGGAGCGGCGTTCGTCGCCGGGCTCCATGGGCGCGGACAGCGGGCGCAGGGTGTGCCAGCCGGTGCCGGTGAGTCCGGCGCAGTCGACCTGGTTGTCGGTGAGCCAGCCGAGCTTCCACCGGTGCCAGCCGAACGGGTCGGGCGCCAGACCGAACTGGCTGCCCATGAGGTCCCAGTCGCCGACGTAGGTGTCCCAGTCGCCCTTGCCGCGCTCGGGGCGGTGGTAGAGGTCCGGCAGGTCGAAGACGTGGCTGGTCTCGTGGGCGAGGACGTTGCGGTCCGGCGGGTTCTGCTCGAAGACCGTGACGAAGCGCCGCAGGTCGGTGTGGTCGGCGCGCATCGGCTGGTCGAGGTTGACGACCTTGGTGGCGTCCGAGTCGACGCCAGGGGCGTCCGGGTCGGCGACGAAGTAGACGATGTCGTAGCGGCTGTAGTCGATGGTGGGGTCGGCGGCGGCGACCGCGTCGCGGAGGTAGGCCGCCCGGCTGCCGGCCGCCCAGTCGCGCCGTATCCCGTAGTCGGTGGAGCGGTGCGGCATCCGTACCCACCTGCGGTGGAGGTGCGGCCGGAGGCGGAACTTGCCGTACGAGGCGCGGTCGAAGAAGCGGGAGGTGGCCGGGAAGTAGTTCCGGGCGAGTTCACCGGCACCGGCGACGGGGGTGGAGTCGGGGAACGAGAGGAAGATCATGACCGCGTCGAGCGTGCCGCGCGGGCGCGGGTAAGCGGTGTTCCAGGTGTCCAGGCCCTCGGAGTGATGGGCGTCGGTGCGGCCGAGGGCGCACGAGAGGGTGGCCTCCGAGGCGGTGGCGGGTCCGGCGACGATCGAGGTCGCTATGAGCGCGGTCAGCGAGGTGGCGACCGCCATGACGCGCCGCAGCCGCCGGGGTTCGGCCCTGTCGGGCGTCTGGGGGCGCACCACATCGACCTCCGGGGACGGGATTCGGACACCCCACCCACCCTGTGATGCTTTAAAGCTGTTCGTCCTGTTTCCGCGGCCAGCGGAGTGAGCGGCGCCCCACCGCCGTGCCGTCACGGAACGTCACACGCGTCCCTCACGGTGATTCCGGCGTACTCCGGCGAACACAGCCGGGCAGAATTGGCTGAACTTCCGTCACCCGTGCCGATGATCACGGCGCTGTCGCTGGCTCGCCCGCTGCGGCAGCCTCTATGATCGCCACACTTTCCAGCGCGGATTCCCCCCTCCGTCACGAGACCAGCGCCATGCGGGAGCGAGCAGTGAGCGGACACCCCGACAGGCCGGGCCGCACGCCCGGAGTGACGCTTGACTCCGTGACGGAGCGTAAGGGTACGACCAACGAATCCGGCGTCCGGGCCGAGCGGCGCGAGGCGGGCCGTCTCCCGGCGCTCGCCCACGAGGGCCCGGCCACGGCGTTCGGCGACTACCGCGCCGCGTTCCACGCCGCCCGGCTGCCGATGGCGCTGCTGGACGGCGACGGCCTGATCATCGCGGCCAACCCCGCCTTCGGCGAACTGCTCGGCACCGACCCCGCGCGGCTCACCTCGGCCGCCGCCGCGGACCTCGCCGATCTCGGCTCCGACCCCCGGCTGTGGACCGCCTACCGCGAGGTGCTGTGCGGCCGCAGCGACCGGCTGCGCTGCACCCGCCGCCTCAAGCACCCGGCGGGCCAGACCCTCTGGGTGGAGGTCGGCGTCGAACCGCTGCCGGACGGCGAACGGTTCCTGCTGACCGTCGCCGACAGCAGCGACCGGCACGATCTGCTCGCCCGGGTACGGCATCTGCAGATGCACGACCCGGTGACCCGGCTGCCCAACCGCGCGCTCTTCTTCGAGCGGCTGTCGGCGGCGCTGGAGGCCGCGTCGTTCGAGCCGTCGGGGACCGGCCGCATCGGCCTGTGCTACCTCGACCTCGACGGTTTCAAGGCCGTCAACGACACGCTCGGCCACCGCGTCGGCGACCGGCTGCTGAGCGCGGTGGCGCAGCGCCTGAGCCGCTGTGCGGAGCGCACCGGCGCCCGCGGTGACGGCTCCGCCCGCGGCCATCTGGTGGCCCGGCTCGGCGGTGACGAGTTCGCGCTGCTGGTGGAGAACTCCACCGGCACCGACCAGGTGGCGGAGCTGGCGCAGTGCGCGCTGGACGCCCTCCAGCAGCCGTTCGACCTGGCCGGGCAGCGGCTCTCGGTGTCGGCCAGCATCGGCGTGGTCGAGCGGACCGCGGCGGGCACGACGGCCACCGGTCTGATGCAGGCGGCGGACACCACGCTGTACTGGGCCAAGGAGGACGGCAAGGCCCGCTGGACGCTCTTCGACCCCGAGCGCAACGCGCACCGGATGACCCGCCAGGCGCTGTCCAGCACGCTGCGCCCGGCCGTGGACCGCGGCGAGTTCACGCTGGAGTACCAGCCGCTGGTGGGGCTGGGCGACGGGCGGGCCGAGGGCGTGGAGGCGCTGGTGCGCTGGCGTCATCCGCAGTTCGGCACGCTGGCGCCGAATCGGTTCATCGCGCTGGCCGAGGAGAACGGCGCGATCGTCGAACTGGGCCGCTGGGTGCTGGAGACCGCCTGCCGGCAGGCCCGCGCCTGGCAGCTGGAGCGGCCCGCCGCCCGGCCGCTGTTCGTCAGCGTCAACGTGGCCGTGCGTCAGGTCTGGGACTCCGACCTCGTCGCGGACGTGGCCGGGATCCTCGCGGCGACCGAGCTGCCGCCGGAGCTGCTGCAGCTGGAGCTGACCGAGTCGGCGGTGATGGGCTCGGCCGGCCGGCCGCTCCAGGCGCTGCAGGCGCTGAGCGACATGGGCGTCAAGATCGCCATCGACGATTTCGGCACCGGCTACTCCAACCTCGCCTACCTCAGCCGGCTGCCGGTCTCCGTCCTGAAGCTCGACGGCTCGTTCGTCAGCGGTTTCCGGTCACAGGAGCATCCGAATCCGGCCGATGAAACGATCGTGGAGGCGCTGGTCGCGCTGGCGCACCGGCTCGGGCTGACCGTCACCGCGGAGTGCGTGGAGAGCGCCGAGCAGGCGGCGCGGCTGCGGCGGATCGGCTGCGACACCGGCCAGGGCTGGCTCTACGCCCGGCCGCTGGCCCCGGAGCGGATCACCGCCCTGCTCGACGCGGGCGGCCGCACCGACGACTTCTGACCGCGCCCCCGCGCCGGGCGGGCACGGGGACGCGGACGGCCCGGGCCGGCGCCCCGGCCCGTACGGGGCCGCCTCAGTCGCGCGGCAGGCCGTACGCGTCGGCTATCAGCTCGTAGGAGCGCAGCCGGGTGGCGCCGCCGTGGGCGTTGGCGGTGAGCATCAGCTCGTCGGCGCCGGTGCGCTTGGCGAGGTCGTCCAGGCCCTGGCGGACTGTGTCGGGGGTGCCGTGGACGATGTTGGCGAGCCAGCCGTCGACGAAGTCGCGCTCATGGGAGCTGTACGGATACGCGGCGGCCTCCTCGGGGCTCGGCACCAGGCCGGGGGCGCCGGTGCGCAGCCGGAGCATGGAGAGCGCGCCGGTCATCACCTGGCGGCGGGCCTCCCGCTCGTCCTCGGCGGCGAGCGCGGCGACGCCGATCAGGGCGTACGGCTCGGCGAGCACCTCGGAGGGGCGGAAGGAGGCGCGGTAGAGGTCGAGGGCGGGCACGGTGTTGGCGGCCGAGAAGTGGTGGGCGAAGGCGAACGGCAGGCCCAGGGTCCCGGCCAGCCGGGCGCTGAAGCCGGAGGAGCCGAGGAGCCAGAGCGGCGGGCGGTGCGCGGACTGCACGCCACCGGGCGCGGTCGCCTGGACGGGCCCGGGGACCGCGTGGATGCGGGCGTACGGGTGACCGTCGGGGAAGGTGTCGTCCAGGAAGCGGGTCAGCTCGGCGAGCTGCTGGGGAAACTCATCCGCACCCTCGTGGAGCCGCTCCGTGCGGCGCAGGGCCGCGGCGGTGGCGCCGTCGGTGCCCGGGGCGCGGCCGAGGCCGAGGTCGACGCGGCCGGGGGCCATCGCCTCCAGGGTGCCGAACTGCTCGGCGATGACCAGCGGCGCGTGGTTGGGCAGCATCACGCCGCCGGAGCCGAGGCGGATGCGGTCGGTGTGCGCGGCGAGATGGGCGAGGAGGACCGCCGGGGAGGACGAGGCGACGCCGGGCATGGAGTGGTGCTCGGCGACCCAGTAGCGGTGGAAGCCGCGGCGCTCGGCGGTCCGGGCGAGGTCGACGGCGGTGCGGACGGCGTCCGTCGCGGAGCTGCCCGCGCCGACCGTCACGAGGTCGAGGACGGACAGGGGGACGGGCGCGTCACCCAGGGCGGTGCCGCGGATCTCGTCGGACTGCTGCTGGTCGTTGTCGCCGCTCACGGGCGGGGCCTCCTCGCTTCGCCGGTCTGCGGACACGATAACCGGAGAACAGCTCCGGTTATTCCCGGATCCGGTTCACCCGTTCCCGTGAATCCGCTCTCGGGCGGCGTGGCGGTGCCCCCGGCCCTTGGGCTGCCGGGGGCACCGGAGGCGTACCGGGTGACGCGGCCGCGCGCCGCTCCCGGTGGGTGGCGGTCCGCTCAGCCCTCCCGATGGGCGGCGGTGGTGAAGAGCGTGCCCAGGGCGGGGCGTTCGACGGTGCGGCCGAGCAGGCGCAGGCCCTCCCAGACCGTCACCTGATTGGCGGTGAGTACCGGCTTGCCCAGCTCCGTTTCGAGGTCCTGCAGATACGCCGCGGTGTGCAGGGCGGTGTCCGGCAGCAGGACCGCCTCGGCGGCGGGGTGGTCGCCCGCCCGGGCCATGGCCAGCACGTCGTCGCGGCCCCAGGTGCCGACCTCGGCGGCGGTGACGATGCCGCTGCCCCGGGTGGCGACGACCTCGGTGCCGGACGCCTTCAGGAAGGCCCGGAACAGCTCGGCGACGTCGGTGGGGTAGGTCGCGGCGACCGCGACGCGGCGCAGGCCGAGCGCCCGGACCGCGTTCGTGAAGGCGAAGGAGGTGCTGGACGCGGGCAGCCCGGCGGTGACGGACAGCTCCCTGGCCTGCTCCTGGGCGCCCTCCCAGCCGAAGACGAAGCTGGCGCTCGTACAGGCCCAGACGACGGCCTCGGCGCCCAGGGCGCGCAGCGCGGCGACGCCGGCGGCGAGCCGCGCCGCCGAGCCCATCTCCAGCAGCGCGTCCACCCGGTGGGCGTCCTCGCCGATGTCGGTGTGGACCAGGGGCAGGGCGATGCCGCCACCGAGCAGGGCGGCGAGGCGCGGGTAGTCGTCCTCGGCGGAGTGGCCGGGGTAGAGGAAGCCGACCGTGGTCATGCGGTTCTCCCTTGGCTGGGGGCTCGGGTCGGGGGACGGGGCCGGCGCACCGGCGGGTTCGGACGGCGCGCGGGCCGTGGTCCGCGCGCCCGGGGACTGCTCCGGGTTCAGCGGCGGGTGCCTCCCCGTCGGGCGCGCGCTTTTCGCGTGCGGCCCTCCGCGGGGTCGGCGCCCGTCTGCGGTTCCCCGGGCGGGGCGGGGGCCGGCTCCGCCGGGGCTGCGGGGTCCCATTCCGCCGGGGTGTCCGCCGGGGCGGCGGCGTCGGCCTCGGGCGGGACCTGCGGGACGTCGTCCGGCGGTGCGTCCGGCCGGCTGCCGGGCACCTCCGGGGTGGACGGGGCGGGCGGTGCCGATGTCATCCCGGCGGGCCCGGCGCGGGCCACCGGGTCGAGCAGCGCCTGGTACGACCCGACGGCGCGGACGCCGATCGCCCGCAGCGCGGCCCACAGCGTGACCTGGTTGGCCGAGACCACCGGCATCCGCAGCTCCGCCTCCAGCTGCGGGATGGCGTCGTACGTGGGGAGGTTGGTGCAGCTGATGAAGAGCGCGTCGGTGCCCTCGCCCACGGCGGTGCGGGCCATGGCGACGACATCGCGGTAGGGAACCTGCCAGATGTGCCGGGTCAGGCCGAGGTAGGCGCGCCCGGTGACCGTGATGCCCGCCTCGCCGAGGAACGCCTCCAGGGAGTCGGTGACCGACCGCGTGTACGGCGTGACCACGGCGACGTGCCAGGCGTCCAGCTCCCGCAGCGCCTCGATGAGCGCGCCCGAGGTGGTGAGGGAGGGGACCGCCCCCGCCTGGACCATCGCCGCCGTCATCGCCCGCTCGCCCGCGAGCCCGCCGACGAAACTTCCGGACGTACAGGCATAGGCGATGACCTGCGGGGAGACCGCGCTCAGCGCCTCGACGGCGGAGCGCAGCGTTTCGTGTTCGCTGACCATCCGGGCCAGGTCGAGGCTCACCTCGACGGGGACGAACGGGGTACGGGTGAGGTGGAGGGACACGTCGTCCGGTACCCAGCGCCACAGCTCGCGGTCGAGGGCGAAGTCGAACGGTGCGACGACGCCCACGCCGAGCTGGGGCTGAGGGCCACCGAGAAAGGAGACGTCCATGTAAGCCCCTAGGAGATACGAAGGGCAGTGGCCAAACGGTGGCCAGAGAGGAAGGAAGCAGCCGGTGACGAGCCGGGACGTCGGGACAGTGCCGTTGTTGACACGGTAGATACGACTTCTTAGCGTGGTCAATCCTCACATCTCCGACATTCCTCGGCCTCTTGTCGTCCCGTCGCTCCCCCGGTCCCCCCGCGCTCGCCGACCGGCCCGCCTCCGTCCGCCGCCGTACGCTGCCCGTGGGGCCCGTCGCCCCGCGGTCCCCGCCCGGCCCACGTCTCAGAACGGCTTTGGCCCATGCCCGAAAGCACCGTCCTCGTCCTGGGTTCCGACCCGCCGCCGAAGCTGGACCGGCTCACCGGCCGGGCCCGGGTGGTGCACGCCGACGCGGCCACGCTCGCCGACCGGCTGCGCACCGCCGATGTGCTGCTGGCCTGGGACTTCACCTCCGATGCGATCCGTCAGGCCTGGCCGGTCGCCGGGCCGCGGCCCGGCTGGGTGCACACCGCGAGCGCCGGGGTGGACCGGCTGCTGTGCCCGGCGCTGGTCGCCGACGACACGCTGGTGACCAACGCGCGCGGCGTCTTCGAGCAGCCGATCGCGGAGTACGTCGCCGGGCTCGTCCTGGCCATGGCCAAGGATTTCCACGGCAGTTGGGAGTTGCAGCGGCAGCGGCGCTGGCAGCACCGCGACACCCGGCGGCTCGCCGGAACGCACGCCGTGGTGGTCGGCTCGGGCCCCATCGGCCGGGCCGTCGGCACCACCCTCAAGGCGCTCGGGGTCACCGTCGATCTGGTGGGCCGCCGGGAGCGCACCGGCGATCCGCAGTTCGGCACGGTCCGGGCGTCCGGGGCGCTGCGTCCGCTGCTGGGCGGCGCCGACTGGGTCGTCTGCGCGGCGCCGCTGACCGATGCGACGCGCGGCCTGTTCGGCCCGGAGACGTTCGCCGCGATGCGCCCCGGGGGCCACTTCGTCAACGTCGGCCGGGGGCCGCTCGTCGACGAGGACGCCCTCGTCGCCGCGTTGCGCTCCGGGCATCTCGCCGGCGCCGCCCTCGACGTCTTCCAGCAGGAGCCGCTGCCGGCGGACAGCCCGCTGTGGGACGCGCCGGGGCTGATCGTCTCGCCGCACATGAGCGGCGACACGCTGGGCTGGCGCGAGGCGCTGGCCGAGCAGTTCGTGGACAACTTCGACCGCTGGGCGGCCGGTGAACCGCTGGAGAACGTCGTCGACAAACGGCTCGGCTACGTCCCGGTGCGCTGAGGCGGGCCCGGTGCCCGTCCGCCCCGGGCGCCGGCCCCGCCCGACCGACCGCCGCCATCCGCCCCCGCCCCCGCCCCGGGGCGGCCGCCCGACCGGAGGACGCCCCATGACAGCACCGAACCGGCTCGCCACGCTCTCGGCCCGGCAGCTCATCGACGGGTACGCCGCCGGGGCGTTCTCGCCCGTGGAGGCGGTCGCCGCCGCGCTGGAGCGGGCCGGGGCCGCGCAGGAGCGGAGCAACGCGTTCGCCTTGATCGACGCCGAGGGGGCGCTCGCCGGGGCCCGCGCGTCCGAGGAGCGCTGGCGCGCCGGGCGCCCGGCGGGGCCCGTCGACGGGGTGCCGGTGAGCGTCAAGGACCTGCTGCTGGCCCAAGGCCTGCCGACCCTGCGCGGCTCGCTGACGCTCTCCCCCGACGGCGCGGCGTGGGACGAGGACGCGCCGTCGGTGGCCCGGATGCGGGAGGCGGGCGCGGTGTTCCTCGGCAAGACCACCACCCCGGAGTTCGGCTGGAAGGGCGTCACCGACAGCCCCCGTAACGGCGTGACGGGCAATCCGTACGACCCCTCGCGCACCGCGGGCGGCTCCAGCGGCGGCAGCGCGGCGGCGCTCGCGCTGGGCGCCGGGCCGCTGAGCCTGGGCACCGACGGCGGCGGCTCGGTCCGCATCCCCGCGTCGTTCTGCGGCGTCTTCGCGCTGAAGGGCACGTACGGGCGGGTGCCGCTGTACCCGGCGAGCCCGTTCGGGACGCTGTCGCACGTCGGGCCGATGACGCGGGACGTGGCGGACGCGGCGCTGATGATGGACGTGATCAGCGCGCCCGATCCGCGCGACTGGTCGCAGCTGGGGCCCGCCACCGGCTCGTTCCAGGCGGCCCTGGCCGAGCCGGTGGCCGGGCTGCGGATCGCGTACAGCCCGACGCTGGGCTGGGACGTGCCGGTCGCGCCGGACGTGGCGGCGGCGGTGCGCTCGGCGGTGGAGACGCTGGCCGCGCTGGGCGCGCACGTCGAGGAGGCCGATCCGCCGATCGCGGACCCGGTGGAGGCGTTCCATGTGCTGTGGTTCAGCGGGGCGGCACGGGTGGTGGAGCATCTGGACCCGGCCGGGCGGGAGCTGCTGGACCCGGGGCTCGCGGAGATCTGCGCCCTCGGCGCCCGGTACGGCGCGCTGGACTATCTGGCCGCCGTCGACACCCGGATGGCGCTCGGCACCGCGATGGGCCGCTTCCACACCACGTACGACCTGCTGGTGACGCCGACGCTGCCGGGCACGGCGTTCGCGGCGGACGCCGAGGTGCCGCCCGGCTCCGGGCTGGAGCGCTGGACGGGGTGGACGCCGTTCACCTACCCGTTCAACATGACGCAGCAGCCCGCCGCGACGGTCCCCTGCGGGCTGGACCGCGACGGACTGCCGATCGGCGTCCAGCTGATCGCCGCCCGCCACGAGGACGCGCTGGTCCTGCGCGCGTCGCACGCGCTGTACGAGGCGGGCGCGGCGAAGATTCCGGCGGCCTGGGGGTGAGGGGGCGGGGCGTGCGGCGGAGGGCCTGAGCGGGGCGGGCCCAGGCCCGAGCGCCGGGCCCGGGCCCCGGTCGTGCGGACCGCGCCCGCGCGCCCCGCTCTCCCGCCCCGCACGCCCGCGCCCGCCGCCTACGCCCGCCGGAAGCTCAAGGTCTCCCCCACCGCGCCCGCCCGCCACAGGTCCTGGCAGGCGTCGGCCATCCGGTCGAGGCCCTCGACGACGGCGCCCCAGACGATGCCGGGGACCCAGCCCGCGTCGCCGTTGATCAGCAGGTTGTTGCGTTCGTAGAAGAGCGCGAGGTCGACGACGGTGGGCCCGCCGTGGGCCTTCGACCCGTCGGCGTAGCCGTAGGACGAGGTGGCCAACTCGGTGCCGCTGAAGGTGAAGTAGCACAGGTCGCCGGGGATCGGGGTGATCGTGGGGTTCTCCAGCGGCGGTTCCTGCGCGGCGAACGGCGCGAGGAGCGTGTAGATCTCGTTGCGGGCGTACTTGGCGTGGTAGACGTCGCCGCCCAGCGGCAGCGCGTCCCAGACGGCGGCGCAGGTGAGCGGGGCGCGGTCGTCGAGCAGCCGGGCGGTGCAGTGGACGCCGCGCTTGTCCAGCGAGACGTCGAGGTAACGGTCGGCCATGGGCCCTCCTTCGGTCCGTGGGATGCCGGGCGCGGTCCGCGGGGCGACGCGGGGCGCTCCCCGGGCGGGGCCCTGCGGGCCAGCCCTACCGCCTGCCTATCCGCCCCGCCGCCCGGGATCCGGGAGGGCGGCGCCGGGCGAATCGGTGAATTCCGATCGGCACCCGGAAAACGCGCGCCGATCATCCCGGCGACGTACCGGCCCACACCGCCGCACACGGCCGCCAATCACCCATGCAGTTCTCGATACGGCGTATCCGGCACTCTCACCGTAGCCACCGATAAGGGAATTACGCCACGCACGGGCGGCAGTTCCGTCAAGGGCCGGAAACAATCGGCATACGTTCGAACAGTTCGGGTAGCCGCGCGCCCATGGCTCCACCACAGGGGAAAGATTCAGGCATCAGTGTCAGAGGAATGAGCCGCCGCTCGCTGTTGAGGGGAGCGGCGGCTTTCGGTGCGGCAGGCGCGTTGACGGCGGCGACCGGGTGCGCCCGGGTCGATGTCACCGGCGCCACGGACGGGGGGCATCTCCTCGATGATCTGCGGGAGCGCGGCACGGTACGCATGGGGATCGCCGGTGAGGCGCCCTATGCGTACATCGACAGGAACGGCGAGCTGACGGGCGAGGCACCCGCCGTCGCCCGGACCGTCTTCAAGAAACTGGGTGTCCGGAATTTCGAGCCCGTACCGGTCGAATTCGGCGCCCTGGTCCCGGGTCTGCATTCCTTCCAGTTCGACGTGATCGTGGCCGGAATGTTCATCAACAAGGCCCGCTGCCAGGCGGTCCTCTTCTCCGATCCGGATTACGAGTCGAAGGACGGATTTCTCGTCCCGAAGGGCAATCCGAAGAAAATTCACTCCTATCGGGACATCGCCCGCGGCGGGTTCCGGATGGGCACCGGCGTCGGCTACGCGGAGCTGGACTACGCGGTCGGCAACGGCGTGCACAAGAGCACCGTCCAGACCTACGGCGACACGATCGCCGGGTTGGAGGCGCTGGAGGCGGGCCGCATCGACTGCTTCGCGGGCACCGCACTCGCGATGATCGAGGCGCTGCGGACCGGCCGTCACCCGCGGGTGGAGATGACCGAACCGTTCACCCCGGAGGTGGCCGGCGTGCCGCAGCGCGACGGCGGCGGCTACGGCTTCCGGATCGGCGAGACGCGGCTGCGCGACGCGTTCAACCGCGAGCTGCACGCGATGAAGCGGAGCGGTGAACTCCTGCGCCTGGTGAGGCCGTTCGGATTCACCGAGGACTTCATGACCGATCTCACGACGAAGGAGCTGTGCAAACGGTGACCGGAGCACTGTGGGAACTCTTCTTCAAAGGCGTGTGGATCACCGTCCAGTTGATGGTCTACAGCGCCGCGCTGGCCGCCGCCGTCGCGTTCGGCGTCGGCATGGCCCGCACCTCCCGCCTGCGCGCGGTGCGCTTCCTGTCGGGCGCGTACGTGGAGATCTTCCGCGGCACCTCGGCGCTGGTCCTGATGTTCTGGCTGTTCTTCGCCCTGCCGCTGCTGGGCTGGCAGTTGGCCGGGGTCTGGGCCGGCACCCTCGCCCTCGGCCTGTCCTACGGCGCGTACGGCTCCGAGGTGGTGCGCGGCGCGCTGGCGGCGGTGGCGCCGGCCCAGCGGGAGGCGGCCGTCGCGCTGAGCTTCACGCCCTGGCAGCGGATGCGGAAGGTGCTGCTGCCGCAGGCGTTCCCCGAGATGATGCCGCCGTTCACCAACCTGCTGGTCGAACTGCTCAAGGGCACCGCGCTGGCGTCGCTGCTCTCCATCGGCGAGCTGACCTTCGAGGCGAAGCTCGCCCGGCTCTCCACCGGTGAGAGCGCCCAGGTCTACGGGATCATCCTCGTCCTCTACTTCGTCATCGCGTTCGTGGTGACCCGGATCATGCGGCTGGTGGAGCGGCGGGCCAAGGCGTCCGTCGGGAAGGCCCCGGAGACCTCCGGCGGCCTGCTGACCCGCACCCCCGCGATCGCGGGCACCGCCGCACCGGCCGCCGGAGGTGGCAAGCCGTGAACACCTGGTCATGGGGGTACGTCGGCGACATCCTGCCCGACCTGCTCAAGGGCCTCGGCGTCACCGTCGAGGCGACGCTGCTGGGGTCGCTGGTCTCGTTCGCGCTGGGCCTGGTCTGGGCGCTGGCGCTGCGCTCGCCGAGCCGCTGGGTGACCTGGCCGGTCGGCGCGGTCGTCGAATTCGTCCGCAACACCCCGCTGCTGGTGCAGCTCTTCTTCCTCTTCTTCGTGCTGCCGAGCTGGGGACTCACCTTCTCCCCGCTGGTCACCGGCGTCATCGGGCTCGGGCTGCACTACTCGACGTACACCGCCGAGGTCTACCGCGCCGGGATCGACGGGGTCCCCGCCGGGCAGTGGGAGGCGGCCGTCGCGCTGAACCTGCCGCGCCGGCGCACCTGGACCGCGGTGATCCTGCCGCAGGCGCTGCGCCGGGTGGTCCCCGCGCTCGGCAACTACGTCATCGCGATGTTCAAGGACACGCCGATGCTGGCCGCCATCACCGTGGGCGACATGCTCTTCCAGGCGAACACCATCGGCGCGACCACCTTCGACTACATGGAGCCGATCACCGTCGTCGGCGTGCTGTTCATCGTGATCTCGTACCCGACCTCCCTCCTCCTGCGAGCCCTGGAGCGCCGCCTTGTCCGCTGACACGCACCTTCCGAAGGACGCCGCCCGCTCCGCCGGCGGCACCGAGCTGATCCGCTTCGACCGCGTCACCAAGCGGTTCGGGTCCCACACCGTCCTGGACGCGCTGGACTTCACCGTCTCGGCGGGCAAGCACGTCACGCTGATCGGCCCGTCCGGCTCCGGCAAGACGACGATCCTGCGGCTGCTGATGACGCTGCTGACGCCGGACGAGGGCACCATCAAGGTCGGCGACGCCTATCTCACCCACGAGGAGAAGGGCGGGCGGCTGATACCCGCCGGCGAGAAGCACATCCGTGAGGTCCGCAAGAACATCGGCATGGTGTTCCAGCAGTTCAACCTCTTCCCCAACATGAAGGTGCTGCGCAACATCACCGAGGCGCCGGTGCACGTGCTGGGGCTCGGCAAGGACGAGGCGGAGGAGCGGGCGCGCGGGCTGCTCGACCTGGTGGGGCTGACCGCGCACCTCGACAAGTACCCGACGCAGCTCTCCGGTGGTCAGCAGCAGCGGGTGGCCATCGCCCGCGCGCTGGCGATGCGCCCGCAGGTGCTGCTGCTGGACGAGGTGACCTCGGCGCTCGACCCGGAGCTGGTGGCCGGAGTGCTCGACGTCCTCCGGGACATCGCCCGCACCACGGACATCACGATGCTCTGCGTGACCCACGAGATGTCCTTCGCGCGGGACATCTCCGATGACGTGCTGATGTTCGATGCCGGCCGGGTCATCGAGTCCGGTCCGCCCGAGAAGATCTTCACCGACCCCGAGCACGCGCGGACCCGGGAGTTCCTCGGCGCGGTGCTGTGACGGCGACTGCGCCGCTCAGCGGAGCCCGGCCCCGTCCCGGCGGCCGGGCTCCGGTCCGTCCGGCGCCCGCCACACGCCCGTGACCATGGCATATGCCGTCCCACGGAACGCCCGTGCGAGCCCCGCGCGCAGCGTGGTTTTCGGTCAAGCCCCTCTCCATCGGGGGTCGTTGGCCGCTATCGTGATAGAAGTCCCGCCGTCCGGGAACCGCCGGCGGCCCGCGCCGCTCGCGCCCGACGGCGGCGGATACGACGCAAGCGGTACCGACCTGCTAGGGGGCCACCGTGGCGCTGAAGCCCGATCCGACCGCGCCGTTCGCTTCGGTGCAGCACGCCCTGCGCGTGCTCGAAGCGGTCTCCCGGCACAGCGGCGGTGTGAGCGATGTGGAGATCGCGCGCCACACCAACCTGCCCGCCACCCATCTCGCGCAGATGCTGACGATGCTGCGGCGCGAGGGGTACATCGAGCAGCTGCCGGACGGCTCGTACGTGGTCGGGGAATCGCTCCTGCTGCTCGGCACCGGCGGCGACCGCGATCAGGCGCTCCGCGACAAGCTCCAGATCACCCTCGACGACCTGCGGGATTCGGTGGGCGCGGCGGTCTACATCAGCCGGTACATCGACGGCGAGGTCAAGATCCTGCACTACGCGGACGGTCCGCTCGCCCCCAAGGTCAACGAGTGGGCGGAGTTCCGCCGCACCGCGCACGCCAGCGCGGTCGGCAAGTGCCTGCTGGCGCAGCTGGACCACGACGGGCGCAAGGACCATCTGGCCCGGCACAAGACCGCCCGGCTCACCTCTCGGACGATCACCAACGAGAAGATCCTGCTGCACAAGCTCGACAGCCAGCCGCCGACGGTCCCGGTGCTCGACATCCAGGAGTACGCCGTGGGCACGGTCTGCGCCGCGGTGCCGATCACGGCGGGTGCGTCGGTGGGCTGCCTGGCGCTGTCGATGCCGCTGGAGAACGCCCACCGGCTGCGGCAGGCGGCCGACGCGCTGAACCGTCGGGCCACCCCGGTCCTGCTGTCGCTCGCGATCTGACCTGCGGCGGGGCGTCTCGGGGCGCGGCCGGCGGGGTGGTCAGGAGCACCCCTGGGAAGCAGGTAGTATTTCTTTTGTCAGCGCGCGCCGCTAGCTCAGTTGGTTAGAGCAGCTGACTCTTAATCAGCGGGTCCGGGGTTCGAGTCCCTGGCGGCGCACCTGTGAAAGGGGCGCCTCCGGTTTTCCGGAGGCGCCCCTTTCGGCGTTCCGGCACCGGCGTGCGCCCCTGCACGTGCGCGGTGGCCGGTTCCGTCCCGGCGTACAGGGGGCGTACGGGGAGCATGGCCGGGGTCATCCCGACCGGACGTCCGGCCTCCGCGAAGGTGCCCGGCCCGCCACCCGTAGGGGATCCCGTACGGGTCGGGGACGCGCGAGCCGGGCCGGGGGCCGCACGGCGGGGCCGGACGGGGCGGCGGACGGACGGCCGGGGCGGACGGCGCCCGGGCATCCGCCGGTGGGGGCGCCCGCGTCGGCGGGCCCGCCGTACGGCGGTCACGGGTCAGGAGAGGTCGACGTCCGAGCAGGAGTAGAAGGCGTTGCCGGTGTCGGCGATGTTCCACACACCCAGGATGATGTGGTGGCCCTTCTTGCCGGTGGGTACGGTGCCCTGCTGCTGCCAGGTGGCATCCGGCTGCTTGCCGCCCATCGGGACGGTCATGAACGGCTCGGGCTCCAGGTCGGCGCGGGTGAGCGGCTTGCTCGGGTCGTAGCCGTCCTTGGTGATGAAGTACTGGAAGTCCGTGGTGGCGTGACGTGCGGTCAGCCGCCACTGGAAGGTGTAGCCCTGGCCGCCGGTGAGCTTGGTGGCGGGCCAGGCGCCGCCGCGCGGGTCGTCCAGCTGGGCGAAGCCGTCCTTGCCGCCGGAGCAGATCTTGCCGTCGGCGGGGCCGGCGGCCGGGAAGCCCTTGGGGCCCTCGACACTCTGCGGCTCGTACTGGATGGCGCCGCAGTCCTTGACGGTGCCCTGGGCGCAGAGCGACTGGCGGCTGACCGGCGCGTCGCTGTAGCCGTGGCTGGAGGCGCTGCTGGTGGACAGCAGGGAGGCGCCGACGACGCCGAGCCCGATCAGGGCGGCACTGAACCTCTTGCGCATAGTTCGCTCCTGGAGAACGTGGGGAGTTCCAACGACAGGGGAATGTGCGATGCGGTCTAGACCAACGCGAGGCTACGAGCGGATGCTCGACATGTCCAGACCAATAACAACCGGGATTCCGGGTTCCGTCTCCCAGGCGGCGGGACACGGCCGGATCGGCTCGGCGCGGCAGCGACGGGCGGCGCGGCGGGAGGAAGGCGGCGGGACCGGGCGTGGCCAGGGCGGACGGCCTCGGGCCGGATGATCCGGTGCGGCCGGGGCGAGGGCGGCCGGGCAGGCGGGCGGCGTCGGCACACGGCCGAAATCGGCGGGGGCCGGGCAAGCAACCGACGGCGGCGGGCGGCCCACGGGAAAGGCCGCCGCCCCTGCGGGATCCCTTACGGGAGCGGGGCGGGCGGCCGGGGGGGCCGTACGGCCGCGGGGGCGGCGGACGGGGCGGCGAGGTGCCGGGGGCGGTCAGGCGGCCGCGGCGGCGTAGGCGGGGGCCGGGCCGGCGGCGGCCTGGACCAGGGTGGTGTAGGTGCGGCGCAGGGCGATCAGGGACTCCTGGGCCTCGCGGTAGACGGCGGCGTCGGGGCCGCCGCGGTGGGCGAGGGTGCGGACCGGGGCGCAGTGCCGGTCCATGGCGCTGAGCCAGGCGCGGTGGTGGGCCGGCAGATGGCGGCGGAGCAGCTGGCGGCCGCCCTCCCCCATGCGGCGTCCGCCGATGCCGAGGACCGCGTCGGCCGCCTGGAGCACCGGCGGCTCCAGGGCGCCCTGACCGGCGAGCGTGCCGATCACCTCGGACTGCCGGGCGGTGGCCGGGGCGTCCGCCAACTCGGCGGCCTCCTCGCAGAGTTGGGCGCGCAGCGCGTGCTGGATGCGGACCAGGCGGCGCAGGGCCGTCGGGGTGGAGGAGTCGTCGGGCGCGCGGCCGGCGAGGGTTTCGGCGAGGCGGAAGAGCCAGATGCCGTGCGCCTCCAGGCGGGTCACGGCGAGCATCAACCGGTCGAGGCGGCAGAGCGGTTCGCCCTCCGGTGCCCAGCGCACGATCGGCACCAGCTGTTCGGTGCGGGCGAGTTGGTCGATCGGCAGATGGCGGCGGGGCTTGCGCTCCGGCGCCCAGTTGTGCAGCGAGAGCGCGGGCAGCGCGACGAACTGGTCGTGGTCGATGCGGTGGGCGATGGCGGACCACAGGTCGAGGAAGCCGCCGTCGGCGCACCGGCGGGCGGCCGGGGCCTGCGGGTCGAGCCCGGACCAGCCGCAGGCGACCGCGATCACGGCGATCCGCATCGCGGCGGCCTCGGCGTTGCGCGGGGAGAGCCGGGAGACCCGCTGCCGCAGCGCGGTCAGCTCCCCGGCGCGGCCGGAGCGTTCGACCGCGGCGACGGCGTCCGCGGCGCTCGGCGCGAGGGCCGCCGTCCGCGCCAGCGCGTCGAGCAGGGTCCAGGTCCCGATCATGCTGCGGACCGGCGGCCGTTCGGGCAGGAAGCCGTGTGCCCGCGGGTCGTGGGTGCGCGCGTCGCCGCGGGTGTCGGCGTCGCCGGGCGCGGCTCCGGCGGCCGCCCGCAGCTCGGGCCCCGAGCCCTGCCGGGGGACGGTCGTGGGCCGGCCGGTGCGCTGCGCGGGCGGCGCGGCCGGGCGGCGCCGCGCGGGGGTGGCCGTCTCCGGGGCTTCGGCGGTCGTGGTCCCGGTCGTCATCGTCGTCCTCACCGTCGTCACAGTCATCGCCGTCTCAGCACTTCCCCGCCAGGAGCCGGGCCAGGTGGGTGTCCAGCTCCAGGTACCGGTCCTCTTCGCCGGGCGGCACGATGGCCGCCGTCTGCTCCAGCCAGGCGGTCAGTTCCGGGGCCCGCACCGACAGTTCGCAGACGCTGTCGTCGCTGAACAGCTCGATGTGGACCCGGCGCCGTCCGTTCGCCGCGGTCTGCGGCCACACCCGTACGTCGCCCTCGCCCGCCTCGCCGTGCACCCCGCCCAGCAGCAGCTCCCGGGCGAACACCCAGGTCGCGGCCGTCACACCGCGGCTGATGAAGGCGACCTCGACCTCGTACGGCCGGTCGCTGCGGTAGCTGAACCGGCCCGCCACCGGCACCTCGTCGTCCGGGCCGAGCAGCAGGGACATGTCGAGGGTGCGCTTGGCTGTCGACACCATGGCGATCAACCTTTCCGAGGGAGGGACGGTCCCGGCGGACCCGGGTGGGGTGCGCGTCTTAGCAGACGTGAGGGGGCGTGAAGAGGTTGCAAAAGGCAGGTAACGAGTGACGGAGACCATCGCGCCGAACGCCTCGTGGCGGCCGCCCGTACGGACGCTCCGGGGGCGCCGGCGCGGTGCGGCACCCGGGCCCGGCGGCGGGCCGCGGCGGCCGGCGCCGTCCTCATCCCGCCCGCCCGCAACGCGCGTTGACACCCCATCACTGCACTCGCCTCCTCCGCTCGCGCCTCGCCCCGCTCCCGTCCCAGCCTCGCAAGGGGCGCCCCGGGCCGCACGTCGGCGGTCCGGCCAATGGCGCAATGCCGTGGTTTCGATCCTCACAGACCGTGGCGGGCGCCCCACCTGCCGAAGGTCCCAAGATCACGGGACTTTGGCCCGGCCGGGACCGGCCGCCCTCCGGAGCCGACGCACCTCTGTGACGCACCTCACCGGCCCTGGAGGCATGAAAAGGCCCGGGACGGCCCCGGGTGGTCAAAGGCGCCCGGGAAGGTCGTGTAAAGTTCTTCAGGTCAGCAGGCGCCGCTAGCTCAGTTGGTTAGAGCAGCTGACTCTTAATCAGCGGGTCCGGGGTTCGAGTCCCTGGCGGCGCACAGACAGGCGAAAGGCCCTCACTTCGGTGGGGGCCTTCGTCGTATGTCCGTATCCGGCGCCTCAGCGCATGCCGTCACCGGTTCCGTGGCTGGTCAGAACGGCCGAGACGACTCCGAGGGCGGGGACGGTGAGGGGGCGCGGGGCGGCGGTGGCGGGTAGCGGCGGGCGGGCGCGGGGCGACGCCGGGCCGGGCGGGCGGCCGACGGCGGCGATGTCGCCGGTGGTGGCGGACCGGGCGGCGTCCGCGCGGCCGGCGGCGTCGCCGCCCCAGAGCCAGAGGCCGAGCAGCAGCACCGCCCAGGCGGCGCCGGTGAGCCGGCGGCCGTGGCCGGGCTCGGGCTCCGTGCGGGGCGCGGCGCGCGGGGGCGGGTCTGCGGGGCGGGTGAGGGGCCGGACGGGGTGCGGCTCAGTCCTCATCGGTGCCGCCGCCCTGGCGCTCGCGGCGGATGCGGAGGCGGAGCCGGAGCAGCTGTCCGGCGATGATCAGTATCGCGCCGCCGGCCAGGACCAGGCCGACCGCCTGGGGGCCGCTCATCTCGGCGGCGCCACCGCTCGCGACGGGACGGGCCGCCGTGGCGCGGGCGGGCGGGGCGAGTACGGCGCCGCCCGCCGTGCAGAGCGCGAGCAGGGCGCAGAGTGTGAGCAGTGGCGAGCGCATGGTGAACCTCCGCATACCCCGAAGGTCCGCCCGGGCGCGGGCGCCCGCATCCGGGGCGCGGCGCCGGTGCCCCGTTCAGGTGAGCGGGGCCGGCGCCGCGCTCCGTCAGATCAGGTCGACGAGGTCCGCGATGGAGTCGACGACGCGGGAGGGGCGGAAGGGATGGCGGTCGACGTCTTCGGGGCGGGTGAGGCCGGTGAGGACGAGGAAGGTCTTCATGCCCGCCTCCAGACCGGCGAGGATGTCCGTGTCCATCCGGTCGCCGATCATCGCGCTGGATTCCGAGTGCGCGCCGATGGTGTTCAGGGCCGTCCGCATCATCAGGGGATTCGGCTTGCCGATGAAGTACGGCTTCTTGCCGGTGGCCGCGGTGATCAGCGCGGCGACGGCTCCGGTGGCGGGAAGGGCCCCCTCTGCGGACGGGCCCGTCTCGTCGGGATTGGTGGCGATGAAGCGGGCGCCGTTGTTGATCAGCCGGACCGCCTTCGTCATGGCCTCGAACGAATAGGTCCGGGTTTCCCCCAGGATCACGAAATCGGGTTCGTGGTCGGTGAGGACGTAGCCGACCTCGTGCAGGGCGGTCGTCAGGCCGGCTTCGCCGATGACGTAGGCGGAGCCGCCGGGGTGCTGGTCGTCGAGGAACTTCGCGGTGGCGAGGGCGGACGTCCAGATGTTCGCCTCCGGCACGTCCAGGCCGATGCGGTTCAGGCGTGCGTGCAGGTCCCGGGCCGTGTAGATCGAGTTGTTGGTGAGGACCAGGAAGGGGCGATCGGATTCGCGCAGCTTCTTGATGAAGGCGTCCGCACCGGGGACGGGGATGCCCTCGTGCATCAGGACGCCGTCCATGTCGGTGAGCCATGACTCGATCGGCTTGCGCTCTGCCACTGCCGGACTCCTGCCGTACGTGTTGAGGGGCCGCCGACGGTATCCGCGGCGGGGCCGGTACGACCAGCCTACGGGCGGGCGGGACGGGGCGGCGGGCGCCCCGTCCCGGCGGTGGATCAGCTGCCGGTGGCCTTGCGCCAGGCGTCGAGATAGCCGGGGAGGTTCTTGTCGATGTCCTTCCAGTCGGGCTCGAAGACGTCGACGCCCTTCATGAGGGCGGCCAGTTCCTCGGCGCGCGCGTCGGTGGCCTTGACGTCCTGGCGGGCGGCGAAGCCGCCGCCGACCGCGGAGACCTCGCGCTGGACCGGCTCGGAGAGCAGATAGTCGAGGAACTTCTTGGCGTTGGCGGTGTGCGGGGCGTTCTTGACCAGGCCCGCGGCGTACGGCAGCGCGAAGGTGGAGGGCTTGGCGCCGGGCTTCGCCGCCGGGAAGAAGATGCCCTGGTGCGGCATGGACCGGGTGTTGGCGTAGTTCATCTGCACATCGCCGTTGGCGACGAGGAGTTCGCCCTTGTCGGTCTTGGGCGCGAGCTGGCCGGTGGAGGAGGACGGGCCGACGTTGTTCTCCTGGAGCTTGGCGAAGTACTTCATGGCCGCGTCGGTCGAGCCGAAGTCGTGCAGCGCCTTGACGAGGACGGCGGTGCCGTCTCCGGCGACGCCCGGGGTGGAGTACTGGAGCTTGCCCTTGAGCTTCGGGTCGAGCAGGTCCTGCCAGGTCTTCGGGGGCTTCGGCAGTTCCTTGGTGTTGTGGATGAAGCAGAAGTAGTTGTTGACGACGGCGGTCCAGCGGCCGGCCGGGTCCTTGTCGCCGGCGGCGACCCGGTCGGAGCCCTTGGGGCGGTAGGTGGCGAGCAGGCCCTTGCCGTCGGCCTGCTGGATGAAGGGCGGCAGGGTGACGACGACGTCCGCCTGGGTGTGGGAGCGCTCGCGGGCGAGGCGCTGGACGGCGGCGCCGGAGCCGCTCTCGACGTAGTTGACCTTGATGCCGGTCTGCTTCTCGAAGTCCTTGAAGACCTTGTCGTAGAAGCCGTCGCCCTTCTCGCCGCGGAGCCCGTCGGCGCTGTAGACGGTCAGCTCCTTGGCGTTCGGGTCGGCGGAGGTGCCGCAGGCGGTGAGGGCGGCGGGCAGGACGAGGGCGGCGGCGCAGGCGGCGAGCGGGGCGCGGCGCAGGCGGTGGCGCATGGCGGATCTCCAGGAAGGGGGACGGGTCCGGGCCGGTCAGCGGTAGGCGGCGCGGGTGCGGAGGCGGGAGACGGCGAGGAGTGCCAGGAGGGTGGCGGCCATCAGGACGACGGCGAGGGCGGCGCCGGCGAAGAGGGAGCCGCGGTCGGTGGTGGCGAAGATCTGGACCGGCAGCGGCATCCAGTCGGGCGGGTAGAGCATCATCGTGGCGCTCAACTCGCCCATGGACAGGGCGATGCACAGCCCGGCGGCGGCGCTCAGCGAGGGCAGCAGCAGCGGCAGCTTCACCCGCCACAGGACGTACGCGGGGCGGGCGCCGAGACCGGCGGCGCTCTGTTCGTACGCCGGGTCGAGGCGGGTGAGGGCGGCGCCGACGGACTGGTGGGCGAAGGCGGTGACCAGCACCGTGTGGGCGATGATCACGATCTGCGGAGTGCCGTTGAGGAGCAGCGGGGGCTGCGAGAAGGCGACCAGCAGGGAGAGTCCGACGACGACGGACGGGACGGCGAGGGGCAGCAGGAAGAGGCCGTCCAGGATCCGGCGGGCGCGGCGCGGCAGCCGTTGGGCGGCGAGGGCGGCCCAGGTGCCGGCGGTCAGCGCGAGGACGCTCGCGGCGAGCGCGGTGGCGGCGCTGGTCAGCAGCGCGCTCAGGGAGTCGCCGTGGACCGCGTCGCGGTAGTGGGCGAGGGTGAGGCCGGAGGGCAGGGCGCCGCTCCAGCCGGTGGCGAACGACGCGGCGACGATGACCAGCAGCGGCAGCGCGAACAGCGGCAGGAAGAGCAGCAGGAAGACGGCCCATGCCGTGCGGCGGGCGGCCTTGCTATGCAGCAGCACGGCGGTGACCTCCGGCTGCGGTACGCGCCATGACGTACCGGTAGAGGGCGTACAGGGCGACGGAGAGGGCGATGTTGACGACGGCGACGACGCAGGCGCCGGTGTAGTCGCCGTCGAGGATCGCCTTGGTGTAGACGAGCACCGGCAGGGTGACGACGCCCTTGGCGCCGGTGAAGAGGACGATGCCGAACTCGTTGAGGCACATCACCAGGACCAGCGCGCCGCCCGCGGCGAGCTGCGGCAGCGCCTCCGGGAGGATCACCGTCCGCACGATCCGCGCCGGGCGGGCGCCGAGGGAGGCGGCCGCCTCCAGCTGGCCGGTCTCCATCTGGGCGAAGGCGGCGAGCAGCGGGCGCATCACGAACGGCGTGAAGTAGGTGACCTCGGCGAGCAGCACGCCCCAGGGGGTGTGCAGGAAGTCGAAGGGGCCGCTCGCCGCGCCGGTGGCGTCCGTCCACAGGCCGTTGGCGATGCCGACGGTGCCGTAGAGGAAGAGGAGGGCGAGGGTGATGAGGAAGGAGGGGAAGGAGAGGAAGACGTCGATGAAGCGGGCGAAGGCCCGGCCGCCGGGGAACGGCACGAACGCGATGATCAGCGCGAGCACCGAGCCGAGGACGACCGCGCCGGCGGTGGCGCCCGCCGCGATCCCCACCGTCGTCACCAGCGCGTCGCGGAACGACGTCTCGGCCAGGACCTGGGCGTACGGGGCGGTGGAGTGGCCGCCGTCCTCCGGGGAGAAGGACTGCCACACCACCAGGGCCAGCGGATAGAGGAAGACCAGCGCGAGGGCGGCGACGGGCGGCAGCGCCCAGAGCGCGGCGCCGGGGCGGCGGGCCGGGCGCCTCCCGGGGGCACCGGCCGTATCGGATGCCGGGTGCGGCGCCGTGGCCGGGCGGGTGGTGGTGGCGCTAGACATCGGTGCCTCCGCCGCCGAGCCGCGCCGGGACGAGGACCGCGTCGCCGGGTGCGAAGTGCAGGTCGATGCCGTCGCCGAGGGCCGGGGGTTCGCGCAGTTCGCGGACGTCGGCGAGGACGCGGTGGCCGGCGACCTCGGCGGTGAGGCGGTGGGTGGCGCCGCGCCACTGGATGCCGGTGAGGGTGCCGCGCAGGGTGTTGCCGTCCGCCGCGGGCACCGCGCCGACGCCGACGAGGTGCGGGCGGACGCAGAGGGTGGCGGTGGCACCGGGGACGGCGTCGCCGGTGGGGACGGTGAGCCGCTGTCCGGCGAGGTGGACGCCGTCGTCGGCGACGGTGACCGGCAGCAGGTTGGCGGTGCCGACGAACGACGCGGTGAACTCGGTGCGCGGGCGGCGGTACAGCTCCTGCGGGGTGCCGCAGTCCTGGAGCCGGGCGGCGTCCATCACGGCGATCCGGTCGGCCAGCGTCAGCGCCTCTACCTGGTCGTGGGTGACGTAGAGGATCGTGACGTGGGGCAGCTCGCGGTGGAGGCGGGCCAGTTCGCCCATCATGTCGGAGCGGAGCGTGGCGTCGAGGGCGGAGAGCGGTTCGTCGAGGAGGAGGACGCCGGGGCGGATGGCGAGGGCGCGGGCGAGGGCGACGCGCTGCTGCTGGCCGCCGGAGAGTTCGCGGGGGTGGCGGTCGGCGTAGCCGGCCATGCCGGTCATCTCCAGCGCCTCGCGCACCCGGGGCGCGATCTGAGCGCGCGGCGCCTTCTGCGCCTTGAGGCCGAAGGCGACGTTGTCGGCGACCTTCATGTGCGGGAAGAGGGCGTAGTTCTGGACGACGGTGCCGATGCCGCGCTTGTACGGCGGCAGGTCGGTGACGTCGCGGCCGCCGATCAGGATCCGGCCGCGCTGCGGGGTGACGAAACCGCCGACGGCGCGCAGTGCGGTGGTCTTGCCGGAGCCGGAGGGCCCGAGCAGCGCCATGAACTCACCCGGCTCGACGGTCAGGTCGAGCCCGTCGAGGACGACGGTGTCGCCGTAGGCGACCCGCACCCCGTCGAAGCGGATCCCCGCCGGGGGCGCCGCCAGCGGTGCCGTCATGTCACACCACCCCGAGCAGCGCGGGCAGTTCGGCGACGGAGCCGAGGACGTGGGTGGCGCCGGCTTCGGTCAGCCGGGCCGCGTCGTGGGCGCCGGTCAGCACCCCGGCGACGACCGAGGCGCCGGCGCGGCGGCCGCTGAGCATGTCGTACGAGGTGTCCCCGGCGACCGCGATCCGGGCCACGTCGTGGGTGGCGCGGGTGCGCAGCAGCGCGGTGAGGACCATGTCCGGGTAGGGGCGGCCGCGGCCGGCGTCGGCCGGGCAGAGGGTGAGGGCGGCGAGGTCGTGCCAGCCGAGGGCGTCGAGGATGGCGTCCTGGGTGACGCGGGCGAAACCGGTGGTCAGGACGGTGGTCAGCCCGGCGGCGGTGAACGCCTCGATGGCCTCGCGGGCGCCGGGCACGGGCGCGATCAGGCCCTCGCCGACCAGCTCGCCGTACGCGCCCTCGAAGGCGGTGTTGGCGCGCTGGGCGGCGTCCTCGTCGCCGAAGAGGTGGCGGAAGACGGAGATCTTGGACTCGCCCATGGTGGCGCGGACGTGGTCGAGCATGGCGGTGTGCTCGTCGCTGCCGGGGACGACGCCGAGGTGGCGGGCGGCGGCGTCGAAGGCGCGCTCGACGAGACCGTCGTCGGCGACGGTGGTGCCGGCCATGTCGAGGACGACCAGCTCGGCGGCGTGCGGGGTGTGCGCAGAGGTCATGGTGATCACCAGTCCAGATCGTTGGCGGTCTGCTCGGCGATGGCCGGGGAGCAGGTCATTCCGCGTCCGCCCGGCCCGGTCACCAGCCAGACGCCGTCGCGCACCTGCTGGCGGTGGACGACGCGGGAGGTGTCGGTGCACTGGGCGTAGACCCCGGCCCAGCGGCGGCGGACGGTCGGCAGCGGGCGGCCGAGGATCGCCTCGACGACGCCGGTGAGGTGCGTGTACGGGTCCTCGACGACGTCGAAGCCGAACGGCGTCTCGTACTCGTGGGTGTCGCCGATGGTCAGTCCGCCGTCGGCGCGCTGGACCATCAGCAGCTGCATCTTGTGCGCGGCGGCGGTCGGCGTCTGCCGCTGGACGGCGGCGAGCGCGTCCAGCTCCGCGCTCCGGTAGGCGGGGTAGTAGCGGAAGCTGTCGGCGTCGGCGACGGAGGTGGTCAGCTTCTCGCCGAGCGGGTCGGTCTGCATCATCTGCAGCCGGACGCGGCGGACCGGCAGTTCGGGGGCGAGTTCGCGGACGAGTCCGCCGAGCCAGGCGCCGGTGCAGAGGATGACGGTGTCGCCGTGGTGGACGTCGCCGTGGTCGTCGCGGACGGCGCCGCCGTCGGTGACGTCGCGGACCTCGCGGCCGCCGAGGAAGGTGTAGCGGCCGGAGGCCAGCAGGGCGTCCTTGAGGGCGCGTTGGGCGACGCGGGGCTCGACGGCGGCGTCGCGCTCGCACCACAGGGCGCCGAGGAAGTCGCCGCGCAGGGCGGGGTTGATCTCGCGGGCGGCGGCCGGGTCGAGGAGGGCGTAGCCGCGGGCGGCGGCGTCCGGGCGGCGGGTGGCGGCCTCGGCGACGGCGCGCTCGGCCTCGTTCATGACGACGCTGAGCGATCCGGTGGCGCGGAAGCCGATGCCGGGGACGCGGGCGCCGATCTCCTCCCACAGCTCGCGGGCGCGCAGCGCGGTGTCCAGCTCCTCTCCTCCGGCCCGGCCGCTGACCCAGACCTGCCCGAAGTTGCGGACCGAGGCGCCGCGGGCCTCGGCCTCCCGCTCGATGTGGAGGACCTCGTGGCCCCGTTCGACTGCGTGCCAGGCGTGCATGGTTCCCAGCACGCCGGCTCCGACGACTATGACTCGCATGCCGCAGACGCTCGCGGCGGCGGGTGACCCGCAGCGGTCGCTCCGGCGACGGTTACGTGAACGCGGCCGCAATCCTGGCCTAGACCCGTTATCTTTCCGTGACTTGAGGGTGCGGGGTACCGCCCCGTCCGGCCGGGTGTCAGCCGCCCGCGCGGGGGCCCAGATGCGTGGTGAACGAGAAGCGGTCGCCGCGGTAGAGGGAGCGCACCCGCTCCAGGGGGCGCCCCGTGGTGTCCCGTGAGAAGCGGTGGATGAGCAGCATCGGCAGCGCGCCCGGCGTCCCGATGAGCAGCGCCTCGCGCGGGGTGGCCAGCACCGTCTCCAGCCGCTCGTCGGCGTCCCCGAAGCCGATGCCCAACTCCTCGTGGAGGTAGGCGTAGAACGACGAGTCGGGCGCGAACGCGGTGTCCAGGTCCGGGACGCGCTCGACCGCCACGTAGGTGCTCTCCAGCCCGACCCGCTCGTCGTCGGCGAGCAGCACCCGCTCCATGTGCCAGACCGGGTCCCCGGCGCTCAGCCCGAGATCGACGGCGAGCACCGGCGGGCACGGGAAGCGGTCGAGCCCGATGAGCTGCCGCCCCGGGCGCCGCCCCTGATCGCGTACGCCCTCGGTGTAACTGGCCAGCGAGAGCGGCTGCGCCAGCTTGGGCCCGGCGACGACGGTGCCGCGCCCCAGCCGCCGCAGCCGGCCCTCCAGGATCAGCTCCCGCAGCGCCTGCCGCAGCGTCTCCCGCGACACCTCGAACCGCTGCGCCAGATCCCGTTCGGCGGGCAGCGGCTGCCCCTCCCCCAGCGTGTCGAGCAGCGCCGCGATGTCGACCTTCGCCGCGTAGTACTTCGGTATGCGTCCGTGCTCGGGGATACCGGACCGGACGGGCGCACCGGGGTGCTGGGCAGGAGGGGTGTGGGGGGCGTGGGGGGTGTTCACGGCGTGAGTCTCGCACGGGGAGGCGGCGGGGCGCCCGTCCCGCCGGGGCGGGTGGCCGCGGTGGGGGGCGGGGCCGGTGGCCGCGGTGCGGAGCGGGGCCCGTGGCCGCGGTGCGGCGCGAGGCCCGTCCCGCCGGGCCCGAACGCGGCCGGTACGGAGGCCGGTTCAGCCGCGCAGCCGCCGGGCAGCGGTCAGCAGGGCGGCTCCGCCCAGGAGGAGGACCGCGGCGGCGGTGGCGAGCAGGGGCAGCGCCCCCTGACCGGCGGCGGCCAGCGCCTGCGGCCGGGCGGCCCGGACGCGGTGCGGCGCGGGCGGCGCCGTAACGGCGGGCCGGGGCGCACCGGCGGGCACCGGGTGCCCGGCGGCCTCGTGCGCACCGGCAGGCACCGGGTGCCCGGCGGCGCCGGGCGTGGCCTGCGGCGCCGTCTCCCCGGGGCCCTCGGTGGCCGGGGCGCGGACGGCCGCGGCGGCGGGCGCCGGCACGCCGCGGGGCGCCGCCTCGGCCGCCTGTGCCGGGCGCCCCGGGGCGAGGACCCCGGCACCGGCCAGCACGGCCCCGGCGAAGATCACCCGGAAGGTGGGACCGGAGGTCCACCGGGCGGCTCCGGGCAGCCCGGCGTTCCGGGGACGGCGGACGGCGGGGGCCGGAACGGCGGTGGCGCCGGGCGGGGCGGCCGCCGGTCCGGCCGGCCGGTACGAGGCGCCTACGAGGAGGCTCCGGGCCGCGGCGGGAGCGGTCGCGGCGGCAGTGAGCGCGGCGGGGCCGGCCGCGGCGACGGCGGGAGCGGCCGGGACGGGGGCGGCGCTTCCGGCGGGAGCGGCAGGGACGAAGGCGGGGCCGGCGCTTCCGGCGGGAGCGGCCGGGCCGGTCACGGCGGTGGCGCGGCGGGCCGTCCCGGCCGGGGCCGCGGCCGGCCGGACCGCACCGGCGGTGGGTGCGGGAGGCCGGGCCGCCCCCGTGGACCGGTGCTCGGACGGGTGCGTCGCCATGGCAATCCTTTGCTGCTCGCCGGCCGGGGCGCACGGCGACACGGCCCCCGGGCCACCGCGCACCGCACATGCCGGACCCTGCCACGGCCGACGGCCCCCACCGGGAGGCCGGGCAGGCGTGCACCCGACCGGGCTCGGAATACCGCCTGATCAGATGACTTTCTGCGGGGCGGGCCCAGGGGCTTACGGACGGGCCGCGCCGGGCAGCCGCCGGGCGCGCCGAATGGCCCGGGCACGGACGGGCAGGCCCCGGGCAGACCGCGCCGGGCAGCCGCCATCGGGCGCGTACGGGCGCCCCCCGGGCGGCCCCCGCCGGGCACGCCGAACGGCCCGGGCACGGACGCGAGAAACAACCCCGCCGGGCAACCGCCATCGGGCACGTACAGACCGGCCCCCGCCCCCGGAGGGGATCAACAACCGACGCCCCCGGCCGGGCCCCCGCTCGCCCGCCGTGCCCGCACTGTTGCTTAAGTGGAGGCATGAGCAACTTCCCCGGCACCCCCGCACCCCCGGCCCGTGGCGGCGCGCCGCTTCGCGTCGGTCTGATCGGTTACGGCCTGGCGGGCTCGGTGTTCCACGCGCCGCTGATCGCCGCGACCGAGGGCCTGTCGCTGGACACCGTCGCGACCCGCAACCCCGAGCGGCAGGCGCAGGCCCGCGCGGAGCACCCCGGGGTGCGGACGGTCGCGGGCCCCGAGGAGGTCCTGGCCCGCGCCGGCGCGCTCGATCTGATCGTCCTGGCGACGCCCAACAAGACCCATGTGGCGCTGGCCTCCGCCGCGCTGGAGGCCGGGCTGCCGGTGGTCGTCGACAAGCCGCTCGCCGCGACGGCGGCCGAGGCCGACCGCCTCGCCGCGCTCGCCGCCGACCGTGGTCTGCTGCTCTCCGTCTTCCAGAACCGCCGCTGGGACAACGACTTCCGCACCGTCCGCAAGCTGCTGGACGAGGGGGCGTTCGGCGAGGTCCGGCGCTTCGAGTCGCGGTTCGAGCGGTGGCGGCCGCTGCCGAAGGGCGGCTGGCGCGAGTCCGGCGACCCGGCGGAGATCGGCGGCCTCCTCTACGACCTGGGCAGCCACCTCGTCGACCAGGCGCTGACCCTCTTCGGCCCGGTCACCTCCGTCTACGCCGAGTCCGACGTGCGGCGGCCCGGTGCGGAGGCCGACGACGACACCTTCTTCGCGCTCACCCACGCGAACGGCGTCCGCTCCCATCTGTGGGCGAACGCCGCAGCCGCCCAACTGGGCCCGCGCTTCCGGGTGCTGGGCAGCGCGGCCGGTTATGTGAAGTACGGGCTCGACCCCCAGGAGGCGGCGCTGCGCGCGGGCGAGCGGCCCGGCGCGGAGGGCGTGGCGTGGGGCGTGGAGCCGGAGTCCGCCTGGGGCCGCCTGGGCGCCGGGGAGTCCCCGCAGACCGGCGGCGGGACGCCGGTGCCGACGCTGCCCGGTGACTACCCGGCGTACTACGCGGCGGTGGCGCGGGCCCTGCGCGAGGGCGGCCGGCCGCCGGTGACGGCGACGGAGGCCGCGGCGGCGCTGCGGGTCCTGGAGGCCGCGAAGCGCTCGGCGGCCGAGGGCCGTACGGTCCGGATCGAGGCCCCGGAAGGCTGAGGCCGGGCGGGTACGGGCCGGGCCCGGACACCTGAGACCGGGCAGAGGGGCGGCCTCCCCGCGGACATGACGGGGCCCCGGTCACGACGGTGACCGGGGCCCCGGGTGGTGACGGCCGGATGTCAGGGGGCCGGCCGCCGGGTGGATCAGTCGGTTCGGCGGTTGCGGATGAACAGGACGAGCGCGGCGCCGATGATCAGCGTGCCGATGGTGGCGCTGATCAGCCAGGGGTTGCTGAGCGCACCGCTGGCGGCCAGTTCGTCGTCATGACCGTGGCCGTGGCCTCCGTGGCCGCCGGGACCGCCGTCACCACCGCCGTGGCCGTGCCCGTGGCCACCGGAGCCGCCGTCGCCCCAGCCCCCGTCACTCCACGAGGCGCTCGGGTGTCCGGTGGGGTGGTGGCTGGTGTGCCAGGTGGGCTCGGTGGCGTGACCGGTGGGCTCGGTCGGATGACCGGTGGGGTACGTCGGCCACTCCGTCGGCTCGGTCGGGTGTCCGGTGGGCTCGGTCGGACGGCCGGTGGGGTACGTCGGACGGCCGGTCGGCTCGGTGGGACGCACGGTCGGCTGGGTCGGACGGCCGGTCGGCTCCGTGGGGCGGGTCGTCGGCTGGGTCGGACGTTCCGTGGGCTCCGTCGGACGGGTCGTCGGACTCGTGGGGCGGGCCGTCGGCACGGTTGGCGTCACGGTCGGTGTCGCGGTCGGTGTCGTCGGGGTGGCCGACGGCTCCCTAGGCGTCGGGCTCGGCACCGTCGGCGTCGCGGTCGGCGTCGTAGGCGTCACCGTGGGCAGGGTCGGCGTCGGCGTCGGCACCGTCGGGGCGACCGTCGGCTCCGTGGGGGTCGGGGTCGGCTCCGTGGGCGACGGGGTCGGCTCCGTGGGCGTGACCGTCGGCTCCGTGGGCGACGGGGTCGGCGACGGGGTCTGCGCGCAGTTGGGCAGGTCGCCGGTGAACGGGTAGCTGTGGAACTCCGAGCCGCTGGTGCCGAGGTGGTCCAGCGAACCCGCGGTGAAGAAGCGGCCGTTCATACCGGGCACGGTGACCGTCGTCAGGCTCGACGGCTGCCCGGCCAGGACGGCGCCCTGGAACTGCGCGCTGCCCTTGAAGTTGATCGTCGTCGCGTCCGGGAAGTTCCACAGCAGCCGCTCGCGGATCCCGGTGGGCTGGAGGTCGTGGCCGATGTAGGTGCTGATGGTGCGGCTGGTGCCGAGCATGTTGACCAGCACGGTCGCGCCGTCGGGGATGTTCTCGAAGGCGATGCCCTGGTCGCCGCCGCTCGCCGACGCGATGTCGAAGTCGACGTTGAAGACCTGGAGCTGCGAGGTGCCGTCGCCGCGGAAGAGGGTCTGGTAGCCCTGGTTGACGGCGGTGCCGGTCGCGGGCCGTGACGCCCCGTTCAGGTAGGCGTAGCAGGAGCTGGACTCGGTCAGCTGGGCCCGCAGGCCGCGGTAGGGGTCGGCGGCCGCCGGGTCGTGGATGCTGGTGGGCAGGACGGTGCCGCTGAGCGTCCCGCCGTACTTGACCACGCCGGAGGTGGTGCCCTCCTCGGCGAGGAGACGCTCGCCGGGGGCGACGGTGACGTTGTTGCCGACGGTGAGGAAGTCCGAGCCGTTCGGCGGCGGGACCCGTGAACCGACGCCGACCACGCCGACGTTGTAGACGGCCGATCCGCCGGTCTTGTTCATGGAGAAGTCGCCGAGGGTGACGATCTTGCCCTCGGCCTCGGCCGCCGAACCGCCGACGCGGTAGTTGCCGCCGACATAGATGTTGATGTTCTCGTCGTGACCCGCGATCGGGCCGTTGTTCGGGTCGTTGTAGGAGCCGGGGCAGTCGCTGCCCAGGCAGGGTCCGAGCCCGCCCGGGAGGGGATCGGCGAACACCACGGCGGCACCGAGCCCCAGCAGTGCGGCGAGCGCCGTACCGACCAGGGCGGCCAGCGCCGCCCGCAACCATCTCTTCTGCTTTCCTGGCATGCCGCGCACTATGCGGAGGGCGCCGGTGCACGCCGGGGAGCACCCGGGCGCGTCGCCGGAAAACCGACCGGCAGATGGGCCACCGGGGAGCCATCTGCCGTAGCGACGCGCCCGGGCGCCGTCCCGCGGGGCGTCACCCCGTCGGCCGCCGTTCCCCCGGGCGATCCCGCGTCGGGCCGTGCCTGGTCAGGCGTCCTTGAGCTGCTGGCGCTGGCGGCCCAGACCGTCGATCTCCAGCTCCACCACATCGCCCGCGCGCAGATACGGCTTGGGCTCCGGCTGCCCCATGGCCACGCCCGCCGGGGTGCCGGTGTTGATCACGTCGCCCGGGTACAGCGTCATGAAGTGGCTGACGTACCGGACCACCTCGGCCACCGGGAAGATCTGCTCGGCGGTGGTGCCGCGCTGCTTCAGCTCGCCGTTGACCCACAGCCGCAGGCCCAGCGCCTGCGGGTCGGGCACCTCGTCGGCGGTGACCAGCCAGGGGCCCAGCGGGTTGAAGGTCTCGCAGTTCTTGCCCTTGTCCCACTGGCCGCCCCGCTCGATCTGGAAGGCGCGCTCGGAGACGTCGTGGGCGACGGCGTACCCGGCGACGGCGGCGCGCGCCGCGTCGTCGTCCGGAAGGTAGCGGGCGGTGCGGCCGATGACGACGGCGAGTTCGACCTCCCAGTCGGTCTTCTCCGCGCCCCGCGGCACCAGCACCGTGTCGTCGGGCCCGACGACCGTGTCCGGCGCCTTCAGGAAGATGATCGGCTCCTCGGGGACGGCCGCGCCGGTCTCCCGGGCGTGGTCGTGGTAGTTCAGCCCGATGCACACGACCTTGCCGATCCGGGCGACGGGCGGGCCGGTGCGCAGCCCCGCCGCGTCGAGGACGGGCAGCTCGCCCGCCTCGGCGGCGGCGCGGACGCGGGCCAGCGCCGCACCGTCGGCGAGCAGCGCCCCGTCGATGTCCGGCACCAGGCCGGTCAGGTCCCGCAGTGTCCCGTCCGCGTCGAGCAGCGCCGGGCGTTCCGCCCCCGTGGTTCCGACACGCAGCAGCTTCATACGTACGACTCCCGTGGTCGAAGGTCGGCCCGGAAGGGTCCTCCCGGGCCGGCCGATGGGGACGGCCATCGGGCAGTCGGGCGATCGTCCAGGAACCCCCGCCCGCTCCGCAAGACCCCCGTCCACGGGCTGGGACGCGGGGCCGAATACCCCCGCTCCGGCGGCCCGGTGCGGAGGTTTCCGGCCGTCCGGCTCAGCTCCGGGCCGGCACCGCGTCCGCCCGTCCGCCGCCGTCCGGGCCCGCCCCGGCCGCCACGGCGGGCCGCTCGCGGTGGATCAGGGCGCGTTCGGCGGCGGTCCACGCCGTGGTGGTGACGACGTACAGCGCGGCGGCGAGCGGGACCACGGCGACGGTGATCAGCGTGGCGTACGAGAGCAGCGGCAGCGCCTTGGTCAGGCCCGCGGCGCCCGGCAGCGCGGGGCTCTCCCCCGCCGGCCGCCGGGCCGCCGCGGCCCGCGCCCGCCGCAGGTTCCAGGTGGCGACGGCCGTGACCAGCGCGAACAGGCCCAGGTAGACCAGCCCCTGCGGGCCGAACGGGCCGCCGTCGGCCAGCGCCTGCGTCCAGTGCCCGCCGAGCGGCGCGCCGAGGAGGGTGTGGCCGAGCAGGCCGGAGCCGCCGGTGGAGAAGAGGTGGTACATCACGAAGAAGACGGGCAGCTGGAGCAGCGAGGGCAGGCACCCGGCGAGCGGGGAGGCGCCGGTGGTGGCGTACAGCTCGGTGGTGGCCCGGCGCAGCTTCTCCGGGTCGCGCTTGTGTTTGCGCTGAAGCGCGGTGAGCTGCGGGGCGAGCGCGGCGCGGGCCTTCTCGCCGCGGGCGGCGGCGCGGGCCAGCGGGTGCAGCGCGGCGCGGACCGCCAGCGTGCACAGGACGATGGCGGCGGCCGTGGCCGAGGCGCCGAAGAACGGTTCGATCGCCTGCGCGCCACGCGCCAGCAGATCGCCGAGCAGACCGAAAACGGACATGGGTGAGCCCTCCACGGGTCTCGTCGTGCCGGGATGAGGATGCGGCGTGACGGGCCGTGCGGGACGCGGATGCCTCGACCGGGGCGCCGGACCGGCCCGCCCGGGGGCCCGCGGGTACGGGTCCGGGCGGTGCGGTCACGGCGGGTGCGGAGCGGGACGTACGCCCGGGCTCCCTGCACGGGGCCGGGGCGGGCTCGCCTCGAAGGCGGGTCCGGGTACGTCGCCGGTGCGGGCTCCCCGGGTGCGGGGGCCCGGTGGCGGGCGGTGCGGGCGGGCTGCCCGCGGTGCGTCTACGCGGCCGTCGGGAGGGCGCGGCCGGGTGCCCGGGGGCGCGGGCGGCCCGCGGCGTCCGGGTCGCGTTGCGGCAGGAAGGCGGTGCGCCGCTCGCGGTCCCGGATCGCGGTGCGGACCCGGCCCGGCGGCATCGGCCGGGCGCACCCGGCCAGCAGCGACAGCAGGAACGCCCGGCACAGCAGCAGGATGGCGCCGGTGGTCGCGGCGGCGGTGAGCGCCGTGGCCAGGCCGCTCTGCGCCAGCAGCAGGCCGATGACGAGGAGGGCCAACGCGGAGGTGTGGAGCCGCCAGAGTTCGGCGATGCGGTGCATCGGGCGCCTCCTCACGGCGGTCGGTCGGTGCACCGGGCGGACCGGGCGCGGCCCGCGCCGGTGCGGCGCGGTGGCTGTCGTGGCGTCAAGGTTAACCGCGGTGCGCGGCGTTCGGGGGCCGGGTGGGCGGAAGGGGGAACGCCGGGGGCGGGGCCGGCCCGGCCCGGGAACTCTGGCCGCCCGGCGCGGCGCCCGGCCCGGCCGGGCGTCCCGTCGGGCACCCCGTCGTCCCCGTCCGCCCCGTCGTCCGCCCCGTCCGCCCACCCGACCCGTCAGCTGCCCGTCTCCGCCGCGCCCACCGCGATGCCCCGGTCGCGCTCCGGCAGCCGGGGGAACTCGTCGTCCACGGCCAGTACCTCCGCGTCCGGCCGCCCGTCCCGTGCGCGCGGGCCGAAGCGGGTGACGGCCAGGGCGACCGCGACGTTCAGCGCCAGCGCGAGCAGGCCCGCGTTGACGCCCCAGAGCGGGTCGTGGCCGCTGAAGACCGCCGCGCAGACGAGGGCGATCCCGGCCGCCGCCCCGGCGACCGCCGCCTGCCAGGTCAGCCGTCGCCACACCAGGCCCAGCAGCAACATCGGCACCAGCTGGGCCATGCCCTCGTACGAGATCAGGGAGAGGCGGACGAGGGTCTGCGGGGCGAAGTAGGTCAGCAGCAGCGCGAGGGTGCCGGCGGCGACCACGACCAGCTGCGACCAGCGCTTCTGCCGCTGCCCGGCCGAGCCGTCCACCGGCTCCTCGGGACCCGTGCGGCCGCCGGACCGTGCGCCGAACACGCTGCGGCCCCACATCGTGCCGATGACCAGCATGAACACCGCCATCGGGACGATCGAGGAGAGCGCCGCGGCGACCCCGATCACGCCGACCGCCCAGGCCGGCAGCGAGTCCGTGACGAGCTTGAAGAGCGCCAGGTCCGACTGGGTGCCGGTCAGCCCCGGCACCACGAACAGCGCCGCCATGCCGAGCGCCACCGGCACGAACAGCAGCACGTTGTACGCGGGCAGGTAGACGGCGTTGCGGCGCAGGGTGTCGGCGCTGCGGGCGCCGAGGTAGCCGGCGACGGTGGTCGGGAAGATCACCACGGTCAGGGAGTTGACGAGGGTGGTGGAGAGGAACCAGCCCTGGCCCAGCCCGCCGGACTCGTGCCCGGGGAACGTCAGCCACTGCGGCTTCTCGGCGACCACCCGGTCGAGGAAGGCGCCGTAGCCGTCGAAGTAGTGCAGCGGCACGTAGACGACGAGGAAGCCGAGGGTGGCGATGACCAGGACGTCCTTGAGGACGGAGACCCAGGCGCTGCCGCGCAGCCCGCTGACCACGACGAAGGTGGTGGTGATGGCGAAGCCGAGGAAGTAGGCCCAGTTGAGGCTGATCGCGCCGTAGGAGATCGTCGAGACGACGACGCCCATGCCGGTGATCTGGAGCTGGATGTACGGCAGCAGGCAGACGGTGGCGAAGAGGGCGACGGCGGTGCCCAGCCAGGGGCGGCCGTAGCGGTGCGCGACGATGTCGGTGATGCCGACCAGCCCGTGGCGGCGCGCGTACGCCCAGAGCATCGGGCCGACGACGTAGCCCAGGGCGTAGCCGCAGGACATGTAGGCGATGACGTAGAGGACCGGGGCGCCGAAGCGGTAGCCCCAGCCGGCGGCGCCGAGGTAGCTGAAGCTGGTGTAGCTCTCGCCGGCCATCAGCACCCAGATGAAGACGGTGCCCAGGCTGCGGCCGCCGACCGACCACTCGGCGAGCCCGCGCTCACGGCGTCCGCCGCGCCGGGCGCGGACCGCCAGCAGGCCGAGCGCCAGGGTCAGCACCATGAAGGCGGCGAAGACGGAGGTGGCGACGGTGGCCTTCATCGGTGCCCCCGCCGCAGATCACCGCGGCGCGCCAGCCACACCGCGCCCGGTGTCGCCACGGTCGCCAGCAGCATCCAGAAGAAGAGGAACGGCAGCCCGAACACGGTCGGCGTGAGCCGGTTGACCAGCGGCAACACCGCCAGGAAGAGGACGTAGGGCAGCAGCAGCCACAGCAGCGCCGGGCGCTTGCGGGAGCCCGGGGGCGCGCCGCCGGGTGTCTGATTTCGCACGGGGCGAGAGCTTAAGCGCTCCCCCGCCCGAAGCGGCAGGCCCCTCAACGCGCCCGGGAACCGCTCAGCTCCGCCCAGACGATCAGCCGGTACGTGGAGGTGAACTCCGGCGTGCAGGTCGTCAGCGTCAGGTAGGCGCCCGGGGCGGTGAAGCCGTACGCGGGGTGGACGGTGCTGCGCGGGACGGGCGCGAGGACGCCGGTGTCGCCCGGGGTGGTGCGGGGCAGCACGCCGCGGACGACGTAGGTGTGGACGGCGTCGGCGGTGTCGATGCGGACGGTGTCGCCCGCCCGCACCCGGTCGAGGTGGCGGAACGGCTCACCGTGGGTGTTGCGGTGCCCGGCCAGCGCGGCGTTGCCGGCGCCGCCGGGCTGCGCGGTGCCCGGGTAGTGCCCCACGTACCCCTTGTCGAGAACGGCGGCACGGCCGGTGCCCTCGGCGACCGGCACGGCGAGACCGAGGCGGGGGATGCGGAGGACGGCGTACCCGGCGGCGTCCGGCCGCGGCGGCGGGGCGGGCCGGGCGGCCGGGGCGCGGGGGCGCGGGGCCGGACCCGTCGTCGGCGAGGCGCCGGGGGTCTGCGCGGGCGGCGCGGGCGGCACGGCGGGCGGGCTCTCCGGGCGGGCCCATTCGCGTTCCAGCTGCCCGACGCGGTCCTGTGCGGCGTCGTGGGCCTGGCGGTTGGTCCACCACAGCTGGTGGACGACGAGCAGCAGCAGGAGCGCCCCGCACGTGAGCACCGCCTCGGCGAGCACCCGCACCGCCCGCACCGGCGCCCGCCGCCCGCGCACCGCAACCGCCCGCTCCCAGGACCCCTGCACGCGGGCACGGTAGACCGCGGGGGCACAGGTCACCAGAGATCGGACGGGACCGGGCAGAGGCCGTGCGGGGCGGGCGGACGGGCACGGCGCGGGCGTCAGCCACGAGCCAGGCGTACCGGCGCGGGCCGGGCACCCCGGTCACCGGGCCCCGCCCGGCCCCCTCACCCCGCGAACACCTGCGACACCGCGTAGATGCACAGCCCGGCCAGCGCGCCGACGACGGTTCCGTTGATCCGGATGAACTGCAGGTCACGGCCGATGTGCGCCTCGATCTTCCGGGAGGTCTGTTCGGCGTCCCAGGAGGCGACGGTGTCGGTGATCAGGGCGGTGATCTCGTGCTGATACGTCGTCACGACATAGACCGCGGCGCCCTCCAGCCAGCCGTCGACCTTGCCCTGGAGCCGTTCGTCGCGCGCGAGGCGCTGCCCCAGGGAGAGCAGGGCGGCGCGGGCCCGCTGCCGCAGTTCGCTGCGTTCGTCCTCCGCCGCCGCGACGATCATCGCGCGGACCGAGCCCCAGGCGGACGCGATGAGGTCCTGCACCTCACCGCGGCCCAGCACCTCGGACTTGAGGCGCTCGACCCGGGCCCGGGTGTCCGGGTCGGTGCGCAGATCGGTGGCGAAGTCGGTGAGGAAGCGGTCCAGCGCGCCGCGCGCCGGGTGCTCGGGCATGTCCCGCATCTCGGTGACGAAGCGCAGCAGCTCCTTGTAGACCCGGTCGCCCACCTTCCGGTCGACGAACCGCGGCGTCCAGCCGGGCGCGCCGCCGGAGACCGCGCCCATCACCGAGTCGCCGTGGGTGACCAGCCAGTCGTGGGCGCGGGCACAGATCAGATCCACCACCCGCCGGTGGCCGCCGTCCGCGACGACCTTGCCCAGCATCGCGCCGAGCCCCGGCGCGATCTCCTGCGCATCGGCCCGGCGGGTGATCGCCTCCCCCACAACCGCCTGGACATCGGCGTCCCGCAGCACGGTCAGCGCGCCGCGCAGCGCCGTGGACAGCTCGGCGGTCACCCGGTCGGCGTTACGGGGCTCCGCCAGCCAGCCGCCGAGGCGCCGGCCGATGCCGACGGAGCGCAGCCGCCGGCGCACCACCTCGTCGGAGAGGAAGTTCTCGCCGACGAACTCGCCGAGACTCTGCCCCAGTTGGTCCTTCTTGGTGGGGATGATGGCGGTGTGCGGGATGGGCAGCCCCATGGGCCGCTTGAACAGCGCGGTGACCGCGAACCAGTCGGCCAGCGCGCCCACCATGCCCGCCTCGGCGGCCGCGGCGACATATCCGGCCCAGCCCCCGGCGCCGGCCGTCCCGGCCCACTTCGCCAGGACGTAGATCAGCGCGACCGCCAGCAGCAGGCCGGTCGCGAGCGTCTTCATCCGCCGTACGGCCCGGCGTCTGTCCCGGTCGGCGGCGGCCTGCGGGCCGGTGCCGCCCGGCAGGGCCGCGTGCGGCGCCGACGTCGTCTGCGTGCGTTCCATCCACTCCACCGTTCCCGAATCCCGCGGTGCGGCGCACCACGGACCGGCCGCGCCGCGCCGGGTTCCGGCCGCGGCGGGCCGCATGCGTCAACTGTGACCCACCCGTGGAACGAACCACGAGTGCCGCGCGTCCGGACCAGGAGGGGGCGCGCAAAGGGCGCCGGGCGCCCCCCGATTCCGCCGTGGGATCATGGCGGGACCGATCGGACCGCAACGGTGCCGCTGATCGCCGGACGCCCGGGTCCGCCGTCCTCCGCCCGGTGGAGGCGGCGGCAGCCTAGGCGACCGGCCGCCCCTGCCCGCCCGGAGCCCGCGGCTCCGCCGTCCCAGGAGATCCGCCCCGCATGAACAAAAGTGTGGGCTACGCCCTGCTCGCCGGTCTGGCTGCCGTGGTGGTGCTCGTCTCGACCGCGATCTTCGTCGGCTTCGGCTCCACCGGCGGGTCCTGGGGCGGCAACACCACGCGCCAGCCCCGCAACCCGGCGGCGCCCGCCGTCTCCGGCCAGTGGGTCGGTACGTGGTCGGCGGCGGCAGCGGCGGCCGAGCCGGGCACCCTGGACGGCTACGCGGGCATGTCGATCCGCAACGTCGTGCACACCAGCGTCGGCGGCTCCAGCGCCCGTATCCAGCTGTCCAACCTCTACGGCACCCGCCCGCTCCCGGTCAGCCACGCCTCGCTCGCGCTCGCCGCGGCGCCCAGCGACCCGACGGCGGCGCCCGGCACCATGCGCCGCCTCGCCTTCGGCGGCCGCTCGGCGGTGACCATCCCGGCGGGCGGCGCGGTCACCAGCGACCCGGTCCGGCTGGCCGTCCCGCAGGACGCGGACCTGCTGGTCACCACGTACTCCCCGTCGCCGTCCGGCCCCGCCACGTACCACCCCTACGCCCGCCAGACGTCGTACCTGGCGCGCGGCGACCGTACGGAGGACACGACGGGCGCCGCGTACACCGAGCAGAGCCCGTACTGGCGGTATCTGACCGGCGTCGACGTGTGGAGCACCGAGGCGCACGGCGCGGTGGTGGTCATCGGCGACTCGATCACCGACGGCATCACCTCCACCGCGGGCGCCAACCACCGCTGGACGGACTTCCTCGCCGCCCGGCTGCGCACCGAACCGGGCGCGCCCCGCTACGGCGTCCTCAACCAGGGCATCAGCGGCAACCGCCTGCTGGTCAACGGCTCCCGCTTCTCCCCCAACAACGGCCCCAGCCTGCTGTCCCGCCTCGACCGCGACGCGCTCTCGCGCACCGGCGTGAAGGCGGTGGTGGTCGAGATCGGCATCAACGACCTGCTCAAGACGCCGCGCCAGTACGACCCGGAGAAGATCCTCGCCGGTATGCGGCAGATCGTCCGCGACGCGCACGCCCGCGGGCTGCGGGTGACCGGCGGCACGGTGTCCCCGTTCAGCGGCCACCGCGGCTACACCACCAAGCTCGACGAGGTCCGCCGCAAGGTCAACGCGACCATCCGCTCCGGCGCCGTCTTCGACGAGGTCGTCGACTTCGACAAGGCCCTCCGCGACCCCTGGTCCCCCGAACGCCTGCGCCCCGCGTACGACTCCGGCGACCACCTCCACCCCAGCGACGAGGGCTACCGCGCGATGGCCGACGCGATCAACCTGGAACATCTGCGACGGGCGGCGCCGGCTTCGCTGTGAGCGGCCCGCCGGGCACGGCGGAACCCGTCTCCCGTTCATCGGCGACGCCACCACGGCCGTCCACAACGTCGCCCCCGACAACGGCATCGTGCACGTCCGGGGCGAGGTGGACTGGGATTCCAACCTGTCGACGCGGGTGTATTTCCTGGTGACGTGAGGGGCCTGCTCCGTGCGGGCACGGCCGGACGAGTGCCGGTGTCCGGCACCGTTCCGGCGGCCTCTCCGCGCGCTTCTACCCGACAACGCGAATATCGGCGAGATGCCGTGGACCAGGAACCTGCTGACGTCCTACCGTCCTCGTGGCAGTGGGGAACGGCCCTGCTGGCGTGGAGGGGAACCATGACGCGTGAGGAACTGACCCGCCTTACCGGCGCCGTCGGCGGGCCCAACTGTGACGACGACGACTGCCCGAACGTCTACCGGACGAGGAACGGCTCCTTCGTCATCCAGGGGAACGTGTCCACCGCCTTCGCCCCTCCCGCGGGCGAAGGCCTGGTGGAGATCCCCGAGCCCGTGCTGAGGGAGGCCGTCCGTGCTCTTGGATGGTGAGGACTGGCGTCAGTTCTTCGACGCCTTCGAGCACGAAGCATGGCGGTTCGAGGCGCAGCCCACGTACACCATGCCCAGGGAGCAGGAGAACGTCGCCCGCTTCCTGCGGGGCGAGGAGAAGCCCGCCGGCCACAACGCCCGCTGGCACGAGCGGGTGCGCGGACACCTCGCACGCGGCAGGCGGATCGGCCGCGTCCGTATCGTGCGACGGCCACTCACCGACTATCAGCGGTATCAATTCGCGTGGGGCATCCCCGGCAACATCGCGGCGGGCGAGGACATCCGCATCCTGGACGTGACACGGGAGGAATACGGTCTTTCCCTCTCCGGGCGTGACTGGTGGATGTTCGACGAAAAACGCATCGCCCACCTGAATTTCCGCCCCGACGGCACCCAGATCAACCGCGAATCCTATGAGGGCGACCTCACCCCATACCTGGATCAGAAGCGCATCGCTCTGGAGCATGCCGTGCCCTTCGAGGAGTACGTGAAGGGCCTTGACGTTTGATCCCGGGCAGCTGGGCCGGTCAAAAGCTGACCTGGCGGAACAACTCCGTATCCTGCGCAAGCGAGCCGGACGCACCCAGGTCTGGCTCGCTCGGCGCTGCAACATGTCCCAGACCAAGCTCAGCAATATCGAAACCGGCCGGGCCATACCGGGCCTTGTCGATGTCGAGTTGATTCTCAGGGCCCTGGACGCGCCACCGGAGTTCGTGGCGGAAGTGGTGTCTCTCGCGCGGCTCGCCAACACGGAATGGCAGGGGAAGCGCGCATCGTGGCGCAGGGGCCTGGAGAAACGCCAAGCGGAGCTGGCCGGGCTGGAGGCCGAGGCCACGACGCTCCGCTATTTCCTTCCCGCGATGGTGACGGGCCTCCTGGCCACACCTGAGTACATCAGGGCCAGCCTCGGCCACTCGCCGGTGGACCCGTCCAAGACGGTGACCAGGAAGTTGGAACGGCAAGCAGTCCTCCACGACAGCACGAAGCGCTTCACCTTCCTGCTGACCGAACAGGCCGTGCGATGGGCCGTGGTCCCGCACGCGGCGATGGCCGTACAGATCGACCACCTGATCTCGATATCCCGTCTCCCCCACGTGCGCATGGGCGTCATCCCCCTGGGGACGGTCATCGGACGCGGCCCGCTGAACACCTTCACGGTTTACGACCGGCGCCTGGCCACCGTCGAGACTTTCACGGGACGTATCGCCTTCCAGGACGCCCGGGATATCGCAGAACACCTGGAGGTCTTCGCCTGGTACGAGGATCACGCACTGACCGGCGATGCGTGCAGGGCAACGCTCGGAGAATGGGCCGACCACTACCGCTCGTGACCGCCGAGCACACATCGGCGCCCCGCCGCCCCCGCCTCCGCGCTCTTCTACCCGGCAACGCGAATAACCCTGGATTCCCTGGCCTACCGACCCGAGGATATACGCGTACCGACCGGACCGACCGACCGAAGAAATCCCGAATCTGCCGGACGACGGGAATTCGAGGGGCCGTTCCATTTCCCCCGCGCCGGCAACAAGCGGTCGGACCGTCCCACGCGGATCCCCAGGCGGATCCCCTGGAAAGAAAGGCACTCCCATGCCCGAAACCGATCTGTACGGCCTCCCCCTCGACGGAGTCACTTTCCACAAGGCATGCGGCGGCAACACCCACCCCGACGGCGAGTCCTGCGCCACGCTCGCGGAGATCGGGCCCGGCGCATGGGCGCTGGGTGACAGCAAGCGGCCCGGGGCGGAGCCGTTGCGGTTCACGACCGCCGAGTTGACCGCGGCCGGTATCGATCCGGCGCGCTTCACGGTCTCGGGCTGACCGGCCGCCATCGCCCGCCGGCGGCCCCGTCCCCGCGGACCGGAGCCGCCGCCAACTCTCCTGGCAGGACGGACCGTTGCACTTCCACGGCTACGCATGGACCGGCGCCAAGCGGCGCTTCGACGAAGAGGCGCTGCGGCGGCCGCCGCACCCCGAGCCGCCGCCGGCGGACGGCAGGCCGGAGCTGATCCAGCGCTACCGGGAGGTCGCGGCGGAGTTCCCCGTCGCGGATCTTCCCCCGCTGGAGACGGCCCGCTGGCTGATCAAGCCGGGCGCGCTGGTGCGCGGCACCTGGGACGATCCGGCTCAGGCGGCCGGCTGGCTCGGGGAACGGGTCGCCGCGTACGCGTCCCGGTTCGCCGCGGAGCCGGATCGCGACCGCGGGCGGCCGGCGGCGCTGGCCCGCTGCGCCGCCGCGCGGCTCGGGTGGGGCGGCGACGTCTCCCACGGCTTCTACCTCGAACGCCCGGCGTTCCTCTCCCTGGCGCTGGTGTGCTGCTCCCCGAACCGCGCGCTGCCGGAGCTGGACTGCCCGCTGGGTCACGGGCCGTCCGGGGCGGGGGAATCGGGGCGCCGGCTCACCTCCCGGTGGAGTTCCCGCAGGTAGGGGTGGTCCAGGCGGGCGTCGTCGACGCGGCCCCGTGCGTCGGTGAGGAGCCAGTCCAGCAGCTCCGGGGTCGCGTGGTACTCGTTGTAGAAGCCCAGGTGCAGGTCGGTGATCTCGTACTCGAACATCACGTCGTCGAGGAGGTCGGCGAGGTGGGCGTCGGCTGCCGGGGTGCGGGTGGCGGTCCACTCGTCCAGCCAGGGGCGCAAGGCGCCGGTGGCGACGGTGACGAGGCTGAGGGTCTCCCTGATGCGGACGGGGCTGGGGTGGGTGTGCAAGGTCGCCCGCCACCAGGCCGACCAGACGTCACGGAGGGCATCGGCCAGGGGCTTGTCCCATGTGGTCCAGGACGCCTCCCGCAGGCGGGTGGCGATGAGGTTCTCGTCCACGTGGAACGCGCCGGTGACGGCGGGGCGGATGATGCGCGGGGTCAGCCGGCGGTAGAGGCGGGGGAAGTCGTCCCAGTGGCTGGGCACCTCCTGGGCGACGGAGGAGACCATGTCGTCGGATATCAGGTGCAGCGGTCCGGCGAGTTCGGCGAGTTCCCGCTCGCCGTAGCAGTACGTGCACCCCTCGACGGGGAAGGGCTCTTCACGGGCGAACGCGCGGTCCAGCGCGTCGAGCGCGGTCATGAGGTGCTGCCGGTGAGAAGACATGTGCGGCCTGCCGGTACTCCGTCCGGGCTACCGGCGAAGAGCGCAGGTTACAGCACGGCCTCCCGGCGGCCGCGCACGCCCGGCCGACACCGTCCGGCCGACACCGTCCGGCCGACACCGTCCGGCCGACACCGTCCGGCCGACACCGTCCGGCCGACACCGTCCGGCCGACACCGTCCGGCCGACAC
>NZ_JBEPDN010000011.1:0-148793 GCF_040300365.1 Streptomyces sp. NPDC000404 | reverse complement strand
CGTCCGGCCCGCGCCTCGTGACCGGCGCGGGCCGGACCGCCGGCGCCGCCTGCCCGGGCAGGGTCTCCGCTCCGGGCGGCGGGCGGCGCGCCTACGGGTGGTAGATCTCCTGGAGCGCGGTGATCTCGCCGTGGGCGTCGGCGCGGAGCGCGAAGTGCGGGGTGTTGGTGAGCTTGTGCTGCGTGAGCCACTCCGGGGCGACCTTCACGGGGGTGTTGCCCTGGAAGACCGTGACGGTGGCGCCGCGCGCGAAGCCGAGCGTCCGGGCCGCCCCGTCCGGCGTGTAGACGACCTCCTCGTCGTTGGCCGCGTTGTACCTGCACGTCTCCGGGGTGACGCGCACGACGGTCCGGCCGCCGGTGTTCTCGGCGGCGTTCAGCTTGACGAAGCGCTGGTGGCCGGCGGGCAGGTGGCACGGCTTCCAGTCCGCGGCCCGGACGGACGCGGGCGCGGCGGGCGCCGCGTGCGGGGCGGCCACGGCGGTGCTGGCCACGGTCGCGACGAGGGCGGCGGCGGAGGCGAGGACGGCGGCGCCGGAGACGGAACGGTGATTCATGAGCATCCTCTGGTGCGAAGGCCCGAAGGCCCGAAGGCCCGAAGGCCCGAAGGCGCGAAGGACCGAAATTCTTCTGACGCACCGTGAGAGTCCGTGCGAGGGCGGCGCGTTGCATCGCGCCACCCCTATTCCGCGGCGGCTGTTCCGCAGCGGCTATTCCGCGGCGGCGCGGTTCTTCCGGAACCGGGGCGGCGACGGTTCCCGGGCGCCGCCCACCTGACCGCAGGCTCCACCCGCCCCGGACGCTCCGCCCGCCCCGGACGCCCTGCCCACTCGGGAAGCCCCGGGACGCTCCGGACTCCCCAGAAAGGCAACAACGCCCCACCGGTCCCATCAGCCCCACCCTGCTACGCTCGTAAAGCGACCGGTCATTTTCAGGAGGATCGATATCGATGCCACGGGTCAGCATGCGTGAAGAGATCATCGACGCGGCCGTCGAGACGTTCCATGCGCGGGGCTTCCACGGCACCGGCGTGAAGGACATCACCGATGCGGCCGGCGTGCCGAAGGGGTCGCTCTACAACCACTTCGCGAGCAAGGAGGAGATCGCCGTCGAGGCGATCCGGCGCTACGGGGCCGCGCGGCGCCTCTCCGAGCTGACGCGGCCGGGCACCCCGGCGCTGGACCGGCTGCGCGCGCACTTCACGTCGCTCCGTGACGAGGTGGTGCGGTTCGGGATCCGTCGGGGCTGCCTGCTCGGCAACTTCGGCGCCGAGGCGGCCGACCATCACGACGCGATCCGGGACACCCTCGCGACCGGCATCGGACGGTGGCGGGCGGCCCTCGCCGAGGTGATCGGGCAGGCGCAGCAGGAAGGCACGGTGCGCGCGGAGGCGAACGCCGAACTGCTCGCCGGGTTCATCCTGAACGCCTGGGAAGGCACCCTGATCGGCGCGCGCATCGACCGGCGCGACCAGGCCTTCGCGGAGTTCTTCACGATCGTCTTCGACGACCTGCTCCGCTGACCCGGGGAAGCCCGGCCACGGAGTATCCCGACCCCGGAACCCCGGGGAAGGCCGCCCTCGGAGAAAACAGCGGTAACGAACGGCAGCGCACAGCCGCAGGGCACTCCGCCCTCCATTTAAGATGACCGGTCATTTTCATCTGATCGAACACGAACAAGGAGCACGACATGACCACGAGCATGAGTACGAGCACCGGCCCCAGCACCACCTACCGTGCCGTCGAGGCGACCACCGACGGCAACTTCACCCTGGTCGAGCGGGAGCTGCGGCTGCCGGGGGCCGGGCAGGTCCGGGTCGCCGTCGAGGCGTGCGGGGTCTGCCACAGCGATGTGGCGGGGATCCTCAATCTGACCGGCAAGCGGCCGGCGGGCACGCCCGTGGTGCCCGGGCACGAGGTCATCGGCCGGATCGACGCCGTCGGCGCGGAGGTGTCCGGCTGGCGCGTGGGGCAGCGGGTCGGGCTCGGCTACCTCGGCGGGCACTGCGGCGCCTGCGCGAGCTGCCGCCGCGGCGACTTCGTCCACTGCGCCGACCAGCCGGTTCTGGGCGACAGCCAGGACGGCGGCTACGCCGAGTACGTCATCGCGCGCGCCTCCGGCCTGGTCGCGGTGGACGAGGACCTCTCCGCCGCCGAGCTGGCGCCGCTGATGTGCGCGGGCCTGACCGTCCACCACGCGCTGCGGGAGTCGGCCGCGCGCGCCGGTGATCTGGTCGCTGTCCAGGGCATCGGCGGGCTCGGGCACCTCGGCGTCCAGTACGCCCGCGCGATGGGGTTCCGGGTGGCGGCGATCGCCCGTGGCCGCCGGAAGCGGGAGCTGGCGCTCGAACTCGGCGCCCACCACTTCATCGACTCCACCGAAACCGATCCGGCGCAGGCGCTCCAGGCGCTCGGCGGCGCGAAGGTCATCCTCGCCACCGCCAGCCACGGCGGTTCCATGTCGCCGCTGGTCGACGGGCTCGCCGTCCGCGGTCAGCTCGTGGTCGTCGGGGTGGCGATGGATCCGGTCGAGGTCCTGACCCCGTCCCTGATCATGGGCGGCCGCTCGATCGTCGGCTCGCTGACCGGCACCCCGAGCGACAACGAGGACAACGTCGCGTTCGCCGGTGCGCACGGCGTCCGCCCGATGACCGAGACCGTCGCGCTGGACCGCGCCGGCGACGCGTACGCGAAGATGATGGCCGGGGACGCGCGCTTCCGGATGGTCCTGGCGACCGGTGCGGAGCCCGCCGCGTGACGGTCATCGCGCACCCGCCGCGCGCGGTGCTCCCGCTGAACTACTTCGGGATACCGCTCGGGCTCGCCGGGCTGGGCGGTGCCTGGAGCGCCGCCCGGCAGTACCTCGGCGCCCCGGGCCTGCCCGCGGAGATCCTGTACGTCGCCGCCGCGCTACTGTGGGCCGGTTTCACGGCGGTGTACGCGGTCGGCACCGTCCGCTCGCGCGGGTCGCTCCGCGCCGCCGTGCGTCATCCGCTCAGCGGCCCGCTGACCGCGTTCGTCCCGGTGGTGGCGATCTTGCTGATCGTGCACTACGGGCCGCTGCTCGGCGGCGCCGCCCGGGCGTTGCTGTACGTCGCCGTGGGCGCGCTGGCGCTGCTGGCCGCCGTGCTGGTCGCGCACTGGCTGGACGGTTCGCTGGAGCGGGACGAGCTGCACACCGGGTACTTCCTACCGGTCGTCGCGGGCTCGTTCGTGGCGAGCATCGGGTTCACCGGACTCGGCGAACACCGTGCCGCCGTCGCGGCGTTCGGGATCGGGATCTACTTCTGGCTCACGCTCGGCGCGGTCCTCTTCGGGCGGCTCGTGGTCGGCGGCGCGCTGCCGCCGCCGGCGCGTCCGATGCTGGCGATCCTCCTCACTCCGCCCGGGGTGGCGAGCATCGCGTGGTTCGCGGCCACCGGCGGCGCGGTCGACGGCATCCAACTCGCCCTGGGCGGCGTCATGTTCCTGATGGTGCTGGTGCAACTGGTGCACCTACCGGGCTATCTGCGCGTGCCGTTCGGCCTGCAGCACTGGACCTTCACGTTCCCGCTGGCGATCCTCGGCAACGACGGCGTCCGCTGGGCGGGCGCCCTGCACTTCGGCGGCTGGCGGCCCGCCGCCTGGGCGCTGCTCGCCGTGGTGACCGCGCTCATCGGCGCCATCGCGCTGCGCACCCTGGGCGGCGCGCTGCCCGGCGGACTCGGCGAGCGGCGCGCGCCCTCCCCCGGCTGAGCGCGCCCGGTCGCCCCGGGGGGCGGGTGGCCGGGCCCGTGCCCGGGCGGCACGCCGCCGAGGCCGTCTCCCGCGCGGCGGCGCCGGGCGCGCATGCGGCGCTATCCGGCGAAGCCGTTGCGCCGCAGAAGAATCCATGAATCCACCGTGTGGGTGAGGGGGCGCCCGGTGGGGCGCCCCCTCACCACCGGGCCAGCCGCCGTGATCGGTGACCGGCATGCGGACGGGACGGCCGGTGAAACACGATCACCGCAGGTGGGCCACCGAACGGCTGCCCGTCCCCGGTCCGCCCGTAACACACGGCACCGGCCGGCGATTCGCCGGAAGGGCTCATTCCGGCCGGGCGTACCGCCGTGGAGCTGGCCGACCGGGTCCCTGTCGGACCGGATCACGGGCTGTCACGCTCGACGCGTACACCGTGACAGTTCGCGCGCGTACACCGTGACAGCTCGCGGTTGACCGTTGCCCGTCCGTGAGCGGTCCGGCCCGTTCCGCGGCCCGGACCTCCCGGCACGGCAGCGACCGTCCACCGCTACCCCTCCCAGCAATGGAGCGTTTCATGAGCGGCACCGTCGTCGACGTGACCGATGCGGACTTCGAAGCAGTGGTGGTCCAGGCCCCCGGACCCGTGCTCGCGGTCTTCCGCGCCGAGTGGAGCGCCGTGTGCCGGGCGCTCGACCCCGTCCTCGTGGAGGTCGCCAAGGAGTACGCGAACCGGCTGACCGTCGCCCGGCTCGACATCGACCAGAGCCCCGAGACGCCCCCGAAGTACAACGTCACCGCCATCCCCACCCTGTACGTGTTCAAGGGCGGCAAGATCGTCGCCACCCGGATCGGACCTGCCTCGAAGGAGAACGTCGTCAAACTGGTCACCCCCTACCTCTGACGCCCGCCCCCTCGCCCTACCGCACCGCCCTGACCAGCCACGACGTGCTGCGCAGCCGGACCGTGCCGTCCGCCGCCTCATGGGCGCGCAGATGGTCGGTCAGGGTGCGGTGGGCACGCTCCCGCGCCGCCTCGTCGACGCCCGCCAGCAGGTGCCGGCCGGGGCCGCTGCCCAGCAGGAACTCCGCGGCGTCGGCGGCCGACTCCCCCCAGACGCCGTCCGCCCGCACCTGATCGACGGTGATGCCGATGAACCCGGCGGCGGTGAGGACGGCGCGGGTGTGGTCCGGGTCGGCGAGCGAGAACATGCCGGGCGCTCCCGGCTTGCCGATGTCGCCGAGCGGGAGCAGGCCGCGCAGGGACTCGATCGCCGCCACCCAGCCGTTGGCCCGGGGATCGGCCGGGCAGATGAACGCCAGGCGTCCGCCGGGCCGCAGCGCCCGGCCGATGTTGGCGAACGCCGCCACGGGATCGGCGAAGAACATCATCCCGAACCGGCTGATCGCCGCGTCGAACGCGCCCGGCTCGACGGCGTACACCTGCGCATCCCCTTGGACGAAGGAGACGTTGGCGACGCCTTCGCGCCGCGCGCGCTCCCGCGCCTCGGCCAGCATCGGGCCGGACAGATCGAGGCCCAGCGCGCTCCCCCGTGGCGCGCGGAGCGCGGCGAGCCGGGTGGTCTGCCCGGCGCCGCAGCCGAAGTCGAGGACCCTGGCCGCCTCGGTGACGGCGGCGGCGTCCAGCAGCGGTGCGTTGAAGCCCTCGTTGATGGCGTTCCAGCGGTCCTGGTGGCGTGCCCAGTGGGCGCCCTCAAGGCCGTTCCACGCCTGCGCCTGCTCGGTGTTGACGACGTCCGGCACGGTTGCCTCCTGTGGTGGACAGTGATGGACAACGAAGAATGGGCGTACGCCCAAACTGTATGGGCACGCGCCCATACCCGCAATCCCCGTTACGATCCCTGGGGTTACGCACCGGACAGGCGGGGCGGTCGGAGACGGAGGAGAGGGCATGTCACCACGTGGAGTGGCGACGCCGGATGTGCGCGAGCGGCTGTTCGCGGCCGCCGAGCGGGTCGTGGAGCGGGACGGCCCCGGCGCACTGACCAGCCGTTCCGTCACCACCGAGGCGGGCTGCGCCAAGGGGCTGCTGCACGCCCACTTCGCCGGGCTCGACGCGTTCGTGGCCGAGCTGTGCCTCGATCGCTTCGCGCGGGCGGCGGCTCAGGCGCAGGCGCTGTCGGCGCGCGCCGGGCAGGGCACGGTGGCGGGCAACCTCGACGCCGTCGTCCTCGCGCTCTTCGACTCCGGCGGCCTCGCCCTGTCGGGCCTGGCCATGACCCGCCCCGACGCGACCGCGCGCATCCGCACGGCCCTGGAGGGCGGCGCACCGGGCTTCACCGCGATCGAGGCGGCCTTCACCGGCTATCTGGAGGCGGAGCAGCGCCTCGGCCGGGTGGCGGAGACCGTCGACCCGCCCACCGCGGCGCTCGCGGTCGTCGGCACCGCCCACCATCTGCTGATGACCAGCGGCCCCGGCGCCCCCGACCCGCGCCCGGCCGTGAAACGCCTGGTGGGCGCGTTGGTGAGCACCGCCTGAGCGCCCTCCCGCATCCGGCCTGCGTGCGCCGCCGGGCCGGGCAGGGGCGGCGGCGCGTCAGTTCTGGTTGACCGGCCAGACGGCCGCCGGGTCACAGTGCTCCGGGCACGCCAGCAGATAGACCTCGTTGCCCAGGAACAGCCACGAGGTGTCGGGCCGGACGCTGTAGGGCTGTTCGGGCAGACCGGGGTGGACGGCGAAGTCCATGCCCTCGGGGACCTGGCAGACGTACACCAGCTCCGCGCCGCACGCGCAGGTGTACTCCTCGGGCTCCTGCGCCCAGGACGGATTACCGCCCACCTTGAATATCTGGGCCCCGCCGCCCTCCTCGTCCCCGGTGTCCGCGAACGGCCGCAGGGCCAGCGGCAGCGCGCGCACGGACGGCTCGGCCTCCGGGTGCGGCAGCGCCGCACCGCGCTGTATCAGGACCCGCCAGAACGGCGCCGGGTACGGCGGCTGCGGCGCGTCCCAGTACGCCGGCACGAGCCGGCCGCCGGCGAGCCGCGGCTCGGACGCGTCGTTGTGCGCCCGGCAGTGGAAGACCAGGAGGTGATCGCCGCCGAACGGCCCTACGTCCCCGGGGATGTCGAACTGGAAGAACAGCGCCATCCGCTCCCCGCAGAAACACGCGGGCCACTCCTGGCCCGGGTCGAGGAAGGGCCATCCTCCCACCGAATCCCGCACCGGACGGGCCGGCGGCTCCGTTCCGACCTCGATCGCGTAAGCAGGCAGCACCGTGTGCATCCCCTCGTGTGACGTCCGGATCTCCCCACAGACTAGTAACCCCCTGTGACAATCGGCCGTGGACGAGGGCCTCGATGTGGCCGGCGTGAGCACGACGAAGCCCCGCCCGACCTCCAATTCGGGAGGCCGGGCGGGGCTTTCGCCGTACGCGCGCGGGCTCGCTCAGGCGCGGAACGCGTCCGCCTTGACGCCCGCGACGAAGGACGCGAAGGCAGTGGCGCCGACGCTCAGCCTCGGCCCCTCCGGGTTCTTGGAGTCCCGGACGGGGACGACGCCGTGCGAGGCGACGAGGATCGCGGTCACCTCGATGCAGGCGCCGCCGTTGTCGCTGTGCGTGGACTTGAACCACCGGTCAGCGGCGATCTCGATGCACTGGCCGCCGTTGTTGCTGTACGAGGACTTGAACCACCGATCGGCGGCGATCTCGATGCACTGGCCGCCGTTCTCGCTGTACGAGGACTTGATCCAGCGGAGGGGTTCGTTCGGCACGGCATTCCCTTTCGCAGCTTGTCAGCACGCTCGGGTTCCGTTCGAGAGTAGGAGCCCGAAGGCGGTGCCGCGCAAGGGGCAAAACAGCCTCGCCCGGCCTCCAACGCGGGAGGCCGGGCGAGGCTTTCGTCGTACGCGGTCCGGCTCAGGCGCGGAACGCGTCCGCCTTGACGCCCGCGACGAAGGACGCGAAAGCAGTGGCGTCGACGCTCAGCGCCGGGCCCTGCGGGTCCTTGGAGTCACGGACGGGGACCACGCCGCGCGAGGCGACGAGGTTGGCGGCGATCTCGATGCACTGACCGCCGTTGCTGCTGTACGAGGACTTGAACCAGCGGGGGGATTCGGTCGTCACGGGGAGCCCTTTCGCAACTGCTTGATCATGGCCACGGATTCCGCCTGGGACGGCGCTTCGGCCTGCAACTGATGGTAGGCCGTCATCAGCGGCTGCACGTACCGTGTATCCCGCTCCAGCCGCCCCTGCTGTGCGGATTCGGAGTACGCGATCTGAGACCGATCAGCGAGAGTCAAGAGCGTCACGGGCAGATCGAATGCCCTTCTCTCTCCCAGGTCGTACGGGGCCACTTGGAGGACAGTGGACGGTAGCTCGGCGAAGTCCGCCAGCTGCGCGAGCTGCGCCTCCATGACATCAGGGCCGCCAACCACACGCCTTATGCAGCTCTCGTCGAGGACTACGTAGACCAGCGGGGCAGGGTCCCGGCGCAGCGACTCTTGACGCCGCGCGAGGAGTGTCAGCCGTTCCTCGGCTTGCAGCTCCGTGATCGCTCCTCGCCGCAAGGCGCCCATGGTGATGGCCGCGGCGTACTCCGGAGTCTGGAGCAACCCCGGGATGATGCTCAGCTCGAAAAGCCTGATCTCCGCTGCACGCGCCTCGTGCGTGACGAACTCGGGAAACCCTTCCAGCAGTGCGGTGTTCCGAACCGCTCGCCCCTGCCGTTCGAGCAGATCTCCCGTCCCAAACGCCCTGTCAGCCCTGTGCGAAAAGTGAGTGGTTGGAGATCTGCGACCAGTTTCCACGGCGGATACATGCGTCCCCGAATACCCCATCCGCTCGCCCAATTCGTCCTGCGTCCAGCCGCGCTCGTCGCGCAACGTGCGCAAACGCTGCCCGAACGCCGCGCCGGGCGACTGCTCAGGGTCCAATTCCCTGCGATTCACCATGCAGAAGTTCAACTCCCCGCTCACATAACGCAAGTTGAAGACGTTCCAGAGCCTAGGCCACGCTGCATTCCCTCAGTAGTGAAACAGCTACAGGAAGGAACTTTCGTGTCTGTCGAACGGGAGTCCGGGAAGCGCGAGCAGGTCGCTTACCGTCCGATGCGCGGTGAACTCGTCGCGGACGCCGAGCGGCGCTGCCTCGGCATCGCCAAAGGGGAGTTGGCGGGGGCGTGGTCGCTGCGGTCGCTGACGGGTGGCGTGGAGTGGGTCGTGGACGCGGCGCACATTCGGCGTCCGTGCCGCGCCGAGCGGTTGATCGCGAGGATCACGCTGGTCAACGCGCGCAGCCGAGGAGAAATCCTGTGAGCGGCTATCTCGCCGAAGTACGCCTGGAAAAGCGGGCGTCGACGCCCGGAGCCACGTATCCCGTCTGCGCGCTGTGGACCGTCTCCCCCGTACTGGCCGTGCGATGGCTACGCGGCCAGGCACTGCGGCTGGCGGAGCGGATCGAGCCGGAGCCGGTGCGGTCGCCGTGGGCGTGGCTGACGCGTCCGGCGGCGGACGCGCACGTCGCCGATCACGCGGCGAAGGTGCGGGCGTGGGCGTGGGATGCGGGTGAGGAGCGGGCCGCGCGTGAGCACATCAAGCGCGGGCACGCCCTGTTCGTCACCCTCCCGGAAGCCGACCGCACCCACACCCTGAGCATCTGGCCAGGTCAACCACCCGGAAACGCAGGCCGGACGCGACCGGAACCGTTCCGCCACCGCATCGGCGGCCTCACCCACCCGCTCTACGTCCTCGCCGAAGCCCCCTGGAGTCAGCCATGACCGACCCCCGTACGTCCGAGACCGCGCCCCGCTGCGGCACCGTCGGCGACGACGTCCTACGCGTCCACGAACTCATCGGCACCGACAACCCCCGCCCCAAATGCGGCGCCGGACACGGCGAACCCGTCGACGAATGGCTCCGGGCCGTCAACTGCCCGGACTGCCGCTGACGAGGGAGCAGGGCCCGTGTTCCGGCCGCCTTGAGGTGCCGTCCGCGGCCCGGCGGCCGCGCGCGCCCTCTATGCTCCCGCCCATGTGCGCATTCTCCTGAGCGGACCGGAACGGTCACAGACATCGCCCGGAAGACCCGGGCTTCCTCCGCGTGCCCGCACGCTCAGCTCAGGAGAGACCCACTCATCATGGACATCCGTTCCGCCTGCCCCGCCCTGGACGACCGCATCGCCCGCCTGCGGCACCTCGCCCACGCCGAACCCCGCCTGGAAGGCGTCCTGCTCTACGGCTCCTGGGCCACGGGCGAGGCCGACGCCCACTCCGACATCGAGGCGTACCTCTACATCGAGGACGACCACCTCGCCGGCTTCGACGGGCCCGCGTTCCTGGCGCGGCTCGCGCCGGTCGAGCTGGCGTACACCAACATGTACGGCGTGCTCGCGGTCGTCTTCGAGGATCTGATGCGCGGCGAGTTCCACCTCACCGCGGCGGGTCCCGGGATCGCCGAAGTGCCGAGCTGGCAGGGGATGGTGCACCTGCCCCGGCCGGACGAGGCCGTACTGCTCGACCGCACCGGGCGGCTGACCCGCGCGGCGCGCCAGTTGGCGGAGTTCCGGCCGCCCGAGCCCGCGGCGACCGCCCGGCAGCTCATCGACGAGCTGACCAACTGGACGCTGATGCTCGCCCACGTCCAAGGCCGCGGCGAGACCGCCCGTGCCCACGCCCTGCTGCACACCGTCGTCGCGCCGCAGCAGCTCCAGCTCTGCCGGCTGCTGCGCGGCAGCACGGCCCACTGGCTCACCCCCAGCCGCGCGCTGGAGCGGGACCTGCCCGCCGCCGACCGCGAGCGGTACACCGCCACCACGGCCGCCGCCCGGCCGCACGAGGTGCGCGCGGCGGCGTGCCACAGCTGGCGCTGGAGCCGTGAGCTGGCCGCCGAGGCGGCCGAGCGCTGGTCCCTGCGCCTGCCGCAGGAACTCCACGACCGGATCGGCACCCTCCTGCACGGCACCCGCTGACCGCTCCCGGCCGGGAGCCGCCCCGCGCGGCCGGAGGGCACTCGACGGAAGGAGATACGGCCCTTACCGGTTCCGGGGCGCCCGGGCGCTCTTGGCGGTGGCGGCCTCCGCCGCGGTGAGCACGGTGACGGTTTCGGGGTGCGGGCCTTCGGCGGCCCATTCCACCGGGGAGCGGCCGGCGCCGTGGTCTTCGCGCAGGTGAGGGTCGGCGCCGTGGGCCAGCAGTACGCGCACCGTCGCGGTGTGGCCCCAGCAGGCGGCCGCGCACAGCGGAGTGCCCTCGGCGCCGAACCCGCTGCTCTCGGCGTCGGGCGCGGCGCCGGCCCCGAGGAGCAGGCGGGCGATGTCCGCCTCTCCGTTGACGGCGGCCAGATACAGCGGGGTGGTACCGGTGCCGTCCGGCGCGTCGGGGCTGATCCCGGTCCGCAGGACCGCCTGCACGGCGGCGGCGTCGCCCATCAGGATCGAGCAGAAGAGACGCCGGGAGAGCTTCTTGCGCTGCCGTTTGTTCATGGATGCGAAGGCTAGCCGCCGGGTGCCGTGGAGGGCCCGCGGCGGCTTTCCCCGACCGTCAGGGAAGGGCACCGCCACGCCTCGCTCACCCTCCGGGCACCCGCGCCGCCCCCGGCGCCGCCACCCCGCCCGCGTACAACCGCGCGATCACGTCCTCGATGTCCGGCTCCCGGATCGAGAGGTCCACGAGCGGGTAGCGCTCCGCGACGGCGGCGACCAGCGGGGCGGCGCTCGCCGAGGCGGGGAAGGCGAGCCACTGGCGGGGCCCGGCGACCTTGACGGTGCGGGCGCCGGGGACGCCGTCGATCGGGGGGAGTTCGCGGTCCAGGTCGACGACGAGGGTGCGTTCGCCCTCGCCCGCCGCGCGCAGCCCGGTCAGCTGCCCGTCGTAGACCAGCCGGCCGTGGTCGATGACCATCACCCGGCGGCAGAGCTGCTCGATGTCGGTGAGGTCGTGGGTGGTCAGCAGGACGGTGGTGCCGCGCTCGGCGTTCACGTCGCGCAGGAAGGAGCGGACCTTCGCCTTGCTGACGACGTCCAGGCCGATGGTGGGCTCGTCGAGGTAGAGCACCTCGGGGTCGTGCAGCAGCGCCGCCGCGATGTCGCCGCGCATCCGCTGGCCGAGCGAGAGCTGCCGGACGGGGACGTCCAGCAGCGGCGCGAGGTCCAGCAGCTCCACGCAGCGCTCGAAGTTGGCGCGGTAGACGGCGTCCGGGACGCGGTACATCCGGCGCACCAGCTCGTAGGAGTCCTTCAGCGGCAGGTCCCACCAGAGGGTGGTGCGCTGGCCGAAGACGACGCCGATGCGGCGGGCCAGGCGCAGGCGTCCGCCGGCGGCGCCGCCCGTGCCGGAGCGGGCGAACGGGTCGATGCCGGCGACCCGCAGCCGGCCGGCGCTGGGCAGCAGGATGCCGGTCAGCATCTTGATGGTGGTGGACTTCCCGGCGCCGTTCGGGCCGATGTAGCCGACCATCTCGCCGCGGGCGACGGTGAAGTCGAGCCCAGCGACGGCCCGCACCTCCTCGCGGACCCGCCGCAGCCGCCCCGCCTTGCGCCGTACCGAGAACACCTTCTCGACCCCGGCCACCTCGATCAGCGCCTCCACCACAACTCCCTTTCCCTGTCGTTCCGTCGGTTCACGTCAGCTGCCGGTGCTGCGGTACGCGGCGAGCGCGCGGCGCCAGAGCAGGCCCGCGGCCGCGCAGAGCAGGGCGGCGACCGCCGGGCCCAGGAACGCCACCCACGGCGGGAGGCCCAGCGGCTCGGGGCGGCCCAGCAGCCAGAGGGCGGGCACCCAGTTCACGAAGGCCAGCGGGACGACGAAGACGACGCCGCGCACCAGGTCCCGGGCGAAGACCGTCGGCGGGTACTGGAGCATCGCCCGTCCGCCGTAGGTGAAGGAGTTCTGCACCTGGGCGGCGTCCTGCGCCCAGAACTGGAAGGCGGCGCCCGCCGTGAAGACCGCCCCGAAGATCGCCGTGCCGGTCAGCACCATCACCGGCACCATCAGCACCCGGCCCGCCGACCACGCCACGTCGACATGGGCCAGCGCCCAGCCCAGCACCACCGCCGACTGGCTGATCCCGCCCAGCCGCCGCAGCGCGAACCGGTCGGCCGCCAGCTGCGCGAAGACCGGCACCGGGCGCAGCAGCAGGGTGTCCAGTGAGCCGTCCCGGATGCGGCTGCCGAGCCGGTCCATGCTGCCCATCAGCAGGTCGGCGAGGTGCATCGCCATGCCCGCCAGCCCGTAGAGCAGGGCGACCTCGGGCAGCGAGAAGCCGCCGAGGACGTCGATACGGGAGAACATCAGCAGCAGCGCGACGAAGTCCAGCGCGGAGGCGGCGAAGTTGCCGAGCGCCGTCATCGCGAACGACACGCGGTACGCGAGCGTCGAGCGGATCCACATCCACACCAGCAGCCGGTAGACGTGCAGCCCGTGCGTCACCACCGCCCACCGGCCCGCGGCGTCCGCCGGGCGGTCCGCCACGGCCGCCTCCCACACCCCGTCAGCCACCGTTCACCACCACCTTCCTGGTGGCGTACGACTGGACCAGCCGCCCGAGGGCGAGCAGCGCCACCGCCCAGCCCGCCTGGAGGAGCAGCCCTTGCAGCGCACCGGCGCCGGTGCGGGCGCCGAGCAGGACGTCGGCGGGGACCTGGAGCAGCCCCGCCCAGGGCAGCAGCTGTGCGGCATGGGCGAGGGCGTCGGGGAAGACCGGCAGCGGCAGCACCATGCCGGAGAAGAACATCGCCGCCAGTCCGGCGATCATCGCCAGCCCGGCGCCGTCCAGCAGCCAGAACGAGGCGAGCGCCACCAGATACCGCAGCCCGAAGCTGACGACGACGGCCAGCAGCGCCGAGGTCAGGAACAGCAGCCAGGTCAACGGCTCGCGGGGCAGGGCGAGTTCGAAGAAGCAGGCGCCGACGGTGAGCGGGACGACGCCGCGGCCGATCAGCTGGAGGACCGCCCGCCCGAGGTCGGCGGCGAGCCACCACAGCTGGAGGTCGGCCGGGCGGTGCAGATCGATCGCGATGTCGCCGGTGCGGATGCGGTCCTGGAGTTCGTCGATGCCGCCGCCGCCCAGCAGCGAGGTGGCGGCGAGCAGCGCCTGCCCGGTCCAGGCGAAGGTCATCGCCTGCGGCAGGTCGTAGCCGCCGAGGTGGGGCCGCTGGTCCCAGAGGGCGGTGTAGGAGTAGGCGACGATGAAGCCGAAGACGGTGTTGGTGAAGACCCCGGCCGCGGTGGCGACCCGGTAGGTGGCGTAGCGCCGGAAGCTCCCGGTCGCCACGGCCGCGTACAGCATCGACCCGAATCCCTTTCCTGTTCGGCGCCGTGGGGCGCGAAGGCGGTGCCGCGTCCGGCGCCTGCGGCACGGACGGGCGGCGCCCGGCCGGGCGCGCGGGTGCCCGGTCACCGGGCGTGCGGAGAGGCCCGGCCCAGGGCGCGGGCCGGGCGGTGCCGGGCGGGCGCGTGCGGACACGGCGGCCGGGCGGGGTGCGGAGGCGGATGAGGGTCGGGGGCGGGCGGCGGGGCCGGCCCCGGGCGGTCCGGAGGCGGGTGCGCCGGGGCGGCCGGCGGCGAACCACCAGACCCTAGCGGGACGCCCGTCGCGGGCACCACGCATTTATCACCCGCCGGGGTGAGACGGGGGCGCCATCCGGCCGCACGCGAGGTGGTCACCGGTGTGTGCCGCACCCCGGGAACGGATCAGATGATGCGACAGTACATATCGGGATAAGAATCACTAATCCCATCGCGCATTCCGTTCGGTACCGGCCCGCCGCGGCATCGCCCCGGCGGCGGCAGAGGAGTCCCACCAGAGATGAGCGAAGAGCCGCACGGCCCGGAGAACGGCGGCCCCCGGCAGTGGGGACCCCGCCCCGCCACACCGGCACCCGCGGGGAAGGGCGCCACCGGGCGCCGCCGGCGCACCGGCTGGCGCCGCGCCTTCCCCTCCTGGCGGATGCTCTTCGGCACCGCCTTGCTGCTCGTGGTGCTGGTCGCGGGCGGACTGGTCGCCGGGTACCTTCTCGTCGACATCCCCGCGGCCAACAGCGCCGCCCGCGCCCAGAGCAACGTCTACCTCTACGCCGACGGCACCGAACTGGCCCGCGACGGCGACATCAACCGCGAGAACGTCGCGCTCTCCCAGATCCCCAAGCGCATCCAGCGGGCCGTCCTCGCCGCCGAGGACCGCGACTTCCACTCCGAATCGGCCGTCGACCCCGCCGCCATGGTCCGCGCCGCCTGGAACACCGCCACCGGCAAGGGCAAGCAGTCCGGCTCGACCATCACCCAGCAGTACGTCAAGAACTACTACCTCGGCCAGGAACAGACCCTCACCCGCAAGGCCAAGGAGTTCTTCATCGCCATCAAGCTGGACCGCGAGGTCAGCAAGGACAAGATCCTGGAGGGCTACCTCAACACCAGCTACTACGGCCGCAACGCCTACGGCATCCAGGCCGCCTCCCAGGCGTACTACGGCAAGAACGTCGACCAGCTGACGACCGGTCAGGGCGCCTACCTCGCGGCCCTCCTCAACGCGCCCAGCGCCTACGACGTCACCGCCCACCCCGAGAACCGCGCCCGCGTCCTGGCCCGCTGGAAGTACGTCCTGAACGGCATGGTCAAGGAGCACTGGCTCAGCGCCGCCGACCGCGACGCCATGACCTTCCCCGACCCCCTCTCCACCACCACCCCCGCCGGACTCACCGGCCAGCGCGGCTACGTCGTCAAGGCCGTCACCGACTACCTGACCGACCATCACCTCGTCGACGAGGACACCCTGCGCTCCGGCGGCTACCGCATCACCACCACCCTGGAGCGCAAGCGCCAGGACGCCCTCGGCCACGCCGTCGGCACCAAACTCACCGACCGGCTCAGCGACAAGCGCCCCGTCGACGCGTACGTCCGCGCCGGCGGCGCCTCCATCGACCCGGCGACCGGCCGCGTCGTCGCCCTCTACGGCGGCACCGACTACGCCAAGCAGTACGTCAACAGCGCCACCCGCCGCGACTACCAGGTCGGCTCCGTCTTCAAGCCGCTGGTCTTCGCCGCCGCCGTGCAGAACGCCTCGGTCACCCAGAGCGGCGCCCGCATCACCCCGAACACCCCCTACGACGGCACCAACAAGCGCATGACCGTCCAGCACGGCCGCGCCACCGGCTTCGCGCCCGCCAACGAGGACGACCGCTCCTACGGGCAGATCACCGTCACCGCCGCCATGGACAAGTCCGTCAACGCGGTCTTCGCCCAGATGGGTATCGACGTCGGCCCCGCCAAGGTCAAGGACACCGCCGTCGCCCTCGGCGTCCCCGAGGACGCCCCGGGCCTGGCCTCCGCGCAGGGCGCCATCTCCCTGGGCACCGCCACCCCCAGCGTCCTCGACATGGCCCAGGTCTACGCCACCCTCGCCCACCACGGACGGCACCGCCCGTACACCCTCGTCGACAAGGTCACCAAGGACGGCCGGCAGATCGCCCTGCCCCAGCGGCCGGAGACCACCGCCGTGACCCGCGCGGCCGCCGACACCACGACCGCCATGCTCCGCAGCGTCGTCGACGGCGGCACCGCCACCGCCGCCCAGGGCGCCGGACGGCCCGCCGCCGGCAAGACCGGCACCGCCGAGGACGACAAGGCCGCCTGGTTCGCCGGCTACACCCCCGAACTCGCCACCGTCGTCGCCGTCCTCGGCCAGCACCCGGACACCGCCGCGCAGCAACCGCTCTACGGCGCCGCCGGACTGCCCCGCGTCAACGGCGGCGGCTTCCCCGCCCAGATCTGGGCCGACTACACCGCCGCCGCCCTGCGCGGAAAGCCGGTCCGCAATTTCGACCTGAAGCTGGAGCCCGGCGCCCAGGCATCCCCCAACCCGTCCGCCTCCGGCGCCTCCCCGTCCGGCTCCGCCACCCCCGGCGGCTCCGCCTCGCCCGGCGCCCCGCGCCCCACCAACCGGCCCGGCGGCCGCCCCACCGCGGGCCCGCCGCCCGGCGGAGGCGGCCAGGACGGCGGCACGGGGCAGAACGGCGGCGGGGGCGGCCCGGGCGGCGGCGGAGCGCCCGAGGGCGGCGCGGACGAGGGCGGTGACCAGGGCTACTGAGCGGCGGCCGGGCGGCGGGGGCCGGTCCCGGGCCGCCCGGGGCCGGTCCGCCGCGGGCCCGGCACGCTCAGTGCCCCGACGTCGCCTTCAGCCCCACCACCGCGACCAGCAGCAGACAGATGAAGAAGATCCGGGCGGCGGTCACCGGCTCGCCCAGCACCACCATCCCGACCACCGCCGCACCCGCGGCGCCGATCCCGACCCACACGCCGTACGCCGTACCGATCGGCACCGTACGCGCCGCGACCGACAGCATCAGCATGCTCGCCACGATCCCCGCGCCGGTGAACACGCTCGGCCACAGCCGCGTGAACCCGTCGGTGAACTTCATCCCGATCGACCAGCCGACCTCCAGCAGACCGGCGACCGCGAGCAGGATCCATGCCATGACGGCACCTCCGTGAAAAGCGCTTCAACAGGGGGTGCGTCGTCTTTGCCTGCCCGGTACGGCGCGTCTCGTCGGGTACCTCCGACGCTAGCAACCCGGCATGCGAAACGGGCGGTGATCTCGATCACCGCCCGTACACCGGGCCCGCTCCCGTACGGCGGCGGGCCCCGCGTCGTCTACAGGTACAGCCCGGTCGAGTCGTCCGCGCCCTCCAGCCGCTCCGCGGCCACCGCGTGCAGATCCCGCTCCCGCATCAGCACGTACGCCACGCCGCGCACCTCGACCTCGGCGCGGTCCTCCGGGTCGTAGAGCACCCGGTCGCCGATCTCCACGGTCCGTACGTTCTGCCCCACCGCGACCACTTCGGCCCAGGCCAGCCGGCGGCCGACGGCAGCGGTCGCCGGGATGACGATGCCCCCGGTCGAGCGACGCTCGCCCTCGGGGATGTCCGTCCGCACCAGCACACGGTCGTGCAGCATCCGGATCGGCAGCTTGTCGTGGGTGTCCTTGACGTTATTCGGGCTCACCTGCACGACGGTACCCGCACCCCGGCCGCCACCCGACCGCCGGGCACCGGCAGGATCTAGTCGCGCTGCTTGCGGGAGCGTGCCACCAGCAGGCCCACGACGCCGACGCCGACCATCGCGAGCGGCACGATCCGCTCCAGCCGCGGCGCACCGTCCTCCGACACCAGCTGCGCGCGGACGTCCGACACCACGCGATTGGCGGCCACGTAGGCGCGACCGGCCGTGCGGTCCACCGCGTCGACGGCCTTCGCCTTCGCCTCGCCGACGATCGTCTTCGGGTGCAGCCGCACACCGATCTCGTCGAGCATCACGGCGAGATCCTGCCGTCTGCGGACGATGTCCGCCTCGATCTGCGCAGGGGTCCTGGCTTCCGACACCGCGCCGCCTCCATCGTCTCGGGCCGATGCGTACGGGGCCGGGCACGAGGCCCCGTACGGAACCGGCCACCACATGCGTACCGATTCGTGCACACAGTCTGTCAGCTCACGCCCCGCCGCGCCCCACAGCACCCCCTGTAACGCGCGGCCCCGCACCCCCGGCGCAGCCGGGCCGGGCGCCCGACGCCGTAATCTCGGGGCGTACGGAACCTTCGAAGGAGAGCCATGAGCGAGCGACTGCAGCCCGGCGACACCGCCCCCGCCTTCACCCTGCCCGACGCGGACGGAAACGAGATCTCGCTCGCCGACCACAAGGGCCGCAAGGTCATCGTCTACTTCTACCCGGCCGCCCTCACCCCCGGCTGCACCAAGCAGGCCTGCGACTTCACCGACAACCTCGACTTCCTCGCAGGTCACGGCTACGACGTCATCGGCATCTCGCCCGACAAGCCGGAGAAGCTGGCGAAGTTCCGCGAGAAGGAGGAGCTGACGGTGACGCTCCTCGGCGACCCCGACAAGAAGGTCCTGGAGGCGTACGGCGCCTTCGGCGAGAAGAAGCTGTACGGCAAGGTCGTCACCGGCGTGATCCGCTCCACCGTCATCGTCGACGAGAACGGCAAGGTCGAGCGCGCGCTGTACAACGTGAAGGCCACCGGCCACGTCGCCAAGATCATCAAGGACCTGAAGCTGGCGCCGACGGGCTGACGCGGGGGCCTCCGGTCCGGTGGGCGGTGGCCGTCCGGTGACGGCCGGTTACCGCCGCCGGACCGGTCCCGACGGCGAAACGGCGGACGGCGGACGCGGCCGGTCGAGCCCGGCAGGCCCGCCCGGCCCCGCGCCCCCGCCGCCCCGGCCCCGTCCGAGCTACTCCGCCCCCTCCGTCACCGCCACCCGGTCCGGCAGTTCCAGTACCGCCCGGGCGCCGCCGCCCTCGGCCTGGCCGAAGTCCAGCCGCGCGCCGAGCACGCCGGCCTGGCCCACCGCGATCGTCAGCCCCAGGCCGTGTCCGGTGCCCCGCTCCGGCGCGGCCGTGCGGAAGCGCCGCGGTCCCTCGGCACGCAGATCCGCCGGGTAGCCCGGCCCGTGGTCCCGCACCACGATGCGGTTGCCCGCCACCACCACCTCGATCGGCGGCTTGCCGTGCCGCTCCGCGTTGGCCAGCAGATTCACCAGCACCCGCTCCACCCGGCGCCGGTCCGTCTCCACGATCCGCGGCTCCCCCTCGACGGTCACCGTCACCTCGTCCACGCCGCGCTGGCCCGCCGCCCGCCGGACGATCCCCCGCACCAGCGACGGCAGGTCACAGGCGTCCAGATCCGCCCGCTCCACCCCGGCGTCCAGCCGCGACACCTCCAGCAGGTCCTCCACCAGCCGCCGCATCGCCTGCGCCCGGTCCCGTACCAGCTCCACCGCGCGCGGCTGCGGCAACAGCTCCGCCGCCGCCACCAGCCCCGCCACCGGCGTCCGCAACTCGTGCGCCACATCCGCGGTGAACTCCCGCTCCGCCTGCGCCTGCGCCGCCAGCGACGTCGCCATGTGATGCACACTCCGGCCCAACTCGGCCACCTCGTCCCGCCCCGCGCTCGCCAACCCGTCCCACTCCAGCTCCGGCCCCGCACCCGCCGCTATCCGCCGCGCCGCCGCCGCACTCAGCCGCAGCCGCCGCGACAGCCGCTGCGCCACGAACCACGACACCACCGCCATCAACACCACCGTGCCCGCACCCGCGATCAGCAGCGCCCGGTCCAGCGCCACCCGCGCCGGATCGTCCTCCGGATACGCCGCCGACACCGACAGCGAACGCCCCCACCGCGCACCGCCCGTCCCATCGTCGACGCCCGTCGCCGCCCACACCCGCGGATCCTCGCCCCCGCTCAGATACGTCCCCGACCGCCCCGCGAACACCGCCTCCCGCAACGGCTTCGGCAGCGCCGCGTCGTCCAGCTGCGCCCCCATCGCCAGCGTCCCGTCCCGCTCGTATATCTGCACCGCCGAACTGAGCCGGACGTCCTGGTACGCCCGCGCCGCACGCTCCCGCCCGGCATCCGCGATGTGGTGCACGGCGAACCCCAGCACCACCACGGCGAGCGCCGTCATGCCCGAAATGGCCAGCGCGATCCGGCCCCTGATGCCCATCACGCGAGGCTGTACATCTCCGTCGTGTCCCCCATCGGCGTCGAGCCGTCGTACGTCACTTCCAGCCCGGTGAACGCCCGGCCCCCCTCGACCGTCCGCACCCCGTACAGCCGGAACCGCGCCGGGAACACCGCGTCCCCCGCCGTCCCCGCCGCCGCCTTCTCCACCTGCACCACGCCCCGGCCCTCCGCCGACGTCCGGCCGTACCGCTCCCAGACGATCCCGGTCGCCACCATCCCCGAGTCCGCGCAGGTCAACGTGATGACCTGCGGCTCGACCTCCGGCTCGCCGAAGCCGCAGTCGCGGACGCCGGGCAGCCCGCCCGCCGTCGCCTTCTGCGGCGCCTGGCCGGGCGCCGGACGCTGCCGCGCCGCCGATGTCTGCGGCGCCACGTCCACCGCCGACGCGTGCCGGCCCGCCTGCACACCCCACGCCCCGGCCGCGAGCAGCAGCAGGAGCACCGCGCCCACCGGCACAGCGGTACGCCAGCCCATCCGGCGCGCCCCCACGCGGTCGCCCATCGCCCTCTCCTTCCGGGGCCGCGGCCCCGTACCCCGCCGGCACACCCGACGCCACCACTCCCCGCGAGGGGCCCGGCGAACGGCGGCTTCGCGGACACATGGCAACGGCACCGACCCACCCTGCCCGGCCCCCCGCACGGGCTGATTGCCCGCACGCGGCGATGACCGCGCGGCTGCGTACCAGTTCTGTAACAACGCCCCTGCGACCAGGCGCGGAGCGCCCCCGCTCGCGGCCCGCGAAACCGCAGGCCACCATGGCCTCCCCGGACGGCTCAGCCCGGGTGACGTACCTCCCCTTCCGGAGCCATGGTGGTTTGATCCGCGCTCGACTGCGCAGGCGCACCCGTCGTATCCCCGCGCACTTCGCGCTCTGAACGAGAGGACCGCCTCGTGCCGACCGGCAGCACCGAAGCAGACCCCGCCTCCGAACACGATCCGGAGGCCCTCAAGCGCCACCGTGCGCTCTTCCGTGCCATAGCCCGGCGCAGGAATCCCAAACTGCGGCGCACCGACATCACCATCACCGACGAGCGCGTGGTCAAGCGGGCCGTGAAGGCGGCGGCCCTCGGTAATGCCATGGAGTGGTTCGACTTCGGGATCTACAGCTATCTCGCGGTCACCATCGGCAAGGTCTTCTTCCCCAACGGCAACGGCACCATCAGCCTGCTCTCCTCGTTCGCCACCTTCGCCGTGGCCTTCCTCGTCCGGCCCCTGGGCGGCGCCTTCTTCGGCCCGCTCGGCGACCGCGTCGGCCGCAAGAAGGTCCTCGCCCTCACCATGATCATGATGGCCGCGGGCACCTTCTGCATCGGCCTGATCCCCTCGTACGCGGCGATCGGCTTCTGGTCCCCGGTCCTGCTGATCCTCTTCCGGCTGGTCCAGGGCTTCTCGACGGGCGGCGAGTACGGCGGCGCCTCCACCTTCATCGCCGAGTACGCACCCGACAAGAAGCGCGGCTACTTCGGCAGCTTCCTGGAGATGGGCACCCTGATCGGCTACACCGGCGCCGCCGGCATCGTGCTGATCCTCAACACCACCGTCGGCGCGGACGCGATGCTCGACTGGGCCTGGCGCATCCCGTTCCTGGTCGCCGGGCCGCTCGGCCTGGTCGGTCTCTACCTGCGGCTGCGGCTCGACGAGACGCCCGCGTTCCAGAAGCTGGAGGCGTCCCAGACGCACTCGCCGACCGGCTCGCCCGCCGAGGCGGAGGCGGAGTTCTCGCACCTCTCCGAGAACGCCCCGAAGAAGAAGATCGGCGAGATCTTCGCCCAGCAGTGGCCCACACTGATCCTGTGCATCGCGCTCGTCGGCGCGTACAACATCGCCGACTACATGCTGCTGTCGTACATGCCGACGTACCTCACCGACACCCTGCACTACAAGGAGTCGCACGGCCTGCTGATCCTGCTGGCGACCATGATCGCGCTGATGCTGATCATCACCACCGTCGGCAAGCTCAACGACCACTACGGCCGCAAACCGCTGCTGATGGGCGGCATGCTCGGCTTCTTCATCACCGCCATCCCCGCGTTCCTCCTGGTCAAGCAGGGCAGCCTGGCCGCCGTCATCGCCGGCATGGCCCTCCTGGGCCTCTCCCTCGTCTGCCTGCTGGGCACCATGTCCGCCGCCCTCCCGGCCCTCTTCCCCACCAACGTCCGCTACGGCTCGCTCTCCATCGGCTACAACCTCGCCGTCTCGGTCTTCGGCGGCACCACCCCGCTGGTGATCACCGCCCTGATGGACGCCTTCGACGGCAACGTCATGGTCCCCGCCTACTACACGATGGGCGCCGCCCTCGTCGGCGCCGTCGCCGTCGCCTGCATGAAGGAGACCGCCCAGCAGCCCCTGGCCGGCTCCCCGCCCTCGGTCGCCACCAAGGAGGAGGCGGTCGAGATGATCGCGTCCCAGAACCAGGAACCGAAGTTCTGACGGACGGCACACGACGCGGGGCCGGGGAGACTTCCCCGGCCCCTTTCCGCGCGGCTTTGCGTGCGGCTTTCCGCGCGCCGGCGGCCCGTGTGCGGGCGAACGACGGGACTCCCCGGACACGCCCCGGAGCAGCCGGTAGCATGACCGAGGACTTGCGGCGGTGGCGCAACAGGCGACGCAGCAGACTTAGGATCTGTGGCCGGTGAAACGGCTTGAGGGTTCGAATCCCTTCCGCCGCACCGTCCGACGGCCCGTGGAGCGCATCGCCGCCCACGGGCCGTCGCGTTCTTCCGGGGCTTTCGCCGGGGCGCTCCCCCGGGCTTTCCCCGGGCGCGGCCCCAGCCTCAGCCCAACAGCTCCCGCACCACCGGAACCAGCGCCCGGAACGCCTTGCCGCGGTGGCTGATGGCGTTCTTCTCGTCGGGGGTCAGCTCGGCGCAGGTGCGGGTCTCGCCGAGGGGCTGGAGGATCGGGTCGTAGCCGAAGCCGTTGGTGCCGGACGGGGCGTGGCGGAGGGTGCCGGGCAAGGTGCCCTCGACGACGCGTTCGGTGCCGTCGGGGAGGGCGAGGGCCGCGGCGCAGGCGAAGTGGGCGGCGCGGTGGGCCTCGTCGATGTCGGAGAGCTGGGCGAGGAGCAGATCGAGGTTGGCCTGGTCGTCGCCGTGGCGGCCGGACCAGCGGGCGGAGAAGATGCCCGGCGCGCCGCCGAGGACCTCGACGCAGAGGCCGGAGTCGTCGGCGACGGCCGGGTGGCCGGTGGCGCGGGCCAGGGCATGCGCCTTGAGCAGGGCGTTCTCGGCGAAGGTGACGCCGGTTTCCTTGACGTCGGGGATCTCGGGGTAGGCGTCGGCGCCGACGAGTTCGACGCCGAGACCGGCGGCGGTGAGGATCGCGCGGAGTTCGGTGACCTTGCCGGCGTTGCGGGTGGCGAGGATGAGGCGGCGGGGTGCGTCCGGCCGCTGCTCGGTTGTGTGCTGCATGGGGAGTGATTATCCCGGGGTGCAGACCTTGGTCAGTTCGCCGGCCGCGTCGGCAAGCGGCTGGAGGTCGGGGTCCTTGCCGTCCTGCACCGCCTTGCGGGCATTGTCGATGCCGTCGTTCATGCTCTTCAGCGCCTTGGTGAGGTCGGGGTCGCCGGTGGCGTCGCCGATGCCCTTGAGGTCGCGGTCGAGTCCGTCGAGGGCCTTCTCGGTCTGCTCGGGGTTGTCGGCGGCGCCCTGGACGGTCTTCTGGAGCTTGTCGACGCCGTCCACGACGGCGGTGGCGGTGTGGGCGCAGTCCATCGCCTTGTCGACGGCGCTGCAGGCGGTGAGCGCGGGTATCGCGAGCGCCGCGGCGGCGAGGGCCGCGAGGGCGGTGGCGGCGGGGCGCCGGTGCGGGCGGGTGCTACGGGTGCGCAGGGTCATGGGACGGTTCCTCCCCCAAGTCATGAACAGGTAAAGCAGGTATGGGGAGAAACGCGGGACGGGCGGATTTGGTTGCCGCCGGGCCCGGCGGACACAGCCGCGGCCGCGTCCCGGGCGGGACGCGGCCGCAGGCCTACGAGCGGGCCCGGAGGCCGGGGCTCAGAGGGTGCGGGCGAGGGCCTCGCGCTGGGCGGCGTCGAGGTCGGCGCAGCCGGCGACGGCGAGGTCGAGGAGGGCGTTCAGCTCGTCGCGGTTGAAGGGCTCGGCCTCGGCGGTGCCCTGGACCTCGACGAAGCGGCCGTCGCCGGTGCAGACGACGTTCATGTCGGTCTCGGCGCGGACGTCCTCCTCGTAGCAGAGGTCGAGGAGCGGGGTGGAGTCGACGATGCCGACGCTGACGGCGGAGACGGTGCCGGTCAGCGGCTTGCGGCCGTGCTTGATGATCTTCTTCTGCTGGGCCCAGGCGATCGCGTCGGCGAGGGCGACGTAGGCGCCGGTGATGGCGGCGGTGCGGGTGCCGCCGTCGGCCTGGAGGACGTCGCAGTCGAGGACGACGGTGTTCTCGCCGAGCGCCTTGAAGTCGATGACGGCACGGAGCGAGCGGCCGATGAGGCGGCTGATCTCGTGGGTGCGGCCGCCGATCTTGCCGCGGACGGCCTCGCGGTCGCCGCGGGTGTTGGTCGAGCGGGGCAGCATCGAGTACTCGGCGGTGACCCAGCCCTCGCCGCTGCCCTTGCGCCAGCGCGGCACGCCCTCGGTGAAGGAGGCGGTGCAGAAGACCTTGGTGTCGCCGAAGGAGACGAGAACGGAACCTTCGGCGTGCTTGCTCCAGCCGCGTTCGATGGTCACCGGGCGGAGCTGTTCGGGCGTACGGCCGTCGATGCGAGACATGGCGTAGAGCCTAGCGGGAACGGGGCGGGGGGCTTTGCGGGCGGCGGGGGGGAGCCTGGGCCGGTCCGGAAACGCCACGGGCCCCGGCCCGCACACGGCGTGCGGCACCCGGGGCCCGGAGGGATGAGCGCGTCCGCTACATCATGTCTTCGATTTCCGCCGCGATCGGGTCCGCGTCCGTGCCGATGACGACCTGGATGGCGGTGCCCATCTTGACGACGCCGTGGGCGCCGGCGGCCTTGAGGGCGGCCTCGTCGACCAGGGAGGCGTCGGAGACCTCGGTGCGCAGGCGGGTGATGCAGCCCTCGACCTCTTCGATGTTGTCGAGTCCGCCGAGCCCGGCGACGATCTTCTCGGCCTTGGAAGCCATGTCCACTCCTGCTTGTCTCGGTCGCCGGCGAGGGTGCCGGGCGGTGGTGCGGGGTGCGGTGGTGCCCTGCGGTTGACGAACCGTAACGCACGTTCAGCCCAGCTTTACGGGCGTTTGTCCGCACTCTGGCGAAGGATAGCGATCACCCGGAGCGCGTACCGGGGGCCCGGGGCCGCTCCCCAAGTGGTCTACACCACCAGTATGCGGTACCCACCGGGCACGGCGTCGGCGGGCGGCCCCGGAGGTGGCGGATGAGTTCTGGCGCGGCGGCGGCACCCCGCACGAAGCGGGGCGCGCATCTCTTCCAGGGGATGCAGAAGATGGGGCGCAGCCTCCAGCTGCCGATCGCGGTGCTGCCCGCGGCGGGCATCTTGAACCGGCTGGGGCAGCCGGACGTGTTCGGCGCGGACGGGCTGGGCTGGGACGCGGTCGCCAAGGTCTTCGCGGGTGCGGGCGGTGCGCTGCTGGATTCGGGGCTGGGACTGCCGCTGCTGTTCTGCGTGGGTGTCGCGATCGGGATGGCGAAGAAGGCGGACGGGTCGACGGCGCTCGCCGCGGTGGTGGGGTTTCTCGTCTACTTCGCGGTGCTGCACCAGTTCCCGGTGGCGTGCCCGTCCGGGCAGACGTTCACGCAGGCGGGGCCGTGGGGCGGGGTGTGCACGGACGGGGCGGGCAAGGCGGTGCAGGCGACGTTCCAGAATCCGGGGGTGTTCGGCGGCATCGTGCTGGGGTTCGCGGCGGCGTGGTGCTGGCAGCGGCTGCACCGGGTGAAGCTGGTGGACTGGCTGGGGTTCTTCAACGGGCGGCGGCTGGTGCCGATCGTGATGGCGTTCGCGGGGCTGGCGTTCGCGGCGGTCTGCCTGTTCGTGTGGCCGCCGGTCGGCGCGGCGCTGACGTCGTTCAGCAAGTGGCTGACGGATCTGGACTGGATCGGCTCCGGGATCTTCGGGACGGCGAACCGGGCGTTGCTGGTGGTGGGGTTGCACCAGTTCCTGAACACGTTCGTCTGGTTCCAGTTCGGCGACTTCACCAAGCCGGACGGGACGGTGGTGCACGGCGACATCAACCGTTTCCTGGCGGGCGATCCGACGGCGGGGCAGTTCACCACCGGTTTCTTCCCGATCATGATGTTCGCGCTGCCCGCCGCGGCGCTGGCGATCACGCACTGCGCGCGCCGGGGGCGGCGCAAGGAGGTGGGCGGGCTGATGCTGTCGGTGGCGCTGACGTCGTTCGTCACGGGCGTCACCGAGCCGATCGAGTACTCCTTCGTCTTCATCGCGCCGGTGCTCTACGGGATCCACGCGGTGCTGACGGGTGCGTCGCTGGCGGCGTGCTGGGCGCTGGGGGTGCACGACAGCTTCAGCTTCTCGGCGGGGTTGATCGACTACGTCATCAACTGGGGGCTGGCGACGAAACCGTGGCTCATCATTCCGATCGGGCTGTGCTTCGCGGTGCTCTACTACGCGCTGTTCCGGTTTGTGATCACCCGATTCGATCTGGCGACTCCGGGGCGTGAGCCGGTGGAAGTGGCGGAGGAATTGGAGCGGGAGAACGTGAAGTAGTCGCGGCGGTACGGGGGGTTTGCGGATTGCCGCCGGAGGGTCGCGAGGCCGTACCGTTGCGGGGGCGCGGACGGGCGGTGCGCTCCGGGACGTGCGGCAGGAAGACTGGCCTGACCTGCGCTTTCCTCGTATCGATGGCGCCGCTCCCGGCCTCCGGGCGACCTCCTTCGGGCCGGTTGGCATGTGGTCCACACCACTGGAAGGAATGGATTCCTTTCCGCCGGGGCCACGTGTTAAGAATGGTCTAAACCACTGAGTGGTGTAGACAACAAGCGGGCCGCACCCGATGAGTGCCCGCCGCACCTGGAGGAATCCGATGAGTTCGGCCACTGCCTCGGCGGCACCGGAGAAGAAAAGCCGCGGCTCCGCAGCGATGGCCGTCGGCCAGCGCATCGGCCGCAGCCTCATGCTGCCGATCGCCACCCTGCCCGCCGCGGCGCTCATGGTCCGCCTCGGCCAGCCCGACATGCTCGGCCGGGACAACTTCCCCGCGTTCTTGAACAAGCTCGCCGAGTTCATGGCGGCGGGCGGCGGGGCGCTGCTCGACAACATGCCGCTGCTGTTCGCGGTCGGTATCGCCATCGGCTTCGCGAAGAAGGCCGACGGCTCCACCGCGCTCGCCGCCGTCGTCGGCTACCTCGTCTTCAGCAAGGTGCTGGGCACCTTCACGGACGACAGCCTGCCCAAGGTGCAGCAGGTGGTCGACGGGAAGATAGCCGAGGTCGCGCCGCCGGTGAACGCCGGTGTGCTCGGCGGCGTGGTGATCGGCATCGTGGTCGCCCTCCTCTACCAGCGCTACAGCCGCAAGAAGCTCCCCGACTGGCTGGGCTTCTTCAGCGGTCGCCGGCTGGTGCCGATCCTGGCGTCCTTCGCCGGTCTGGCCATCGGCATCGTCTTCGGCTACATCTGGCCGGTGCTCGGCGCCGGGCTGCACAACTTCGGCGAGTGGCTGGTCGGTTCGGGCGCGGTCGGCGCCGGTGTCTTCGGTGTCGCCAACCGCGCGCTGATCCCCGTCGGCATGCACCACCTGCTCAACTCGTTCCCGTGGTTCCAGGCCGGTGACTACGCCGGCAAGCACGGCGACATCGCCCGCTTCCTGGCCGGCGACCCGCAGGCGGGTCAGTTCCTGACCGGCTTCTTCCCGATCATGATGTTCGCGCTGCCCGCCGCCTGTCTGGCGATCGTGCACTGCGCCCGCCCCGAGCGCCGCAAGGTCGTCGGCGGCATGATGTTCTCGCTCGCGCTGACCGCCTTCGTCACCGGCGTCACCGAGCCCATCGAGTTCACGTTCATGTTCATCGCGCCGGTCCTCTACGCGATCCACGCCGTGCTGACGGGTCTGTCGCTGGGGCTGACCTGGGCGCTGGGCATGAAGGACGGCTTCGGCTTCTCGGCCGGTGCGATCGACTACGTCCTCAACCTCGGCATCGCCACCAAGCCCTGGCTGCTGGCGCTGGTCGGCCTGTGCTTCGCGGTCGTGTACTACGCGCTCTTCCGCTTCGCGATCTTGAAGTTCAACCTCCCGACGCCGGGCCGTGAGCCCGAGGACGAGGTGCCGGAGACGGAGAAGGGCGCGGCGAAGGCGGGTGCGAAGGCCGCCGCCGAGTCCGGCGGGAAGGCCGACGGCAAGGCCGCCGCGAAGGCGACGCTGACGAAGTAGCGGCGGCGCCGGAGACGAAAAGGGCGGCGGCCCGGGGAGCGTTCCCCGGGCCGCCGCTCTTTTTCGTCTCCCGGGCCGGTCAGACCTCGTGGGCCGTGCCCGCGCGGGCCGTCTCGACCGGGCCGTCGTAGACCTTCTGCGCATCGCGCAGGGTGATGTCCGGGTCGGTCCACGGCGGGATGTGGGTGAGGATCAGCCGTCCGGCCTTGGCGCGCGCGGCAGCCTCGCCGGCCTCGCGGCCGTTGAGGTGCAGATCGGGGATGTCCTCCTTGCCGTGCGTGAAGGACGCCTCGCAGAGGAAGAGGTCGGTGCCCTCGGCGAGCCGGTCGAGCGCCGCGCAGGGCCCGGTGTCCCCGGAGTACGTCAGCGACCGTCCGCCGTGCTCGATGCGGAAGCCGAACGCCTCGACGGGGTGGTTGACGAGCGCCGCCCGGACGGTGAACGGGCCGATCCGGAACGTTCCGTCGGACAGCGTCCGGAAGTCGAAGACCTCGCTCATCGCGCCGTCGTACGGCAGATCCGCGTGGGCGGCGGTCAGCCGCCGCTCGGTGCCCGCCGGGCCGTACACCGGCATCGGCGCGCAGCGGCCGCCGTCCGGGCGGTAGTAGCGGACGACGAAGTAGCCGCACAGGTCGATGCAGTGGTCGGCGTGGAGGTGGGACAGCAGGACGGCGTCGAGGTCGTAGAGACCGCAGTGGCGCTGCAGCTCGCCGAGGGCGCCGTTGCCCATGTCGAGGAGCAGCCTGAAGCCGTCGGCCTCCAAGAGGTAGCTCGAACAGGCCGAATCCGCGGAGGGGAACGACCCGGAGCATCCGACGACAGTGAGCTTCATGCGGGCGTGAACCTCCTGTGCGGGGACGGCGGAGCGGCGGACCGTGCCGGGCGGTGGCGTCCGGCAGGTGGCCGGTCCGTACGGGTGCCCGGCGGGTCCGGTCGCGCGGTGCGGTGCCCACGAGGGTAAGGCGCACGGGGTGGTGGCGCTCCTGTGGCGGGGCGAGCTGTGGGCGGAATCACCAGTCCGGGTGGGCCTCGTCACGGGGCCGTCCGCCGTGCCTCCCGGGCCCGTCGCCGGTACCGTCGCAGCGGACGGACGGCGGATGGTCGGCGGCGGACGGAGGCGGCGATGGACGGCTCGTGGTGGCCGGCGCTGGTGGCGGTGATCGCGTTGGCGCTGGTCGCGGCGGTGGTCGACGGCCGGGGCCGGAGCCGGCGGCCGCCTCGGCGGCGCGGTCGGCGGGCGGGCGCGGCCGGCCGCCCGGCGGAGCGCCCCGGCCCCGGCGCGGGCCCCGGGAAGCCTTCGGCGACGGGGTCCGCGCCCGGCGACGGGGATCGCACGGCTGTCCGGGACGACAGCGAGGCGGACGGGCGGTCGGGCGGGGGCTGACGCGGCGGCCGGCCGGGGAACACACGGCGGCGGGCGGCCCCTTCCGGGACCGCCCGCCGGGTGCGCGCTGCGGGCTCAGGCCCAGAGCTGGCCGTGCAGGGTGGCGATGGCCGCCTCGGTGGACTCGGCGGTGTAGACGCCGGTGGAGAGGTACTTCCAGCCGCCGTCGGCGACGACGAAGACGATGTCGGCGCTCTCCCCGGCGCGCTGCGCCTTGCGGGCGACGCCGAGCGCGGCGTGCAGGGCGGCGCCGGTGGAGATGCCGGCGAAGATGCCCTCTTCGGCGAGGAGTTCGCGGGTGCGGGCGACGGCGTCCTCGGAGCCGACGGAGAAGCGCGTGGTGAGCACGGACTCGTCGTACAGCTCGGGGATGAAGCCCTCGTCGAGGTTGCGCAGGCCGTAGACCACGTCGTCGTAGCGCGGTTCGGCGGCGACGATCTGCACGCCGGGGACCTGCTCGCGCAGGAAGCGGCCGACGCCCATGAGGGTGCCGGTGGTGCCCAGGCCCGCGACGAAGTGGGTGATCGACGGGAGGTCGGCGAGGATCTCGGGGCCGGTGGTGGCGTAGTGCGCACCGGCGTTGTCCGGGTTGCCGTACTGGTAGAGCATCACCCAGTCCGGGTGCTCGGCGGCCAGCTCCTTGGCGACCTTCACGGCGGTGTTGGAGCCGCCCGCCGCGGGCGAGGAGATGATCTCGGCGCCCCACATCGCGAGCAGTTCGCGCCGCTCGGACGAGGTGTTCTCGGGCATCACGCAGACGATGCGGTAGCCCTTGAGCTTGGCCGCCATGGCGAGCGAGATGCCGGTGTTGCCGCTGGTGGGCTCCAGGATCGTGCAGCCGGGGGTGAGCCGGCCGGCCTTCTCCGCCTGCTCGATCATGTGCAGCGCGGGGCGGTCCTTGACGGAGCCGGTGGGGTTGCGGTCCTCCAGCTTGGCCCAGATGCGGACCTCGGCGGAGGGCGAGAGGCGCGGCAGGCGGACGAGAGGGGTGTTCCCGACCGCCGCCAGCGGGGAGTCGTACCGCATGTCAGGCCAGGTCCGCCGGGCGGTCCGCGGCGCGGGAGCCACCGGCGACGGCGGGCAGGATGGTGATGTTGTCGCCGTCGGTCAGCTCGGTGGCGATGCCCTGGAGGAAGCGGACGTCCTCGTCGTTGAGGTAGACGTTGACGAAGCGGCGCAGCTCCGCGCCGTCGACGAGGCGCTCCTTGATGCCCGCGTGGCGGCTCTCCAGGTCGTCGATGAGGCCGGCGAGGGTGTCCCCGCTGCCCTGGACGGCCTTCGCGCCGTCGGTGTAGGTGCGCAGGATGGTCGGGATTCGGACCTCGATGGCCATGAGAGTGCTCCTGTCGGAGTGCGGGGGCGGGGGGCTCTGCGGCCCGTGTGCACGGCGTGCGGCGGTGCGGGTGCGGCGGGTGTGGTGCGAACCCGGGTCAGGCCGCGGCGCGGCCCGGACACAAGGCGCTGGTGAGGCGGCACAGATCGATGTGCAGCCGGGCGGCTCCGCAGCCGAACGCGCCCAGCAGGGCGGAGGCGGAGCGACGCGTGGCGAGCGGAGCCTGCTGGTGCATGGCCCTCCTCTGCTCGCTCACGTCGTGGTCAACCATGCGGTCATCGTATCGATTCCCGGTCCGGGTTTTGATACCTCGTCCCAGGATGCGGACGGTTGTGTACATCAGATGGGACGCGGCGGACGGGCGGGCGCCAGGAATGGCGAGGAATCCCAGGTCACGGCGGGTGGACCGGCCCCGCGGAGGCGCTCCCTGGCGGCCCGCCCGGGCCCGGAACCGTCAGGCGTACGCCTCGACGATCCGGACCTCCTCCTCGGTGATCACACCGTCCACGATGTGGAACGAGCGGAACTGGAAGGGGCCCGCGTCGTCCGTGTCGGCGGTGGAGACGAGGACGTAGTGCGCGCCGGGCTCGCCCGCGTAGCCGACGTCGGTGCGGGAGGGGTACGCCTCGGTGGCGGTGTGCGAGTGGTAGACGATCACCGGCTCCTCGTCGCGGTCGTCCATCTCGCGGTAGAGGGCCAGGAGGTCGGCGGAGTCGAACTCGTAGAACGTGGGCGAGCGGGCGGCGTTGAGCATCGGGATGAACCGCTCGGGGCGGTCGCTGCCGGCCGGTCCCGCGACGACGCCGCACGCCTCGTCCGGATGGTCCTGGCGGGCGTGCGCGACGATCTTGTCGTGGAGGTCCTGGGTCAGGGTCAGCATGCGGCAAGGATAGGAGGGCCCTCGCGGAGCCCGGGAGCGGGTGCGGGGAGCGGACCGAACGCACCGCGGCGGGCCCCGTGGGGACCCCGCGCACGGCGACGGGCCCGTACCCACCTGCTCGGGTGTGGTGGGTACGGGCCCGTCGCCTGGGATGAGGCCGGTCAGTCCTTGCTGCCGGTGCCGGGCCGCTGCTCCCCGGTGGCCGGAGCCGGAACGGTGGCCCGGGTCGCGAAGACCTCGGCCGACCGGCGCTTGATGGACAGATAGCCGACGCCCAGGATGATCGCCCAGATCGGCGCCGCGTAGAGCGAGATGCGGGCGTCCGGGTCGATGCCCATCAGCACGATGACCATGCCGATGAAGGCGAGGGCGAAGATCGAGGTGTACGGGGCGCCGGGCGCCTTGAAGCTCGACTGCGGCAGTTCACCGCGGTTGGCCTTGGCCCGGTAGCGCAGCTGCGAGAAGAGGATGACGATCCATGCCCACATGCCGGAGATCGTGGCGAAGGACACGACGTAGTTGAACGCGTCGCCGGGCCACTGGTAGTTGATCCAGACCCCGACCAGCATCATCGCGACGGAGACGCCGGTGCCCCAGGTGGGCAAACCGTTTTTGCTCAGGTGCGTGAAGAGCTTCGGTCCCTGGCCGTTGAGCGCGAGGTCGCGCAGCATCCGGCCGGTGGAGTACATCCCGGAGTTGGCGGACGAGAGGGCGGCGGTCAGCACGACGAAGTTGACGATGCCGGCGCCGGCGGGCAGGCCGATCTCCTGGAAGGCGCGGACGAACGGGCTGGTGTTCGGCTCGAAGACCTTCCAGCTGACGACCGACAGGATGATGATGAGCGCGCCGATGTAGAAGAGGCCGATGCGCCACGGGACGGTGTTGATCGCCTTGGGCAGAACCTTCTTCGGGTCCTTCGCCTCACCCGCGGTGACGCCGACGAGTTCGACGGCGAGGAACGCGAACATCACGATCTGAAGGGTCATCAACGTGCCGCCGATGCCCCGCGGGAAGAATCCGCCGTCGGCCCAGAGGTTGCTGAAGGAAGCGGTGTCACCGGCGTCCGAGAAACCGAGAATGATGACGCCGAGACCGATGAGGATCATGCCGATGATCGCGGTGACCTTGACCATCGAGAACCAGAATTCCAGCTCACCGAAGATCTTCACGGAGATCAGGTTGATCCCGAAGAGCGCGACGGTGAAGACGAGCGACGACACCCATTGCGGTATGTCGTGGTTCCAGTAGTGGATATAGGTGGCCGCGGCGGTGACTTCCGTGATTCCGGTCACGACCCAGAAAAGCCAGTAGGTCCAGCCGGTCACAAAGCCCACGAAGGGGCCGAGGAATTCGCGTCCGTACTCCGAGAAGGAGCCGGAGACCGGGCGGTACATGAGCAGCTCGCCCAGCGCCCGCATGATGAAGAAGATGACGAGGCCGACGATCGCGTAGGCCAGGATGATGCTGGGCCCCGCCTTGGATATCGCCTTGCCCGCCCCGAGGAACAGGCCGGTACCGATGGCGCCACCAATGGCGATCATCTGGATCTGGCGGTTTCCCAGACCCCGCTGGTAGCCCTCTTCCGGGTTTTTCCCAGCGGCCTCATTGCCGTCGTGTTCTTGATCGACCTGCACAGAGGTCATGAGTGGTGCGCCTTTCTCCATACCGACCCGGTCTGTCCGGATCGGGTTCCGATCCCCCCGGATGGAGTTCCTGCACGCCGGCGGTGGCCGGCTCAGCGCTCCCGCAGCGACAGGGGTGGCGTCGCTCACGGCAGGTCGTGAACATCTATCACGGCGCCTCGGAAGGCGACCAGGGACGTGGTAAGGCAAGGTCGCGCGAAAATCAGGACAAAGTCCTAAACAATCGGCAAGGCGCACGCGTGCGAGATGGGATCGTTATCCGGATTTGAGCATTCTCTGAGCGAACGCCTGAGGAATGGTAACCAGGACTCAGGACATGAGCGATTCGACGAGCGTTTCCTGGAGACCGCCGAGCCAGAGGTAGGCCAGCACCATGGGCTTACGGGGGTCGGACTCCGGAAGGCGCAGCAGTTCGCCGCCGTCGTCCTCGTCGGTGACCTCCAGGCGGGTGCCGATGGCCAGCCGGAGGTCGTTGAGCCCGCCGAGCCAGCGGCGGCACTCCTCGGGTGTGAGCCGCAGCACGGCGCCGGTCTCCGGCTCGGGGTCCAGCGCGTCGAGCGAGCGGATCAGCGCGAGCGCGTCCTCGCGTTTGCGGGCGCGCAGATCGTTCTCGGTGTAGCGGCGGAACTCCGCGGAGGCGGCGCGTACGTCGTCGTCCGGCACCCGGTCCGGGCCGCCGTAGGCGTCCGGGAAGAGGCGGGCGAGGACGGGGTCGGCGGGCGGCTCGCTGGGGCCGTCCCGGAAGACGGAGGCGAGCAGGTCGTCCGCGGCGTCGCCGCTCTCGTCGCCGGGACCGACCAGCTCCAGGAGCTGGACGGCGAGGCTGCGCAGGATGGAGATCTCGACCTCGTCGAGGGCGACGGCCGCACCGCCGCCGGACCGGGGCTCGAAGTGGCCGGCCATCAGCGGTCCTGCTGAAGGGTCGCCCACAGGCCGTAGCCGTGCATGGCCTGCACGTCGCGCTCCATTTCCTCACGGCTGCCGCTGGAGACCACCGCGCGGCCCTTGTGGTGGACGTCGAGCATGAGCTGGTGCGCCTTGTCCTTGCTGTAGCCGAAGTAGGACTGGAAGACGTAGGCGACGTAGCTCATGAGGTTGACGGGGTCGTTGTGGACGACCGTGACCCAGGGAACGTCGGGTTCCGGCACCTCGTAGGGTGCCTCGCTCGACTCGGGGCGCTCGATCTCCACTGGGACACTCACACGCCCCATGCTGCCACCCGGGGGCGGGCCGTGCACAAACGCCCCTGGGCGGGTGAGTCGGACGGGGGTCCGCGGCGGGCGCCGAAGACCCGCTCGCGGGCCCCGGCGGGCAGTGCCGCGACACCGTCCCCGCGGGGGTGCGGCGCCCGCCGTGAGCGGCATCACGGGACCGGCCACCAGAAATCGTCAATCTGACGAGTAATGGGGGTAGCATCATCCGCATGAACACAGCAGACCTGGGGCTGCCGGTGGCGGTGCCGTCGACGGCGCTCTTCACCGACCAGTACGAACTCACCATGCTGCAGGCCGCGTTGCGGTCCCAGAACGCCGACCGGCGCTCGGTCTTCGAGGTCTTCACCCGGCGCCTGCCCGAGGGCCGCCGCTACGGTGTGCTCGCCGGCACCGGCCGGGTGCTGGACGCGGTGGAGAACTTCCGCTTCGACGAGACCATCCTGGGCTTCCTGCGCGAGCGCGGCATCCTGGACGAGCCGACGCTGGAGTGGCTGGCCGGCTACCGCTTCCGCGGCGACATCTGGGGCTACCCGGAGGGCGAGGTCTACTTCCCCGGCTCCCCGGTCATGCGGGTCGAGGGCACCTTCGCCGAGGCGGTGCTGCTGGAGACGGTGATCCTCTCCATCCTCAACCACGACTCCGCGGTGGCCGCCGCGGCGTCCCGGATGTCGGTGGCCGCGGGCGAGCGGCCGCTGATGGAGATGGGCGCCCGCCGCACCCACGAGCTGGCCGCGGTCGCCGCCGCCCGCTCCGCCTACGTCGGCGGCTTCCACACCACCTCGGACCTGGCCGCCGGGTTCCGCTACAACATCCCGACCGTCGGCACCAGCGCCCACGCCTTCACGCTGCTGCACGACACCGAGCGGGACGCGTTCACCGCACAGGTCGACACGCTCGGCCGCGGCACCACGCTGCTGGTCGACACCTTCGACGTGACGGAGGCGGTGCGCCTGGCCGTCGAGGTCGCGGGCCCGGAGCTGGGCGCCGTCCGCATCGACTCCGGCGATCTGCTGCTCGTCGCCCACCGGGTGCGCCAGCAGCTGGACGAGCTGGGCGCGGTCGACACCAAGATCGTGGTGACCAGCGATCTGGACGAGTACGCCATCGCCTCGCTGGCCGCCGCGCCCGTGGACGCGTACGGCGTCGGCACCCAGCTGGTCACCGGCAGCGGGCACCCGACCTGCTCGATGGTGTACAAGCTGGTCGCCCGCGCGCAGAGCGACGACCCGGACGCGCCGCTGGTGCCGGTCGCCAAGAAGTCGCTGGGCGGCAAGTCGTCGGTCGGCGGCCGCAAGTGGGCCGCGCGGCGGCCGGACGAGAACGGCGTCGCCGAGGCGGAGGTCGTCGGCACCGGCGAGGTCCCCGCGGAGCTGGCCGACCACCAGCTGCTGGTGCCCCTGGTGACCGGCGGCAAGGTGGTGGCCCGCGAGCCGCTGGACGCCGCCCGCGACCGGCACATCGCCGCCCGCGCCCGGCTGCCGCTCTCGGCGACCCAGCTCTCCCGCGGCGAGCCGGTGCTGCCCACCGAGTACCTGTGATCCACGGGCCGCGGCGGACCCCGCCGCGGCCCGCCACCCGGGTGGCGCAGACCCCCTCCCCCGGTGGCCGGGGCGTGGCTACGCTCGGCCCCAGGACACGCGGGCCCCGCCCCTCACCGCGGCCCCGGCCGTCCCGGCCGCCGCTCTCCCCGTCGGAAAGGCACCGACCATGCACCGGGCACTGATCGTCATCGACGTACAGAACGACTTCTGCGAGGGCGGCAGCGTCCCGGTGAAGGGCGGCGGGGACGTCGCCGCCGCCATCACCGACCTCGTGGGCCGCGCCGCGGAGAGCGGCTACCGCCATGTGGTGGCCACCCGCGACTACCACACCGACCCGGGCGCGCACTTCTCCGACCACCCGGACTTCGTGGACTCCTGGCCGGTGCACTGCGTGGCCGGCTCCGAGGGCAGCGGCTTCCATCCCAACTTCGCCCCGGCCGTCTCCTCCGGCGCCGTCGACGCCGTCTTCGACAAGGGCGCGCACGCGGCCGCGTACAGCGGTTTCGAGGGGGCGGACGCCCAGGGCACCAAGCTGGCCGACTGGCTGCGCGCCCATGACGTCACCGAGGTGGACGTGGTCGGCATCGCCACCGACCACTGCGTCCGGGCCACCGCGCTCGACGCGCTCCGCGCCGGGCTGCGCACCCGGGTGCTGCTCGACCTGACCGCGGCGGTCGCCGCACCGACCACCGAGCGGGCCCTGGAGGAGCTGCGGAAGGCCGGGGCGGAGCTGACCGGCACACCGGTGCTGGCCGCGGACTGACGGGCCGGGCTGACGGCTGCGGGCGCCCGACGTCGGGCGCCCGCGTCGCAGGTCAGGCGGCCTGTGCCGGGCGGAGCAGGGCGCGTATCGGATGCCAGGACTCGGTGTCGTCGTCCAGGGTCTGGCGCCAGACGACGCCGTCGGGGTGGTGCAGGACGGCGGTCACCTCGTCCGGCGTGGGCGGGCGCATGTTGCCGCGCAGGTAGACGGCGCGCAGCCCGAGGTTGCGCAGCCGGGTCAGGGCGCGCTGGCGGTTGGCGGCGTGGACGAGGACCCGCACCCGGCGGCCGTCGCCGCCGGGTCTGGGCAGCGCCAGGGCGACCACCACGCTTCCGCCGGGAAGCTTGATGAAGCCGCCTTGGGACATCTGCATTTCTCCCCCGTGAGGCTGGGTGTCAGCAAGAAGTGGTCTCCCGCATCTAAACGCGATCGGCCGCCGCCCGCTAGAGGGCGACGGCCGATCATGTTTTGACCTGCGGTTTTCTTACTTCTTTGCGGCGGGGCCCACCTGGAGCGTCACCGTGGAGCCGTCCTTGGCCTCCTTGGCGATCTTGATCCGGGTGTTGGTGTCAGGAACGAGCACGCCACCGGTCGGGTTCGCCTTGTCGTAGTAGACGCCGCTGTGGTCGTCGAAGAGCGTCACGCCCTTCTTCGAGGCGATCTTCACGGCCTTGCCGTCCTTGTGCAACCGCAGGGCGTCCGTGGGCTGCGCGGTGAAGGTCGCGTCGTACGTCTGGAAGCGGTTGCGCATCAGCTTGCCGTCGGCCCACTTCTCGGCCTTCGGGTGCGCGTCGACCGGCAGGATCTGGCCGTGGCCCGGGTGCTCGCCGACGTTGTTGTCCGACTGCGAGGTGTCCCACAGCCAGATCAGCACGCCGTTCTGGAACGGGAAGTGCTCCACCCAGCCGGGCCGGTCGGTGGTCCAGCCGAAGTTGTACGGGCCGGTCTTCAGCGTCTTGTCGTACGAGACGTACTGGCGGTTCTCGGCGAGGTAGTACTGCGGGTAGTCCTTGGTGAAGGACGCGCCGATGCGGGAGAAGCCCTTGGCGCTCCAGCCGTTGTCGTCGCCCTCGGCTCCGTCGGTGAAGACCGGCTTGCCGTCGGCGGTCACGGAGAGCGCGTCGGCGGCGAAGCCCTTGAGGGCCAGTCCGCCGTCGGTCTGGTAGCGGAAGCGCAGGTCGATCTTCTTGCCGGCGTACGCGTCGAGCGGGAAGACCAGGTCGCGGTAGGCGCCGGAGGTGCCGGTCAGGCCCGGCTTGTCGCCGCCGTCGCGGGGGATGGCCTTGCCGTCGGCGGTGCCGTCCAGCGCGGTCCAGTCGGCGCCGCCGTCGGTCGAGACCTCGGCGTAGAGGAAGTCGTAGTTCTCCTCGATGTCCCACCAGCCCTTGAGGGCGAGCTGCGCCTTGGTGGCGCCGGTGAGGTCGACCTGGCGGGTGAGGGTGTTCTTGAGGTCGTTGCCCATGTCGCTCCACCACTGCTTGGAGCCTTCGGCGGGCTGGACGATCTCGGTCTTCACCGACTTCGCGGGCAGGTCGACGACGACCGCCTGCTTGTCCTTGGTGTTGTACTCGGCGACGCCCAGCTTGTGGGTGGAGGCGGTCGCGGCCTTCGCCTTGCCGTAGTTGAGCCAGCCCAGCTGGAGCTTGTCCCAGGCGCTCATGTCGCCGGGCAGGTCGCCGATCGCGTCCTTGCCGGTGCCCAGCCAGGAGCCGGACGACATCAGCGACCAGAAGTCGACGGAGGACTCGCCGCTGCCGGTGGTGTCGTACTCGTCGGGCAGCCCGAGGTCGTGGCCGTACTCGTGGGCGAAGACGCCGAGGCCGCCGTTCTCCGGCTGCATGGTGTAGTCGCCGACCCAGATGCCGGTGTCGCCGATCTGCGTGCCGCCGGCCTTGTTGTCCGCCGGGCCGGTCTTGCCGGCGTCGGTGCCGTACGCGTACCAGCGGTGCGCCCAGATGGCGTCGGTCTGCTGCGCGCCGCCGCCGGCCGACTCGTCCTCACCGGCGTGCACGATCTGGAAGTGGTCGATGTAGCCGTCGGGCTCGTTGAAGTTGCCGTCGCCGTCGTAGTCGTAGCGGTCCCACTGGTCGTACTGGGCGAGGTCGGCCTTGATCTGCTCGGCGGTGCGGCCGGCGGCCTTCTGCTGCTCGGCCCACTTGTTGACGCCGTCGCGGACCAGGTCCCAGGCGTTGGCGCAGTTGGTGTCGCCGCAGTAGTTGGAGCCGTAGCGGGCCTCGTTGGCGTCGACCCGGACCCAGTCGCTGACCTCGCCGTCGACGGAGTAGCGGCCGGACGACTGCTTCTCGTAGTACTTGGCCAGCGACTCCTTCTTCTTGTCGTGCGAGAAGTAGAGGTCCTGGAAGTGCTGGCGGTTGAAGTCGGGCTGCCAGGCGGTGCTGTTGTCGTCCTTGCGGTCCGGCTCCGCGATGGTGTTGTGCGCGGGGCCCGGCGTGCCGCCGTACTTCTTCACGGGCGGCAGCGGACCGTCGCCGTCCGGGTCGTACATCGTGGTGTCGTCGACCTTGTCGCCGAAGTCCACCAGGATCGTGAAGATCTTGTCGGTCTTCTCCCGGGCCAGCTCGACGTACTTGCTCTTCCCCAGCTTGACGACCTGTGAGGCGCCCTTGCGGGTCGGCTTGGCGTCGCCGTCCAGGACCTGCTTGACGGCCTCCTCGCGGCGCGCGGCCTGGCGCTCGCTGAACGGGCCCTTGAGGTCGTGGTCGGTGGTCCGCTCGGGGGCGGGGTCGTGCCGGCGGGCGGCGGCCGGGTGCGTGTCGGGAGCGGCGACGGCCGCCCCGGACGACAACGAGGCCGCCCCGATCGCGGCGACTGCCGTGGCCAGGACGGCCGGTCGGAACACCCTTCTTCGCTCTCTCACTTGGCGCTTTCCTCCCCTTCGCGCGGGCATCTTGAAGGGAATTTGACCGGAGAGCAGCCGGAAAAGACAGATCTTGACTTGAACACGACAGCGGCGTACGTTATCCGGTCCGCGAAACGCGATCACCGGACGCGACGGCGCCCCGGCGGGCCGTCGGCCACCACCGGGGCACTTGCGAATGACTTTCCGTCAGGCCGCCGACACCACCACCGTCTTGGCCGCCTTGTCGTGCAGACACTGCTGGTAGGGCTTGTCCCAGGTACACCACAGGACGTTGATCAGCCAGAAGATGAAGCCGCAGCACGGCACGATCTCCGGCAGGGTGTAGACCGCCGCCCGCACCCACCCCGCCTGGGTCGTCGGCACCGATCCGTTGGTCAGCATCGCGACCCGGATCTTCATCGCCATCTTGCCGACGGTCTGCCCCCGGTGCGTCAGCATCAGCCCCTCGTAGACCAGGTACACCAGCATCGTCACGCCCGAGACCGTCGCCTGTTTGCTGGTCTCGGCGTTGCTGGTGCTGGTGTAGTCGACCCAGCCGACGATGCTGCTCATGATCAGCGACATCGGTACGCCGATGATGATCGCGTCGATGATCCGCGCCACCAGCCGCCGCCCGCGCCCGGCGAGCGGCGGCATCCCGGCCAGCGGATCGGCGGCGCCGTACCCGCCGCCGTACGGGTTGTCGGCGTACCGGCCCCCGTAGGGGTCGCGGTCGTGGGGCCCGGCCCCGTAAGGGTCGTGCCCGTACGGGCCGCCGGGCGGGGGCGGGCCGCCCGTGGAGCCGCCGGGGCCGCCGGGCTCCGGGCCGCCCCGGCCCGGACCGGGGCCGCCGCCCGCCGGCGGCTCCTGCGGCTTCTTCAGGAACGGGTCGTCCTCCGGCGGTTCACCGGCTCCGGGCCCGGGCTGCTCGCTGCTCATGGCCCCGAGTCGACCCCCTGCGGGCACCCGCCGCATCCGGCGCGATCCGTTCGGGGGACGACACGCCGCTCGCCCGGGCGCGCCGGATTCCGGGCCGGGCACGGCGACGGCCCCCGGCGGGAGGCCGGGGGCCGCAGGGGCGGGTGCCGGGCGGCGGGTCAGTCGGCGGCGACGAACGTCCGCGCCGCCTTGTCGTGCCAGCACTGGCGCCACGGCTTGTCGAACAGGCACCAGGCCGCGTCGAGCACGCCGACGACGACGAAGCCGAGGACGCCGAAGACCAGCCAGCGCTTGATCAGGGGCATCAGCTCGGGGGTGTCATGGCTCTCGATGTCCACGACCCGCACCCCGCACACCTTCTTGCCCAGGCTGCGGCCCCACTTGAGGGTCGGCAGCAGCTCGATCAGCCCGCCGCCGATCACCACCGCCGCCAGCACCGCGAGGAAGAGCGGGGCGGTGCCGCCGTCGAGCAGATAGACCGTCACCTCACGGCCGGACTCCTTGGCCGCCGCGATCTTCGCGTCGATGTGGTCCACCGCGCCGCCCCACAGCGGCAGCGCGACGAGGACCGTCAGCACCGCGAGGAGGGCCAGATCGATCAGCCGGGCGGCGAGCCGGCGGCCGAGCGCCGCCGGGTGCGCCTGCTCCATGGCGAACGGATCGGCGGTCGGCGGCTTCCACGGGATGACGCCGTCGTCCTCGGCCCCGGCGCCCACCGGGGCCGCGCCGCCCGGGCCCGCGCCGCCCGGGAACGGGAAGCCGCCGGCGGCGGGGCCGGGCTGCGGTCCCGGCTGCGGTCCGGCCTGCGGCGGCACCGGGCCGGACGCGGCCGGCACCTGCGGCGGGTTGAACGGGGCCTGCCGGGGGTGCGGGTGCTGCGGATGCGGCGGGTACGCCGGTCCGCTCGCGCCCGCCCCGGGCATCGACTGCGGCCCGCTGGGCGCCGGGACGGCGGGACCGGCCTGACCTGCGGGACCGGCCTGACCTGCGGCGGGACCGGAACCGGCGGCCGGAACCTGACCGGCCGGGCCGCCCTGGCCCGCGGCCGGAGCGGTGCCCGCGGCTCCGCCTTGACCTGCGGCGGGGCTGGGCCGCTGGGGCAGCCGGATCGCCATCGTGCCGCCGTCCTTGGGCGCCGGACCGTCGCCCGGACGGACCGCGCGGATCGTGGTGGTGCCCTGGTCGCGGGTGGGCGGCCGGACCGCGCGCATGGTGACCGTGCCGTCGGGGCGCGCGGGCTGCTCCGGCTCGTCCTGCGGCCCGGAGTCCGCGTCGGCGCCGTCCCGCGCCCGCGGCGACGGCACGGCGCCCCGGGGATCGCCCGCACCGGACTGCGCGGCGGACGACGGGCCGGACGCCGCGTCGGGCGAGCCCCACGAGACGGGTCCGGCGGCGCCGGTGCCGCCCTGCTGCGCCGCGTCGGCCCGCCAGGCGGAGGCGGGTGCGGGGCCGCTGCCGTGCGGGCGGGCCGGGTCGTCACCGGAGCGCGGCGCCCCGTCGCCCGCGGCCGGGGTGCCGGCGCCCTCGTCGAGGAAGACCGGGCCGGTCTCCTCGGCCGCGGGGGCGGCGGGCGGCGCGGCCGCCGGGGCGGGCGCCGGGGCCGGTGCGGCGCCCGGGGGCGGTGCGGGCATCGCCTCGCCCTCGGCCGGGGCCGGCCGGCTGGTGCCCGGCACCCATGCGGCTCCGTCCCAGTACCGGATGTAGCCGGGGATGGACGGGTCCGGGTAATACCCCCCAACGGGTACGTTGCCACCACTACCGGGGGATTCCGCCACTGTCCCCAACTCCCCTCGCGTCCCACGCCTGTGCTCTGTGTGCCGTCGCCCGCCGGCCCGCCTCCGGACCGCGCCGCGCGCGCCGGACGCCCTGCCGGGGCCCTCGGCCCGACCGTCCGCCGCGCCCCGGCTGCCACGGGGGCACCGTGCCCGGCGTCGATCGTCCACGGAGGAGGTTAACGAAGAACCACGGGGCGGCAGAGCGCGAGGCGAACGGGCAACCGGGCCTCCGCACACGGGCCCGAGACGTTCTCCCCCGGATATTTGCCGACGAACCCGGGCGTTCCGCCGCCCCGGCACGGGTCGCGGGGTCCCGTCCGCCCCGTTCCGTACCGGCCGTTCACCCGTCCGGAACCACCTGGAAGAAGTCCCCGGAAAAGTCCGCGAAAAAAATTCTCGAAGTCGCGTAAGGATCCGTGGCGCCCCGCCCTCTCTCTGTGTGCGGGCGAAACACAACGGGGCCCGTACAGCGAAGCGGAGAGGTGGAAATCCCATGCACAGCGTGGTGGAGCGAGAGTTGGAACTGGGTCTGGTCGTCTCCCCGGAGCAGAGCGTTCCGGTGCCGGCCCGGCTGGCCTACCGCACCGACGACCCGTACGCGGTCCACATCACCTTCCACATCGGCTCGGACGCGCCCGTCAACTGGACGTTCGCGCGCGAACTCCTGGTCGAGGGCGTGTTCCGGCCCTGCGGCCACGGCGACGTGCGGGTGTGGCCGACCAAGGTGGACGGCCGCAGCCTGGTCTGCATGGCGCTCAGCTCGCCGGACGGGGACGCGCTCCTGGAGGCGCCGGCCGCCGCGGTCTCGGCATGGCTGGAGCGCACCCTGCGGGTCGTCCCCCCGGGCTCGGAGCAGGAGCACCTGGGCATGGACAAAGGACTGAGCGAGCTGCTGGCGATGGCGACCGGCGACGCGCCGTGGGCCGGCGAGCCGTGGCCGTCGGACGAGGCCCCGGACGCGGGTGCGTGAGCCGTGTCCGTCCCCGCGCCGGGCGCCGGATCGCGTGTCCCCCGCCCGGCGCCCCTCTCCCCCGCCCGGCCCGCTCCCGGGTCAGCCGCGGTACGCCTCCAGCAGCCGCAGCCAGACCTCGCTGATCGTCGGGTAGGCGGGGACGGCGTGCCAGAGGCGTTCGAGGGGGATCTCGGCGGCCACCGCGAGGGTCGCCGAGTGCAGCAGTTCACCGACCCCGGGGCCGACGAAGGTGGCCCCGAGGACGGTTTCGCGGTCCAGATCGACGACCATCCGGGCGTGCCCGCGGTAGCCGTCGGCGTAGAGGGCGGCGCCGGCGACGGCGCCGAGGTCCGCATCGACGGCGCGGACCCGGTACCCGGCGCGCTCCGCCTCGGCCAGGCTCAGGCCCACGGCCGCGGCCTCGGGGTCGCTGAAGACCACCTGCGGGACGGCGGCGTGGTCGGCGGTGGCGGCGTGCGCGCCCCAGCGGTCGGTCTCCAGGATCGGCACGCCCTGCGCCCGGGCGACGAGGGCGGCCCCGGCGATCCGGGCCTGGTATTTGCCCTGATGGGTGAGGAGGGCGCGGTGGTTGACGTCGCCGACGCCGTAGAGCCAGTCGTTCTCCACGAGGTCGGTGACGCGGCAGGTGTCGTCGACGGTCAGCCACGCGCCCGGAGTGAGGCCGACGGTCTCCAGGCCGAGGTCGTCGGTGCGCGGGGCGCGGCCGGTGGCGATCAGCAGTTCGTCGGCGACGATCTCCCCGCCGGTGTCCAGCTCCACGGTGACCGGTCCGCCCGGCGCCTCCCGGCGCACCCGGCTGACGCTCGTACCGGTACGGAGCATCACGCCCGCCTCGGCGAGCGACTCGGCGACCAGCGCGCCGGCGAACGGCTCCATCCGGGGCAGCAGCCCCTCCCCCCGTACGAGGAGGGTGACCGCGGCGCCCAGGGCCCGCCAGGCGGTGGCCATCTCGACGCCGACGACACCGCCGCCGACGATCACCAGCCGGCCCGGTACGGACGCGGCGCTGGTGGCCTCGCGGCTGGTCCAGGGCGCGGCCTCGGCGAGCCCGGGGACCGGCGGCAGCACGGCGCGGCTGCCGGTGCAGAGCGCGACGGCGTGCCGGGCGTGCAGCGTCCGCTCCCCGTCCACGACGACCTTCCGCGGCCCGGCCAGGCGGCCCTGGCCGCGGACCAGCGTGACGCCCACCGACTCCAGCCAGCGGACCTGCCCGTCGTCCTTCCAGTGCGAGGCGAAGGCGTCGCGGTGGGCGAGAACGGCCTCGGTGTCGAGGGGACCTGCGACCGCGTCCTTGAGGCCGGGCACCCGGCGGGCCTCGGAGCGGGCGGTGACCGGACGCAGCAGCGCCTTGCTCGGCATACAGGCCCAGTAGGAGCATTCGCCGCCGACGCGTTCACTCTCGACGATGGCGGCGCTCAGCCCGGCGGCATGCGCCCGGTCGGCGACGTTCTCCCCGGTGGGCCCGGCGCCCACCACGATCACGTCGTACGTCTCGTCTGGTCGGTTCGCTGCGCTGGCTGGCATCGGCTGCTCGCTCCCTGACTGGGCGGACATGCGGCGGGCCGGGATCCGGGCCCTACCGGCCATCGTCGGCCCGCAACGGCATCACCGCATCCGGCATCTCCCCACCACGCCTACCCAAGGACACGGGAAAGCCCCCTCACGCCCGGGGGCGGTTGCGAGGGGGCCTTGGCCGGTGGCCGGTGGCCGGTCAGATCAGGTGGTCGAACTCTCCGGCCCGGACGCCCAGGATGAATGCCTCAAGCTTTTCCGGAGTGGTGGTCACCACGGCGTCGGGGTCATCGCTCTCCCGTATGAGAATCAAGCCGTCCCGCGAGGCCAACTCGACGCAATTCATGTTTTCGTTGGAGTAGGAGGACTTCTGCCAGCGAATTACCTCGGCCATGGCGTTGTTTTCTCACACTTCCTGCGCGGTGCGGTGGATGAGTTTTCTCGACTCTTCGACATTGAGCGCCAGCGATTCCAGCTTCTTCCAGAGATTCCGGAACGCTTTGAGCTGAGTTTCCGCGTCCAGGATTCCGCTGCCCACGTAGGCATCGACCTGGACGGAGTCCAGCTGCGCAACCGGGCCACCTACGTACGTCACAGGTTGAGCGGAGGCGACCATCTTCTCCACGTTGAACGGGATGACCCGAACGGATGTGGATTCGGCATCGGCCGCTGCGGAGAGCGCTTCAAGCTGTTTCCGCAGAACATCTCTTCCGCCGTAACGCATGCTCAGCGCGCCCTCGTGGACGATGGCATCGTAAAGCCCGGATGCCCCGCCCTCCAGGATCCTCTTCCGCCTCATGCGGTGCTCTACGCGGACATCGAGCTCCTCGCCCGAGAGTGGAAGAATACTGTTCTGGAAAATCGCTCGCGCATAGTCCTCGGTCTGCAGGACCCCCGGCATCACGGACAGCTCGTAGGAACGAATATATGCGGCGTGATGCTCAAGCTCCGCCATATCGAGGAAGGCGGGCGGAAGGACTCCTCGGTACTCGTCCCACCAGAACTGGCCCCGGCGCTCACGCGACATGGCGCACAATGCATCCACATACGCTTCGTCATCGCACCCGTAGAAGGTGGCCAACCGCCGGATGCGTTCCTCGCCTACACCGCTGCGGCCCGCCTCGATATGACTGATGCGAGCCCGGTCCGACGCGAGCAATCCGGCAGTTTCCAAGGCCGTCTTTCCGGCCCGCTCCCGCATCTTCCGCAGTTCCGCGCCCAAGCGCGCCTGACGCGCGGTCGGAACCTCTCTCGGCGGCATCCGTCTCCCTCTCCGTCCCGTCGCCGGTCAGTCTCTCGCGCAAGGGTGGCACGGGTCCACCCGAACGAGGGGCCCTAGATGCGCACCCTTGCTCCGGTGCACGTGTGCACCCTACGGTCTGAGTGTGCCCACCAGATGCGGTGAAGACCGATATCCCTGGCTGTGCACGTCACTTGACGGCGCATCACGCATGTAGCGCCACGGTCAAGGAAGAGGTGCCGAGCCGCAACGAACCGGCACACACAAGACCCCCGCGACCGCAGCACCGGTCCGGGGGCATGGTCACCAACCTCCAAGGAGTTGACGACGAGATGCAGGCTATCGCGAAGCCATTCGTACTGCTGCTACGGCTGTTGTTGCCCGCGCCAGGGCGGCATCGGGTGCCCGAGACACCGACCCACGCCATGGAGGTCGCCACATGACCCTCCACCCCGACGCGCCGTTCCCTCCGCGGCTGCTGCCCTGGACCACCCTCGACGGGGGACCGTGCTTCCTGTTCTCCGACGACGGGACCGGGCGGGTCTCCCGCCTCGCCGACCGCGTCGAGGCCGAACAGCTCGGCTCCAACGCCGTTCTCATCGCGGAAGCGGAACGCATCCTGGGCGGGCGGTCGTGGACGCCCGGCGAACTGCACCTGCTGACCGTCGACCTGAAGGAATCGCTGGTCGTCACCGATCGAATCGCGAAGAGCCGGGGAGCCCGGCTTCCGGAGCCGCCGTACGACCCTGACGACGACGGCCGCCGCGGCCACGGCGACGAAGGACTTCCGGAGGGATAGCCGCCCCATCACTGCGCGAATGCGCTGAGCCCAGGCAACGCAGGCGACTCAGCTCATTCGCGCAGTAGGCCGGGCGCGCGGGCCGCCACTTCGAGCCCCGGAATCCCCGTTCTCGGCTGGCCGCGTACGCAACGGAATATCCGCCACCGCCTCACGGAGGCCTGACTGGTGTTCGACATATTCAAACTGTGCGATTATTTTTACCCGTGATAATGGGATTCAAGCCCTCACTCAACCCCGTATACGGCCGGATAATCGCGTTCCATCTATGTGCACCCGACCGGATGAATCGGCCGAAAGGCGCTTGTGCGGCGCCGGCGAACCCACGAGAGTTGCGAAGGGAGTTCTTGGCCCTGCATTCAACTCAAGGGGGAAGTGTTGATCTCGAAGAAGAAGAACGTTCTGCGTGCTGCCGCCGCGGTGTTCGCCGCAGCCGCCGCGTTCACCCTGGTCGGGCCGACCGGCAGTGCCTACGCCATCGACCATGTCACCTGTGACCCGGACGCGCAGTTCTTGAAGATCTGGTCGCACAACAACGGGAAAGACAGCGTGGACTGCTACGCGAACGGCGGGAAGACCAACTTCGGCGGGTGGTGGGTCGACAAGATCTCCACGGGGAACAACGACCTGAAGTACTACGACGCCAATGGCGATGTGCTGAAAATCGGGCGCGGGAAGGTGATGACCTTCCCGAACAATCCGCCGAAGGTCACCGCCATCGAAATCCTCTGAGGATTTCTCGCGGGCACGTGGAGTGAATCGAACGATCGACGCGGACAGCGGCTCGCCGCATATCGTCGAGCACACCGTCACGGAGAACGCGCAAGCCCTCCTGGCTCCATTCCGCCGCGATCGATTGATGTTCTGAAGGCCGCTCACTCACGCTGGTACTTCCTGTCGTGAGTGAGCGGCCTTCGCCCTGTTTCAGAACAGTTTCCCGGGATTGAGCAGCCCCAGCGGGTCGAAGACCTGCTTGATGGAGCGTTGCAGTTCCAGGCCGACGGGGCCCAGTTCGCGGGCGAGCCACTCCTTCTTGAGGACGCCGACGCCGTGTTCGCCGGTGATCGTGCCGCCCAGCCGAAGGCCGAGGGCCATGATCTCGTCGAAGGAGGCGCGGGCCCGGCGGGACTCGTCCTCGTCGGCGGGGTCGAAGCAGACGGTGGGGTGGGTGTTGCCGTCGCCGGCGTGGGCGCAGACGCCGATGGTCAGGTCGTATTTCTCGGCGATGGCGGCGGTGCCGTCCAGCATCGCGGCGAGCTGCGAGCGGGGGACGCAGACGTCGTCGATCATGGTGGCGGAGCGGACGCGTTCCAGGGCGTTGAGCGTGACCCGGCGGGCCTGGAGCAGCATCTCGGACTCGGCCTCGGTGTCGGCGGGCACGACCTCGGTGGCGCCGGCGGCGGTGCACAGCGCGCCGAGGGCGGCGAGGTCGGCGGCCGGGTCGGGGGTGTCGAAGGCGGCGAGCAGCAGCGCCTCGGTGGTGTCGGGCAGGCCCATGCGGGCGTAGTCGTTGACGGCGCGGACGCAGGTGCGGTCCATCAGCTCCAGGAGCGACGGGGTGTGGCCCTGGGCCATGATCGCGCAGATCGCCTCGCAGGCGGCGGCGGTGGACGGGAACTCCGCGGCCAGCGCGAGCTGCCGGGGCGGCTGCGGCTTCAGGGCGAGGACGGCGCGGACGACGATGCCGAGGGTGCCCTCGGAGCCGACGACGAGGCGGGTGAGGTCGTAGCCGGCGACGCCCTTGGCGGTGCGGCGGCCGGTCGACAGCAGCCGGCCGTCGGCGAGGACGACGTCGAGGCCGAGGACGTACTCGGCGGTGACGCCGTACTTCACGCAGCACAGGCCGCCGGAGGCGGTGCCGATGTTGCCGCCGATGGAGCACTCCTCCCAGCTGGAGGGGTCCGGCGGGTAGTAGAGACCGTGTTCGTTGACCGCGCGCGAGAGGGTGGCGTTGATGACGCCCGGCTCGACGACGGCGGTGCGGTCGACGGGGTTGATCTCCAGGATGCGGTCCATCTTGACCAGCGAGAGCACCAGGCAGCCGTCGATGGCGTTGGCGGCGCCGGACAGGCCGGTGCGGGCGCCCTGCGGGACGACCGGGACGCGCAGCGCGGTGGCGGTCCGCATGACGTGCTGGACCTCTTCGACGGTGCGCGGCAGGACGACGGCCGCGGGGCTCCCGGCATCGCAGAAGCCCGCCATGTCACGGGCGTAGGCGCCGGTGACGTCCGGGTCGGTGAGGATCGCTTCGTCGGGGAGGCCGGCGCGCAGCTGTGCGAGAAGATCCATGGCGTCAGCGTCGCATCCGTGACCGCCGTACGGAAGATCGTGACGGGGGCGGAACCCGGCCATCCGTGGGGCGGTCGTGTCGCCGGCCGCGGGCGTGCGGCGGCGGCCCGGCGCCCCGCCCACCGTGAGGCGGGGGCGGGGCGGCGGGCCGGGCGCGGGCCGGTACGGCGCGGGGAAGCTCCGGCCTGCGCCGCGGCGGGCGGGCCGGTGGCGAAGGCGCCGCCACCGGCTGCCGGTCAGAGGTTGCCGCGGCGCTCCTGCTCGCGCTCGATCGCCTCGAAGAGGGCCTTGAAGTTGCCCTTGCCGAAGCCCATCGAGCCGTGCCGCTCGATCATCTCGAAGAAGACGGTCGGCTTGTCCTGGACCGGCTTGGTGAAGATCTGGAGCAGATAGCCGTCCTCGTCGCGGTCGACGAGGATCTTCAGCTCGCGCAGCGTCTCGACGGGCACCCGGGTCTCGCCGGCCCACTCGCCGAGGGTGTCGTAGTACGAGTCGGGGGTGTCCAGGAACTCCACACCGGCCTCGCGCATGGCGCGGACGCTGGCGACGATGTCGTTGGTGGCCAGCGCGATGTGCTGGACGCCCGGGCCGCCGTAGAACTCCAGGTACTCGTCGATCTGGGACTTCTTCTTGGCGATGGCCGGCTCGTTGAGCGGGAACTTCACCTTGCGGGTGCCGTCCGCGACGACCTTCGACATGAGCGCGGAGTACTCGGTGGCGATGTCGTCGCCCACGAACTCCTTCATGTTGGTGAAGCCCATGACGTTGTTGTAGAAGGTCACCCACTCGTTCATCTTGCCGAGCTCGACGTTGCCGACGCAGTGGTCGATGGCCTGGAAGCGGCGCGGTCCGGCGGCGACGAGCGGCTTGGCGGCGACATAGCCCGGCAGGTACGGGCCGGTGTAGTCGCGGCGCTCGACGAGGGTGTGGCGGGTCTCGCCGTAGGTGGCGATGGCGGCGCGGACGACAGTGCCGTGCTCGTCCTTGGTCTCGTAGGGCTCCTCGATGCCGGTGGCGCCGTGCGCGGTGGCGTAGGCGTAGGCGGCGCGGGCGTCCGGGACCTCGATGGCGAGGTCGACGACGCCGTCGCCGTGGGCGGCGACATGGCCGGCGAGGAAGCGGCCCCAGTCGGAGACCGGCTTGATCACGGAGGTGAAGACGAACCGGGCGCCGCCGGATTCGAGCACGTAACTGGCGGTCTCGCGGCTGCCGTTCTCCGGTCCGGAGTAGGCGACGCGGGTCATGCCGAAGGCGGTGGCGTAGTAGTGCGCGGCCTGCTTGGCGTTGCCGACGGCGAAGACGACCGCGTCCATCCCCTTGACCGGGAAGGGGTCCGCCTGTCGGGCCGTGCCGGGGGTGGGCTGAGTGTGCATCGTGTCTGCCATGGCCGCAGATTCCCTCCCATCCACAAGGTGCGCAATAGTTCGCGCATCTGCTGGGCACTATGCCTAGCGGTCGGGCGGTTCTGCCGGGCTATCTGTACAGGATGACCATCGGTAACGGAGGGATCCGCAGTGGCGATCGATCATTTGGACGGGCGGCTGATCGAGCTGTTGGCGCGCGAGCCGCGGATCGGGGTCCTGGAGGCGTCGCGGCGGTTGGGCGTGGCGCGCGGCACCGTCCAGGCGCGGCTGGACCGGCTTCAGTCGAATGGAGTCATCAGGGGTTTCGGCCCGGAGGTGGATCCGGCGGCGCTCGGCTACCCGGTGACCGCATTTGCCACTTTGGAGATCAAACAAGGCCAAGGTGCGGACGTACGTGCTCACTTGACGACCGTTCCTGAAGTACTTGAGCTGCATACAACGACCGGACATGGGGACATGCTCTGCAGGCTCGTCGCACGCTCCAACGCCGATCTCCAACGTGTGATCGACCGAGTGGTCGGTTTTGATGGCATCGTGCGGGCCTCTACGGCAATCGTGATGGAAAATCCGGTTCCGCTGCGCATCATCCCTCTGGTGCAACAGGCATCGGAGGACTGACGGAGGAGGGCGCCAGTGAGCTTCTGGGAGTACGTCGGCAGCCGCCACGCCCAGCTGCTGACCGATGCGGCACAGCACGCCAGCGCGGTCTTCCAGTGCATGGTGGCCGCCACCGTGCTGGGCGTCGCGCTGGGCGTCGCGACCTACCGCACCGAATGGGCGGGCAACCTCGCGACCACCGCCACCTCGACGATCCTCACCGTGCCCTCGCTGGCCCTGATCGGTCTGCTCATCCCGATCGTCGGCCTCGGCGTCGCCCCGACCGTCATCGCCCTGACGCTGTACGGGCTGCTGCCCGTCGTCCGCAACGCCATCGTCGGGCTGCGCGGGGTGGACGCCACGCTGGTGGACGCGGCGCGCGGCATCGGGATGTCCCGCGCCGCCCAGCTGCTGCGGGTCGAGCTGCCGCTGGCCTGGCCGCCGATCCTCACCGGCATCCGCGTCGCCACCCAGATGCTGATGGGCATCGCCGCGATCGCCGCCTTCGCGTCCGGTCCCGGGCTCGGCAACGAGATCTTCCGCGGCATCGCGTCGCTGGGCAGCGCCAACGCCCTCAATCAGGTGCTCTCCGGCACCCTCGGGATCGTCGTGCTGGCCCTCCTCTTCGACGCCGCATACGTCCTCATCGGACGGCTGACCATACCCAGGGGGATTCGTGCCTGAGACGTCCGTGCCCACCGCCGCCGGGAGAGATGCCCCGCACGCCGCCGGCTCCGGCGCCGGGATCCGGCTGGAGAAGCTGACCAAGCACTACCCGGGCAGTCCGGCGCCCGCGGTGGACGACGTCACCATGGAGATCAACGCCGGTGAGCTGGTCGTCTTCGTCGGCCCGTCGGGCTGCGGGAAGTCCACCACGCTGAAGATGATCAACCGGCTGATCGAGCCGACGTCCGGCCGGATCCGCATCGGCGACCGCGACGTCACCGGCATGGACCCGGTCAAGCTGCGCCGCACCGTCGGCTACGCCATCCAGTCCTCGGGTCTCTTCCCGCACATGACCGTCGCGCAGAACATCGCGCTGGTGCCGAAGATGACCGGCTGGCCGAAGGCGAGGATCAAGCACCGGGTCGAGGAGATGCTGGACCTGGTCGGGCTCGATCCGGGCGAGTTCCACGGCCGCTATCCGCGCCAGCTCTCCGGCGGACAGCAACAGCGCGTCGGCGTCGCCCGGGCGCTCGCCGCCGATCCGCCGGTGCTGCTGATGGACGAGCCGTTCGGCGCCGTCGACCCGATCACCCGCGACCACCTCCAGGACGAGCTGATCCGGCTCCAGCACGAACTGCACAAGACGATCGTCTTCGTCACCCACGACTTCGACGAGGCCATCAAGCTCGGCGACCGGATAGCGGTGCTCCGCGAGCGCTCCCACATCGCGCAGTTCGACACCCCCGAGGCGATCCTCACCAACCCCACCGACGACTTCGTCTCCGGCTTCGTCGGCGCCGGCGCCGCCCTCAAACGCCTCAACCTCACCCGCGTCCGCGACGTCGGCGTCGTCGACTTCGCCACCGCGGGCGTCGACGACCCGCTCCAGTCCATCTTCGACCTGCTCCGCGACGGCGACACCAACGAGGTGCTGCTCCTCGACCGCCACCGCCGCCCGTACAAATGGCTGCGGCGCGGCGACCTGATGCGCGCGAAGGGGACCCTGGCGCGCGCCGGCACGCTGGTGCACGACACCGTCACCCGCGACGCCACGCTGCGCGACGCGCTGGAGGCGGTCCTCACCGACAACGCGGGGCGGGTCGCGGTCACCGGGCGGCGCGGCGAGTACATCGGCGTCGTCGACATGGAGACGCTGATGAACAACGTCCACGAGCTGCTTGAGGCCGACCGTCTGGAGGCCGTCGAACACCGCCACCAGCTGGAGGAGGCGCGGGCCCGCCGCACCCGCATGGCCCAGGAGGGGCTGGGCGAAGGCGGCGCGGGAGCCCCGGCATGAGCCCCCGCGAGGAGCGCCGCGCGCCCCGCGACGAGCGGCCACCGGGCGAACACGAGGTGGGCGGCCTGGCCTTCCGCGACGAGGTCCACGAGCGGGAGCACCAATCCGCGGCCGCCCCGGGATCCGCGGCGCCCCACGGGCTGCGCCGGATCACCTGGCAGCGGGCGCTGGTCATGCCGCTGTTCCTGGCCGCCGCGCTGCTCGGCACCTGGCTGTGGTTCCGCGGCGCCCGCCTCGACTCCATCGCCCACCAGGCGGTCGACAACGGCAAGGTCGGCCTCGCGATCCGCCAGCACCTCCAGCTGACCGCCGTCTCCACCTTCTTCGTGCTGATCATCGCGATCCCGCTGGGCATCGCGCTGACCCGCGCCAGGCTGCGCCGCGCCACCCCGTTCGCGGTCGCCGCCGCCAACCTCGGCCAGGCGGTGCCCGCGCTGGGCCTGCTGGTGCTGCTCGTCATCTGGCTGGGCATCGGCGCGAGGGCCGCCGTGATCGGCATGGTGATCTACGCGGTGCTGCCGGTGCTCGCCAACACCATCGCCGGGCTGCGCGCCATCGACCCGACGCTGACGGAGGCGGCCCGCGGCATCGGCATGTCCCCGACGGGCGTGCTCACCCGCGTCGAACTGCCGCTGGCCGTCCCGCTGATCCTCGCCGGCGTGCGCACCGCGCTGGTCTTGAACGTCGGCACCGCCACGCTCGCCACGTTCGGCGGCGGCGGAGGTCTGGGCGACCTCATCTCGGCGGGCATCATCACCCAGCGGATGCCGGTGCTGATCCTCGGCTCCGTACTCACCGTGGCGCTCGCGCTGCTGGTCGACTGGCTGGCCTCGCTCGCCGAAGTGCTGCTGCGGCCGCACGGTCTGGAGGTGGCGCGCTGATGGCACCGGATCGAACCCACCGGCGCCGCCCGCGCCGCATCGCCCGCGCCGCCGTCCTGGCCGCGGTCGCCGTCCTGCTCGGCGGCTGCGGACTGGTCAGCGGCAGCCCGATGACCGACAACGTCCGCCCCGGCACGCTCGGCCGCGGCCAGCCCCTCAAGGGCGCGCAGCTGACCGTGACCTCCAAGGAGTTCACCGAGAACATCATCCTGGGCCAGATCATGGGCCTGGTCTTCGAGGCGGCCGGCGCCACCGTCATCGACAAGACCAACATCCAGGGCAGCATCGGCGCCCGCGAGGCGGTCCACAGCGGCACCGCCGACGGCATGTACGAGTACACCGGCACCGGCTGGATCACCTATCTCGGCCACGAGAAGCCGATCGCCGACCCGCACCGGCAGTGGGTCGCGGTCCGCGACGCCGACCGCGCCAACAAGCTCGTCTGGCTGCCGCCCGCCCGCCTCAACAACACCTACGCCTTCACCCTCAACCGCGCCAACGCCCGCAAGTACGGCGTCCGGACGCTCTCCGGCATGGCGGCGCTGCTCAAGAAGGACCCGGGCGCGGTCACCCTCTGCGTGGACAGCGAGTTCGCCGCCCGCAACGACGGACTGCCCGGCATGGCGAAGCGGTACGGCATGAAGCTCCCGCCGGGCAACATCCACAAGATGACCAGCGGCGTCGTCTACACCCAGACCGCCCAGGGCACCGCCTGCACCTTCGGCGAGGTCTACACCACCGACGGCCGCATCAAGGCGATGGACCTCACCGTCCTCGCCGACGACAAGCACTTCTTCCCGAACTACAACGCGGCGCCGACGATGTACGCGCCGACGATGAAGAAGTACCCGGAGATCGCCGCGCTCCTGAACCCCGTCACCGCGGCGCTGGACAACACCGTCGCCCGCAAGCTGAACGGCCAGGTCGACGTGGAGGGCAAGGACCCGCACGAGGTCGCCAAGGAGTGGCTGATCTCGAAGGGGTTCATCAAGGAGGGGTGAGGTCCGGGGGCCGGGCCGGCGGGCGGCCGCGGTGTGCGGGACGGTGTGGTGCGCGAAGGGCGCGCCCGCCGGGCCCCGCGCGCCTCCCGGCCCGTCCCGCCCCGGCGCCCGGGGCCGTCCCGTCCCGCCTCAGCAGCTGGGGACCGACCCGCCGCTCTTCAGCGCCTTGAGCGACTTCAGCGCGCCGTTCAGCGAGGTGACGGGGATCAGCCGCATCCCGCCGGGCCGCTCCGCGACCGCCTGCGAGCACTCCTCCTTCGGCACGAGGAAGAGGCGGGCGCCGTCGCGGTGCGCCGCGCGCATCTTCAGCGGCACCCCGCCGACCGGGCCGACCGTGCCGTCGGGCTCGATGGTGCCGGTGCCGGCGATGGTCCGGCCGCCGGTCAGATCGCCGCCGGCGCCGTCCCCGTCGAGCTTGTCGATGATCCCCAGCGCGAACATCATCCCGGCGCTCGGCCCGCCGATGTCCGCCAGCCGCAGGGTGACCTTCACATCGCGGGGCGAGCGGTGCAGATGGCCGAGCGCGGCGCCGACGGCCGCGTCCTGCGACTTCCGCATCTCGCCGGCGTTGTGCCGCGCGACCTCCTTGACGCTGTTGCCCACCGGATAGACCGACTCGGCGGGCATCACCGCCTCGTCCGGGCGGAACCAGCCCCGGATCACGTCCGGCAGACGCACCGTGGCGTCCGGCCCGGTGGCGACGATCGCCGTCATCCGCAGCTGCCCGCTGGTCCGGCGGGTATCGGCGCCGGAGATGGTGATCACCGGTTTCCCCTTGTTGTCACCGAGGACGTTCGCCGTCGGCCCCGGGTACGCCAGCGAGTACGGCAGCGGCGCGAGGGCGGCGGTCAGCAGCAGGGCGAGAACCAGAGCGGCACAGATCGACAGTGCACGAACGCGGGAGGACACCCCGCCACCCTAGAGGACCGCCCGCGCACGCCCCGCATCGCACGCGCAACCCCGAACGTGGCTCACCGGCGCGGGGCCGGTGCCCGGCGGCTCAGCGCAGCGCCTCCGCGACCTCCCGCGCCGCGTCGACCACCCGCGGCCCGATCCGGTCGGAGACCGCGTCGGCGAGCATCACCACACCCACGCTGCCCTCGATGCCGCTGACCCCGAGCAGCGGCGCGGCGGCGCCGCTCGCGCCCGCCTCCAGTTCGCCGTGGGTCAGCGCGAGCCCGGCGTCCTGGATCCGGCCCTGGCGCGCCTTGAGGATCGCCCGCCCGGCGGCGCCGCGGTCCAGCGGGTGCCGGAAACCGGCCCGGTAGGCGACGTGGTAATCCGTCCAGGTCGGCTCCACGACGGCGACGGCCAGCGCCTCGGTGCCGTCGACGAGCGTGAGGTGCGCGGTGGCACCGATGTCCTCGGCCAGCGCGCGCAGCGCGGGCAGCGCCGCCTCCCGGACCAGCGGATGCACCTGGCGGCCCAGGCGCAGCACGCCCAGACCGACCCGGGCTCTGCCGCCGAGATCGCGGCGGACCAGCGCATGCTGCTCCAGCGTGGCCAGCAGACGGTAGACCACGGTGCGGTTGACCCCGAGCTTGTGGGACAGCTCGGTGACGGTCAGGCCGTGGTCGGTGTCGGCGAGCAGTTTGAGGACGCGCAGTCCCCGGTCGAGCGTCTGGGAGGTCTCCGCGGTCACGACGCCCCCTCCTGGTCGATGTGGCGGCATCGTCGGCGCGGGACGCTGCGGCCTTGGTGCAGCGCGCGCTAGAGGCCGCCGGCCGCATGCACCGGCTGCGCTCCGCGGCGGCGCTGCCACGGGGCGTGTGCGTGACGGGACAGTAGCGAGCCAGTCCGGTCAGCGGAAGTCCCCGTCCAGAATCCGGTCTTTCCCGTCCGGAATGTGCGCTAAATCCCGCCCGGCCCGTGGGTAACTTTCCTTTCCCGCACGGCCGTTGACACGAAGAGGCGGTGCGCCGGGCGCACCGCCTCTTCGTCACTCCACCCGCCGCGCGCTCACTTCATGCGCGTGGCCCACTCCCGGACCTTCTTGATCCGCTCGGTCAGCTGACCGGCCGTGGCCTCCGCGCTCGGCGGCCCGCCGCAGACCCGCCGCAGCTCGGTGTGGATCACGCCGTGCGGTTTGCCGCTCTGGTGGACGTACGCGCCGACCAGCGTGTTCAGCTGCTTGCGCAGCTCCAGCATCTCCTTGTGGCTGACCACCGGGCGCCGCTCGGCCGGCAGCTCCAGCAGATCGGCCTCCTCGGCGGGCTTCTTCTTGCTGTGCGCGATCTGCCGCGCCTGCCGCTTCTGGAGCAGCATCTGCACCTGGTCCGGCTCCAGCAGCCCGGGGATGCCGAGGTAGTCCTGCTCCTCCTCGCTGCCCGCGTGCGCCTGCATGCCGAACTCGGCGCTGTTGTAGAGCACCCGGTCGAAGACCGCGTCCGACTCCAGCGCCTCGAACGAGAACTGCTCCTGCTCGCCCGTGTCCTCGTCCTGCGCCTGATTGGCCTCGTCCATCTCCTTCTCGGACTCGGCGTACGGGTCCTCGTCCCCGTCCTTCTTCGGCTTGTCGAGGACGTGGTCGCGCTCGACCTCCATCTCGTTGGCGAAGCCGAGCAGCATCGGGACGGTCGGCAGGAAGACCGACGCCGTCTCGCCGCGCTTGCGCGAGCGCACGAAACGGCCGACGGCCTGCGCGAAGAAGAGCGGGGTGGAGATCGTCGTGGCGTAGACGCCGACCGCGAGCCGCGGGACGTCGACGCCCTCGGACACCATCCGGACCGCGACCATCCAGCGGTCGTCGGAGGCGGCGAAGTCGTCGATGCGCTGCGAGGCGCCGCTGTCGTCGGAGAGCACCAGCGTCGCACGGTGCCCGGTGATGTCCCGGATCAGCTTGGCGTACGCCCGCGCCTGCTCCTGGTCCGAGGCGATGACCAGCGCGCCCGCGTCCGGGATGCCCTTGCGGACCTCGGTGAGCCGCTGGTCGGCGGCGCGCAGCACGTTCGGCATCCAGTCGCCGCGCGGATCCAGCGCGGTCCGCCACGCCTGCGAGATGGCGTCCTTGGTCATCGGCTCGCCGAGCCGGGCGGCGATCTCGTCGCCCGCCTTCGTCCGCCAGCGCATGTTGCCGCTGTACGACATGAAGATCACCGGGCGGACGACGCCGTCGGAGAGGGCGTTGCCGTAGCCGTAGGTGTAGTCGGCCGACGACCGCCGGATGCCGTCGTTGCCCTCCTCGTACGTGACGAAGGGGATCGGGTTGGTGTCGGAGCGGAACGGCGTACCGGTCAGCGCGAGCCGCCGGGTGGCCGGCTCGAACGCCTCCAGACACGCCTCGCCCCACGACTTGGAGTCACCGGCGTGGTGGATCTCGTCGAGGATGACCAGCGTCTTGCGCTGCTCGATGCGGTTGCGGTGCAGCATCGGCCGGACGCCGACACCGGCGTACGTGATCGCGATGCCGTGGTACTCGCGGCCCAGCGGGCCCGCGCTGTACTCCGGGTCGAGCTTGATCCCGACCCGCGCCGCCGCCTCCGACCACTGCTTCTTCAGATGCTCGGTCGGGGCGACGACGGTCACCTGCTGCACGACGTGGTGGTGGAGCAGCCACGAGGCGAGGGTGAGCGCGAAGGTGGTCTTTCCCGCGCCCGGGGTCGCGACGGCGAGGAAGTCCCGGGGCTGGGTCTGGATGTACCGGTCCATGGCCGCCTGCTGCCAGGCGCGCAGCTTGTTGGCGGTACCCCAGGGGGCCCGGCCCGGGAAGGCCGGGGACAGGTGGTGATTGCTGGTGGCGCTGGTGGTGGTAGTCACGGTCTCCGTCGGCTGGCTCGGCGATCGGCAACCGCGTCAGCCTACCGGGGCGGGGCGGGGCGGCGAGGTGGCTCGGGCCGCATTCCCGTCAAGTGGGGCGAGCGTCACGCCCCGCTCTCCCGCATCGACCGCAACCGCTCGGCGATGACCAGGACGTCCTCAAGCTTCCCGGTCGCCACATCGATCACCAGGCCCTCCGCGAAGTCGATGTCGGGGCGGAGCGACTCACCGTTCATACGGAGAAACGCCATGCACGACAGCCACGCCGTGCGCTTGTTGCCATCGACGAGCGGATGGTTGATGACGAGCGACTGGAGCAGTGAGGCCGCCTTGCCGAAGACATCCGTGTACGCCTCCTGCCCGAACATCTCCGCGGACGGGCGGTGCACCGCCGACTCCAGAAGCCCCGCGTCGCGTACGTCGATACGCATGTCGTCGCAGGCGATCCCCGCGAGCGACAGGACTTCCCCCGCAGTGAGGTAGAACACCGTCACTTCAGGCGCTCCAGAAGCTCGCGCCACTTGGCGGCCTCCTGGATGCCCACCTCCCGGATCATCGCTTCCCTCGCATGCTGCGCCAGATAGTCGTCCACGGCGCGGAGCACCACAGCATGCATGCTGCGCCCTTCCAGGTCGGCCTGCTTCTTGAGCGCTTCGGTCCGGTCGTCGTCGAGACGCAGGTTCATAGCCATACCGAAATGGTACCGAGCATGGGGCCACTTCGGTACCGGATAGCGCGGCCCTCCCTACGCCCCCACGGGAAGCCGTACGCCCTCCCCTACGTCGTCCCCGCAGGCCGGAGGCGTCCCGCCAGGGCCGCTCCGAGGGCCGCCACCGCGGCCATCGTGGCGAAGACGGCGAGGAAGGATGCGGGGTGGGAGACCGCGGAGGCGGAGGCGGCCGCCGGGGCGGTCGGGGAGCCGCCGCCGAAGGCGACGAAGAGGGCGCCGCCGAGGCCGACGAGGACGACGTTGCCGAGGGCGTCCGCCATCTGGAGCGAGGCGGAGTTGGCGCCCGCCTCCTCGGGCCGGGAGAGCTTCAGCAGCAGCACCCCGCCGCTGGAGATGTTCAGCCCCATGCCGAAGCCGCCGAGCGTCCACGCCACCGCGACCGTCCACACCGGGACCGCCTCGGACAGCACCAGCGGCACCGCCGCGATCGCCACCGCCAGGAACGCCATCCCGGCGCCCATCAACCGCTCCCGGTGCGCCTCGCACCGCGGGCGGCTCTGCACGTACGAGCCGAGCGCCCAGGTCAGGCCGCCGCCGGTGAGGGAGAGGCCGGCGAGGGTCGCGGACAGGCCGCGCTCGGAGACCAGCAGCAGCGGGATGAAGCTCTCCGCGGCGACCAGCGCACCGGCCGCGAGGCCGCGCATCAGCACCACCATCGGCAGCCCCCGCGCCGCCCGGAACGTGCCCCGCGGCAGCAGCCGCCGCACCGCCGGCACCAGCAGCGCCAGGCCCGCGGCCGCCGGGATCACCGCGTACGGCGTCAGGTGCCCGCCCGCGTACTGGAGCAGCCAGGCGCCCGCCGCGACGGCCAGGGCGAGCAGGGCGCGGCGGCTGCGCACCACCGCGAGCAGCCCGCCGTCCGGGCCCGGCGCCTCGCGCGGCAGGGCGCGCAGCGCGGGCAGCATCACCGCGAGCGGCAGCAGGATCAGCACCGGGATGGCGAGGAAGACCCAGCGCCAGCCGAGGTGTTCGGCGACGCTCCCGGCGGCCAGCGGGCCGACGATCACCGGCAGCACCCACGCCGCCGAGAACGACGCCATCACCGCCGGACGCAACCGCTCCGGATAGGCCCGGCCGACGACGACGTACAGCGAGACGATCACCAGCCCGCCGCCGAGCCCCTGCACCCCGCGCCCGGCGACGAACAAGCCCATGGTCGGCGCCGCGCCGGCTATGACCAGCCCGGCGCCGAAGCCGCCGATACCGGTGAAGAGCGGCACCAGCGGCCCCCGGCGGTCGTTCCACTCCCCCGCCAGCGCCATCGCGAAGAGGCTGGTGGTGAAGAAGGCCGAGAAACCGAAGGCGTACAGCCCGATGCCGTGCAGCGCCCGGGCGGCGACCGGCATCGCGGTGTTCACCGCGCTCGCCTCGAACGCGATCAGCGACACCACCGAGACGATCCCGAGGGTCAGCGCCCGGTACCCCCGCCCGAACACGCCCGCCTCCGGGGCGGCACCGGGCGGCCCGGAATCCGGGGCGCGCCGGTCCCCGACGGGGTCCGGACCTGCGGAGGAGGGCGGTGGAGCGGCTGCGGTGGCGACGTCGGTGTCGCGCGCGGGGTCGGCGGTCATCGGGCCAGCGTAAGGGTCGACACGCCGCATGGCCCCTGTCCTCGGACGGAACATCGGACGGGGATCGCCTCGGACGCAAGACCTACGCCCGGGCCGTACGCGCCCCCGGACGCGCCCGGCCCCGCGCTCCGCGCGCGCCTTCCGTGAACCCCGTGTTGCCCCGCGTTGCCCCCTGTTGCGGCCTCGTGGCAGGCCGCACCGGCCCCTTCCGGGGCCCGCACACAGCTGCCTACAGTCGGTGCATCGCCTCATCCCGGCCGTGTGCCCGAGTGGTTGAGGGACTCGCCTGCAAAGCGAGTTACGCCGGTTCGATTCCGGTCACGGCCTCCGGTCCCTTGATCAGGGACTCACGAAGGGCGGTCCCGCTGCGGGTGGACCGCCCTTCGTGGCGTTCGTTCCGCGCCCGGCGCGCCGTCGCGTCGTCATGCTCCGCGCGCCGCCGCGGAACGAACGCCGAACGCCCTGAAGGTGGCCCCGACCTCGGCGGGGACCGCCTTCAGGTGCGTCCGGGGGGCTTACGCCTGCGCCCCCTGCGGGACGGCCTGTGCGCTCTGGGCCACCGCCGCCTGCGGGCGGATCGGGAGGCGGCCGATGGGGCGGCCGGTGGCCGCGCGGACCGCGGAGGCGACCGCGGCGGGGGCGGTCACCACCGGCACCGCGCTGGCCGCCTTCGCGCCGAACGGGGCGACGACGTCGCGCTCCTCGACGAGGTTGACGATGCGGATGTCCGGCGCGTCCAGCGCGGTCGGCAGGGCGTAGCCGGTCAGATCCGGGTGGCGGACCTGACCGCGGGTGGTGCGCAGGTTCTCCATCAGCGCGGCGCCCAGCCCCTGGGTGACGCCGGCCTCGATCCGGGCGCGCAGCTGACGGGGGTTGAGCACCCGCCCGACGTCCTGCGCCACGGACATCTCCACCACGCGGATGGTGCCCAGCTCGATGTCGACGTCGGCGACGCAGCGGATCGCGCAGAACGCCATCCCCACGAACGCGTCGCCCTGCCCGGACTCGTCCAGCGGCTCCGTCGGATGCGGGCGGCACTGCGCGGTGGCCCACAGCTCCTTGCCGTCCAGCGCCTCGGCGACGGTGGTGGAGAGCACCCCGTCGTACGAGGTGATCTTGCCGTCGGTGATCTGGAGCAGCTCGGTGGACATCCCGAACTTGTGGGCCAGCGGCTGGAGCAGCTGCGTACGGACCATCTTGGCGGCCCGCTCGACGGCGCCGCCGGAGACCCAGGTGTGGCGGCCGTGGCAGGCGCGGCCGGCGGGCGGCTGATCGGTGTCGACGCCCGCGACGTGCACCTCCTCGATGCCCAGCGTCTCCTGCACGATCTGCCGCGCCAGCGTGGAGAAGCCGCCGCCGGTCTCCACGGCGGCGCAGATGACGGTGGCGACCGAACCGCTGACCTTGACCGTCGCGGTCGACACCTCGTCGGCGCCCTCGGCGCCCAGCATGTGCACCATGCCCAGCGCGTAGCCGACGCCGCGGCGCACCGCGCCCGGCTCGCCCGCGCCCTCCAGGCCGCCCGGCAGCAGCCACTCCGCCGCGGGGGTGTCCTTGGGCAGGTCCGGCAGCGGCGCCTCGGTGACCGAGCGCAGCAGCTCGGCGACGGGCGCGGGGCAGGTCACCGACTGGCCCGTGGGCAGCAGATCGCCGGTGGCCATGACGTTGCGCCGCCGGATCTCGTCCGGCTCCAGGCCCAGGCGCGCCGCGAGCTTGTCCATCTGGCCCTCGTGGGCGGCGCAGACCTGCATCGCGCCCTCGCCGCGCATATGGCCGGAGGGCGGGTTGTTGGTGCGCACCGCCCAACCCTCGATGACGGCGTGCGGGACGACGTAGGGGCCGCAGGAGAACGAGACGGCGGCGGCCAGCGCCTCGGCGGAGGTGTCCGCGTAGGCGCCGGCGTCCATCAGGATCTGCGCCTCGACCTTCACCAACTTGCCCTCGGCGTCGGCGTGGTGGCGGTAGCGGAGCAGCGTCGGGTGGCGGTGGGCGTGGCCGAGGAAGGACTCCTCGCGGGTCGCGGCGAGCTTGACGGGGCAGCCGGTGCGCAGCGCGAGCAGGCCCAGGGAGAGCTGGATGCCGGGGTCCTCGCGGTCGGCGGTGGCGCCGGGCACGCCGGTCACCACGACCTTGACGCGCTCGGGGTCGAGGCCGAAGGAGGCGGCGGCCAGATCGCGGTCGGCGTGCGGGTCGGTGGAGGCGGTGTAGATCTCCACGCCGCCGTCGGGCCGCGGCACCGCGAGCCCGGCCTCGGCGCCGATGGGCGCGGGGTCCTGACGGCCGATGCGGTACAGCCCCTCGACCATCACCTCGCCGACGGCCTCCGGGTCGCCGAAGCGGAGCGGGATGTGCCGGATGAGGTTGCCGTCCGGGTGCAGCGGCTCGGCCTCGAAGGCCAGTTGCGGGTCGGTGACCGGGTCGAGCAGCTCGTACTCGACGGCGATGGCGGCGGCGGCCAGCCGTGCGGTGTCGGGGTGGTCGGCGGCGATCGCGGCGATCGGCTCGCCGTGGTAGCGCACCTCGTCCTTGGCGAACACCGGGCGGTCCGCGACGCCGCGGCCGTGCCCGGCGTCCCCGGGGACGTCCGCATGGGTCACGACGGCGCGGACGCCGGGCAGTTCGGCGGCCTGCCGGGTGTCGAGGGAGAGGATCCGGGCGCGCGGGTGCGGCGAGCGCAGCACCGCCGCCCACAGCAGCCCGTCGGCCCAGAGGTCGGCGGCGTACGGGAAGGTGCCCTGGGTCTTGGCGGACGCGTCGGCGGACGGCAGGGAGACGCCCAGACCGTGCGGCGGCGGTTCGACGGGCGGGATCGGCACCCCGGCGGCGGGGGTCGCGGTGGCTGCGTCGGTCGTGCCGCTCATGCGGTGCCTCCCGTCCGGTGCGGTGCGTCCGGACCGTGGGGTTGGTCGGGGTCGTGGCCGGCGGGGGCGCCACCGTGCTCGGCCGGGGCGTACGGGCCCTGCTCGTGCGCCCCGTGCGGGGCGGGCTCCTCGGGGCCCGTCTGGTGCGGGATGTGCGCCGCCTCCTCGGACGCCTCCGCCTCCGCGGCGGCCTCGGCGGCCTGGCGGCGGGCGGTGACGACGGTGTCGACGGCGTCGAGCACCCCGCGGTAGCCGGAGCAGCGGCAGAGGTTGCCGCAGAGCGCCTGGCGGGTCTCCAGCTCGGTGGGGGCGTGGTTGCCCTCCAGGAGGTCGTGCACGGTCATCGCCATGCCCGGGATGCAGAAGCCGCACTGGACGGCGCCGGACTCGGCGAGGGCGCGCTGCACGTCGGAGGGGCGGCCGTGCTCGGCGAGGCCCTCGACGGTGCGGACCTCGCTGCCCGCGGTGGTGGCGGCGGGCACCAGGCAGGAGGCGACCAGCCGCCCGTCCACCTGGACGGAGCAGGCGCCGCACTCGCCCTGGGAGCAGCCGTCCTTGGCCCCGGCGAGCCCGAGCCGCTCGCGCAGCACGTAGAGGAGCGATTCGCCGATCCAGGCGTCGGTGACCGGCCGGTCGGCGCCGTTGACGCGCAGCACGTACGAGGCGTGCGGGTGCTCCTCGGCGTACGCGTCGGCCCCGGCGGTGTCCGGACCGGAGTGCGCCAGCACCTGGGGCGCCGCGTCGGCCGCGGCCTCGGGAGCGGCCGCGTCGGGCGCGTCCGGCCCGGGACCGGCCGGCTCCGGGCCGGCGGCCTCGGGGCCCTCGGGCGCGGTGGCGTCGGGCTCTCCGGGGGCGGCCGGTTCCGGGGTGTCGTCCCCGGGCCGTCCGGGCGCGGCCTCGGCGCCCTCGGCGGGCTCAACCGCCGCCGCCGTCACGTCGGTTGCCTCGGCCACCGGCGGGGCCGCGGCGTCCGGGAGCGTGGCCTCGGGCCCGGTGGCGGCGTGGTCGCCGGGCGGCGTGGCCCCCTCGGCCGGGGCCGCCTCCGGCACCGGGACGCCGTGCGGCGGCGTGCCGTGGCCGGGCGCACCGGGCTCGGCGGTGGTCGGGAGGGCCGATGGGTCCACGGCCTCGGCGGCGGACTCGACGCCGGTCTCGTGGACGGGCTCATGAACCGGCTCGTGAACCGGCTCGTGGGCGGACGGCCCCGGTGCGCCGGTCGCGGCGGCGTCCGGGATCGGGACGCCCGGGGCGTCGGCGCTCAGACCGTCGGCGGTCAGACCGGCGGCGCCGTCCACGGGTTCGCCGCCCGGCTGCGGTGCGTGCGGCTCCCCGGGGGCGTACGGGTCGCCCGTGGCGAAGGGGTCCGCGGCGGAGAGGTCGCCCGGCGCGGCGGACGGCTCCGGGGCGAGCGGCAGCTCCCCGAGGGGCGCCGCCGGTTCCGATGCGGCGTCCGCCCCGTGATCGGCGGGGGCGGGCAGGCCGTGGTCGGCGGGGGCGGGCGCGCCGTGCCCGGCCGGGGTGTCCGCGGCCTGCTCGGCGGCGAAGGGGTCGCCGGGGCCGGCGGCGGGCGCGCCCTGCTCGCCGGGGGCGTGCGGGGCCTCGGTGTGCGCCGTCTCGCCGTGTGCCGTCTCCGGCGTCCCCGGGTGGGCCGCGCCGTAGCCGGTCGTGTCGTACCCGGTGTACGTCGCGTAGGCGCCGTCGCGCACCGCGTCGAGGGGGAACTCGCCGGAGACGTCGGGCTGTTCGGTGGCGGCCGGGACCGTCCAGGAGCCGGTGTCCGCCGGGGGGTCGGCCGGGTGGCCCGGCGCCTGCGGTTCGGGTGCGGTTTCCTCGGCCGGCGGCCACTGGGCGAGCGCGTCGGCGGGCAGCGACCAGTGGCCGCTGCCGCCGCCGGGCGTCACCGGCGCCGGGGCCTCCGGGGCGCCGGTCGCGTAGCCGTCGCCGGTGCCGTGCGCGGTGTCCCGGGGCACGCCGTGATCGGTGCCGGCCTGCGGGTACGGCTCCTCGGCGATGCCGCCGAACAGCGGGTCCTGCGGGGCGGGATGGCCGCCGTAGCCGCCCTGCCCGCCGTAGGTGTCACCGGACGGGCCGTACCCGTACGGGTCGGGCGCCGGCCGGCCGGGCTCCTGGCCGCCGTAGGTGTCGCCCCCGGGGGCGGCGGTGTCGTAGGGGTACCCGGCGGACGGGTAGCCGCCCTGGGCGTGCGGGGCCGTCCGGCCGTCGTCGACGAGGTACTCGCCGGACTCCTCCAGGACGTCGTCCGGGGCGCCCGGGACCGTCCACTGGCCGGTGCCGCCGGCCGCGTCCGTGCCGCCGGCGACCGGCCATTCGACGTGGTCGCCGCCCCAGGGGGTGCCGTGCGGCGGCGTACCCGTGGGTCCGGCCTGCTGACCGGTGTGGGCGGGGTAGCCGGCCGACGGGTCGGCGTACCCGGCGGAGGGGTCGGCGAACGGCATCGTCCACTGGCCGGTGGCCGACGGGTCGGTGCCCGCGCCGGGGATCGGCGGGGTGAAGGAGGCCGGGGGGACGTAGCCGTGGCCGGGCGCGGCGAGCGGGTCGGCGCCCGGGGGGTAGTAGTCGCCGCCGAGGGCCGCGGTGGTGAACCCCTCGGGCAGCTGCACGAAGGCCGTGGCCTCCTGCTCGTACTCGCCGCCCTGCGGCAGCGGCTGCCAGCCCTGTTCGGACTGCGGCCTGCGGTTGTCGTCGCTCACGAGAGCGCCCTCCCAAGTGCGCGGCGGGCCAGGGCCGCCACCGTACGGCGCAGATGCAGCGCGGCGGGCGGCAGGGTCTGCGGCTCGGAGCCGTCCTGCGGCGGCGCCGGGTCGGGGATGCAGGCAGCCGCGACGTAGTCGCCGAAGGCCGTCAGGGCCTCCGGGACCAGGGCGCGTTCGCCGTCCCAGTCGATGAGGGAGGCCACCCACTGCTCGGCCTCCAGGGGCCGCAGCGGCATCGCGGCGACCGCGCCGACGGCGCACCGCACCCCGCGCCGCGCCGGGTCGAGGACCAGCGCGACGGAGGCGGTGGCGCGGCCGGGTCCGGTGCGCCCGGTGGCCTTGAGGAACGTCTGCGGGGCGTGCAGCAGCGGCACCCGTACGAAGCCGACGAGTTCGCCGGGGCGCAGCATCTCGCGCCCGGCCAGCAGATGGCTCACCGGGATCTCCCGGCGGCCGCCCCCGGGGCCCGCGATGATCAGGGTGGCTTCCAGCGCGGCGAGCACCGGCAGGGTGTCGCCGGTCGGCGCGGAGCTGACGATGTTGCCGCCGAGCGTCCCGGCGTTGCGGATCTGCGGAGGCCCGGCGGCGCGCGCGGCGGCGGCCAGCCCCGGGATCAGCGCGGCGAAATCGGGACGCCCCATACGGGCGAGGGTGAGTCCGGCGCCGAGGAGGGCGTGGCCGTCCTGGTACTGCCAGCCGCGGATTTCACTGATCCGGGCGAGGCCCACGAGGCCCGCGGGTCTGAGGAGTCCGGCGTTCACCGCCGCCATGAGGTCCGTGCCGCCCGCGACGGGTACGGCGGCGGGCATGGCGGCCAGCGCCGCCACCGCCTCGTCGAGCGAGGCCGGCAACGTCACCGTGTGCGACGCCTGCGGTGCGTGCGTGGTCAAGCCAGCTGCCCCTTCCCCGGTGTCCCGGCAGTTCCGCTCGCCGTACGGTACGTGCTCACGGTCCGGACGTGGCAACTCTGGCACATTCTCGCGGGGGCACGGCGCGAGGGTCCGCGAAGCGGTGTTCCGTCCCGAACGGTGCGCTGGTCCGGTTTCGTCCGCCGCCGCGGGCCCGTACGGCGGCGGTGGCGCGGGTCCTGACGGGTGCACCGGGGCGCCCGCGGCCCCCGGGACCGGCCGGTCGTCCGGCCCCGGGACGGGCGCTCCGTTCGTACGGCGGCTCACACGTTCGGGGGCGGCCCGTCGATCGGGCGTCCGAGCAGGCCGGGGCGCATCTGCCAGGGATGGGGGCCGCCGGGCGGGCGGTAGGCGACGCCGAGCGCGTCGAGCCGGGGGTAGTGGGCGGTCATCCGGCGGGTGAATTCCTGGTAGTCGCGGTCCGCCGGCGCGGGCAGCTCGGACCAGGCGACCTCGGCGAGCGCCACCAGCCGCGGGAAGACCTGGTAGTCGCGGCGCTCCTGACTGTCCATGACCTCGGTCCAGACGTTGGCCTGGGTGCCGAGGACCCGCTGCGCCTCGGTTTCCGTGAGGGCGTCGGGGACGGGTTCGAAGCGGTAGACGTCCTCCAGGGTGCGGACGAAGCCGATCGGCACCGGCTCGTTCGGCCCGGCGTCCTGCCGGTGGTCCAGATAGACCTGCTGTTCGGGGCACATGACGACGTCGTGGCCGGCGCGGGCGGCGGCGACGCCCCCGGCGTAGCCGCGCCAGGACGAGACCGCGGCGCCCTCGGGGAGGCCGCCCTCCAGGATCTCGTCCCAGCCGATGAGGCAGCGGCCGCGGTCGGCGAGCCAGCGGGCGAAGTGGCCGAGGAACCAGCTCTGCAGGCCGTCCTCGCCGTCGACGCCCAGCTCGGCGATGCGCTTCTGCGCGGTGTCGGACGCCTTCCACTGCTCCTTGGGGCACTCGTCGCCGCCGAGGTGGACGTAGCGCGACGGGAACAGCTCCAGGACCTCCTCCAGCACCTCCTCGTAGAAGCGGATGGCGTTGTCGGTGGGGGCGAGTACGTTCGGGTTGATGCCCCAGGTGTCCCAGACGGTGAGGGAGGTCGTGTCGATGACGTCGGTGTTGCCGAGTTCCGGATACGCGGCGATGGCCGCCTGCGAGTGGCCGGGGATATCGATCTCCGGGACGACGGTGATGTGGTGGCGCGCGGCGTAGGCCACGATCTCGCGCAGGTCGTCCTTGGTGTAGTGGCCGCCGTGCGGGATGTCGCTCCACAGCGGGGAGGCGCGGTGGCCGAGTTTGGTGCGGGCGCGCCAGGCGCCGGTGCGGGTGAGTTCGGGGTGGCGGTCGATGGGCACCCGCCAGCCCTGGTCGTCGGTCAGGTGCAGATGCAGGACGTTGAGCTTGTGGGCGGCGAGCAGGTCGATCCAGCGCAGGACGCCGTCCTTGGGGGTGAAGTGCCGGGCGACGTCGAGCATCATGCCGCGCCAGCCGAAGCGCGGGGCGTCCTCGATCCGCAGCGGCGGCAGTGACCGGGCGCGGGTGCCCGGGGTGACGGGCGCGCGCCGGAAGACGTCCGCGCCGTCGGCGGCGAGGAGCTGACGCAGCGTCTGGGCGCCCCAGAAGACTCCGGCGGGGCCGCCGCCGTCGAGGGCGAGGAGGGAGCCGTCGGCGGTGAGGCGGTAGCCCTCGGGTCCCAGGCGGCGTGCGGTGTCCGGGTCGGTGCGCAGCCGGATGCGGGTGCGGCAGCCGTCGTGGTGCGGGGGCAGCGGCAGCGCGGTGGCGGCGCCGAGGGCGGTGCGCAGCCAGTGGGCGGTGTCCTCGGTGCCGGGTCCGGCGTCGATGCCGGTGGCCGCGTCGAGGACGAACGCGTCGCCGTCCGGGAGGGCCGCGGCGCGGAGCGGAAGCGGAATGACGGCGTGGTCGGGGGTGCCGGGGTGTCCGATGGGGTGGGGGTGCATGTCGTGGCCCTTCAGTCCTTCACCGCGCCGCCGAGGCCGGAGACCAGTCGGCGCTGTACGAGTACGAAGAAGACGAGGACGGGGAGGGTCATCACGGTCGACGCGGCCATGATGCCGCCCCAGTCGTTCTCGTCGGGCTTGAAGAAGACGAGCAGCGCCATCGGCAGGGTGGAGTTCTCGGTGGCGCTGATCAGGAACGACTTGGCGAACAGGAAGTCGTTCCAGGTGGAGATGAAGGAGAAGACGCTGGTGGCGACGAGTCCGGGGAGGACGAGCGGGAAGAGGATCCGCCACAGGAAGCGGGCCCGGCTCGCGCCGTCCAGGGATGCGGCCTCCTCCAGGCTCTCGGGGACGGCCCGGACGAAGCCGCGCAGCATCCAGATGGCGAACGGCAGCGAGAAGGCGAGGTGCGGCAGGATCAGCGAGCCCAGGGTGTTCAGGCCGATGCCGGGCACGGCGGTGCCGAGGTCGCGCAGGAGGAAGAAGAGCGGGATGGTCAGCGCCTCGACGGGCACCGTCTGCGCGATCAGAAACATGATCAGCAGCGTGGTGCGGAAGCGGAAGCGGAACCGTGTCACGGCGGTGGCGGCGAGGAAGGCGATCAGCGCGGAGGCGACGACCACCGTCCCGGCGACGAGCAGGCTGTTGAGGAAGTAGCGGCCGAAGTCCTGCTGCTGGAAGACGCGCCGGAAGGCGTCGAGGGAGGGCGCGAGCGTCCAGGGCCGCGGCGCGTCCGACTGCACCTCGGCGTCGGGTTTGAAGGCGGAGAGGACCATCCAGTAGAGGGGGAAGGCGACGACGGCCGCGATCAGCAGCGTCCCGGCCTCGGCGGCGAGCCGCCAGGGCCGGCGCGGGCCGCGGCCCTTCCGGGCCCGGGCCGCCGGCCCGCCGGCCACCCCGCCCGTGCCGGTCTCCCGGGTGCGCGGTTCGCTCACAGCTCCTCCCCCTGGCGGCGCAGCAGCCGCAGATAGACGAGGGTCACGCCGAGCAGGAGCAGCAGCATGACGACGCCGATCGCCGCGCCGAGGCTGTACTGCGAGGAGGCGAAGGCCCGTTGGTAGGCGTAGACGTTGAGGACGAGGTTCTGCCGGGCGACGCCGCCGCCGTCCGTCATCACATAGATCTGCGTGAACAGCTTGAAGTCCCAGATCACCGACTGGAGCGTGACGACGACGAGGATCGGCCGCAGCATCGGTGCGAGGACGCTGCGCCAGATCCGCCACGCGGAGGCGCCGTCCAGGGCCGCGGCCTCCACGATCTCGGCGGGGACGGCGCGGATCCCGGCGTAGACGGTGATCATGACGAACGGGAAGGAGCACCAGACGACTTCGAGGAGGACGAGCGCGAAGGCGGTGTAGCGGTCGTACGTCCAGGAGAAGTCGGCGAAGCCGCTCAGCCCGAGGGCGGTCAGCACCTTGTTGACGGGGCCGAAGTCGGGGTCGAAGAGGAAGAGCCAGACGGTGGAGCCGGTGATGGCGGGCGTGGCCCAGGCGCCGAGCCCGGCGAGCATCAGCGCGAGCCGGGGCAGCGCCCGGACCCGGGTGAGCAGGACGGCGAGGGCGCAGCCGGTGGCGAGGGTGGCGAGGACGCAGGCGGCGGCGAAGACCACGGTGGCGAGCAGGACCGACCAGAACTCGCCGTCGCCGAAGAGCGTGGCGTAGTTGCCCAGCCCCTGGAAGCTGGTCGGCTGACCGCCGCTGACCTGCGCCTGGGTGTATTCGAGGAACGAGATCAGGCCGAGCTGGTAGATCGGGTAGACCAGCAGCGCGCCGAGGACGGCGAGCGCCGGGGCGAGGTAGAGCCAGGGGGTCCAGCCGCCGTGGCGCCGGGCCGGGTCGCGCGGCGCGGCACGGGGGCGGACGCGGGCGGCGCGGGGGCCGCTGCGGAGGGCGGTCACTTCCGGAAGGCCCCGTCCATGGCGCGGGCCGCCTCATCGGCCGCCGCGTCGACGCTCTTCCGGCCGCTGATGATCTGCTGGTACATCGTGGGCAGCACCAGCGAGGCGTCCACGGTGGCCCAGCCGGGCGTGACGGGCACGAACTCCGCCCCGGCGTCGAGGGTGTCGACGAACGGCTTGACGTAGGGCTGCCGCCGCGCGGCCGCGGCGCGGACGTCGGTGAAGGTCGGCAGGAAACCCATCGCGTCGAAGAGCCCGCGCTGCGCCTCCTTTCCGGCCAGCCGCTTCATCAGGTCGACGGCGAGGGTGCGGTGGGAGGTGCTGCGCAGCACGCCGATGTTGTTGCCGCCCGCGAACGCCGGGGCGATCTCGCCCTTCTTCCGGCCGGGCAACGGGACGACGGCGTACTTCCCCTTGACCTTGCCGGCTTCGACGGCGCGGTGGTTGAAGTCGCCGCCGATGGCCATCCCGGCGCGGCCGGCGGCGAAGGCGGTGACGGTGTCGTTGCCGTTCATCCCGGCGCACTTGGCGGCCGGGCAGTTGTCGTCGCCGAAGAGGCCGGTGTACGCGGCGATGCCCTTCCTGGCCGCCGGGGTGGTGAGGGCCGCGGTGTAGGCGCCGCCCTTCTCGGTGGCGAGGGCGCCGCCGGCCGACCAGAGGAACGGCAGCGCGCCGTAGGTGTACGCGCCGCCGACGGCGAGTCCGTACAGGTCGGGGTGGGCCGCCCGGATCTTCCGGGCGGCGGCGGCCATCTCGTCCTGGGTGGCCGGGGGTTGGAGGTGGAGTTCCTTGAAGAGGTCGGTGCGGTAGTAGAGCGCGCGGGCGCCGACGAAGAGCGGGGCGCCGTAGACCTTTCCGGCCACGGTCACGCCCTGCTTCGCGGTGGCGTCGGTGTCCTTCGCCTCGGGCCAGGCGTCGAACTCCTCGGTCACATCGGCGAGTCCGCCGTCCGCGACGTATCCGGCGGTGTCGGTGTTGCCGTACTCGATGACATCGGGCGCGCCGGACGGGTCGTTGAAGGCGGCCTTGACGCGCTGAGCGCGGGTGTCGACGGGGATGTAGTCGACGGTGACCTTCACGCCCTTGTGCGCGGCGGTGAAATCGGCGACGGCCTGCCGGACCACCTTCTCCTTGGGGGCGTTGCCGACCTCCCGGAAGAGCCAGACCCGCAGCGTGCCGGTCCGGGAGTCGCCTCCGGCGGCGCCGCCCGAGGTGGCCGGGGCGCAGGCCGTGGCGGTGAGGGCGGTCAGAACGAGCGCCGCTCCGGCGGCGGCCAGACGGGCGGAGAGGTGCATGACGGGACCTCCAAGAGTGTTGCAACATACGCAACGAGCGTTTCGCAGTGCACAACTCAGAGGAGATTAAGCGGCGTTGCCCGGTCGGACAAGGGTTCGCCAGAGGTCTCCACCAGTCGGTACGGACGGGCCCCGGGCGGCCGGAACCCCCGGGCACGGCGAAGGGCCCGGGTTCACGGAGAACCCGGGCCCTTCGCCACGTACCGCTGGTGCGGACCGTCCTCGTACGGCGGTCCGCACCCCGGCGACCACGCCGGACGGCCGGCGGCGCCGCGCCGGGTCGCCCCGGCCGGCGGCACGGCTACTTCTTGCCGTCGCCGTCCTTGCCGCCCTTGCCCTTGTCGCCACCGGCGCCCATGGACTCGTAGATCTCCTTGCACATGGGACAGACCGGGTACTTCTTCGGGTCGCGGCCCGGCACCCAGACCTTGCCGCAGAGCGCCACGACGGGGGTGCCGTCGAGCGCGCTCGCCATGATCTTGTCCTTCTGGACGTAATGGGCGAAACGCTCGTGATCGCCGTCACCGTTCGACACCTGCGGCGTCGGCTCTACGAGGGTTCCCGTTCCTGCCCCGCGCTCGGGCTCGGGCTCAAGAGTGCTCATACCTGCCAAGGGTACCCAGGCTCCCGGCGTGTCGTGAGCGCCGGGCGCTCACCAGGTGAAGGGCCAGACCGGCGGCCGCCACACCGGCCGCCGCCCACGGCAGCGCGGCCGGTGCGAGCCCCGCGGACAGCGCGAGGCCGCCGAGCGCCGAGCCGACCGCGGAGCCCAGGTAGAGCGCCGAGTTGTTGAGCGCCAGGGCGACCGTGCCGCGCTCCGCGCTCAGCTCCAGCAGCCGGTGCTGCTGCGGCACCTGGAACGCCCACCCGGCCGCCCCCCAGGCGACCAGCAGCGCCGCCGCCGCGGGCAGCGCGACCGGCGCGGCCGCCGGCAGCAGCGCCTGCGCCGCGACGATCACCAAGAGCAGCCCGCCGGCCAGCGCCCGCACCCGCCCCGTACGGTCCACCAGCGGCCCGGCGGCCACGCTGCCCAGCACCCCGCCGGCGCCCCACGCCCACAGGTACGGCGTGACCTCGCGGACGCCGCCGGCCGCGGCGAGCACCGGCGCCAGATAGGTGTAGAGCCCGAGGCTGGCGACGGCCGCGAGGAACGACACCCCGACGACGGGCGCCACCGCGCGGTCGGCGAGCGCGGTCAGGCGGGCGCGCAGCGGCACCGCGGGCCCGGCCGGCACCGGCGGCAACAGCGCGGCCAGACCGGTGAGCGCCAGCGCGCCCAAGGCGGTGACCAGCCACATCGTGGCGCGCCAGCCGGCGCGCTCGGCGAGCAGTACGCCCAGCGGCACGCCGAGCACGGTGCCGGTGCTCATCCCGCCCATCACCAGCGCCAGCGCCCGGCCCCGCCGCTCGGGCCCCGCCAGCGCGGCGGCGGCCGCCGTGGCGAGCGCCGCGTAGACCCCGGCCCCGGCGCCGGCGACGATCCGCGCCCCGAGCAACGTGCCCAGGGTCGGGGCCAGCGCGGTCAGGGCGTTGCCGAGCGTGAAGAGCGCCAGCGCGGCGAGGATCAGGGCGCGCGGCCGCACCCCGGCGAGCAACCCGGCGACCAGCGGCGCGGCAAGCGCGTAGGCGAGGGTGAACGCCGTCACCAGCTGCCCGGCGAGCGCCACCCGGGTGCCGGTGTCCGCGGCGATCACCGGGAGCAGCCCGGCCATCACATAGGCGTCCAGGCCGAGGGTGAACGCCCCCAGCATCAGCAGTCCCACTTTGCGCACCGCGCTCAACTCCCCTGTCCTGCCGGGGTGTTGATCCCCGGAACGGACCGGCCACGGACGGGCCGGCCGCCGGCGCCGGGCGCCGACCGGGGAAACGTAGGCACTCTCCGGATAGCCGGGGAAATGCCCGCGGGCGGTTATTTATGCTGGTGCGGCATAAGAGGCGCGCGGACGGCACGGCGCCCGCGCGGACCGCGGCGAAGGCAGGAGAGCGACAGGATGACCGGCCCCACCGAGCACCCGCCCGCCACCCGTCAGGACGCCGCGGGCCGGGAGGCCACGGCAGACCGGGAAGCCACCGCGGCCCCGGAGCCCACCGCGGAGGCCGGACCCGGCGCACCCCCGGAGTCCCGGCCCGCCGACGCCGCGCCCGCCCCCGGCGCCCTCGACGCGCTCGGCGCCCTCGACGGGTGCGCCGGGATCGAGCTGCGGCATCTGCGGGGGTTCCTCGCGGTCGCCGAGGAGCGCAGTTTCACCTACGCCGCGGCCCGGCTGCGGATCGGGCAGCCCGCGCTGACCCGCACCGTCCGCGCCCTCGAAACGGCGCTCGGCGTCCGGCTGCTGGACCGCACGACGCGCCGGGTGGAACTGACCGCCGCGGGCCGCGGACTCCACGCCGACCTGGCGCCCCTGCTGCCCCGGCTGGCCGCCGCTCTGCGGGCCCCCGCGCGGGCCACCCCGCTGCGGCTCGGCTTCACCTCCCTGCTGCCCACCGCCTGCACCGAACTGAACGCCCGCTTCACGGCCGCCACCGGCACCGGCGTACGCCTCGTCCGGCGGGACGCGCCGCTCGCCGGGCTGGAGAGCGGGGAGGCCGATGTCGTCGTGGTCCGCGGCGCGCTCCCGCGCGGCGCCGCGGTCCGCACCGCGGTGCTGCTGCACGAGCCCCGGGTCGCCGCACTGGCCCGCACCGCCGCGCCCGGCGCGACGGGCCCCGGGAGCGACGCCGACACGGAGGCGCTGCGGGCCCTCGCCCGGCGCCGGGTGCTCGACTGGACGGAGCTGGCCGGACTGCCGCTGGTGGTCAACACCGTCACCGGCTCCACCGGACCGCAGCTGTGGCCCGAGGGCCGGCGGCCCCGCCTGGCCTGCACCGCCGGGAACGTCGACGAATGGCTGGAGGCGGTCGCCGCGGGCCATGGCGTCGGGGTGGCCCCCGAATCCCTCGCCCGGCGCCACACCCACCCCGGCATCCGCTACGTACGCCTGAAGAACGCCCCGCCGGTCACCGTCCGGCTGGCCGTCCCCGAACGCGGCGCCCATCCTTTGGCGGACCGCTTCCTCGCACTGGCCCAACCGGGCGGCGAACCGGAGCCGACGGACTGACGGCGAGGCGGGCGGACGGGCGAGGCGGGCGGACGGGCGAGGGCCGCCGGGCCCGGCGGCTCAGTTCAGCGACGGGTCGTCCGGATAGGTGGCCACCATCGCGAGTTCGTTGCGCTGGCGGCGCAGCACCGCGCGCCACAGGCGTTCGGGGTCGGGGGACGAGACGTCGCCCGGCTCGGACTCGACGACGTACCAGGCGCCGTCGTTCAGCTCGTCCTCCAGCTGGCCCGGGCCCCAGCCCGCGTACCCCGCGAAGATACGCAGGCTGCCCAGGACGGTGGCGAGCAGCTCCGGCGGGGTCTCCAGGTCGACCAGGCCGATCGCGCCGTGCACCCGCCGCCACCCGAGCGGCTCCTCGCCCGGCGCGCCGCCGTGCCGGGCGTCGTCCGGCCGCGGCCCGGCGGCGGCGGTGCCGCCCGGGCCGGGCCGCACGCCGCTCTCCAGGATGGGCACGTCGTCGTCCCCGGCGAGCCCGCCCGGGACGACCGCCACGCCGAGCGCGGAGTCCAGCGACACCGGGCCGCCCTGGAAGACCACTCCGGGCTCGCCCGCGAGCGCCGCCCAGGGCGCGAGGATGTCGCCGACGCCCACCGGGGTGGGGCGGTTGAGGACCACGCCGAGGGAGCCCTCCTCGTCGTGATCGAGGAGCAGCACCACCGCGCGGTCGAAGTTCGGGTCGGCGAGCGCGGGCGTCGCGACGAGCAGCCGGCCTGTGAGCGAGGACACCTCGGTCATGGCGACATGATCCCGCACTTCGGGCCGGAGCGGGGAGTCAATGCCCACACCTGTACGAGTGCAGGGCAGGGCGTACGGCGGCAGCACCGGCGCACACCACCCACCCCAGATGCCGCATTCAGGACAAAGAGCCCTGTATTCGGCCAACTGGCGATTACAGAACAAGAAATGATCGTAGCCGAGCGTGTTGTGACAAAGCCCTTACAGTCCGGAAGCCCGCTCGTGCCGTCTGACACCCCCTCCGCCCCCCTTACCATTTCTGCTTGGCCCTGCCCGTCTCCAGGAACGCGAGATCCATGACCGTCTCTACTGACGACGTACTCCTTGTCCACGGCGGCACCCCGCTGGAGGGCGAGATCCGGGTTCGCGGTGCGAAGAACCTCGTACCCAAGGCCATGGTGGCGGCCCTGCTCGGCAGCGGCCCCAGCCGGCTGCGCAACGTTCCCGACATCCGTGACGTCCGCGTGGTGCGCGGCCTGCTCCAGCTGCACGGCGTCACCGTGCGGCCGGGCGAGGAGGCCGGCGAGCTGATCCTCGACCCGTCGCACGTGGAGAGCGCCAACGTCGCGGACATCGACGCGCACGCGGGCTCCTCGCGCATCCCGATCCTCTTCTGCGGCCCGCTGCTGCACCGCCTCGGCCACGCCTTCATCCCGGGCCTGGGCGGCTGCGACATCGGCGGCCGTCCGGTCGACTTCCACTTCGACGTCCTGCGGCAGTTCGGCGCGACGATCGAGAAGCGCGCCGACGGGCAGTACCTGGAGGCCCCGCAGCGGCTGCGCGGCACCAAGATCCGGCTGCCGTACCCGTCGGTCGGCTCGACCGAGCAGGTGCTGCTGACCGCCGTGCTGGCCGAGGGTGTCACCGAGCTGTCGAACGCCGCGGTCGAGCCGGAGATCGAGGACCTGATCTGCGTCCTGCAGAAGATGGGCGCGATCATCTCGATGGACACCGACCGGACCATCCGGATCACCGGTGTCGACAAGCTCGACGGCTACACCCACCGCGCCCTCCCGGACCGCCTGGAGGCCGCCTCCTGGGCGTCCGCGGCGCTGGCCACCGAGGGCAACATCTACGTCCGCGGCGCGCAGCAGCGGTCGATGATGACCTTCCTGAACACCTTCCGGAAGGTCGGCGGCGCCTTCGAGATCGACGACGAGGGCATCCGCTTCTGGCACCCGGGCGGTTCGCTGGACGCCATCGCGCTGGAGACCGACGTCCACCCCGGCTTCCAGACCGACTGGCAGCAGCCGCTGGTCGTGGCGCTGACCCAGGCGTCGGGCCTGTCGATCGTCCACGAGACGGTCTACGAGTCCCGGCTCGGCTTCACCTCCGCGCTCAACCAGATGGGCGCCCACATCCAGCTCTACCGGGAGTGCCTGGGCGGCTCCGCCTGCCGCTTCGGGCAGCGCAACTTCCTGCACTCCGCGGTCGTCTCCGGACCGACCAAGCTCCAGGGCGCCGACCTGGTCATCCCCGACCTGCGCGGCGGCTTCTCGTACCTGATCGCGGCGCTCGCCGCCCAGGGCACGTCCCGGGTGCACGGCATCGACCTGATCAACCGCGGCTACGAGAACTTCATGGACAAGCTCGTCAGCCTCGGCGCCAAGGTCGAGCTGCCGAACGGCGACCCGCGGGACTGACCCCGCCGCACCGCGACACGAAGGCCGCCCCCGCTCCCGTACGGAGCGGGGGCGGCCTTTTGCCTTGCGTACGGCCCCTGTTCGCCCCGCTGACGGCGCCCGGCCACCGGCCCGTCCCCTTTCACCGGAGGCGGCCCGTCCGGTCCGCAGCGGGGCGCCTGCGGGCGCGCACGGACGCCCGCGGCCGCCCGGCGCACCACGGGGAGCGCATACGGGCCGGCGACGCGCCCCGCGGACACGACGAAGGGCGGCCGCCCCGGGGAGGGGGCGGCCGCCCTTGAGGCCGTGCTGAGGGGCTTACTTGCCCTTCGCGGCTTCCTTGAGCTTGGAGCCCGCGGAGACCTTCACGCTGTAGCCGGCGGCGATCTGGATCGGCTCGCCGGTCTGCGGGTTGCGAGCGGTGCGAGCGGCACGGTGGGTGCGCTCGAAGGTCAGGAAGCCGGGGATGGTGACCTTCTCGTCGCCCTTGGCGACGACCTCACCGACGGTCTCGGCGAGGGCGGCCAGAACGGCGTCGGCGTCCTTGCGGGTCACCTCGGCACGATCGGCCAGAGCGGCCACCAGCTCACTGCGGTTCATTTTTGTACTCCCGTGTTCTTCTTGCCAATGGGCGTGCCCTGCGGCCGAGCCGCATATCAGGCACAGCGAAGCCGATGCTGCCAGGGCCCTCGGACAGTCCCCGGACCCGGGTCTGCTGCCAGACCCTCGCGCCCGGTTACGCATCCTGCCCCCACCTGCGGCGGTAAAGCCAATCCGGCACCCTGGCGGGTCACACGGAAAGCGTCAGCGCCACGGTCGGCGTGACCTTCCGCACCCGTAACCGCTCGGAGCCCGCCACGCGCGGTGGCCGGCCGATTGCCGTCCGCCACCCTAGGGGCCACCCGGCGCGGCCCGTCCGCGACGCGCCGTGCCGAGGGCCCCGCGGGGCGTCAGAGCGCCGTGGCGGCCGTCACAGCCGCGTCCCCGGCCTTCGCCGCGTCCTTCACCGCACCGGCCACCGCGCCCGCGACCTTGTCGTTGAAGACGCTCGGGATGATGTAGTTCGGGTTGACCTCGTCCTCCTGGACGACGTCCGCGAGGGCGCGGGCGGCGGCCAGCATCATCTCGGTGTTCACCGTACGGGACTGGGCGTCCAGCAGACCGCGGAAGACGCCCGGGAAGACCAGCACGTTGTTGATCTGGTTGGGGAAGTCGGAGCGGCCGGTGGCGACGACGGCGGCGGTCTGCCGGGCGATGGCCGGGTCGACCTCCGGGTCGGGGTTGGCCAGCGCGAAGACGATCGCGCCGTCGGCCATCTTCGCGACGTCGTCGCCGTCCAGGACGTTCGGGGCGGAGACGCCGATGAAGACGTCCGCGCCGACGACGGCGTCCTTGAGGGTGCCGGTGACGCCGTCCGGGTTGGTGTTGTCGGCGATCCAGCGCAGCGGGGAGTCCGGGTCGGCGGAGACCAGGTCCTCGCGGCCCGCGTCGACGACGCCGTGGATGTCGGCGACGACGGCGTGCTTGACCCCGGCGGCGATCAGCAGCTTGAGGATGGCGGTACCGGCGGCGCCGGCGCCGGACATGACGACGCGGACGTCCTCGATGTTCTTGCCGACCACGCGCAGCGCGTTGGTCAGGGCGGCGAGCACGACGATGGCGGTGCCGTGCTGGTCGTCGTGGAAGACCGGGATGTCCAGGGCCTCGCGCAGCCGCGCCTCGATCTCGAAGCAGCGGGGCGCGGAGATGTCCTCCAGGTTGATGCCCGCGAAGCCCGGCGCGATGGCCTTGACGATCTCCACGATGGCGTCGGAGTCCTGGGTGTCCAGGCAGATCGGCCAGGCGTCGATGCCGGCGAAACGCTTGAACAGGGCCGCCTTGCCCTCCATGACCGGCAGCGCGGCCTTGGGGCCGATGTTGCCGAGGCCGAGGACGGCGGAGCCGTCGGTGACCACCGCGACGCTGTTGCGCTTGATGGTCAGGCGGCGGGCGTCCTCGGGGTTGTCCGCGATGGCCTGGCAGACGCGGGCGACGCCGGGCGTGTAGACCATGGAGAGGTCGTCACGGTTGCGGATGGGGTGCTTCGACGACATCTCGATCTTGCCGCCGAGGTGCATCAGGAACGTACGGTCGGAGACCTTGCCGAGCGAGACGCCCTCGATACCGCGCAGCTTGCCGACGATCTCGTCGGCGTGGGCGGTGGACGTCGCGGCGATGGTGACGTCGATCCGGAGTTTTTCGTGGCCGGAGGCGGTCACGTCGAGGCCGGTGACCGACCCGCCGGAGGACTCCACGGCCGTGGTGAGCTGGCTGACGGCGGTGCCGCTCGCGGGAACTTCCAGTCGCACCGTCATCGAATACGAGACGCTAGGCGCCGTTGCCATGGCCGACTTCCTCTGCTTTCCCTTGTTTCCCATGCGCTGTCCCAGGAGCTCGGATGCCCTGCGCATCGTCCGATCGTCCCACCTACCGGCCGGTACACGGTAACCAGCCCCACTTTACGGAAAGACTCTTCCACCATACGAGAGGGTGCGGGCGGGTGAAAGCCCTGGCGGGCGGGCGCCCGCGGGGAGCGGTGCGGCGTATGTCACGCGCCGGGAGCGGCCCGGGGAACGCCGAAGGGCGCCCCTCCCGGAGGAGGAGCGCCCTTCGTCTGTCTGAGACACCGACCCGCCATGCTCGCCTCGCGGCAAGTGGTCGCTCGTAGCGACGATGGTTGGGCCCGGGGGCTTGGATCGAGCCGGTGCCACGGACAAGGCTAACAAACCCTCCCCGGATGCGAATCCCGTGGCCCGCCACCTTTTTCCGGGCCACCCGGGCGGCCGTCAGTCACGGAGCAGGTCGGGGACCCCGTCGGCGTCCGGCTCGTCGCGATCGCCGGAGAGGACCGTCAGCTGCTGGGTGGCGCGGGTCAGGGCGACGTAGAGCACCCGCAGCCCGGCCGGGGACTCGTCGGCGATCTCGGCGGGCGCCACCACCAGCGCCGCGTCGTACTCCAGCCCCTTCGCCTCCAGGGAGCCGAGGGCGACGACGCGGTCGCCGAGCGGGGCCAGCCAGGCGCGGGCCTGCTCGCGGCGGGCCATCGCCGTGACCACGCCGACGGTGCCGTCCACCTCGGCCAGCAGCCGCCGGGCCTCCGCGACGGTGGCGGCGGCCAGCGCCGCGTCCACCTCTGCTGCGGCCCGGCCGTCCGGGGACGCCACCGCGAACCGCGGCCGCAGGCCCGTCGAGCGGACCGCGTCCGGCGCCGCCATCCCGGGCATCGCCAGCGCCAGGACCTTGGCGGACAGCTCGGCGATCTCGGCCGGGTTGCGGTAGTTGACGGTGAGCTGGAAGCGGCGGCGCGGGCGGGTGCCCAGCGCCTCGTCGCGCGCCTCGGCGGCCTCGTCCGGGTCGGACCACGACGACTGGGCCGGGTCGCCGACGACCGTCCAGGTGGCGTGGCGGCCGCGGCGGCCGACCATCCGCCACTGCATCGGCGTGAGGTCCTGCGCCTCGTCGACGATCACATGGGCGTAGTCGGTGCGCTCCTCCTCCAGACGCTCGCGGCGGCTGCGGCCCGCGGGGGCCCGGTCGGCGGCCGTGGTCAGCTCGTCCAGGCCGGTGAGCTGGTCCAGCGGGTCGGCCTCGCGGGGGCGCGCCGGGCGGGCCGGGGCGCCGAGGATCAGCTGGAGTTCGTCGAGGAGCGCCACGTCGTGGACGGAGAGCGGGCCGTGGCCGCTCGCGTCGAGGCGGCCCAGCGAGCGGGCCAGCCGCCGGACCTCGCGCGGATTGAGGACGCGGCGCGCCCAGCGGCCGAGGGTGCGTTCGTCGGCCATCGCGGCGAGCACCCCGCGCGGCGTCAGCTCCGGCCACCAGGCGTCCAGGAACTCCTGGAACACCGGCTCGGTGGCGACGTCCTCGTCGAAGCCCTGGCGGGCCTCGGCGGCCAGCTCGGGGTCGTGGTAGCGGCGGCCGGCGCCGGACTTCGCCCACAGGGCGTCCAGCAGGAGCCGGCGGGCGCGTGGGCGGAGCAGGTTGACGGGTGCGGTGCCGCCGAGGGCGGTGCGGCGGATGCGGCCCAGGTCGGAGGCTTCCAGCTCGATACGGCCGCCGAAGGCCACCACGCGGAGCCGGTCCGGCGGGCCGGCCGGGGCCTGCGGGGCGTCGTCCTCGTCCAGGAAGGAGAGCTGGGTGTCGTGCCGCGGGGTGGGGGCGGCGGGGGCGGCCGCGTCCAGGGCGCCGCGGGCCGCCTTGCGCAGCAGCTTCTGCATCCGGGCGGAGCCCTTGATCCGGGCCACGTCCGGCGGGTCGTAGGCGGTCGCCTCCGCGCCGTCGACGAGGGAGCCGAGCGCGCGGATCGCGACCTGGCCCTCCTCGCCCAGGGACGGCAGGACGCCCTCGGTGTAGGCGACCAGCAGCGGGGTGGGCGAGACGATGAGGATGCCGCCCGCGTAGCGGCGGCGGTCCTGGTAGAGGAGGTAGGCGGCGCGGTGCAGGGCGACGGCGGTCTTGCCGGTGCCGGGACCGCCCTCGACCTCGGTGACGGACGCGGCGGGCGCCCGGACGACGAGGTCCTGCTCGGCCTGGATGGAGGCGACGATGTCGCGCATGGTGTGGCTGCGGGCCCGGCCCAGCGCGGCCATCAGGGCGCCGTCGCCGATCGCGGGCAGCTCCTCGCCGTCGAGGGTGGCGGTGACGTCGGGGCGCATCAGATCGTCCTCGACGCCGAGGACCCGGCGGCCCTTGGAGCGGATGACGCGACGGCGCACGACGCGGCCGGGCGCGACGGGCGTGGCCCGGTAGAAGGGGGCGGCGGCCGGGGCGCGCCAGTCGATGACCAGCGGGGAGTAGTCCGCGTCGAGGACGCCGAGACGGCCGATGTGCAGCGTCTCGGCGATGGTGGCCCGCCCGTTCGTGACGGCGCCGTCGGCGGGCTCGACGGAGGTGAAGGCGCCGTCGGGGCCCTTCTTGCCGTCCTTGCCGGGGAGCAGGTCGATGCGGCCGAAGAGGAAGTCCTCGTACTCGGAGTTGAGCCGGTTGAGGTGGACGCCGGCCTGGAAGACCTGGGCGTCCCGCTCGGCGAACGCGCCGGGCGTGCCGACCTGGCCGCGCTTGGCGGCGTCGTCCATGAGGAACTCCGCCTCGTGGATCTTCTCCTCCAGGCGGCGGTAGACCCGGTCGAGGTGCGTCTGCTCCGCGGCGATCTCGCGCTCACGGAGCCCCGCGGGCGCGGCGGCGGTGCCGGAGTCCGCGGCGGGCTCCGGGGCGACGGCGTCCGAAGAAGTGTGCTCCGGTGTGTGATCCGGTGCGTGCGTGGCGTTCTGCGCGGCCACCCAGGCCCCCTTCTGGTGTGCGTAGGGCAGCCGTCAACCGTACGCGACCCGGGCACCGTCTGCATCCGATCCACCGCGCGGCGGGCCGGGGAAGGGCTGGTGGGAGGGGCGGGGGCGGTGGGGTGAGGGGTGGTGCGCCGGGCCCTCGGGGCGGGGGCGGTGCGCCGGGGGCGGGGCCTGGCGGGTGCCGGGCCTGCGGGCCGGCCGGGTGCCGGGTCTGGAGGCCGGCCGGGTGCCGGGGACGCGGGCGTGCCGGGTGCTGGGGACGGGGCACGTCGGGTGCGGGGGCACTTCGAGTCCGGGGACACGTCGAGTGCGGGGACACGTCGAGCCCAGGGACACGTCGAGTGCGAGGGCACGTCGAGTGCGAGGGCACGTCGGGTGCCGGGCCCGGGGCGCGCCGGCCCCGTCAGCCCTCCGGCTCCAGGGTTGCGCCCGGCTCCCGGCGGGCGTCGGGCTCCCGGCGGGCGTCCGGCTCCAAGCCGGCGTCCGGCTCCCGGCCCGCACCTCGCGTCACCTCCGCCTCCCCGGCCCCGCGGGCTTCCGACGGCGGCGCCCCCTCGGGCCCCGCGGCCCCCGCGCCCCCCGCCGCTCCCCCGCCCCGGTCCGCCGCGCGCCTGCGGTGCCGGGCGACGCGTGCGCGGTTGCCGCAGACGCCGCTGGAGCACCAGCGGCGGCGCCGGCCGCGGGAGGTGTCCAGGAAGAGCAGGCGGCAGTGGGCGCCCTCGCACCGGCGGAGCCGGTCGCGGACGGCGTGGTCGGTGAGCAGGTCGACGGCGTCGCGGGCGACGGTGGCGAGCAGCGCCGCGCGGTCGGCCGGGCGGGCGAGCCGCGGGGTGAGGGCGCCGTCCGGGCCGCGTACCGCCTCGACTGCGGGCGGACCGGCGGCCGCGGCGGTGGCGTTGAGCAGGTCCAGATCGATCACGGCCTCGCCGCCGGAGAGTTCGGCGTGGACCACCCGCCGCACCACCTCGCGCAGCCCCCGGAAACGCGCCACCCAGCGGCCGTTGACCCCGTCCAGCTCGGTGCCCGGGGGCACCGCCCCGGAACCGGTCAGCCAGTGTCTCAACTGTTCGGGCCCGGTGAGGAGTTCGCCCGCCTTGCCGCAGGTGGCCAGCAGGTCCAGGCAGATCCGCCCGCAGTCGAACCGCAGGCCCTCGTCAGGCGCCGCCATGCTCCTGATCACTCCTTCGGAATCGAGGATGCGACACCAGAGTGCCCGGCGTGACGGGCCGCCGTCACCTCCCGCGCCCGACCCGGCCGGCCCCGCGCACCGCAGCCCCGGCCCGCGCCCCGCCCTTCTCCCGTACGGACGAACCGACCGGCGAACCGACCGGGACCGCACGGCCGTTGACCTCACCCCACGCCATCCGTCGCCGTACGCGCCCCGTCTATACATTCCGCGTATACAGCTGGTGTACAGTCCGGGCCGTGGCGCCGCGGACGGCCCCCGCCTCCGCCCGGCCCGGTATGCCGTGTCGCCCACCGGCGCCCGGCCCGCCCGCACCCGAAGGACGAAGGTCACCATGTCGCGCACCACCTTGCACACCAACCGGTCGAGCCTGTCCCACAAGGTCGGCTACGCGGTCCGCAACCCGGCGAAGATCGCCCCGTACGTCCGCCGCACCGCGCGCGACACCTGGCTGCGGCTGCGCCACCCCGGACATGTCGCCTACTACCGCGCCGTGATGGCCTCCGACGCGGGCCGCAACCCCGAGGCGGCGGTGGGCAGCCAGACGCACGAACGCTGGCTGGCACTGGGGCAGATGCAGTTCGACTACCTCGTGGAGCACGGGCTGACGCCGAAGCAACGGATGCTCGACATAGGCTGCGGCAACCTCCGGGCCGGCTGGCGCTTCATCGCCCACCTCGATGCGGGCCACTACTACGGCATCGACATCTCGCCGGACATCCTGATCTCCGCGAAGAAGACCCTGACCACCTACGGGCTCCAGGACAAGCTGCCGCATCTGACGATCACCCAGGACCTGAAGCTGGACTTCCTGCCGTCCGGCCACTTCGACGTCGTCCACGCCCACAGCGTCTTCTCCCACTCGCCGCTCCCCGTCATCGACGAGTGCCTCGCGCACGTCGGCCGCGTCCTGGCGCCCGGCGGCTTCTTCGACTTCACCTTCGACCGCACCGAGGGCACCGAACACCAGGTGCTGCGCGAGGACTTCTACTACCGCACCGAGACGCTGATCCGCCTCGCCGAGAAGCACGGCCTGCGGGCCCGCTTCATGGACGACTGGGAGACCCGCAAGCACGGCCAGTCCAAGATCCGGGTGACGAACCCGGAGTGAGACCGCACGCGGCGTGCGCGCCGGGTACCCGCCCCGGCTTCCCTTACGGGCGGCCGGCGCGGCCCGTAAGGGACGGGTTCCGCTCCCTTACGGGCCGGGGCCCCTACGCTCCCCCGTACTTCTGCGCGCCCTCCCGCGGATCGAGCGCCAGCCGGTACCCGCGTTTCACGACCGTGTGGATCAGCTTCGGGTCGCCCAGCGCCGTCCGCAGCCGGGCCATCGCCGTCTCGACCGCGTGCTCGTCCCGCCCGGCACCGGGCAGCGCGCGCAGCAGGTCGGCGCGGGAGACCACCCAGCCCGGGCGCCGGACCAGCGCCCGCAGCAGCGCCATCCCGGCCGGGGGCACCGGCCGCAGCGCACCGTCGACCAGCACCGCCCGCCCGCGGATCTCCAGCAGCCGCCCGGCCACCGGCAACCGCCGCGCCCGGCCGGGCAGTTCCCGGCAGAGCAGCTGCACCAGCGGCCCGATCCGGAAGCGTTCGGGCTGGAGGACGGGGATGTCGTACGCCTGGAGCGGCAGCGCGGTGACCGGCCCCACGCACACCGCCGGGACCTCCCGCGTCAGCGCCGCCACCACCTCGCCGCGCATCCCGCGCTCCGCCGCCCGGCGCAGCAGCGAACTGGCCGCCGGTGCGCTGGTGAACGTCACCGCGTCCAGCCCGTGCCCGGTCAGCGCGTCGAGCAGCCGGTCGACCGGTCCCAGGTCGTCCGGCGGCAGCCAGCGGTAGACCGGCACCCCGACGACCTCCGCACCGGCCGCCCGCAGCGCCTCGACGAACCCGGGCAGCGGCTCCCCGTGCAGCTGGACCGCGATCCGCTGCCCGCGCACCCCGTCCGCCAGCAGCCGGTCGAGGACCTCCGCCATGGACTCGGACGCCGGTGACCACTTCTCGGTCAGCCCGGCGGCCCGGATCGCGCCGCGCACCTTGGGGCCGCGCGCCAGCAGCTCCACCCGGGCCAGCCGGTCGAGCAGCGCCTCGCCCAGCCCCCAGCCCTCGGCCGCCTCGATCCAGCCGCGGAAGCCGATGCCGGTGGTCGCGACGACGACGTCCGGCAGGCGGTCGAGCAGTTCACGGGTGGCGGTCAGCAGCTCGGCGTCGTCGGCGAGCGGCACGATGCGCAGCGCCGGTGCGTACACCACCTGCGCCCCGCGCCGCTCCAGCAGCGCCCCCAGCTCCTGCGCCCGCCGCGCCGCGGTCACCCCTACGGTGAACCCGGCCAGCGGCGGCACCTCGCCCGTCCCACGGGGACCGCCCGGCCCGGGGCCCGCGCCGGCCGTCCCGTAGGGGGTGCCGCGGCCGGTGTCCGCACCTGCCGCCCGGTCCGGCCCGGCCGTCGCGCCCGTACCGGCGTCCGGTGCCCGCCCCGCGCCCGTCCCCGCATCCCGCTCTGCCTCGTCCATGGTCGTCGTCCCGCTCCGCCCCGCGTGGTGTGGCCCCCGTCCGCCTCCGGGCCGCCGCGGCTCGGGCGGCGCCGGAACACCGAGTCTGCCAAGGTCCCGTGTCGGCCGCGGACCACCGGGATTTCCCGCCTGTTACCGGGGCGTCGCCGCAGGCGGCACCGCACGGCCCGCCCGCCCCGCACCCGGGCCCCGGCACGCCCCCGGCCACCGCTTCGGACGTATACGACCCGGCGCATACGACCCGGCGCACCGCGCAACGCGCCCGGGAGCCGGGAGCCGGGCGACGACGCGGCGATTCCCCCCGGAACCCGGGGACATCCGGGGCACCGGCGCCCGGGAAGCCCGCCGGTAGACTCCCTCCCCGGCCGGATCCGCACACGGGGGAACACGCATGAAGTGGTGGGAGTGGGCGCTTGGTGGTCTCGCCCTGCTGGTCCTCGGCTGGTTCGCCGTCGGCCATCTGATCCGCGCGGTGCGCCAGACCGCCGGTTCGCTGACCGACACCTACCGCAGACTCCGCGAACTGTTCCGCTGAGCCGCCGCATCCCGCAGGGGACGGCACCGCATCCCGCAGGGGACGGCACCGGCCCCGTAGGGGACGCGCCCGAGCCCGTAGGGGACGCGCCCTGACCCGTACGGGACGGGCGAAGCCCCGTACGGGACGCACCGGAATCCCGTACGGGCCCGGCCACCGAGCGAAGGACCCGGCCGTACGCCGAAGGAAAAGACCCGGCCGCACGTCGAAGGAGTTGAGGGGGACGCGTGATTCCGTTTCTGGGGATCTTCCTCGTCGGACTGGGCGTGGTGAGCGCCTTTCAGCTGCTGCGCGCGAAAAAGCGCGTGCACACCATGATCACCACCGAGACGCTGTCCGCGCAGGAGCTGGCGCAGCTGCACCGGGCGGCGCTCGACGCGGTCGGACCGGGCGCGTTCCGGCAGCTCACCGAGGTCGCCGGGGTCGTCCGGCCGTCTCCGTCCGGCCCGCTGACCTCGGATCTCGCCCAGACCGAGTGCGTCTGGTACCGCACCCGCATCACCCGCAGGTTCGAGACCCGCGGCAGCGGGCCGAACCGGCGCCGGCGGCGCAGCGAGGTGGTGTCGGACTTCCTCAGCCCCACGCCGTTCCTCGTCGAGGACGCCTCGGGCCGGACGACCGTGCTGCCCGGGGACCGGCTGATCGACCAGGCCCCGAAGACCCACGACCGGTTCGAGGTCTACCGGCCCGGCCACGACAAGCCCCTCGGGCTCCTCGACATCCCCGGCATCACCCGCAACGAACGCACCCTCGGCTTCCAGCAGGAGGAGTGGACGGTCGCCGCCGGCTCCCGCTTCTACGCCCGCGGCGAGGCGCGCGACGACGAGCGCGGCGCGCTGACGGTCGGCGCCCCCGAGGACGGCAGCCCGTTCCTGATGGCCGCCGTCTCCGAGCAGGACCTCCTCGGCGTCGAGCGCCGCAAGGCCGCCGTCTTCCGCGCCCTGGCCGTCGTCTGCACCCCGGTGGGCGCCGTCCTGCTCACCCTGGCGTACCTGCTGTAGCGGCGGACGCGCCCCCGGAGGAGGGCGCCCGCGGCACCGCCGTCCCCATCACCGCCGCGTCCTCCTCCGGCAGCCATGCCGGCGCGCCGGGCGGCGTCAGCCAGCGGCCCTCGGCGGCCAGCGCGCGGGCCGCCGCCCGCAGCGCGTCGAGGCCCGGATGCCGCAGCCCCCGTCGCCACACCAGGCTCACCGGCGACAGCGGCACCGGATCCGCCAGCGGCCGCAGCACCATCCCGGGGACCTCGATGAACTCCGTGCTCGCCAGCACCGACCAGCCCCGCTTCCGCACCATCCGGACGAACTCCCGCTCCCCGTCGATCTCCGGGAACGGCGCGGCCATCACGATCCCCCGGCCCGCGAAGAGCCGCGCCGCGAGGTCGGTCCACTCCGTGGTCCGCGCATTGCCGGCGGCCGCGTACAGCGTCTCCCCGGCCAGCGCGGACAGCGGCACGGCCGCCCGCCCGGCCAGCGGATGCCCCGCTTCCAGCAGCACCGCCATCGGCTCCAGCCGCACCGGCTGCTGCGCCAGGCCCGCCCGCACCCCCGGCTCCAGCCCGGCGTACCGGCCGAACGACACGTCCAGCCGCCCGGCCGCGATCTCCCCGGCCGCGCCCGCCAGCCCGCCGTGGAAGCGCGCCACCAGCTCACAGCTGTCCGGCAGCCGCTCCCGGGCCGCCTCCAGCACCCGGTGCCCCGTCCCGACCGGCGCCCCGACGTCGACCAGCAGCGGCCGGTCCGCGGTGGCCCCGAACGCGTCGGCCAGCGCCTCGTGGGCCGCCAGCACCCGCCGCGCGTACGGCAGCAGCCGCTCCCCGTCCGCCGTCAGCGCCACCCGCCGCGTCGTCCGGACGAACAGGCTCGCCCCCACCTCCCGCTCCAGCCGCCGCACATCCCGGCTGAGCGCCTGCTGGGCGATGTGGAGCCGGGCCGCGGCGCGGGTGAAATGGAGTTCGTCGGCGACGGCGGTGAAGGCACGCAGCAACCGGGGGTCGATGTCACGGGGCATCGCGCCAGCCTGGCAGCCGGGCACCGAACTCACAACGGAGTTGCGTGAAAGGGCCGTTGACAGGTGTTGGACGCGCCGCGCGCGCCCGGCCACCGTAAAAGGGTGATCCTCTTCCTCGCCGCCCGCCCCGTGACCGCCCGCCCCGCGCGCCCCCGGCGCCCCTCCCCGCTCGCCCCCTACGCCCGCCTCTTCGCCCGGCCCGGCGCCCGCGCGTTCACCGCCGCCGGGCTGCTGGCGCGGCTGCCGATGGGCATGCTGAACGTCAGCGCGCTGCTGATGATCGCCCGCATCCACGGCTCGTACGCGCTGGCCGGAGCGGTCACCGCGACCGCCCTCGCCGCCACCGCGGTCGTCGGTCCCTGGACGGCGCGGCTCGTCGACCGCCACGGCCAGGCCCGCGTCGCCGTCCCGGCCACCGCCCTCGCCGTCGCGGGATCCGTCGCGCTCGTGCTCTGCGTTCGCGGCGGCGCCCCGGTCTGGACGCTCTTCCTCTGCACCGCGGCGACCGCCACCACCCCGAACACCGGCGGCATGGCCCGGGCCCGCTGGGCGCATCTGCTGCGCGACGACCCGGCCGCCCGGCACACCGCCCACTCCTTCGAACAGGCCGCGGACGAACTCTGCTTCCTGCTCGGCCCGTTGCTGGCCACCTTGCTGTGCACCACGCTCTTCCCGGAGGCCGGCACCACCGTCGCCGCCGCCCTGCTGCTCACCGGCGTCCTGCTCCTCGCCGCCCAGCGTCGCACCGAACCGCCGGTCGCCGCGCCCGCACCGAGCGCGGCCCGCCCGGCCCGCTCCCCGCTCCGCACGCCCGGCCTGCCGCCGCTGCTGGCGGTCTTCACCGCCACCGGCGCGGTCTTCGGCTCGATGGAGGTGGTCACCGTCGCCTACGCCGACGGGCACGGCGCGCGGTCCGCCGCGGGGGCGATGCTGGCGCTCCAGGCGGCCGGGTCCTGCGTCGCGGGGCTGCTGTGCGGGCTGCGGCCGCCCGCCGCGCAGCCGCGCCGGCGGCTGGTGGCCGCGCTCACCGCGATGGCCGCACTGCTGACGGCGGTGCCGCTCGCCGCCGCCACCGGACGGCTGCCGCTCGTCGCCGGTGCGCTCCTGGTCGCCGGGGCGGCCACCGCCCCCGCCATGATCGCCGGAATGGCGCTGCTGACCGCCCGGACCCCCGCCGAGCGGCTGAACGAGGGGATGACGCTGGCGGTGACGGCGCTGCTGACCGGCATCGCGGCCGGTTCGGCGGCCGGCGGCCGCACCGTGGACCTGCTGCCGCCCGGCGCCGCGGGCCCCTACGCCGTACCCGCCCTGGCGGCGGCGCTCGCCCTGGCGGTGGCGCTGGCTACGACGCGGCGCCCGGCACCGGCCACGGCGGCCGTGGAAACGACTCAGGCCCCGGCGTCCTGACGGACATCCGGGGCCTGGGCCTCACATGGGAATTGTGGAGATGGCGGGAATCGAACCCGCGTCCAACGGTGCGGAATCAGGGCTTCTCCGAGTGCAGTCCGCTGCGATTTTCTCGGCCCCGGAGATCACGCGGACAAGTCTCCGACGGGCTCAGTCACTGTTTGATTTCCTTCTGAACCCCGTGACCGGGATCAGAAGTTTAGTTCCCTAGCTGATGCCAGGATCCGGGTCGGGAACATCCCCGGGCTGACACTTCGCAGGTCGCTACTTAGGCAGCGAGGGCGAAGGAATCGCGCTTGGTGTTGGCGATTATTGGTTGCGACACATGGTTAACGAGATCATTGCCGCTTCCTCGACTCGCTTCCCCTGCTTCGACATCCGCTGTCGAAACCGATCATCCCCATGTTGTTTTTTCAAAAGCACCGCGCCCCGCCCGGCGAAAGCCGGACAACGGTCACGGGACCGCACACCCTCGCTGGGGTGCGTAGCCATCGTACGTGAACAACGCGCGACGGTGCCAGCGTATTCCGGGGCCGGCGGCGGGCGGCTCGCCCCGCAGGTCAGCCGCGCTGGCGACGGCGCGCCGCGGAGACCGCGCGCTCCGCCTCACGGCGGTCCTGCTGCTCGCGGAGCGTCTGCCGCTTGTCGTACTCCTTCTTGCCCTTGGCCAGCGCGATCTCGACCTTCGCCCGGCCGTCCTTGTTGAAGTAGAGCGCCAGCGGCACGACCGTATGACCGGATTCCTGGCTCTTGGCGTCCAGCTTGTCGATCTCCGCGCGGTGCATCAGCAGCTTCCGCTTCCGGCGGGCCGCGTGGTTGGTCCAGGTGCCCTGTGCGTATTCGGGAATGTGCACGTTGTGCAGCCATGCCTCGTTGCCGTCGATGTGGACGAAACCGTCGACGAGCGAGGCGCGGCCCTGCCGGAGCGACTTCACCTCGGTACCGCTCAGCACCAGACCGCACTCATAAGTGTCCAGAATGTGGTAATCGTGGCGCGCTTTCTTGTGCTGCGCGACGAGCTTGCGCCCGGGATCCTTGTCCTTCTTCTGCTTAGCCATAGTCCTGCCATTTTCGCACTAAGCCCCGGTGCCGAGGCCACTCAATACCGTGACGGCCCGCGCGGTCGCCCCGTCCCCGACGCTGAGGTCCGGCGTGATCCCGTGCCCGTCGACCGTCCGCCCGGCCGGAGTGCGGTAATGGCCGACGGTCAGCTCCGCGACCGACCCGTCCGGCAGCGTGCTCGGCATCTGCACCGACCCCTTCCCGAAGGTCGGCGCGCCGACGACCACCGCCCGGCCGCGGTCCTGCAACGCCCCGGCCAGCAGCTCGGCCGCGCTCATCGTGCCGCCGTCGACGATCACCACCAGCGGCACCCGGGTGTTCTTGCCGTCGGCCGCGTACAGCGCCCGCTGGCGGCCGTGCACGTCGTACGTCGCGACCAGCCCGCCGTCGAGGAAGGCGGAGGCGGCGGCGGTGGCCTCGTCGACCAGGCCGCCGGTGTTGCCGCGCAGATCCAGCAGGAGACCGGCGCCCGGCGGGGCGGCGCGCACCGCGTCCCGGATCGCCGCGCCGCTGCCCTTCGTGAACGCCGCGACCCGGATCCGCACCGGGCCCGACGCCCCGGCCGGACGGTCCGTGGTGACGTCCTGGCTGCGCAGCCGGGCGCGGTGGACGGTGGTGGTCCATTTCCGGGCGCCGCGCTGGAACGCCAGCTCGACGGGGGTACCGGCGCGCCCCCGGCCAACCGTGCCGTCGCCGCGCAGCAGGCCCACGACCTCGGTGACCGGACGGCCCCGGACCGGACGGCCGTCGACCGCCACCAGCCGGTCGCCCCGGGCGGTCCCGGCGCGGTCCGCGGGGCCGCCGGAGCGCACCCGTGAGACCTCCATCCGGCCGCCGCGCGCCTGCCGCAGCCAGAGCCCGACGCCGACGTAGTCCCCGTCGAGCTGCCGCTGGAAGTCCTCGAACTCCCCGGCGGTGTAGATCGTCGACCAGCGGTCGCCGCTGCGGCTGACCACCTCGGCCGCCGCCTGCGCCCCGGACTTCCCGGCGGCCATCGCCTCGGCCGCCGCCTTCTCGACCGCCGCCCGGTCGGCCGTACGGGTGCCGGCCGCGGCGCGCGGCTCGGGGCGGGGGTGCGCGGTGTGGCCGGCGTGCCAGCTGCCCGCGGCGGCGCCGGTCACCAGGACGGTCGCGAGAGTCAACGCCGACGCCGTGCCGCGGCGGATGCGGCGGGGCCTGACGGACAGACACGGGCGCAACATGGCGGTGAGTCTAGGCGACGCAAAGGCGCCGCACGGTGAGTTGACCGTACGGCGCCTGTTGCCGGGGGCGGGGGGATGTCACACCTTGAGGTACTTGCGCAAGGCGAAGAACGCGGCGAAGGCGGGCATCACCAGACCGATGAGGAGGATCAGCGGCAGGACGGAGACGACCGAATCCCAGCCGATGAAGTCCACGACCTTGATCTTCTCGGCCAGCCAGTTGTTGATCAGGGCGTACTTGCCGCCGATGATCAGCACACAGGCGAAGGCGGCGCCGATCAGGCCCGCGATGGCCGCCTCCATGATGAACGGCATCTGGATGTAGAAGCTGGAGGCACCGACCAGCCGCATGATGCCGGTCTCCCTGCGGCGGCTGAACGCCGACACCCGGACGGTGTTGACGATCAGCAGCAGCGCAACGACCAGCATCAGGCCCATGACGCAGAGCGCCGCGATCCGCATGCCGTCGAGGAGGTTGAACAGCGGCTCGACGGTGTCGCGTTGGTCCTGGACCTCCTGGACACCGGGCCGCTCGGAGAACGCCGACTTGATGACCTCGTACTTCGTCGGGTCCTTCAGCTTGACCCGGAAGGACTCCGGCAGCTGGTCGGGCGTGACCAGACCGGCGACGGGCGTGTCGCCGAACTGCTCCTTGTAGTGCTTGTACGCCTGGTCGCTGGACTCGTAGAGGACCGGCTTCTGCACGATCGGCAGCCGCTCCAGGTCCGCTTTGATCTCCGCCTTCTGCTGCTCGGTCGCGGCGCCCTTGGCGCAGTTGGCGCCGGAGGGGTCGTTCTTGTTGCAGAAGAAGATGGAGACGTTGACCTTGTCGTACCAGTAGCCCTTCATGGTGTCGACCTGGTCGCTCATCAGCAGCGAGGCGCCGAACAGACCGAGCGAGAGGGCTACGGAGACGATGACGGCGAAGGTCATCGTGAGGTTACGGCGGAGACCGACGCCGATCTCCGACAGGACGAACTGGGCGCGCATGGCGTCCTTTCAGTGCTGGTAGCCGTAAACGCCGCGCGACTGGTCGCGTACGAGCCGGCCCTTCTCTAGTTCCATGACCCGCTTACGCATCTGGTCGACGATCTGCTGATCGTGGGTGGCCATGACCACCGTCGTACCGGTCCGGTTGATCCGGTCCAGCAGCTTCATGATGCCGACGGAGGTCTGCGGGTCGAGGTTGCCGGTCGGCTCGTCCGCGATGAGGAGCATGGGGCGGTTGACGAAGGCACGCGCGATGGCGACGCGCTGCTGCTCACCACCGGACAGCTCGCCCGGCATGCGGTCCTCCTTGCCGCCCAGACCAACGAGTTCGAGGACCTCGGGGACCGTCTTGCGGATCTGGCCGCGCGGCTTGCCGATGACTTCGAGGGCGAAGGCGACGTTCTGGCCGACCGTCTTGTTGGGAAGGAGCCGGAAGTCCTGGAAGACGGTGCCCAACTGGCGCCGCATCTGCGGCACCTTCCAGTTGGACAGCTTCGCGAGGTCCTTCCCCAGCACGTGCACGGCACCGTGGCTGGCGCGCTCCTCGCGCAACAGCAGCCGCAGGAAGGTGGACTTACCGGAGCCCGAGGAGCCCACCAGGAAGACGAACTCGCCACGCTCGATCTCCAGGGAGACATCCCTGAGTGCGGGGCGGTTCTGCTTCGGGTAAGTCTTGGAGACGTTGTCGAATCGGATCACAGATGCACCACGGTCGACCTGGGTAGGGGCACGGGTTGCCGGGTTGCGGCTCCCGTCGGTGTGCGTGACCCTACGCGAACCTCATTCGGCGGCGTAGTCAGCATCCGTGGTTGGTGCGTTTGGTCACGGCGCCCGGGGGACAAAACCAGTCCATTCCGGCGGGACGCGCCGTTCGGTGACCGAGCTGGCACAGTGGTAGAGGGAACACTCACGTCCCCCGGAGCGTTGGGGCGGAGGAAGAAGGAGGTCGCATGACGTACGACCGATTGGTGTGCGCCAACTGCGCGGCCCCTGTGAACGAGGGCCGCTGCCCCGTGTGCCGCGCCAGCCGTGAGCGGCTTCAGCAGCAGAGCCTGTTCGCCCAGGTCAACCCGGCACTGCTGGTGGCGCTGCTGGTGGCCCTCGTCGCGGTGGGGCTGCTGCTGCACCAGGCCGTCTGAGGCGGCGGTGCGCTCCCGCGCCCCGTGCGCGGTGACGCCGGGTGAGGTGTCCGGTACGGCCCGAGGGCCCGGTGCGCGGTGGCGCTCCGGGCCCTCGGTCGTGGTGCTGCGGATCGGCGTCAGGCCGCGGCCGCGCCGCCACCGTTCTTGTTGATCAGGCGCGGCATCAGGCGGAAGCCGATACCACCGGCGATCATCGTCGCGGCGCCCACCAGCAGGAAGGTCGTACCGGAGGCACCGGTCTCGGCCAGCTCGCCGCCCTTGGGCTGCTGCTTGGCCGGGCCGGGGGTGTCCCCGATCTGCTCGTTGGCCTGGCCCGGCTGCTCGATCGGCTTGCTGCCGGCGTTGTCGGTGCCGGTGCCGTCGCCGGTGGAGCCGCTGGTGCCGTGACCACCGGTGCTGCCGCCGTTGCCGTGGCCACCGGAGTTACCGCCGGTGCCGTGGCCGCCGGAGTTGCCACCGTTGTCGTGACCGCCGTTGGTGCCGCCGTTGTCGTGGCCGCCGTTGGCGCCACCGTCGGTGGTGCCGCCATCGGTGGTGCCACCGTCGGTCGTACCACCGTCAGTCGTGCCGCCATCGGTCGTCCCGCCATCGGTGGTGCCACCGTCAGTGGTGCCGCCGTCGGTGGTGCCGCCGTCGGTCGTACCACCGTCAGTGGTGCCACCGTCGGTGGTGCCGCCATCGATCGTGCCGCCATCGGTGGTGCCACCGTCGGTCGTGCCACCGTCGGTCGTGCCGCCGTCCACGGTGCCGCCGTCGGTACCGGCGATCGAGCCGCCGTCGGTGCCCGCGATGGAGCCGCCGTCGGAGCCGCCGCTGTCCTGGCCGCCGTCCTCGCCGCCGGTGGTGCCGCCGTTGTCGTCACCGCCGGTGGAACCGCCGTTGCCGCCGATGTGGCAGAGGTCGAAGATGTCCCAGTCCGGGCACGGCTTCTGGCCCTGAACCTGACCCTCGGGCGTCGCCGCGGAGGCGGCGCCGGCGGCGGTGAGCGACGCACCGGCCGCGATCACCGCACCGGCCGCAATGCGCGCTACGCGCAGCCGCGTCTTCTTGGTCATATGTCTGCTACCCCCAGTAGCTGAACTCGTTATGGAGCACCGCTGTACGGGGGCGCGGACCGGGGCGTATACGAAACCTGACACCGCCTCGGCGGGCCTGCCGTCTCCCCGTTCGACGCACGCCCCGGACAGACGTATGCCGATCCCAGCCTTCCGAGTTCTCCCGGCATCGTCAAGGTCGAATAAAGTCGCGGCGTCCGAAAGAGTAGGAATTGGGCGTTACATGGACGTACGACTGTGACCTGGCCGCCGAAAGCAAAAACAACTGCCCTCCGAGGAGGAACAGTTGTTTCCACGTCGCCGCGGGTGGCGCGGGCGGCGGCCGCGGGGTGCGGCGGGGCCGGTGTGCGGGGCGCGGGCGCCCTACTTCCCGGCCTCCTGCTCCTGCTGCTTGCGCCAGCGGATGCCCGCCTCCAGGAAGCCGTCGATGTCGCCGTCGAGGACCGCCGTCGGGTTGCCGACCTCGAACTCCGTGCGCAGGTCCTTGACCATCTGGTACGGGTGCAGGACGTACGAACGCATCTGGTTGCCCCAGGAGTTGCCGCCGTCGCCCTTGAGCGCGTCCATCTTCGCCTGCTCCTCCTGGCGGCGGCGCTCGAGGAGCTTCGCCTGGAGGACGTTCATCGCGGTCGCCTTGTTCTGGATCTGCGAGCGCTCGTTCTGGCAGGAGACGACGATGCCGGTGGGGATGTGCGTCAGGCGGACCGCGGAGTCCGTGGTGTTGACGCCCTGGCCGCCGGGGCCGGAGGAGCGGTAGACGTCCACCCGCAGCTCGGACTCGTCGATCTCGATGTGGTCGGTCTGCTCGACGACCGGCAGCACCTCGACGCCGGCGAACGACGTCTGGCGGCGGCCCTGGTTGTCGAACGGCGAGATGCGCACCAGACGGTGGGTGCCCTGCTCGACCGAGAGGGTGCCGTAGGCGTACGGGACCTGGACGGCGAAGGTGGTCGACTTGATGCCGGCCTCCTCGGCGTACGAGGTCTCGTACAGCTCGGTCTTGTAGCCGTGGCGCTCGGCCCAGCGCAGATACATCCGCTGGAGCTTCTCGGCGAAGTCCGCGGCGTCCACGCCGCCGGCCTCGGCGCGGATGTTGACGACGGCCTCACGGGAGTCGTACTCGCCGGAGAGCAGGGTGCGGACCTCCAGCTCGTCGACCGCCTTGCGGACGGCGGCCAGCTCGCTCTCGGCCTCGGTGCGGGTGTCCTCGTCGTCCTCGGCCTCGGCCAGCTCGAAGAGGACCTCCAGGTCGTCGACGCGGCCGCGCAGCTCCTCGGCGCGGCGCAGCTGGCCCTGGAGGTACGAGAGCCGGCTGGTGATCTTCTGTGCGCTCTCCGGGTCGTCCCACAGGGACGGGGCCGCGGCCTGCTCCTCGAGCACGGCGATATCGGCCCTCATCTTGTCGAGGTCCAGGACGGCCTCGATCGACCCCATGGTCGAGGAGAGGGACTTCAGCTCTTCGGAAACATCGACGACTGCCACGCACCCAGCCTAACGGCTGCCGCCGACAGTGTGGCCCGGCCCCGTCAGGGAGCCGCGGGATCGGGCTGCTCGATGCCGGGTCCGGCGTCGCCCTGATCGCCGTCGCCCGAGGCCAGCCAGGTGCCCAGGCCCACCGCGACGACCAGTCCGGCGGCCGCGGCGCCCAGCCGGACGCGGCGGCGGCGCACCGCCTCCGGTGACGAGCGGTGACGGGCCGACCCCGCACGGCGCTCGCCCGCCGCCCGCGGGGCGCGCGCGGTGCCGTGCGCGCCGCCGGCCAGCTCGTCCGGGCCGGGGACCCGCATGCTGGTGTGCGTCTCGCGGTTCGAGTCGGGCGCGGCGCCCTGGACGAGCGCGACGGAGCCGCGCGGCGGGGCGGCCTCGCCGGTGGCGGCCGGTGTGGCGTCGGCGTCCTTGGGGGCGGGCTCGTCCTCGGCGGCGCCGTCCGGGCCCTCCTCGTCGTCCGGCTCGTCGATGTCGAGGGGCGGCATCCCGGCCAGCCCCGGGAGCAGCTCGCGCAGCCGGGCGGCCAGCTCGGGGGCGCGCAGCCGGGAGGCGGGCGCCTTGGCGAGGCACTGCAGGAGCAGCTGCCACAGCTCGTCCGGGATGCCCGGCAGCGGCGCGACCCGCTCGGTGACATGGCGGCGCAGCACGGCGCCGGGGTGCCCGCCGCCGAACGGCGTGAACCCGGCCAGCATCTCGTACAGGACGGTGGCCAGCGCGTAGACGTCGACGGAGGCGCGCGGCGGGAGGCCCTCGATGATCTCGGGGGCGAGGTAGTCGGGGGTGCCGATGACCTTGGCGGAGCGGAGGGTGGCGGGGCCGGAGCCGGCGGCGGGCTGGGGCAGGCGGCGCGGGGAGTCGACGAGGCGGGCGATGCCGAAGTCGGTGAGGAGCGCGGGGTGCGCGCCACCGGGGCCGAGGGGGCCCTGCATGTCCAGGAGGACGTTCTCCGGCTTGACGTCGCGGTGGACGATCCGGGCGGCGTGCGCGGCGGCGAGGGCGTCGGCGACGTCGGCGGCGATGGCGACGGCCGCCTCCGGGGCGAGCCGCCGTTCGCGCTCCAGCCGGGTGCGCAGGTCGGTGCCGCGGACCAGGTCCATGACCAGCGCCAGGTCGTTGCCGTCGACCACGAGGTCGCGCACGCCGACGACCCGCGGGTGGTCCAGGCTCAGCAGCGCCGTCCGCTCCTGGACGAAGCGGCCGACCAGCTCCTGGTCGGAGGCGAGGTCCTCACGCAACAGCTTGATGGCCACGGCCCCTTCGGGGCCCTCGCCCAGCCATACCGTGCCCGCACTGCCGCGCCCCAGGATCTGGTGGGCGGTGTACCGGCTGCCGATCTTCCGTGCCAAGACTGCTCCGACGTGTCGGGCCCCCGAGCGTCCTGCGGGGGCTGAGGTTGACGACAAAGCTACGCGGACGGCGGGGCGTTCCGTGCCCGGGACGGCGGCAACCTTCCGTTCTGGGGGAGAAATCACCGGCGGAAGTCGACAAATCCACTGGCCGGCCCGGGGATCGGCGCCCGGACCGGCGGCCGCGAACGGCACGGTGCCCCGGGTGTGTCACCCGGGGCACCGTGTTGCCTCGCTCTCGGACGGCGGCGCTATCCGAGGTTCTTGACGAAGTGCTCGATGTCCCGGTAGGTCGAGCCGATCCAGTCGAAGAAGCCCTTGGTCGTGCCGATCCACTCCGGCGGGATCATCTGCCAGATCAGCCAGCCGGCGACGAAGAGGATCACGAGGGTGAACAGGCAGCCCTTGAGGCAGCCGAGGCCCGGGATCCGCATCGGGTTGGCGCTGCGGCGGCGCGGCTCCCGGGGCGGGCGGGGCTCGCGGGCCGGCGGGGGCTCCGGTTCGTAGCGCTGCGGCGGCGGCTCCTGGCGACGCTGCGGGGCCGGCGGGCGCTGCTGCTGCGGGGGCTGCTGCTGGGCGTACGGGACCGGCTGCGGAGCGTACGGCTGCTGGTGCTGCGGCGGCTGCTGCGGGGCCGGGCGGCGCTGCGGGCGGCGGCACAGCGGGTCCTCGCTCGGGTCGAGGTACTGCACCTGCGTCTGGTCGTTGCGGTCGCGCGCGGCCCGCATCTGGGACTCCCAGGGGTGCGGCCCGTCGGGCTCCTGGGGGCCGCCCGCGGGGGGCCCGCCGGGCATCGGCGGCACCGGCGGCATGGCGCGTGTCGGGGCGGGCCCGCCGGGGGCGCCGGTCGCGGGCAGCACGCTGGTGGCGGCGGCCGGGTCGACGGCGGCGGCGCCGGTGGGCAGCACCTGGGTGGGCTCGGCGTCACCGCTGCCGCCGCCGTCGCCCTCCGTGCCGGGGACCTGCGCCGGGGACGGGTCCGGGGCGAGCAGCGCGGCGACGCCGAGCGCCGCCTCGGCCTGCTCCGGGGTGGCGTGCGCGCCGACACCGGCGGCGACGGTGCGCAGCGCGCGGGCGAGGTTCTCGGCGCTCGGCCGCTCCTCGGGGCGCTTGCGCAGGCAGCGCTCGATGACCGTCCACAGGGGCTCGGGGACGGATCCGGGGCGCTGCGGCTCCTCGCTGAGGTGGCGGTGGAGCACCTCCAGGGCGGTCGAGCCGGCGAACGGCGGACGGCCGGTGACCAGCTCGTACAGCAGGATTCCGGCGCCGTAGATGTCGACGGCGGAGGTCTGCGGGCGGCCCTCGGCGGACTCCGGGGCGACGTAGGCGGGGGTGCCGACGAACTCGTGGGTGCGGGTCAGGCCCGGGGAGTCGGCGAGGCGGGCGATGCCGAAGTCGGTCAGCATCGGGTGCATCTCGCCGTCGCCGTCGGACCCGGCGAGCAGGACGTTGGCGGGCTTGAGGTCGCGGTGGACGATGCCGTCGGCGTGGCTGGCGGCGAGGGCGTCGGCGATCTGCGCGGTGAGCAAGGACGCGGCGACCGGGCTGAGCGGGCCGTTGTCCCGGAGGTAACGGTGCAGGTCGGGGCCGTCGACGAGGTCCATGACCAGGGCCAGCAGATCGCCCTCGACCACGAGGTCGCGGGTGCGGACGATGTTGGGGTGGGTCAGGCGCAGCAGGACGGAGCGCTCCCGCAGGAAGCGCATCACCACGTCCGCGTCGTTCGCCAGCTCCTCCTTGAGGACCTTGATCGCGACCGTCTCGCCGGGCTCGCCGGCGACGGCCGCCTCGGCGCCCGCCGCCTCCCTCTGGCGCGCACGCCAGACGGTGCCCGTGGCGCCGCGTCCCAGCGGCTCGTCGAGCAGGTACTTGCTGCCTACCGGCCGCACGTCATGCGCTCCCTGGTCGGTGATCAACTGTTGCCGGTCCGCTGGGTCGTTCCGCGGCCCGTCGCCCCACTGTAGTTGCCGCTGCTCCCGCGGTCGGCGTTGCGCTGCCGCGTCGCCTGTGGTGGCTCGTGGGGAAGACGCGGGGTGGGGGCGGATGGTTGCGTGGCGCAGGCCCGGGGTGTCCGCGCCGTGGCGGGGTCGGTTTTCGGCCGGAAGGGGCGGACGGGGCGGGGCCGGCGCCCGCCGTCATCCCCCGCCCACGCGGCGTCACGGGCGTTCCCGGCAAGATCATTGCGCCCCGGTCGGCGGACGGGTTGTCAGCGGCAGGTGCGAGGATGCACCCAGCACACGTGCCGTGGACGCCGTTCCCGCCCGCGGCGCGGCAGGTGGGACTTGTACGAGTCGATGCGCTCGGGCGTGGTGGGGGGTTGAGCGGACCCGTCACCGAACTCCCCGGGCAGAAGGGACCGTTGACGGCGATGCAGATCCGGCTGACCGTCCTGGGGCCGCGCGGCGGCCACCCCGCGCGCGCCTGTGACGTGCTCGTGACGGCCCCTGCCGGGACCGCGCTCGCGGCGGTCGCCGGCTCGCTGGCGGCAGCGGTCGCCGGGCCCGGCGCGGACGCCGGCGGCCCGGTCGTCCTGTACGCCGGGGCCGAGCGGCTCGACCCGCAGCGGGCGGCGCTCGGCGAGCCGCCGCTGATCGACGGCGCGGTCCTCGCCCTCCAGTCCCCCGGCCCCGATCCCGCGCACGGCCTGCCGCACGGTCCGGCGCGGCTGCGGGTGGTCTCCGGGCCGGACGCCGGCGGCGTCCATCTGCTGCACGGCGGCCAGATCCGCGTGGGCCGCTCCGCCGACGCCGATGTGCCGCTGGACGACCCGGACGTCTCCCGGATGCACTGCGCGGTGACGGTCGAGCCGGACGGCGCCGTCTTCGTCGCCGATCTGCGCTCCACCAACGGCACGACCGTGGACGGCGCCGAGGTCACCGCCGGGCCCGCGCGGCTGGGCCCGGGCGCCCTGCTGCGCGTCGGCGAGTCGGCGCTGCTCCTACAGCCGCCGGCCGCCACCCCCGATCCGGCGCTGGCGACGACCCCGGACGGCGAGGGCCATCTGCGGCTGCGCCCGGGTTCCGCCTCCGGGCCGGCCGGCTCCGCCCCGGGCGCGGCGGGCCCCGTCGTCCTCCCCGGGGGCGGCACGGCGCCGACGGTGTACGGCCGGGGCGCGGGCGCGCCCGGTCACGGCACGGGCGGGCAGGGAGCCCCGGAGGTGTTCGTGCCCGGCAGCCGCCGCCCGGAGCCGGCGCCGCCCGCCGGCCCGGACGGCGCCCCGGCCGCGTACGACTACGACGCCTACGGCGTGCACCGCCCGTACGGCGCGGCGCCCGAGGACGGGCCGGAGCGGGCCCGGCAGCGGCGGGACACCCCGCTGCACGGCACCCGCCCGGACGCCTTCGGCCCGTCGGGCGCCACCTCGTCCGGGGAGGGCACGCACGGCGGGCAGCTGTCGCTGGCCCCGCCCGACGAGGCGGCGCGGCGGGCCGGGCGGCGCGGCGGCATCGGCGCCTGGGCGCGGCGGCTGGCCGGTGGCCGTCCGGTGGACGGCCTGGAGGAGCCGGGCGCCCCGGAGCCGCTGGCGGGCGCCGAGGCCCCGGCGGAGCCGGTGCCGGCGGATCCCGGTGCGGCGGAGCGGTGGCCGGACGCCGCCGAGGTGCTGCTGACGGCGCTCGGCCCCGGGCCGCGCCTGTGGGAGCGCGACCGGGACCATCCGGATGCGCTGACCGTCCGCCTCGGCACGGCCTCGCGCGCCGGTGGCCGGGTGGCGGAGCCGGTCACCGTGGAGCTGCGGCGGGCCGGTTCGCTGGGGCTGGCCGGGCCGCGGGAGCGGCTGGCCGGGCTGGCGCGTTCGGCCCTCGCCCAGCTGGCCGCGCTGCACGCGCCCGGCGCCCTGGAGATCGTGCTGCTCAGCACGGACCGCAACCGCCCCGCCGAGGAGCGCGTCGCCGACTGGTCGTGGCTGGGCTGGCTGCCGCACGTCCGCCCGGCCCACGGGCAGGACTGCCGGCTGCTGCTGGCGTACGACCGGGAGCAGGCGGCGGCGCGCACGGCGGAGCTGGTGCGGCGGCTGGACGACGGGCCGCTGGGTCCGGGCTGGGCGAGCGCCGAGCGGGCGGAGATCGCCGCGGCGGCGGCGCAGCACCAGGGGCCGTTCACCGTCGTGCTGGTCGACGGCGATCTCGGGTCGTCGGCGCTGCGGGAGACCGCGGCGCGGCTGGCGGCCGGGGGCCCGGCGGCCGGTATCCATCTGCTGTGCCTGGCCGAGACGCCCGCGGCGTCCCCGGCGTTCCCGCTGGCCGCGACGTACGAGGCGGCCCGGGTGGCGTCGCCGGCGTTCGGGGAGTGCGGGGCGGTCGCGGTGCTCAGCGGCGATGTGGCGACGGCGCTGCGGGTGGTCCAGCCCGGTTCGGGGCCCAACGGCACGGTCGCCGTGCTGGACGCGGTCTCCGGCGCCTGGGCCGAGCGCCTCGCGCGGGCGCTGGCGCCGCTGCGCGAGACGGATGCGGCGGCCGGCGGCCGGGCGGCGCCCCGGGTGGCGGCGCCGCTGCCCGATTCCTCCCGGCTGCTGGACGAGCTGGGGCTGGCCCGCGCCACCCCGGCGTCGCTGCTGGCCCGGTGGGCGGCGGCGCTCGACGGCGGGGCGTCCGCGGCGGCCGCGGTGCTCGGCGCCGGGCCGCACGGTCCGCTCGCCGCCGATCTCGCCGCCGACGGCGGCCATCTGCTGCTGGAAGGCGCGCCGGGCACCGGCAAGACGGAGCTGCTGCGGTCGCTGGCCGCCTCGCTGGCCGCCGCCGACCGGCCCGATCTGCTGTCGCTGGTGCTGGTGGACGGCGGCGGCTCCGAGCGCGGCGAGGGCCTGCGGCTCTGCACCGAGCTGCCGCACGTCACCACGTATCTGGCGGCGTCCGATCCGGTACGGATGCGGGAGTTCGCGCAGGCGCTGTCGTCGGAGCTGAAGCGGCGCGCGGAGATCCTGGGCGGCACGCCGTTCGCGCAGTGGCGGGCGAAGCATCTGCCCGCGCCGCGGATCGTCGCGCAGCGCCGGACGCCCGAGGGCGCGGAGCCGGACCCGTCGGGCACCGGCACGCTGCGGCTGCGCTCGCGCGGCGGGGTGCCGGCCACGGAGGCGGCGCCGGACGTGGCGCCGATGCCCCGGCTGTTCGTGCTGGTCGACGACTTCGACGCGCTGGTCGCGCCCGCGCTGGGCAGCACCGGCCGCCCGTCGGCGGGTTCGGTGGTGCGGGCCCTGGAGGCGGTGGCGCGGGGCGGCGCGGAGCTGGGCGTCCATCTGATCGCCGCGACCGGCCACCCGGAGCGGACCGCGGAGACGGCGACCAGCGAACGGGCCGCGCTGCGCGCCGTGCTGGGCGAGCCGGACGATCCGTCGGAGCCGGTTCCGCCGGGCCGCGGTGTGCTGCACCGCACCCGCGACGGTTCGGCGACGCCGTTCCAGGCGGGCCGGGTGACCGGCCGGATACCGCGTACGGCCACGCTCCGCCCGACGGTCGTCCCCCTGGAGTGGTCCCGGATGGGCGACCCGCCGACCCGCCGCCCGCTGCGCGAACTGGGCAACGGCCCCACGGACCTGGCCCTCCTGGCCAGCGCCCTGCAGCGCGCCGCCCAGTCCCTGGGGGCGGCGGAGGGGCCACCGCTGGTGTGACCGGGTGCGCCCGGGCGGGGGCTTGTCCCCGTCCGGGCCGCCACGCGCCGGGCCGCCGGCCCTGGCCGGAACGTACGCGGCCGGGGCTCGTGGCGCCGGGCGGGGCCTTGCGGCGTCCGGGTTGGCGGGCTGCCGGATTACCTGGGTCCCCCGGGCCGCCGGGTTCCGGGCTGCTGCCCCTGGCCGGGACGCACGCGGCCGGGGGTTCGTGGGCGCCCCGGCCCGGGCCGTTACGAGGCCCGCGCCGCGGACGCCCGGTGCCACCGGCTCGTACGCCACCGCACGGCGCCGGGCACCCGCCGAAGCCGAAGATTCACCCCAACTCCGGCTGCACTCAAGGGAGTTGATACAGCCACCGCACGCGATCCACTCCCCGGCTCCCGGGGCTGGGTTCCTCCACGCCCTCCCCTCCGGCCCCACCCCCGCCTTCCGGTTCCGGACGCCCCATTTTTCGCCACCTTCCGTTCACTTCGCGCCGCCTACGATGACGGCCGCGCCGAGGCGGCGGGTCCCTGGCACCGCCACGCGCCGCAGGCCGTAACGCCGTCGGAATCCCGACCGTCTGGAGACGGACCGCCCATGACTGCTCCCCTCGCGGACCACCGTGCACCGCTTCCGCGCCCCACCCGGCTCTCCGAGGTCAAGGGGTGGTTCTTCACCGCGGATCAACTGCTCTTCGACTGGTTCCTCAGCCACCAGCGGACCGCGGGGCACCGCGGTGACCTGCTCGAACTCGGTGCCTATCTGGGCAAGAGCGCCATCTTCCTGGGCGCGCGGCTCGGGGCGGGCGAGCGGTTCACGGTCTGCGACCTGTTCGACTCGCCCGCCGAGGACGCCTCGAACACCAAGGAGATGGCGAAGTCCTACGCGACGCTGACCCGCCGCGCCTTCGAGGCCAACTACCTCGCCTTCCACGACACGCTGCCGGACATCGTCCAGGGCCTCAGCTCGCGGGTGCGCGACCACGTCGCGGAGGGCAGCGTCCGCTTCGCCCACATCGACGCCTCGCATCTGTACGAGCACGTCCACGGCGACATCCTGGCCGTACGCACCCTGCTGACCGGCACCGGCGTCGTGGTGCTGGACGACTTCCGCGCCGAGCACTGCCCGGGGGTGGCCGCGGCGACCTGGCAGGCGGTCACCAACGAGGGGCTGCACCCGGTGTGCATCACCGGCACCAAGTTCTACGGCACCTGGGGCGACCCGGAGCCGCTGCGGACGGCGCTGCTTACGTGGCTGGCCGGGCGGGAGGGCGTCTGGCACGAGGTGCAGCAGGTCAACGGCGCACCGCTGATCCGGATCAGCGCGAAGGACGCACCGGAGCCGGCACACCCGGTCTCCCGCTACCGCCCGGCCGCCGGGACGAAGGGGACGCGGGCACCGGAGCACGTACCGGGGGCCGGCCGGCGCGGTCCGGCGCGTCCGGGGCGCGGGCCGCTGCGGCGGCTGGCGGCGGACTGGCTGCCGCCGGCCGTCACCCGGGCGCTCGTGGCGGCGCGGCGGGAGCGGGCGGTACGGCGCTGAGCGCCCCGGCGGTTTTGGGGAGCGCCGTCGCGGTTCAGCCCGGCAGCCGCTCCATCGGCACCCGCGCGGCCAGCACGAACGCGTTGGCGCCCAGGATCTTCCCGGCGGGGCGGGGCAGCGGGAAGGAGTAGGTGCGGCGGACCGACAGCCCGGCGGATTCGGCGTAGGCGCGCAGCAGGGTGAAGTCGGTGAAGCGCCCGGCGCCGCGGTGGCCGGCCTCCTGCGGGGTGATCAGCACGACCCCGCCGCCCGGCCGTACGTACGGCAGATAGGCCCGCAGCAGGCCCTCGACCTGTTCGTCGTCGAGGTGCTGGAGGACCTGCGCGGACAGCAGCGTGTCGAAGCCGCCGGGCCGGGCGTGGGCGCTGGTCAGGAAGGCGTCGGCGGTGTACGCGGTCAGGCCCCGGGCGCGGCAGATGTCGGCGGAGTGCGCGTCGTGGGCGATCCCGACGCTGCCCGGCGCGCAGCCGGCCAGGGTGTCGCCGGTGCCGCAGCCGATGTCCAGCACCCGCCCGGCGCCGATGCGGCGCAGCGCCCGGCGGTAGGGCGCGCGGGGCGGGCGCAGCCAGGGCAGCAGCGGCCGCGGCGCGTCCTGTGCGCGGGCCGGCGGGCCGGTGCGGACCGGCGCGGCGGCGTCCGCGGTGCGGCGGGAGACCGGTGTCCGGCGGGCGGCGGGAGCGGTGGGGGCGGCGGGGGTTTCGGTCCGTCCGGGCATCGGGGGCATCGAGGTCACCTTTCCCTGGGGACCCGGCGACGACCGGGCCGCTACGGCATCGGCTCCGGTCTACGGCATCACCCCGGGCCACGGCGCACACCACGCCGACCGGGGGCGGGCGGTCCCCGGCACGGCGGCGCCGGTGGCCCGGGAGCCGGCCGTACGCCGCCCCCTGGAGCCGGCCGCATGCCGGCGCCGGCCGGACCTGACGGTGCGGGTGCCCGCACCGGGCGGGGGGCTCACCGTCCGGCCGGACCGGGGCCCGGCCACCGTCGCCGCCCGGCGGTACTGCGGGGCCCGGCTGGGCCCGGCACCACCGCGAGACCCCGCCGGGCCCGGCACCACCGCGCGCCCCGCCCCACCCGCGCCGAGGCGCACGCCCCGCCCCGCACGCCTCGGCGCGCCACACCGCGCCCCTGGCAGGGGCTCGCCCCGTCCCGCCCCGCCGTGCCCCGGTCAGGGGCTCCCCCGGCGCCTCGGTCCCCTCACCCTTTCAGCGCAGATCCGGTGACCGGGGCGGCGCCGGGTGAGTTGTCCACCTCAGTACCCCGCCCCGGTTCCGGCGCGGGGTTCCGGTGCCGGACCGCCCGGCTCCGGGCCGCCCGGGTTCCCCGTTCGGAAAGGCTTGGTCGCGCGCATGAAGCCACGGCTCACCGTCGTCGTCCCGGTGCACCGCACCGCAGGGCCCCTGCGGCACACCGAGGAGTGCCTGGAGTCGATCGCGGCGCAGACCCCGGCCGCGCTGGACGTGGTGATGGTGGACGGCGCGCCCGAGCCGGACGGGCCCGGTGCCGCGCTGGCCCGCCGCTTCACCGCCCGCGATCCGCGCTTCCGGCTGATCCGCGCCGCCGGGGCGGGCCCCGGCTCGGCCCGCAACGCCGGCGCCCAGCACGCCTACCCGGACACGCCGTACCTCGCCTTCCCCGGGCCCGACGATCTCCTGCTGCCGCGCGCGTACGAGGAGCTGCCCGCGCTGCTCGACGCGTCCGGCGCGGACCTGGCGACCGGCGGCGTCCGGCTGCTCGGGGCGGACGGGCGGCCCGCGGCGCGGCAGCCGGCCGACCGGACCGGCGCGACCCGCACCCACATCGCCGAGGACCGGACGCTGCTGTCCGACACCTGCGCGACCAACAAGGTGTTCCGGCGCGCCTTCTGGGACCGCCACCACCTCGCCTTTCCCGAGGGCGGCAGCTGCGACGACGCGGTGGTGACGCTGCCCGCGCACTTCCTCGCCGACGCCGTCGACGTGCTGCGCGCGCCCGTCTGCCAACTGCGGGCGCCCGGAGCCGGCCGGCCGCTGCCGGACGGGCGGACGGTCGCCGAGCGGTTCGCGGCGCTCGCGCGGATCGGGGAGTTCCTGGCCGATCCGGCGCGCACCCGCGGGGTGTCCTGCCGTGCGGAGTACGACCGGGCGCAGCTCACCGAGGGGCTGCACGATCTCGTCGAGGCGCTGCCCGCCGCGGCGCCGGAAACCCGCACCGCGTTCCTGGAGCACGCCCGCGCCTACCTCTCCCGGGTCGACCCCCGGCTGCTGTCCGCGCTCCCGGTGGAGACGCGGATGCTCTGGTACCTCGTACGGGCCGGACGGCCCGAGGAGCTGCTGCGGCTGGTGGCGTACCGGCGGCGGCAGGCGGCGGCGTTCCTGGTGACCGGGGTGCCGCTGCGCCGCCGGGCCGCGCTGCCGCTGGATCCGCCGCTGCGGCTGCCGTCCGCCGTCACCCGGCTGGGCCGCGACGACTTCCCCGTACGGGCGCACGTCCAGGAGGCGGCCTGGCGCGACGGGCTGCTGTTCCTGCGGGGCTACGCGTACATCCGCAACCTCGGCGCGCCGCACCGCCACAGCTATCTGGGGACGCTGGTGCTGGCGCAGGGGCGGCGGCGGATCGTGCTGCCGCTGCGCCCGGTGGAGTCGGCCGCGGCGACCGCCGAATCCGGTCAGGAGCTGCACTGTTACGACTGGTCGGGGTTCGAGGTGGTGCTCGATCCACGGCGGCTGCGGCGGCTCGGCCGGTGGCCGGACGGCGACTGGCGGGTCACCGTCACCCGCAGCGCGGCGGGCCTGGTGCGCACCTCCGGGCTGCGCCCCCCGGAGTCCGGCTCCGGCACCTCGCCGCGGACCTACGACACCGGGCAGGGCGTACGGGTCACGCCGCGGTACGTGGACGGGCTGCTGCGGCTGACCGTGGAGCCGATCGGCTACCGGCTGACCGCCCGGGAGGTGACGGGCGGCGCGCTCTGTCTGACGGTCGCCGCCCCGCCCGGCGCCGCCGCCCCCACCGCGCTGCGGCTGACCGACACGGAGACCGGCACCGTGGTGTCGTTCCCGGCCCGGCCACCCCAGGAAGAGGCCACACCGGACCACCGGGAAGCGGCACCCGAGGGGGGCGCGCGGGAGGACGCGGGCGCCCCTGGTGGGGAGAGCACCTCTGAGACGGCAGGGGCGGGCACCGGCGCCCCGGACACCGCCGTTCCGAACACGGCCGTTCCGGACCCCGGCGCCCCGGACGCCGCCCCGCAGGCCCGGAACGCGGGCGCCCCCGAGTCAGCGACCACGGAGGCCGCGGACACGGCCACGACAGACGGCACGGGCACCGCCACCCCCGAGGCCCCCGGCGCCCCGGCCCCGGACGCCGAACACACCCCCGGCACCACCGCTCCCCCGCCCCCCTGGAAGCCCCGCCGCCCGGCCGCCGGGCACACCGTGCGGATCCTCGCGGACGCGGTGGCCGCCGCCCGGCCCGTACCGGACGGCGAGGGCGACGCGCCCCACGGCACCGCGCCCGGCGCCGCGGCGCACGCCCCCGCCCTCTCCGCCACCTGGGCCGTGACCCTGGTCCTGCCCGGTGGCGCGGCCGCGCCCGTCGCCTGTTCGCCGACGCTGGCGCCGCTCGCGCTGCCGCCGGTGCGCGGCCGGGAGCTGGTCTGCGCGGGGAGCGCCGCCGGGCATCTGGTGGTGCACGACCGCGTCCCGCAGCCGTACGCGGACCGCGTCGTGTGGCGGATCGACGGGACGTTGCTGCTGGCCGGGGTGTTGCCCGCCGCCGCGCCGCCCGCCACCGAGCTGGTCCTCGCGCACACCGCGCACGCCGCCGAGTGGGCCTTCGCCACCACCCACGACGGCGAGCGGTTCCACTGCGCGCTGCCGCTGGCCGCACTGGACTCGCCCGGCGGACCGCTGCCGCTGCCCGCCGGGCGCTGGGCGCTGCGGCTGCGGGCGGCGGGCGCCGACACCCCGGACGTGCCGGTCCGCTTCGCGCCGTCCGTCCTCGACGGGCTGCCCGCCTCCCGCGCGGTCCGCGGCAAGCCGTTCACCCTCGACCGGCGCGACCACGACGAGGTGTGCCTGACCGCCGGGGTGACGCTGCCGGTCACCGACCGGGGGCCGTACCGGCGGCGGGTGCTGCGCGAGACGCACTACCCGCTGCACCGCGGGCGCCCGCTGCGCGACGCGATCCTCTACAGCAGCTTCGGCGGCCGCGCCTACGGCGACTCGCCGCGCGCCGTCCACGAGGAGCTGATCCGCCGCGGCATGGGCGCCGAGCACCTGTGGGCGGTGCGCGACGGGCAGACCGCCGTGCCGGACACCGCGCGCGCCGTCGTCGTGGGCAGCGCCGAGTGGCACGGCGCGCTGGCGCACAGCCGCTGGGTGATCGCCAACACCCAGCTGCCGGACTTCTTCCGCCGCCGTCAGGGCCAGCTGGTCGTCCAGACCTGGCACGGCACCCCGCTGCGGCGGATCGGCGCGGAGCCGGCGGGCGTCCACGGGCCGGCCGATCCGGAGGCGGCCCGCCAGTGGAGCGTGCTGCTGTCGCCCAACGCGCACAGCACGCCCGTCCTGCGCGAGGCGCTCGGCTTCCCCGGCGAGCCGCTGGAGAGCGGGCTGCCGCGCACCGATGCGTTCTTCGCACCGGACCGGGACGCGCGCGCCGCGGCGGTCCGCGCCCGGCTCGGCGTCGACGACGGCCGCACCGTCGTCCTGTACGCCCCGGCCGTCCGCGGCCACCTCGCCTACGACCGCCACCACCACCGGCTGCATCTGCCGCTGGACCTGGACGCGGCCCGGCGGGCGCTCGGCGACGACCACGCGCTGCTGGTCCGCGGGCATCCGCTGGTCGCCGACCGGCTCCCGGCCCGCCATGCGCCCTTCGCCGTCGACGTCACCGCGTACCCGGACGCCACCGAGCTGCTGCTCGCCGCGGACGTGCTGGTCACCGACTACTCCTCGCTCGCCGCCGACTTCGCGAACACCGGCCGCCCGATGCTCTTCCTCACCCCCGACCTGCCGTACTACCGCGACACGCTGCGCGGCTTCACCGTCGACTTCGAGGCGGTGGCTCCCGGTCCGCAGCTCGGCTCCACCGGGGAGCTGATCGACGCGCTGCGCGATCTGGACGCGGTCGCCCGGGCGGGCGCCGGGGCCTACCGGCGCTTCCGGGAGACGTTCTGCCACCGCGACGACGGGGCGGCCGCGACGCGCGCCGCCGATCTGCTGCTGCGGTGAGCACAGGTGTCGGGCGGTGGTCGGAGCGGTGGAGGTTCGGCGGACACCGGCATCGCGGGGCGGGCCCGTCGTTACACCGGTGTACGGGCGCTCCGCCCGCGCCAAGCACCCGCCAACAGCAGATGTCCCACCCGTTAACGGACGGCAATGACCCGTAAAACCACGGCGGCGGGCGCAACCGCGCGACGGGAATCCCCCTCTGAAGCAGAGACAGAGGAGACCGGAGCCCGCTCGCGCACAGAGATGCCGTCGACACGGAATGTAGATGTAGTGACTGTGAAAGAAGCCCTTGAGCCGTCGCCGGGGCCCACCCTCACTCCGGCCGCGCAGATCAGCATCGTCGTCATCGCCTTCAACGACGCCGCGAACGTCGCCCAGGCCGTGCGCTCCGCGCTGGCCCAGGAGGCGGACGGCTCGGCCGTCGAGGTGATCGCGGTGGACGACGCCTCCACCGACGGCACCGGCGCCGCCCTGGACGCCCTGGCCCGGGAGCACCCGCGGCTGCGGGTGCTGCACCGCGCCGAGAACAGCGGCGGCTGCGGCACCCCCCGCAACGACGGGCTGCGCGCCGCCACCGGCCGCTTCGTGATGTTCCTGGACAGCGACGACGTGCTGCCGCCGGGCGCCGCCCCGGCGCTGCTGCGCGCCGCGCTCGCCGAGGACGCGCCGGTGGCGTCCGGCGCCTGCGTCCGCCGGGAGCTGCCGGCCCGCCGCGACGTGCCCTGGCAGCCGGCCCTCTACCGCGACCGCGCCGTGCACACCGCACCGGGCGCCAGCCCCCAGCTGGTCCGCGACACGCTGTGCGTCAACAAGCTCTACGACCGGGCGTTCCTCGCCGAGCACGCCATCGTCTTCCCCGAGGGCCGCTTCACGTACGAGGACTTCGTCTTCACCGCGCGGGTCCTGGCGGCCGCGCCGCGGCTGGTGACGATCCCGGACAGCGTCTACATCTGGCATGTCCGCCGCGCCGCCGCCCGCCAGTCGATCTCCCTGGACCGCAAGGCCGTCACCAACTGGCAGGCGCGCATCGAGGCGCACCGCGACAGCGTGGCGATCCTGCGCGACGCCGGGCGCACCGGGCTGGCGCGGGCCGCGCGCACCAAGTTCCTCGACCACGACCTGCGGATGTACGTCCGCGAGCTGCACACCCGCGACGCCGCCTATCGGGCCGAGTGGTGGCGGCTGACCCGCGCCTACCTGGCGGACTTCGAGGAGGCCGAGCTGCTGGCCGCGCGGGCGCCGGCGCGCTGGCTGGCCCGGGTGGTGCAGGCCGCGCCCGAGCCGCCGGCGGAGCTGGACCGGCTGACGCAGCTGGCGGCCCGGCCCGGCCGGCTGCTGCCGCCGTATGCCCGGGACGACGACGGCCGCCCGGTGTGGTCGCGGCAGCTGGCGCAGGTCGAGCTGGACGCGATCGACTCCAAGCCCACCCGCCGGCTGCCGGTGACGATCGACGCGGAGCCGGTCGTCGGCCGCCGCAGCGTGCTGCGGCTGCGGGTGCACGAGATGTACGGGCGGCTGGCCGCCGCGGGTCCCGTCTCCGTCGACGTGGAGTGGCGGCGGCGCGCCGACGACCGGCGCGGTCCGGTGCGGACCGCCGCGCTGACGCCCGGCCCGGACGGGACCTGGACCGCCGAGGTGGCGATGGATCCGGCGGCGCTCGTCGCGCGCGGGCCGGCCGCCGAGGCCGGGCCGGTGGCCTGGGACCTGATGGCGCAGGTGCACTGCGCCGACGGATCCGGCTTCCGCGCCTCGCTGCGCGCGGTCGGCCCGGGGCTGCGCCGCCGGGTGCTGCCCAGCCGCCGCCACGCCGTGCTGCTGGTGCAGCCGTACGCGACGACCGGCGGGGCGCTGGCGCTGCGGGTGGCCGCCGGGGTGCGCAGCGTGTGGCGGATCGCGGCGGCGCGGCTGCGCCGCTGAATTCCCCGGCTCTTCCCCCTCCAACCCTAGGATTGGCGCATGACTTACTTGATCACGGGCGGTGCCGGGTACATCGGCGCCCACGTCGTACGGGCCCTGCGGCAGGCCGGGGAGTCCCCGGTCGTGCTGGACGACCTGACGACGGGGGTCGCCGCCCGGCTCCCCGAGGACGTGCCGCTGATCGTCGGCTCGACCCTGGACCGGGCGCTGCTGGACCGCACCATCGCCGAGCACGGGGTGACGGATGTGGTGCACCTGGCGGCGAAGAAGCAGGTCGGCGAGTCGGTGGAGATGCCGCTGCACTACTACCGCGAGAACGTCCACGGACTGCAGACGCTGCTGGAGGCGATGGCCGCCGGCGGGGTGGGCCGGCTGGTGTTCTCCTCGTCCGCCGCGGTGTACGGCATGCCGGACGTCGACCTCGTCACCGAGGACACGCCGTGCGTGCCGATGAACCCGTACGGCGAGACGAAGCTCGTCGGCGAGTGGATGGCGCGGGCGACGGGCAAGGCGCACGGCATCAGCACGGCGTGCCTGCGGTACTTCAACGTCGCGGGCGCGGCCACCCCGGAGCTGGCCGACACCGGCGTCTTCAACATCGTGCCGATGGTGTTCGAGAAGCTCACCGAGGGCGCCGCGCCGCGGATCTTCGGCGACGACTACCCGACGCCGGACGGCACCTGCATCCGCGACTACATCCATGTCGCGGACCTCGCCGAGGCGCATGTGGTGGCCGCGCAGAAGCTGGCCGAGCACGGTCCGGTGCGGGATCTGACGCTCAACATCGGCCGCGGCGAGGGCGTGTCGGTGCGCGAGATGGTCGATCTGATCGCGGAGGTGACCGGGCACACGGAGGTCACCGCCGAGGTGACGCCGCGGCGGCCCGGTGACCCGGCGCGGGTGGTCGCCGCCGCCGACAAGATCGCCGCGGAGCTGGGCTGGAAGGCGCACCACGACGTCCGCGAGATGATCACGTCGGCGTGGGCCGGGTGGCAGCACCACCACCCCGAGGCGCGCTGAGGAACGGCGAAAGGCGCCCCGCACCGGAGTCCGGTGCGGGGCGCCTTTCGTCGTACCGGCCCGCTCAGCGCTCCAGGAAGGCGAAGAGGTCCTCCCAACGGCGGGTGATGCGGTCGGTGGAGTAGCGCCGGACGTTCTCCCGGGCGGCGGTGCCGAGCCGGTCGCGCAGCTCCTGGTCGGTGAGCAGGCTCTCCAGGTGGGCGGCGAGTTCGTTGATGTTGCCGGGCTGGGCCAGCAGACCGTCCTCGCCGTCGCTGACGATCTCGTGGACGCCGGGCGCGCAGTCGAACGCCACGCACGGCACCGCCGCGGCCATCGCCTCCATCAGCGACAGCGGGAAGCCCTCGGCGCGCGAGGACTGGGCGAAGACCGCGGCGCCGCGCAGCGCCTCGGGAACGTCGTCGGTGCGGCCCATGAACTCCACCGACCGCTCCAGGCCCAGCGCCTCGCGCTGCTTGAGCAGCAGCTCCTCGTCCTCGCCGGAGCCGTAGATCCGCAGCAGCCAGTCCGGGTGGCGGGGGGCGAGAAGCGCCCAGGTGTCGAGGAGCAGGTCGACGCCCTTCTCGTCGGAGAGCCGCCCGATGCTCGCGACGACCTTCTCCGTACGGGCCGAGGGCACGTCCGGCATGACCGGCAGCGGGTTCGGCATGAAGTCGGCGTTGTCCATACCGGCCCGGATCCACAGGTCGGCGTCCTCGCGGGTGAGGGCGAGGAGCCGGTCGACGCCCTCGTAGTAGCGCTTGACGCGGGCGAAGCGGGAGGAGGCACGGCAGGCGGTGAACGACTCGTGGCTCATGCCGATCACCGGCATCCCGGCGGTGTCGGCGAGCGTCACCCACTCCATGGCCCACACCTGGGTGCAGATGACGACGCCGCCGGGGCGGGCGGTGGCGAAGCGGGCGGAGAGCCGGTCGGCCGCCTCCCGCATCCCGGCGTCCCGCGCGGCGCGGCGGCGCCGCTCGGCGAGGTTGAGCCGGCCCTTGACGCCGCGCACCGGGCCGGTCTTCGGCGGGTGCTCGGTGTAGAGGGTTTCGGTGGGGTAGGGCAGTTCGCCGAGGTCGGCGCGGAGTTCCGGGGCCGCCGGGACGATGCCGATGATGTGCGGCCGGTGGCCGCGCTCGGCGAAGAGACGGGCCATCTGGTGGGTCCAGGTGGTCACCCCGCCCATCTCGTCGGTGTTGTTGCAGACGAAGTAGATGTCGCGGCCGGTCACTTGGCGTCTCCTTCGCGCTCCGCGGTGCCGAAGAACCGGTCGACGACGCGGCGGGCCGCGTCCCCCCGGTCGTACTCGCCGTAGGCGGCGGTGAACCGCTGCCGGGCCTCGCGGTGTTCGGCGTCTGCCGACTTGAGGTGGTCGAGGGCGTCGAAGAGGGCGTCCTCGGTCTCGACGAACGGGCCGGGGGCGGTGGCCTTGAGGTCGAAGTAGGTGCCGCGGGCCTCGTTGGCGTACTCGTCGTAGTCGTAGGCGTAGAAGACCATCGGCCGGTCGAGGAGGGCGTAGTCGAACATCACCGAGGAGTAGTCGGTGATGAGGCCGTCGGCCAGCTCCATCAGCGGGGTGATGTCGTGGTGGCCGGTGACGTCGATGACGGTGCCGCGGACGGACGGCGGCAGCACCACGTGGTTGAGGTAGTGCGAGCGGATCAGCAGGACGTAGCGGTCGCCGAAGCGGGCCGCGAACTCGTCGACGTCGAAGGGCAGCTCAAAGCCCTTGACCTTGCCGTTCGCGGCGGCGCGGAAGGTCGGCGCGTAGAGCAGGACCTTCTTGTCGGCGGGGATGCCCAGTTCGGCGGCGAGCGGGCCGCGGGTGCGGGTGCCGGACTCTTCCTCGGCGCGGCGGGCGGCGACCAGTGCGTCGTTGCGGGGGTAGCCGGTGCGCAGCAGCACCTCGGGGCGGAGCCGGAAGGCGCGGGCGAGGGTGCGCTCGTCGTGCTCGGAGCGGATCAGGAAGTGGTCGAAGCGGTCGAGGACCTGCTGGTAGGCGTCCTTCGCGGCGCGCGGCTGGAGCCGCAGCCGGGGCTCGTCGAAGCCCATCCGCTTGAGCGCCGAGCCGTGCCAGGTCTGGAGGTAGGTCGTCTCGGGGCGCTTGGTGAGCTTGAGCGGGTAGCCCTGGTTGTCGATCCAGAACTCCGCCTGGGCCAGCGCCCGCAGGTACTGCCAGCTCCAGCGCTTGACGAGGGTGGCGTCCTCGGGGAAGCCGTCGGGCTTCTTCCCGGCGTAGCTCCACACCGCCTCGAACTCGATGCCCCGGCGGCGCATCTCCTCGTAGATCGCGCGGGGACTGTCGCTGTACTGCTTGCCGAGGTGGCTCTCGAAGACGACGAGGCCCTTGCGGATGGGGAGCTTGCTGAACGCCTCGTGGTAGACGCGGAGCTTGGTCTCGCCGGAGCTGAGCTGCCGCTTGGCCTTGCGGGCCTTGCGGATGCCGGTCTTGGCGAGGGCGGCGGCGGGGCTGCGCAGCGCCTCGCCGAGCAGCTTCTGGGTTCCGCGGCTGGCGCGGCTCTCGGCGCGCAGCACGAAGGTGAGGTGGCCGCGCTTGGAGGGGGCGGGCTCGATGCGGTCGGAGACCAGGCGGGTGAGCCGGGGGCGGACGCGCAGGGCGTGCGCCGCGTCGAGGTCGACGCCGCCGACGGTCAGCCGGGTGCGGGTGAGCTCGCCGTCGGCGTCCAGGATCAGCCGGACGTCCCAGACCGCGTCGATCACGCCGAGCGGGCGCAGCCGGCGGGCGAGGTCCAGCTTCGCGTCCCAGCGGATGCGGTCGCCGTCGAGGCGCAGGGTGCGCAGCGGGAAGGAGAAGGTCTGCAGGCTGCGGCGGCGGGCCTTCAGCTCGATCCGGCCGCGCAACGGGGTGGCCGGGGTCACCGCGCCGAGCGGGTTGACGACCTCGCCGGACAGCTCGACGGTGCCGCGGCCGTCGTCGGTGTAGCCGGTGAGCTGGTTGCGGAGGAAGAGCTTGCCGAGCGGGCGGGTGTGGTAGCCGGCGTCGGTGACGTCGAGGACGCGGCGGCCCTCGGGGTCGTCGAGGTGGCGGTCGGTCCAGTAGACGCGGCCGTCACGCTCGGTGAGCGGGGCGGAGAGCTTGTCGCGGTTGATGAGGGTGTCGACCGCGGGCATCAGCGCCGGCCAGTCCTCCTTGCCGAGGAGGTAGGCGCAGATGGCCTGTATCGGCTGGACGCGCTCGTACGCCTCGGGGGCGATCCCGGCGAGGTAGCCGTTGGCCATCTCGGCGAATTCGCGGCGGTAGCCCTCGTCGAGCAGCGGCAGATCCCGCAGGTGCAGTACGAGGTCGTGCTTGAGGAATTTGACGTCCTTGTGGAACTTCAGATCGTCCAGACCCTGTTCCGCGAGGAGTTCGTCGACGCGCCGGTGGATTTCCATGCGGTGCGCGAAGTTGGCGATTTCATGGCGCCGATTGCTGATCGATTTCGTGGCCGCCTTCTCGAAGACGTTCCAGAAGTAGACGTGATTGGGGATCAGCGTGATGCGGCGGGCGGCGACGTACGCCTGCGCGGAGAAGAGCAGGTCCTCGTAGTGGATGCCGACGGGGAATTCCAGTCCGGCTTCCCGGAGGAATTCGCGGCGGTAGCACTTGTTGGTCGACAGGGTGTCGAAGACCAGCAGATCGGGCAGCTCGGAGATCGATTCGAGGGTCCGGGTGCGGGCGTAGAGCCACGGGTACCACTCGACGGTCTTCTTGGTGCGGGTGTCGACGTGGACCCGCACGCACATGCCGGAGACCAGGTCGGCGCCGGTGCGCTCGGCGGCGTCGAGCATGTTGCGGCAGGCGTTGGGCTCCAGGACGTCGTCGCTGTCGAGGAACATCACGTAGGTGCCGCGGGCGTGGGCGACGCCGTGGTTGCGCGGGGCGCCGCAGCCGCCGCTGTTCTGCGGCAGCTGGAGCGCGCGGACCTTGCCGGGGTGGGCGGCGGCCAGTTCCTGCGCGACGGCGAACGATCTGTCCGTGCTGCAGTCGTCGACGATGACCACTTCGACACCGTGCAGCGTCTGGTCCACGGCGGACCGGACGGCGGTCGGCAGTCGTTCTGCGTCGTTGTAGACGATCACGACTACGGAGACGTCAGGCACGGGCACCCCTATCCTCTGTTTCCTTTGCCGTACGAGCCATCAAAACTACCGCGCCGGGCCGCTCGCGCCGTGGCTTACGGGACGGACAACGGCGGTAATTCCTACGGTTATTCGTGCGCCGGACCACCCGTCCGTGGCATGCGCCCCGGGCGGGTCACCCCGCGGCGGCGGCACCCGGCAGCCGGACCGCTGCGCGCTCCGGACGCCCCGGCGCCTCCCTTGTGTAGAGGCACGCCGTCCCGGTCCGGTTCCGCCGCCCGCCGTGAGGTGGCCCACGCGCGCGGGCGCCCGTACGCGGACACGGAGGGCGTTCGGCGACTACGTACGGTGGTTGGGCGAAACCGCCGACATGCCCGTTCTTACCCGGATATGTAACGAGGGCCACAGAACTTTCCGGTAACGGGCGGCAACCCTTTCCGGTGAACTCCAGTCATACAACTGGCGCAGATATGCCTTCCGCAGGGATTTTTCCCGCCTTCCGCGCTCGTTTCGTCACGAGGAGTAGCCGCCACATGTCCGAGGCAGTCACCGGTTCCGCCCCCCGCTTCAGCGTCATCGTGCCCGTGTACAAGGTGCAGGGTTACCTGCGGGAGTGCCTGGACTCGGTGCTGTCGCAGGACTTCCCCGACTTCGAGGTGATCGCGGTCGACGACCGCTCACCCGACGGCTGCGGCGCGATCCTGGACGAGTACGCGGCGCGCGACGCGCGGGTGATCGCCGTGCACCACGCGGAGAACGGCGGCATCGGCCAGGCGCGCAACACCGGCGTGGCGCGGGCGCGCGGCGACTACCTGCTCTTCCTCGACAGCGACGACACCTTCGCGCCCGGCTCGCTGCGGGCGATGGCCGACCGCCTCAAGGAGACCGCGGACCCTCAGATCCTGCTCTTCGACCACGTCCGCACGTACTGGTGGAACAAGGTCCAGCCGAGCGCCAGCGGTGAGCTGCTGGCCCAGGCGGGCACGGAGACCTTCCGCCCGGCCGACCGGCTGGAGTACCTCAACCTCTTCGCGGTCGTCTGGAACCGCGCCTTCCGCCGCGACTTCTTCACCGGCAACGGCTTCGCCTTCACCGACGGCGTCTACGAGGACGCGCTCATGGTGTACACGACGATGCTGACCGCCGAGACCGCCGGCTGCCTGGACCAGGTCTGTGTGGAGTACCGCCAGCGCCGCCAGGGCAACTCCATGAAGACGCCGGGCCGCACCCACTTCACGATCTTCGCGCAGTACCGCCGCCTCTTCGCCTTCCTCGACACCCGCCCGGACCTCGACCGCGTCCGCCCGCTGATGTTCGAGCGGATGGTGAGCCACTTCCTCTTCACCTTCGCCCGCGAGAACCGCGTCACCCCGGCCGACCGCCCGGAGTTCTTCCACCGCGCCGCCGCGATGTACCGGCAGCTGGAGCCCGCCGGTTTCGTGGTGCCGCCCGGTATCGACGGCGCGAAGTACCAGGCGCTGCGGCGCGGCTCGTACCAGGCGTTCCAGGCGCTGAAGCTGGTCAACGGCGCCCGCATCGCCGGGCGCGACCGGCTGCGCAAGGCCCGCCGCACCGTGGGCAAGCACGCCTACCACCGCTTCTACCAGCTCCAGCTGCGCCGCCCGGTGGACGAGAACCTCGCCGTCTACTCCGCCTACTGGAACCGCACGCCCGCCTGCAACCCGCTCGCCGTCTACGAGAAGGCGAAGGAGCTGGCGCCGCATGTGCACGGCGTCTGGGTGATCCGTAAGGGCGCGGAGGACACCGTCCCCGCCGGGACGGACTTCGTGGTGGCGAACTCCCCGCGCTACTGGGAGGTGATGGCCCGGGCCAAGTACCTGATCAACAACGTCAACTTCGCCGGGGAGATCGTCAAGCGCCCCGAGCAGGTGCACCTCCAGACCCACCACGGCACGCCGCTGAAGCGGATGGGCATCGACCAGCAGAAGTACCCGGCCGCCGCCAAGGGCATGAGCATGCGCGGGCTCCTGGAGCGCGCCGACCGCTGGGACCTCTCCCTCACCGCCAACCAGCACTCCGCCGAGCAGTGGGAGCGGGTCTACCCGTGCGCCTTCCGCTCGCTCGACGCCGGCTACCCGCGCAACGACGTCTACTACCGCGCCACCGCCGAGGACGTCCTCGCCATCCGCGAGCGCCTGGGCATCGCCCCCGGCCGCACCGCCGTCCTCTACGCGCCGACGGTCCGCGACTACCAGGCCGGATACGTCCCGCGGATGGACCTGGAGCGCGTCACCCGCGAGCTGGGCGAGGACGTCGTCCTGCTGGTGCGCACCCACTACTTCTACGGCGCGGACCCCCGCCTGGCGGAGCTGCAGGAGCGCGGCGCGCTGATCGACGTCTCCACCTACCCGGTCGTCGAGGACCTCTGCCTGGCCGCCGACGCGCTGATCACGGACTACTCGTCGATCATGTTCGACTACGCCAACCTCGACCGGCCGATCCTCACCTACGCCGACGACTGGGACGTCTACGTCCGCTCCCGCGGCGTCACCTTCGACCTGCTGTCCGGCGAGAAGGGCGAGACGCCCGGCGTCATCGCCACCAACGAGGACGAGCTGATCGACGCGTTCCGCAGCGGCCGCTGGGACGGCGCCGAGGCCACCGCGCTGCGCGCCGCCTTCCGCGCCCGCTTCTGCCAGTGGGACGACGGTCACGCGGCGGAGCGCGTGGTGCGCGCGCTCTTCCTGGGCCAGGAGCCGACGCCGGCGCCGCTGCCGCTCGCCGAGCGCACCGTGGCGCCGTCGCCGCGGGAGGCGGCCGCGGCGACGGGCGCGACCGTCGTGGCGGGCGCCGGGGTCTCGGCCGACGACGTGGAACTGGCCGGCTGAGCCCGCGCGGGGAGGCGGCGGGCGGGGCCACCGGGCGGCCCGCCGCCGGGCTCCGGGGCGGGGGCCGCGCTCCGGGCCGGGGGCCGCGCCCGAGTTGAGGGCCGTGCCCGGACCGGAAGCCGCGCCCGGGCCGGGCGGCGCTCTCAGGCCCGGCCCGCCGGGCCGCGGCGGTCCCGCGCCCGGCCCGACCGCTACCTCCCCGCGCCCAGCGCCCCCGTCACCGCGTCCGCCAGCTCGTCCAGATAGCCGTCGGGCAGCTCGTCGCGGGCGACCACCAGCCGCCAGTAGAGCGGGCCCGTCATCAGGTCCAGCGCCAGCCGGCCGTCGGCGTCCCCGGGCAGTTCGCCGCGCTCGACCGCCCGGGCCACCATCGCCGCCGCCATGCCCTCCTGGCCGTCGTGGAGCGCGGCCTTCAGCGCCTCGGCCAGCTCCGGGCTGCGCGCCGCCTCCGCCAGCAGATCCGGGATGATCTGCGAGGCCATCGGATGGCGCAGCGTCCGGGCGGCCACCTCCAGGAGCATCCGCACATCGCCGCGGAGCGTGCCCGTGTCGGGTGTCGGCAGCCCCTCGGCGGCCAGCGCCGAGACCACGTCGAGCACCAGATGGAGCTTGGAGCGCCAGCGCCGGTAGACGGCCGTCTTGCCGACCCCGGCCCGCCGCGCGATGCCCTCGATCGACATCCGGGCGAACCCCACCGCGGCCAGTTCCGCGAAGACCGCGGCCCGGATCGCGGCGGTCTTGTCCTCCCGCAGCACGGCCGCCCCGGCCGGGGCCCGGCGCGCCGTCGCGGACGTGTGATCGCTCCCGTTCTTTGCCATGGCTTGAGCATAGCGTCACGACGCTACGGTTGCGTCTCGACGTCGACTCGCCCTAGTCTCGCTCCGACGTCACGACGAAACGGTCCCGTTCCGACGTAGACGCCACGGCCTGCCGTACGCCGACCCCGTACGGCCCCGGCCCCCGAGGCCCCGGCCCCACCGACCCCGGACCTCCCCGACCCTCCCGCCGTCCGCCACCGCGCACCCCGCGCGCCGGACCCCGTCGCCCCTCGGTGCGCACCGGACCCGCTCCGCGCCCGTCGGCCCGTACGAAAGCGGCCCCATGCCCCAGACCCTCGCTCCCCCCGCACCGGCCGGACCGGACACCGCCCGCCTCCCCGGCCCCGGCGCCGCGCCCGATCCGCGGCTGCGCGAACTGGCCGCGCGCCACGGACTGACGCTCAGCGGCGCCCGCCCGGCCCTGCCGGAGTACACCCGCAGGCTCTGGGCGCGGCGCCACTTCATCACCGCCTTCGCCACCGCCAGGCTCACCGCGCTCTACACCACCGCACGGCTGGGCCAGCTCTGGCAGGTGATGACGCCGCTGTTCAACGCCGGGGTCTACTACCTGATCTTCGGCATGCTGCTCCACACCGACCGCGGCATCCCGGACTTCATCCCGTTCCTGTGCACCGGCATCTTCGTCTTCACCTTCACCCAGTCCACCGTGCTCGCCGGTACCCGCGCGGTCTCCGGCAGCCTCGGGCTGGTCCGCGCGCTGCACTTCCCGCGCGCCTGCCTGCCGATCGCGTACACCCTGATCCAGCTCCAGCAGCTGATCTTCTCGATGGGGGTGCTCGCCGCCATCGTGCTGCTCTGCGGGGTGCCGCTGACCTGGCACTGGCTGCTGATGATCCCGGCACTGCTGCTCCAGTCCGTCTTCAACGCCGGGCTCGCGATGATCATGGCCAGGATCGGCGCCCGCACCACCGACACCGCCCAGCTCATGCCGTTCGTCCTGCGCACCTGGATGTACGTCTCGGGCGTCTTCTACAACCTCTCGGTCTTCACCCAGCACGCCCCGGCGCTCGTCGCGGCGGCCCTGAACGCCAACCCCGCACTGATCTACATCGACCTGATGCGGTACGCCCTGATCGACTCCGTCCGCGCCTCCGCACTGCCCGCCCACGTCTGGCCGATGGCCCTGGGCTGGGCGCTGCTCTCCGGCACGGTCGGCTATGTCTTCTTCTGGAAGGCGGAGGAGGAGTACGGCCGTGGCTGACACCACCACGCTCACCACCGAAACCACCGGCACCGGCGCCCCCGCCGCCGACGGCCGCGTCCCCACCGTCATCGCCGACGACGTCCACATCGTCTACAAGGTCCACGGCGCGGGCGGCGGCCGCGGCAACGCGGTCTCCGCGCTGCGCCGGATCGTCCGCCGCACCACCACCGCCGGGACCCGCGAGGTGCACGCCGTGCGCGGCGTCACCTTCACCGCGCACAAGGGCGAGGCGATCGGCCTCATCGGCTCCAACGGCTCCGGGAAGTCCACGCTGCTGCGGGCCATCGCCGGACTGCTGCCACCCGCCGCCGGGCGCGTCTACACCGACGGCCAGCCCTCGCTGCTCGGCGTCAACGCGGCCATGATGAACGACCTGACCGGCGAGAAGAACGTCCTCCTCGGCGGCCTCGCCATGGGCATGAGCCGCGAGGAGGTCCGCGCCCGCTACCAGGACATCGTCGACTTCTCCGGCATCAACGAGAAGGGCGACTTCATCTCCCTGCCGATGCGCACCTACTCCTCCGGCATGGCCGCCCGGCTGCGGTTCTCCATCGCCGCCGCCAAGAACCACGACGTGCTGATGATCGACGAGGCGCTGGCCACCGGCGACCGCGCCTTCCAGAAGCGCTCCGAGGCCCGCATCCGCGAACTGCGCGAGGAAGCCGGCACCGTCTTCCTCGTCAGCCACAACAACAAGTCGATCCGCGACACCTGCGACCGCGTCCTGTGGCTGGAGAAGGGCGAACTCGTCATGGACGGCCCGACCGACGAGGTCGTCCGGGCGTACGAGGGCCACAAATAGCGCCCCCGGATACGGGCGAGGGCCCCCGGAGCCGCTGCTCCGGGGGCCCTCGCGCGCGCACGGGCGCGGCCGGCTGCGTCAGCTGTGCGTCCGCATCAGGGTGCGCATCGTCCGCATCGCGACCGAGAGGTTCGCCAGGTCGAAGCCCTCCGAACCGTGGATCTCCTCCAGGGTCGCGCGGGCGCGGCCCAGGATCGCGGCGTTCTTCTCCTCCCACGCCGAGAAGCGCTGCTCCGGCGTGGCGGAGGCGTCGCCCTCGGACAGCACGTCCGAGGTGAGCGCGGCGTGCGCGGCGAACAGGTCCTCACGGATCGACGCACGCGCCATCGACTGCCAGCGGTCGTCGCGCGGCAGCTCCAGGATGCGGTCCAGGAGCTGGTTGATCCGCAGCCGGTCGCCCAGGTCGTAGTAGACCTCGGCGACGGCCAGCGGCTCCTTGCCGGTGCGGTCGGCGACGGCGACGATGTCCAGCGCCGGGAAGGCCGCCGAGAAGCCGGAGACCTGGACGGCCAGCGCCTCCGGGACGCCCGCCTCCGTCAGCTCCGCGAGGTTCGACTCGTACCACTCGCGGGCGCCGCCCTGGAGCAGCTTCGGCAGCTGCTCCCAGACCGTGGCGACCCGGTCGCGGAAGAAGTCGATGGTCTCCGACAGCGCCAGCGGCTGCGGGCGGTTGTTGAGCAGCCAGCGGGTGCCGCGCTCGACGAGCCGGCGGCTGTGCAGCCGGATCCGGGTCTGGACGGCGGCCGCGACGCGGTTGTCCAGCGCCTCGACGTCGTCCCACACCTGGTTGAGCCGGAAGATCGCCCGGGCCGCGGTGTGCGCCCGCACCACCTCTTCCAGCGAGGCGCCGGTCTCCTCCCGCATCCGGTGCAGGAAGCTCGTACCACCGGTGTTGACGGTGTCGTTGACCATCACCGTGGTGACGATCTCGCGGCGCAGCGCGTGGCCCTCGATCTGCTCGGCGAACTTCTCGTGCAGCGCGGACGGGAAGTACGCGTTGAGCAGGTGCTGGAGGTACGGGTCGTCCGGCAGCCCCGTCCGGATCAGCGCATCGGCCACCGTGATCTTGGTGTACGCGAGCAGGACCGCGGTCTCCGGCTGGGTCAGACCCCGGCCCTGGCTCAGCCGCTCGCGGATCTGCCGGTCGGTGGGCAGGAACTCCAGCGCGCGGTCGAGGTGGCCGTCGCGCACCAGGCGGCGCAGGAAGCGCTGCTGGGCGTGGATCATGGCGCCGGACTGCGCCTGGGCCAGCGCCAGCGCGGTGTTCTGCGCGTAGTTGTTGCGCAGCACCAGCGCGCCGACCTCGTCGGTCATCGCGGCGAGCAGCTTGTTGCGCTGCTTGACCGTCATGTCGCCGTTGGCGACCACCGCGTTGAGCAGGATCTTGATGTTCACCTCGTGGTCGGAGGTGTCCACACCGGCGCTGTTGTCGATCGCGTCGGTGTTGATCTTCCCGCCGTTGGTGGCGAACTCGATCCGGCCCAGCTGCGTCAGACCGAGGTTGCCGCCCTCGCCGACGACCTTGGCGCGCAGCTCGTCGCCGTTGACGCGGATCGCGTCGTTCGACTTGTCGCCGACGTCGGCGTGCGACTCGGCCGACGACTTGACGTAGGTGCCGATGCCGCCGTTCCAGACCAGGTCCACCGGCGCCTTGAGGATGGCCTTCATCAGCTCGGCGGGCGTCATCTTCTTGACGCCTGCCTCCAGCCCGAGCGCCGCGCGGATCTGCGCGTTGATCGGGATGGACTTCGCCGTCCGCGGGTGGACGCCGCCGCCCTGCGACAGCAGCTCGGTGTTGTAGTCCGCCCACGACGAGCGCGGCAGCTCGAACAGGCGGCGGCGCTCGGCGTACGAGGTGGCCGCGTCCGGCTTCGGGTCGAGGAAGATGTGGCGGTGGTCGAAGGCGGCGACCAGGCGGATGTGCTCGCTGAGCAGCATGCCGTTGCCGAACACGTCACCGGACATGTCGCCGACGCCGACGGCGGTGAAGTCCTGGGTCTGGGTGTCGTGGCCCAGCTCCCGGAAGTGGCGCTTGACCGACTCCCAGGCGCCGCGGGCGGTGATGCCCATGCCCTTGTGGTCGTAGCCCGCGCTGCCGCCGGAGGCGAAGGCGTCGCCCAGCCAGTAGCCGTACGACTCGGCGACCTCGTTGGCGATGTCGGAGAAGGTCGCGGTGCCCTTGTCGGCGGCGACGACCAGGTAGGTGTCGTCGCCGTCGTGGCGGACGACGTTCTGCGGGTGCACGACCTCGCCGCCGACGAGGTTGTCGGTGATGTCGAGCAGGCCGGAGATGAAGGTGCGGTAGCAGGCGACGCCCTCGGCGAGCCAGGCGTCGCGGCCCTGCGCCGGGTCCGGCAGCTGCTTGCCGACGAAACCGCCCTTGGAGCCGACCGGCACGATGACGGTGTTCTTGACCATCTGCGCCTTGACCAGGCCGAGGATCTCCGTACGGAAGTCCTCCCGCCGGTCCGACCAGCGCAGACCGCCGCGCGCCACCTTGCCGAAGCGCAGGTGCACGCCCTCGACCTTCGGCGAGTACACCCAGATCTCGAACGCCGGGCGGGGCGCCGGGAGGTCCGGGATCGCCTGCGGGTCCAGCTTCATCGAGAGGTACGCGTGCGGGCGGCCCGCGTCGTCGCGCTGGTAGTGGTTGGTGCGCAGCGTCGCCTTGATGACGGTGAGGAACGAGCGCAGGATGCGGTCCTCGTCCAGCGAGGCGACCTGGTCGAGCGCGCCGTCCAGCTCCTCCAGCAGCCCGTCGATCAGCTCGGTGCCGGCGCTCTGCCGCTCCGGCGACAGCCGCGCCTCGAAGAGCGAGACCAGCAGCCGGGTGGTGTGGACGTTGTTGGCGAGCGTGTCCTCCATGTACGTCTGGCTGAAGGTCGACCCGGCCTGCCGCAGGTACTTCGCGTAGGCCCGCAGCACCATCGCCTGACGCCAGTCGAGGCCGGCGCGGAGCACCAGCTCGTTGAAGCCGTCGCTCTCGGCGGCGCCGGTCCACACGGCGGTGAAGGCGTCCTGGAAGCGCTCGCGGGCGTCGTCGCCGTTGACCTTCTCCGGCATCCGCAGGCCGAAGTCGTAGACCCAGGCCAGCGTGGAGTCGGAGCAGGGCAGCTCGTAGGGGCGCTCGTCGACGACCTCGACGCCCAGGCGGTTCAGGCCCGGCAGCACCTTGGAGAGCGAGACCGGCTCACCGGTGCGGTAGATCTTGAAGCGGCGCTCGTTGGGCGCGGCGCCGACCGGCTGGTAGAGGCTGACCGCGAAGTCCTTGCCCTCGTCGGCGGCGAGCTTCTCCAGGTGCTGGATGTCGGCGACGGCGCTGCGCGGGGAGTTGTCGGCCTTGTAGCCCTCGGGGAAGGAACGGCCGTAGCGGCGCAGCAGCTCGGCGGCGCGCTCCTCGCCGACCTCGGCGGTCAGCGCCTCGGCGAAGCCGTCGGCCCACGAGCGGGCGGCGTCCACCAGGCGCGCCTCGATGCGGTCCACATCGGCGTCGGTCAGGTCCGGCAGCGTGGCGCCGGGCTCGACGCGGACGACGAAGTGCAGCCGGGAGAGGATCGACTCGGTGTTCCAGGCGGTGAAGTCGACGCTGGTGCCGCCCAGCTCCTCCTTGAGGATGTCGATCAGCCGCAGCCGGACGCCGGTGGTGTAGCGGTCGCGCGGGAGGTAGACCAGCGCGGAGTAGTAGCGGCCGTACTCGTCCTGGCGGAGGTAGAGCCGCAGGCGGCGGCGCTCCTGGAGGTAGAGGACGCTGGTGGCGATGGAGCGCAGCTGGTCGGCGGGCGTCTGGAACAGCTCGTCGCGCGGGTAGGTCTCCAGGATCTGCAGCAGGTCACGGCCGTCGTGGCTGTTCGGCGTGAAGCCCGCGGCCGCCAGTACCTCGTCGACCTTGCGGCGGATCACCGGCACCCGGCGCACCGACTCGGTGTACGCGGCCGACGAGAACAGGCCGAGGAAGCGGCGCTCGCCGATGACGTTGCCGTCCTTGTCGAACCGCTTGACGCCGACGTAGTCGAGGTAGGACGGGCGGTGGACGGTGGAGCGGCTGTTGGCCTTGGTGAGGATGAGCAGCTTGTGCTCGCGGGCCTTGGCGCGGGCGTCGGCCGGCAGTCGGTTGAACGACGGGGAGACGGGGTGGCCGTCGTCCTCGGCGTGCTGCGGGTCGGCGCGCAGGATGCCGAGGCCGGTGCCGGGCACGGCGGAGAGGACGTCCTCCTCGGCGCCGCCCTCACCGGGGGCGGTGATCAGCTCGTACTCGCGGTAGCCGAGGAAGGTGAAGTGGTCGGCGGCGAGCCAGCGCAGCAGCTCGCGGGCCTCCTCGATCTCCTGGTCGCGCAGGTCGTCGGCGGTCGGCTCGGACGGCAGCTCGTCGGCCATCCGCAGCGCGGCGCCGCGCATCTTCTCCCAGTCCTCGACGGCCTCGCGGACGTCGGAGAGCACCCGGAGGAGGTCCGCGGTGATCTGCTTGAGGTCCTCGCGGTCGGTCTCGCGGTCCATCTCGACGTGGATCCACGACTCGGTGACCGCGTCGTGCGGCAGCTCGGGCTCGGCGGCGGCCTTGGCCTTGGCGGTGCGGCCCTTGCCCTTGGCCGCGGGCTTGGCGGCGGGCTTCGCGGCGGCGCCGCCCGCCTCGCCGCGGTCCAGGACCTCCAGGAGCTTGCCGGTGACGTCGCGGCGGACGGTGACCTGCGGGTGGATCACCAGGTGGATGCCGCGGCCCTGCCGGGACAGCTCGTTGGTGACCGAGTCGACGAGGAAGGGCATGTCGTCGGTGACCACCTCGACGACGGAGTGGCTGGAGGTCCAGCCGTTCTCCTCGACGGTCGGGGTGTGCACGCGGACGTTGGCGGTGCCCTGCGGACGGTTCTCGGCGAGACGGAAGTGCGAGATCGCGGCGCCGAACACGTCCACCGGGTCGCGGTCCGCGAGGTCCTCGGTGGCGGTGTGCAGGTAGTAGCGCTGGAGATAACCCGTGAGGGTCTCCTGGTCGAGACCTCTGACCGGCTTCTTGCTGCCGGCCGGGCTGCTTTCAACGACCCGGGCCGCCCGTTCGAGCAGCTCGGTCTTGGCTTCATCCAGCTTGTTCTGCATGTCCTCTGGCTCCTGTCGCGCGCCGTTGCGTGACGTCGTGGAAGAACTCCGTGGATGCTGCACAACGCCGCGGTGACGCGGGGTGTCCTGTCGCTGCCGACGCTATGCCGCGCTGAGCGCGGGCCTGGGCGCGGTCGAAGACTGTTGACGTAGTCGTCACGCGCTCGTGGCCGCAGAGACCAGCGGCCGCCCGGTCACATCCGTGTCCCGGGCGCAGGGCGGGGACCTCGATGCCCCCGCGAGTTATCGCGCTGATCACGCTGCAAGGCTATCGCTCTTCGCTTCGGTGCCGTCATCGGCCTTACACGTCCAAATCTCTCTCCCGAACTTAGACCTTCTGGACAACGGGCTACCGGGGAGTTTGTGCGTGGGGGACGTCCGGGCCGGTCCGGCCCGGGGCGCCGGGGCACAGGCGCGGGCGTGGCGGTACGAGGCCGGGCCGTCCGAGCAGGACGGGGGCGCGGGCGGGCACGGGAGGCCGGGGCACCGGGCAGGGCCGGAGGGTGCGGGGCCGGGAGGCCGGGCCTCGCCGCGCCGGGGCCGACCGCCCACCCGGGACCCGCCGCATGTCACCGCTCCCGGCTCACGCCGCCAGGTTTCCGGCCACCTCGACCGCCTCGGCGAGGGTGTCGACGATCGGGACGCCCGCCGCCCGGAGCCGGTCGCGGCTGTGCGAGCCGCCGGTGTAGAGCACCGCCTGCGCCCCCGCGTGGCGGGCCGCCACCGCGTCGTCCACCGCGTCCCCGATCACGACCGTACGGTGTGGGTCCACGGACTCCAGCGCGGCGAGGTGGCGCACCATGTCCTCGCTCTTGCCGCCGCCGGAGGGCCCCTTACGGCCGTCCACCCGCAGGAAGTGCGGCTCGATGCCGAAGCCCCGGACCAGGGGTATCAGCTCGTCGTGGCCGAACATGCTCAGGATCGACTGGCTGCCGCCGGCCGCACGCCACCCGGCCAGCAGGGCATCCGCCCCGTCGGCCAGCCCGCAGTGCCCGCGCCGGTCGGTGTAGTGGCGGTGGAACGCCTCGTCCATCACCAGCCACTCGGCGTCCGTCGGCATCCGGCCCATCAGGTGCTCGTAGAACAGCGGCACGGGGACGCGGTACAGCTCGCGGTAGCGCTCCAGCGTGATCGGCTCCATGCCGACCTCCGCGAACGCCGCGTTGGTCGCCCCGATCACGGCGTCGATGTCGTGGAACAGCGTGCCGTTCCAGTCCCACACCAGATGCGTCGCGCGCTCGCCCATTCCTGCCCCCTGTCCGCTCCACCGCCCTGCGCCGGGCACACGAAAAACCGTACCCGCCGCCACTGACAACGCCCCCGCGCCGCTCCCCGGCCCCGGAGGCACACGCCGGGCGCGGCGCCTCACGCCCGGGGCGCGGGCCGGGCGCCCCGGCGCCGAGCAGGTGCGACGACGCCGGTCGCCGCCTCAGCCGAGCAGGCCCGGGATCTCCTGGACGCCGAACCACATCAGGTCGTGGTCCTCCGCGCCCTCGACCGTCCGCAGCGCGGCCCCGTCACCCCCGTCGGCGGCGGCGAGCGCGGACGCGGCGGCCGCGACGGCCTCCTCCGCGTCGGACGCGTCCACGTGGACCGCGGCCGCCTTCTTCATCGGCACCGGACCGGTCACCCGCACCGCGGCGGGGTCCTGCGCATCGCCGGGCGCGGCCGCCACCGCGGCGTCCGGCACGTCCACCGCGACGACGACGCGCCGCCGGGCGGCGTCCGGCCGCGCGGCGAGCTGCCGCAGCGACGCCTGGGCCGCGTAGCCCAGCGCGGTGTACTCCAGCTCCTCGATGTCGTCGGAGAGCCACTCCCGCAGCGCCGGGGTGACGGCGTACGCGTCCAGCGGGCCGGGACCCAGCTCCCCCTTGCCGTGCACCTCGGCGAGCCCGGGAAGGGTCAGGGGAACGTAGACGCGCATGACAGCCGCTTTCACTCAATTCACGCAATTTCATCGAGCCCGGAGAGGTACCCGGCGCCCGGCAGGGCGCCAGCCAGCATACGGGCGCGCGTCCCCTTTCGAGGGGCGCCCCCACGGCCCGGACGGCGCCCTTCCGGCACGCCGGGACCCGCCTCCCGAGGCCTGTTCACGCCGTCGCCACCCGGAACGGTGAACTTTCCGGCGGCCCCGCCGCGGCGAGCGGCGCATTGCCCGCGGCCCGGTCCGTCGGTAGAAGAGCCCCACCGAAGCTACTGCCCGGTAACGGACCGGGCCCGGCAGAACGGGGGCGACCGCATGACCGGCACCACGACCACCCTCCCGACCCGCACCACCGCACCGCCCGAGCCCGCCCCGCCCGGCTCCCGCCCCGACGGCTTACCGACCGTCCCGCACCCCCGCCGCGCACCGCAGCCCCCGGCGCCGCCCGGCGCCACCACCCTGGGACCGACCGCCCCGGGCGGCGCCCCGCCCCGCTCACCGGCGGGATGCAGGCCGACGGGCCGCAGCAGCGGCTCCCGCCCAAGCACCGGCCCCAGGGGACGCACGGGCGCCCGACCTACCGGCCGCGCGGGCACGAGGCCCACCGCCGGACGCCCGGGTGCGTGGTCCACCACCGGACACCCGAGTGCGAGGCCCACCGCCGGACGCGCCCTTCCCGGGCACTCCGTGCGCGCCGCGGCCGCGGTCAGCAGGCGGGCGGCGGGTGGTGCCGCGCTGCCGTCGCCCGGCGCGCAGCGGCGCGCGCAGGAGCGCCGGCCGCATCAGTGGTTCGCCCGGCAGCTGCTGTCCACACTCGCCGGTGAGCTGCCCGTCCACGCCCTCCTCGGCCATGCGCTGCCCGCCGCGTACGACCGGCTGATCGAGCTGGCCCCGCTCGCCCCGCTGCGGGGGACGCGGCCGCACGACGCCCCCACCCTCCGGGAGTGCGGGCTGAGCAAGCCGTGCGAGGGCGTGATCGAGGCGTTCGCCCGGATCGCCCACGGCGAGCGGCTGCGCGCCCTCGCCTTCCGGCTGGAGCTGGGCGCCGACGCCCGCTGGCGCTGCGCCGCCCTGGACATCGGCCCGGCCCCGGACGGCCGGGCCACCGGGCAAGGCTGACCCGGCCGCGCCATGCCCGTACCCGTCCCGGCCGCAACCGCCCTGCCCATACGCACGGCAGCCGTGCCCACCACGGCCGTACGCAACGGGCACCCGCACCCGGACGCCCGTGTCCCTCAAGGCGGCCGGGACGCGGAAACGGCGGGGCCCCGGGAACTGCTCCCCGGGGCCCCGCCGTCACTGCTCAGGTCACTTCTTGCGGCGTCGGCCGCCCTTTTGGGCCTTGCGGCGCTCGGCGCGGGTCAGGCCGTCCGCCTCCGAACGGGCCGGGGCGTCGTCGTCGACGAGGTCGCCCTCGATCACGCCGCCCTCGCCGTCGACCGTCGGCGCCGAGAAGTGCAGCCGGTCCGGCCGCTGCGGTGCCTCCAGGCCCTTGGCGTGGATCTCGGGACGGCCCGCACCGGCGGGAACCGCCTCCGCGGCCTCCTTCTCCAGGGACGGCGCCTCGGCGCCCTCCGCCACCGGGACCTCCTCGACCTGCTGCTCCACCTGGACCTCCAGGTTGAACAGATAGCCGACGGACTCCTCCTTGATGCCCTCCATCATGGCGGTGAACATGTCGAAGCCCTCGCGCTGGTACTCGACCAGCGGGTCCTTCTGGGCCATCGCCCGCAGGCCGATGCCCTCCTGGAGGTAGTCCATCTCGTAGAGGTGCTCACGCCACTTGCGGTCCAGGACGGACAGCACCACGCGGCGCTCCAGCTCCCGCATGATGTCGGAGCCGAGCTGCTCCTCGCGGGCGGCGTACTGGGCGGCGATGTCGTCCTTGATCGCCTCGGCGATGAAGTCGGAGGTGATCCCGGCGCGGTCGCCGACCTCGTCCTCCAGCTCCTCGACGGTGACCTTCACCGGGTAGAGCTGCTTGAACGCGCCCCACAGGCGGTCCAGGTCCCACTCCTCCGCGAAGCCCTCGACCGTCTCCGCCTGGATGTAGGCGTCGATGGTGTCGTCCATGAAGTGCTTGACCTGCTCCTGGAGGTCCTCGCCCTCCAGGACGCGGCGGCGCTCGCCGTAGATGACCTCACGCTGGCGGTTGAGCACCTCGTCGTACTTCAGGACGTTCTTCCGCGTCTCGAAGTTCTGCTGCTCGACCTGCGACTGGGCGGAGGCGATGGCCCGGGTGACCATCTTGTTCTCGATCGGGACGTCGTCGGGGACGTTGGCCATGGCCATGACGCGCTCGACCATCTGGGCCTTGAACAGCCGCATCAGGTCATCGCCCAGGGAGAGGTAGAACCGCGACTCGCCCGGGTCGCCCTGACGGCCGGAGCGGCCGCGCAGCTGGTTGTCGATCCGGCGCGACTCGTGGCGCTCGGTGCCCAGGACGTAGAGCCCGCCCAGCTCCTTGACCTCCTCGAACTCCGCCTTCACGGCCGCCTCGGCGCGCTCCAGCGCATCCGGCAGGGCGGCCGCCCACTCCTCGACGTGCTCGACCGGATCCAGACCGCGCTGCCGCAGTTCGGCCTCGGCGAGGTCGTCGGGGTTGCCGCCGAGCTTGATGTCCGTGCCGCGGCCGGCCATGTTCGTGGCGACCGTCACGGCGCCCTTGCGGCCGGCCTGGGCGACGATCGACGCCTCCCGCTCGTGGTGCTTGGCGTTCAGCACCTCGTGGTCGACGCCGCGCTTCTTGAGCTGCTGCGAGAGGTACTCGGACTTCTCGACGGAGGTCGTGCCGACCAGGATCGGCTGGCCCTTCGCGTGCTTCTCGACGATGTCGTCGACCACCGCGTCGAACTTCGCGGGCTCGGTGCGGTAGATCAGGTCGGCCTGGTCCATCCGCTGCATGGGGCGGTTGGTCGGGATCGGGACGACGCCGAGCTTGTAGATCTGGTGGAACTCGGCGGCCTCGGTCATCGCCGTACCGGTCATACCGGAGAGCTTGTTGTAGAGGCGGAAGAAGTTCTGGAGGGTGATCGTGGCGAGCGTCTGGTTCTCGTCCTTGATCTCCACCCCTTCCTTCGCCTCGATGGCCTGGTGCATGCCCTCGTTGTAGCGGCGGCCCGCGAGGATACGGCCGGTGTGCTCGTCGACGATCATGACCTCGCCGTCGATGACGACGTAGTCCTTGTCGTTCTTGAACAGCTCCTTGGCCTTGATGGCGTTGTTGAGGTAGCCGACCAGCGGGGTGTTCACCGACTCGTAGAGGTTGTCGATGCCCAGCCAGTCCTCGACCTTGCTGACGCCGGACTCGTGGATACCGACGGTGCGCTTCTTCTCGTCGATGTCGTAGTCGCCGGTCTCCTCGATGCCGCGCTGCGGGTTGGCGGCCTCGCCCTTCTTCAGGCGGCGTACCAACTTGGCGAAGTCGCCGTACCACTTGGTGGCGGAGTCGGCGGGGCCGGAGATGATCAGCGGCGTACGGGCCTCGTCGACGAGGATGGAGTCGACCTCGTCGACGATCGCGAAGTTGTGGCCCCGCTGGACGAGTTCATCCTTCGACCAGGCCATGTTGTCGCGGAGGTAGTCGAAGCCGAACTCGTTGTTGGTGCCGTACGTGATGTCGCAGCCGTACTGCTCACGGCGCTGCGCCGGGGTCATGTCGGCGAGGATGCAACCGACGTTCAGGCCCAGGAACTTGTGGACCCGGCCCATCATCTCGGAGTCGCGCTCGGCGAGGTAGTCGTTGACCGTGATGAGGTGGACGCCCTCGCCGGAGAGGGCGTTCAGATACGCCGGGAGGGTGCCGACGAGGGTCTTGCCCTCACCGGTCTTCATCTCGGCGACGTATCCCAGGTGAAGGGCCGCGCCACCCATCAGCTGGACGTCGTAGTGACGCTGGCCGAGCACCCGCTTGGCGGCCTCGCGGACCGTGGCGAACGCCTCGGGCAGCAGGTCGTCCAGGCTCTCGCCGTCCTTGTAGCGCTCCTTGTACTCATCGGTCAGCGCCCGCAGCTCGGCGTCGGAGAGGGCCGCGAAGTCCTCTTCGATGGAGTTGACCTGCCCCGCGATGCGGTGCAGTTTGCGCAGGATCTTTCCTTCGCCTGCACGCATGAGCTTGTTGAAGACGGACACTTGGGCTGGTCTCCTTGCCGGTCGGGCCTGCACGGTCGGGTGCGCGGGCGCGGCATCTTTCCAGGGGCAGGCCCCGCCGCAACGGCCATCGTAAAGGAGGACGCCGTCCGGTCGGGAGGTCCGCCGCAGCGAACCCTTCCGGCCCCTCCTCCCATGAACGCGCGAGGCCGCGGGAAGGTGCCGGGCCGGGCGGTGAAATCCCTTCGCCCCCGTGCCCGGGTGGCCGCAGAATCCCTCCATGAGACCCGTCACCCTCACCACGGAGCGCCTGCTGCTGCGCCCGTTCCGGCCCTCGGACGCGCCCGCGGTGCACGCCGCCTGCCAGGATCCGGACATCCCGCGCTGGACCAGCGTCCCGTCCCCGTACACGCTCCGGGACGCCGAGCACTTCACGGGCGCGTTCTCCCCGCAGGGCTGGCACACGGACACCGATCTGTCCTTCGCGGTGCTCACCCGGGAGGCGCAGGCGCTGGTCGGCGCGGTGGGCCTGGTCCGCCTCGACCGTCTGCGCACCCCGGAGCGCCAGGCCGAGCTGGGGTACTGGACCGCCCGGGAGCAGCGCGGCCGGGGCTACACGTCCGAGGCCGCCGCCGCGGTGGCGCGCTGGGCCTTCCGCGATCTGGGCGTGGAGCGCCTGGAGTGGCGCGCCGAGGCCGGCAACCACGGCTCGTGGGCGGTCGCCCGCCGCACCGGCTTCCACCGGGAGGGCACCCTCCGCGGCGAGCTGGTACGCGGCGGAACCCGCCGGGACGTCTGGGTCGGCTCGCTCCTCCCCTCCGACCTGCCGGACCTCGGCGCCCCGTCCGGCGAGCCCGCGGCGCGGACGCCGTATCTGCCGTACGGGGAGTGACGGGCCGGGCCGCGGCGGCGCGGGGCGTTGTCAGTGGTCGCCCCTAGTCTGTGCCGCATGACCGCCGTGACTTCGCAACCGCGCTCCGTGACCGCACTCTCCCGTGACGAGGCGCGGCGGCTGGCCCTGCGCGCCCAGGGCCTGCTGGGGGCGGACGGCCGCCGCGCCGGGGTCCGCGGGGTGCTGCGCCGCCTCGGATCGGTGCAGCTCGACACGATCTCGGTGCTCGCCCGCTCGCACGAGCTGATCCCGTACAGCCGCCTCGGCGCCCTCGACCGTACGGAGATCGAGGCCGCCTACTGGAGCGGCGACCGCAGCTTCGAGTACTGGTCGCACGCCGCCTGCATCCTGCCCGTCGAGGAGTGGCCGCTCTTCGCCTTCCGCCGCCGCGCCTACCGCTCCCGCCCGCACTGGCACCACGAGCTGTCCCCCGGCGCCTACGACGCGGTCCTCACGCAGCTGCGCGAGCGCGGCCCGCTCACCGCGAGCCAGCTGGGCGGCGCGAAGAACGGCGGCGAGTGGTGGGACTGGAGCGCGTCGAAGATCGCGGTGGAGCGCGCCCTGATGTACGGCGAGGTGGTCTGCACCCGGCGCAGCGGCTGGAAGCGGGTCTACGACCTCGCCGAGCGCGCGATACCGGCCCCGCTGCTGACGGACGAGCCGACGGATGAGGAGTGCCTGCGCCGGCTGGTGGCGCAGGCGGGCGCGGCGATGGGCGTCGCCACCCGCGCCGATCTCGCGGACTACCACCGCCTCAAGGCCGCGCAGGTCGACGCCGTGCTGGCGGACTCCGGGCTGGTGCCGGTCGAGGTCGAGGGCTGGCCCCAGCCCGCCTGGGCCGATCCCGCGGCGCTCGCTGCGCCGCCCCGCGGCCGCCATCGCACGACGCTGCTCTCCCCGTTCGACTCCCTCATCTGGGACCGCCCGCGCACCGAGCGGATCTTCGGCTTCACCCACCGCCTGGAGGCGTACGTCCCGCGCGCCCGGCGGATACACGGCTATTTCGTGATGCCGCTGCTGTCCGGAGGCCGGCTGATCGGCCGGGTCGACCCGGCCCGCGAGGGCACCACCCTCGTCGCCCGCCAGGTGTCGCTGGACGGCCCCAAGGCGGTCCGCCCGATGGCACAGGCGCTCTACGAGGCGGCGAGCTGGGTGGGATGCGACACCGTACGGGTGGAGCGCTGCGACGATCCGGCGCTGGACGCCGCGCTGCGCCGGGAACTGATATCTCTCGGCGGCTGACCTGGGCGGCGCGGATCGGCCTGGCCGGAGCGGGGCAGCCGGGGCGCGCGTGAAGCCGACCGGGCCGCACGCGAAGAGGCGCGGGGGCCGGGAGCCGGGGCGGGCCCGGCGCCCGCCCGGCCCTCACCGGATTTCGAGGATCTTCTCCCGCATCGCGTACACCACCGCTTCCATCCGGGAGTGCAGCTGCAGCTTCTCCAGGATGTTGCGGACGTGGTTCTTCACGGTGTTCTCGGAGATGAAGAGTTCCTTGGCGATGTCGCGGTTGTTCATGCCGGTGGCGACGAGCTTGAGGACCTCCAGCTCCCGGTCGGTGAGCCGGGGCGCGGGCACCAGACGCCGCTCGTCGGTGCGCTGGATCATCGACTTGAACTCGGTCAGCAGCTTGGACGCCATCGAGGGGCTGATCTGCGACTGCCCGTCCGCGACCGCCCGGATGGCGGTGGCCACCTCGTCCGTGGAGATCTCCTTGAGCAGATAGCCGGTGGCGCCGGCCTTGATCGCCTCGTAGAGATCGGCCTCCTCATCGCTGATCGTCAGCATGATGATCTTCGCGCTGGGGGCCACCTCCTTGATGGCGGTGCACGCCTCGATACCGCCGCGCCGGGGCATCCGTACGTCCATCAGCACGATGTCGGGCAGCAGATCGGCGGCCTTCTCCACCGCCTCGGCGCCGTCCCCGGCCTCGCCGATGACCTGGATGTCCTCCTCCTGGGCCAGCACGATCTCCAGGCCCCGCCGGAAGAGTGCGTGGTCGTCCACCACCAGCACCCGGATCGGCTCCTTGCGTGACGGCTCCGTTCCCCTCCCGAACGCGTCACCGGCGCCGTTACCGCCGTCGTCCGCGTCGCCGCGCACGGGTCCGAAGCTGTCCCCCATCGTCCCTCCCCGTCAACTGCCCGGCCCGATGGCCAGAGCTTGGACACAAGGCTGGTTGACAACAGCCCCCGCGGCCAGCCCGATCAACGCCATACGGCCGCGTCCCCGGCACCCCAGGTGCCCCCGCGCCATGGCCCGGCACAACTCTATACGGCATCAACTCCTCCCCCTTGCAGGCGCAATGGTGCCCCCGGGCGCACGCCGGGGGCACCACAGGGATGAGGTCAGCCGCCGAGTGCGCCCCCCGCGCCCCCGGCTCCTTCCTCCCCGAACGAATCGGGGTTCAGGTGGATGACGCCGTAGTCGTAGCCGTGCCGCCGGTAGACGACACTGGGCTGCTTCGTCTCGGCGTCGACGAAGAGATAGAAGTCGTGACCGACCAACTCCATCTCGTAGAGCGCCTGGTCGAGTGCCATGGGCGCCGCGGAGTGGGTCTTCTCGCGGACGACCAGCGGGCCGTCCCCCTGGACGTCCAGGGACGCCACCCTCTTGGTGGGCACCTGGTCCTCGGACAGCGCCTCCGTGGCGAGCTCCCCGTTGGGCTTGAGGTTCGCGGCGTCGGGGACGCTCACCGCGACGTCGCTGGCCGGGATGCGGCCGCTGCCCCGACGGGAGAAGCGCTTGTCGTGCTGCTTGCGCAGCCGTGCCTCCAGCTTCGCGGTGGCCAGATCCAGCGCGGCGTACGGATCGCCTGCCGCAGCCTCGGCCCGGACCACCGGGCCGCGGGAGCGAAGGGTGATCTCCACCCGGTCGGAACGGTCGGCCTGCCGCGGGTTCGGCTCCTTGGACACTTCGACGTCCAGGCTGATCACCTTGCCGTCGAGCTTCTGGACCTTATCCAGCTTCAGCTTCTCGGCCACGTGCTTGCGGAACCGCTCGGGCACCTCGGTCTTGCGGCCCTTGACGACGATGTCCACGCAGAACTCCGTTCCCGGATCGCTCCGCCCGGAAGGCGGTGCGATTCCTTCTTGCACCAGGCTCCGGTGAGTGCCGAAGCCTCGGACTTGGCGACTTTCACCTCCTCCTCCCCCGGGGACGGGCTCTCCACTCTCCTGATTTCAGGGTCGCGGCAAACGGCCTCATACGCACCCAGCACGACATTCGAGGCAAAGCGTCTGCCAAGTCCTCACAACCGAACATAGCTCTCTCCGGCGGGTGTCGGCACCCCCTCGCGGTCACCAGTTGCGTTCGAGTGGATTTCACCCCTCCGGAGCCGTCCCGTCACCGCTGTTTCCCCTGCTGTCCTCGGAACGTCCGCATTCCGGCCCTGGTTCCGGTCGGACGGCGAACGCCGACCCCGGAGCGGCCACCACGGCCGCCCCCAGCGCCCGGCCGCCCGCCGCCGCCACCGCCCGCCCGGCCTCGGCGAGCGTCGCCCCCGTGGTCACCAGGTCGTCCACCAGCACCATCCGCTCCGCCGCCACCGCTCCGGCGGCCCCGCCCCGGACCTCCAGGGCCCCGGCGAGATTGACGAGCCGCTCCCGGGCGCCCAGCCCCGCCTGGTCCGCCACCGCCCGGCACTGCCGCAGCCCGGGCCACACCCGCGCCGCCCGGCCCGTCCGCCGCAGCTCACGGGCGGCCGCGTACGCCAGCCGGCGCACCGGGTCGTGCCCGCGCCCGGCCACCGCCCGCCGCGCCGACGGCACCGGGACCAGCACCACCGGACCCGCCCGCGGGCCCGCGCCGCCCTGCCGCCCGCACAGCCCCCGTACCGCGCCCGCCAGCGCCGCGCCCAGCGGCTCGGCCAGCCGGAGGGCGCCCCGTTCCTTGTGCGCGAGCAGCACCGCCCGCACCTCGCCGGCGTAGACCGCCCCCGCCCACACCTCGGGCAGCCCGGCCGGCGGCGGGTCCGGGCGCACCCGGGCCGCGCCGCGTCCGCCGCGCGCCAGCCGCCGGCGGCACGGCCCGCACAGCTCCGTCCGCGGCAGCCCGCACCCGGCACACTCCACCGGCAGCACCAGCCCGGCCAGCTCCCGCCACAACCTCCGCATGGCTCCACTGTCACGCGCGGGCCAGCTCGTCACCAGCCCTGTGGACAACCGCCCGGCGCACCGGCCCCCGGCCGCGTCACCGCGCACTCACCCCGGGTAGACCGGCGCCGAACCGTCCTTCGCCACGGTCTTCCAATTGGCGTCCGGCGGCAACCGGACGATGCCGTCGACGGCGTCCGCGATCAGCGGGCGGGACTCGTCCTCGGACGCGGCCACCGCCTTGACGCCCGTGACCCCGGGCAGGCTCGGCACGTTCGACGCGGACCCGTCGGTCTCCATGAACTGCATCTGCTGCACGCCGCCCGACTCGCGGCCCACGACCACCAGCCGGCTGCCGCCCGCCCAGGACGCCGCGACCACATCCTCCAACTGGGGCGCGATCGGCCGCAGTTCCTCGACCGACAGCAGCGGGCGCGCCGACGAACCGCCCCGCTCGACCCGGCCGAGCTGCAGCGTCGTCCGCCCGCCGTCCTCCACGAGGATCGCTATCCGGATGCCGTCGGCGGCCATCCGGATCGCCTTGATCCGCCGGTCACCCAACCCGGGCACCGCCACCTGCTCCGGATCGCCCTTGCCCTCGCGCATCCGCAGCAGCCGCGAGCCGTGGGCGGTGCGCTCGGCGACCCACAGATCACCCAGACCGTCCCAACTGGGCGCCGTCAGACCGTCCTTGACCGCGCTGGTCAGCATCGGTCCGCCCCGCTCCGCGCCGTCCTCCAGCGCGGCGACGTACAACGACCTGCCATCGGTCGACACCCCGGCGGCGGTGCGCTCGTCCCGGGCGACGGCGACCGAGCCCAGCGGCGTCTTGCCGGTACCGAACGGGCCGCGCACCGGCGACGCCTCGGCCGCGGTGTCCGACAGCGCGACGAGCCGGTGCTCGGCGTCGAGGTAGTACTCGTCCGCCGGCCCCCCGGTGCGCGGCTGCGGCGCGAAGTCCCGCTCCGCCCGGCTCTGGCTCAGGACGCACAGCGAGTTGCCGTTGTTGTCCTGCAGCTCCACCTCGCTGATCTTCGACGCCCGGGTCATGTCCTGGACGGTGAAGAACAACTGAGCCGCCATCCGCCGGCACTGCCCGGTGTCGGTGCTCACCGCCTCCTTGGTGAGCTTGACCCGCAGCGCGTTGGAGTCGTCGAGCGACAGGCTGCGGCTGGCCAGCCGGGTGCGGGAGGGGAACTCCGAGACGGTGACCTGGTTGAGCCAGTTGGTCGGCCCGTCCAGCAGCGCCTGCACGCTCGCCGTGATCGGATCTATCCGCCGCCGCAGGTAGACGGGGTCGGCGACCAGGACGTTACGGCGCGCCTTGGGCTCCTGCGACTCCGTCTTGTAGGACGCGAAGTAGAACTTGTTGACCGACTGATAGATGCGCTGGAAGTCGGACTGCCCGAGCACCAGCCCGTTGGGCAGCCGGTCGATCCGCCACTGCCCCTTCTCCTTGATGAGGTGGATCGTGCGGTGGTACGGCTTCTCCTCCGGCGTGTACGCGTGCGCGGCGTCCACCGTGGCGACCTGACTGCCCGACAGCGTGACGGTGTATCCGTCGCGGTCCCCGCGGACCTGCGGCCCGTTCTCCGGCTTGGGACGCTCCTGGAGCACGTTCGTCACCAGGAACGGCCGCCACGTCCGCCGCGCCGACTGCGCCAGATACTGCGTGGCCGTCCGGAAGTCCGCCTCGTCGCTGGTGGTCGCGTCCAGGAAGCTGCGGACGATGTTGGTCGGCTGCGCACCGGCCTGCGGCGGCACGCCGTACACCCGCACCTGCGAATCGCCGTCCGCGCGCGGGGACTGGTCGACCGGCTTGACGTCCCCGCTCTCCGGCATCGAGGCACAACCCGCCAGCACCAGCGCCGCGGACCCCAGCAGCGCGACGCCCCGGACCCGGCGACGGCGCGCCCCGGGGGCGACCCGGGGACGCGGCACCTCGGCGCCCGCCTCCTCCGGCCCCGCGGCGCCCCTGTCCCGGCCCGTCCCGGAGGCCGCGGCCTCCCGCTGTCGTCCCTGCTCAGCGCCCACGCAGCTCACCTTCCCGGTCCCCGCCCCGTACGCCGTCGGCCGGGTCGCCCGACCGGGCCGCCTCCCCGGCGCGCGCCTGCGCCCCGCGCGCCGCCCTGTCGTCCCGTACGCCCTCCGGCGACGCACCGGGCTCCGACGGGCCGGCGGGCAGCGCCCGGCGGGACGGCGCCGGAAGGGCGGCGGGCGTACGGGCACCGGGCCGCCGCCGGCCCGCGGCCGCCGCCGCGCGGTTGCGCCGCGAGTCCTCCGGCTCCAACGGGATCGGCGAACCCCGCAGCGCCTCCCCCGCCGTCCGCGGCAGGGTCAGCCGGAACTGCGAACCGCCACCGGGCTCGCCCCACGCCTGGAGCCAGCCGCCGTGCAGCCGGGCGTCCTCGACGGCGATCGACAGGCCCAGGCCCGTACCGCCCGTCGTCCGCGCCCGCGCCGGATCCGCGCGCCAGAAACGGTTGAACACCCGGGCCGCCTCGCCCGGCTTCAGCCCCACGCCGTAGTCGCGCACCGCCACCGCCACCGCACCGCCACTGGGGCCGCCGGCCGACGCCAGCCGCACCACCACATCGCGGCCCTCACCGTGCTCCACGGCGTTGACGACGAGATTGCGCAGCACCCGCTCGACCCGCCGGGAGTCCGCCTCGGCGATCACCGGCTGCTCGGCGCCGCGCACCACGATCCGCGTCCCGGTCCGCTCGGCCAGCGGCTCGGCGCCCTCGATCACGCGCTGCACCACGTCCCGCAGATCGACCGGCCCGGCCTCCAGCGCCGCCGCACCGGCATCGAACCGGCTGATCTCCAGCAGCTCCGCCAGCAGCGACTCGAAGCGGTCCAGCTGGCCGCGGAGCAGCTCCGCGGAGCGCTTGGTGGCCGGGTCGAAGTCCTCGCGCGCCTCGTGGATGATGTCCGCCGCCATCCGGACCGTCGTCAGCGGCGTCCGCAGCTCGTGCGAGACGTCCGAGACGAAGCGGCGCTGCATCCGCGACAGCTCCTCCAGCTGCTGGATCTTGAGCTGGAGGTTCTGCGCCATCTTGTTGAACGATTCACCCAGACGAGCGATGTCGTCCTCGCCGGAGACCTTCATCCGCTCCTGGAGCAGCCCGGCGGCCAGCCGCTCGGAGATCCCCGCGGCCATCCGCACCGGCGTGACGACCTGCCGGACGACGAGCCAGGCGATGGCGCCGAGCAGGATCACCACGAACACCCCGGCGGTCGCCAGCGTGCCCGTGACCAGCTTCAGCGTCTCCGCCTCCTGCGTGAACGGGAAGAGGTAGTACAGCTGGAACTGATTGCCGTTCACGTCGTTGAGGCGCTTGCCGATGATCAGCGCCGGCCGGCCCTCGTCGGAGCCGATCCGCTTGATCTGCGTGTACTGCCGGAACGTGCCCGCCCGGGCATCCAGCTTCCGCCGCAGCTCCGGCGGCACGCTCGCCTCCGGATCGACGTCCCCGGAGGCACGCGGCCCCCGGGTGCCCCGGCTGGCGTCGCCGAACGGCTCGTCGGAGTCCGAGCTGAGCGCCACGACGGAGAAGACACCCTGGCCACCGCTGGCCAGCTGCTCGACCAGACCGGTCAGCCAGGTAGCGGAATCCTGGGCCCCGCGGCCCCCGGAGCGCCCGGTGTCGTCACCCGCGGTCGCACCGGCGCCCGCCCCCGCACCGTCGGCGAGCTTCTGCGCCACGCCGAAACCGCCCGCCGCCTGACTCTGCGCGGCCTGCGCCTTCGCGGTGAGCAGCCCGTTACGGACCTGCCCGACGACGACCACGCCGAGCAGCAACACCACGACCAGCGACATCAGCAGCGTCGAGGCGACGACCCGCAGCTGGATGTTGCGCCGCCACAGCCGCACCGCGGGCAGCAGCGGCCGCCGCACCCAGCGGCTGAACAGCCGCAGCAACGGATGCACCGGACCGCTGACCGCCCCGTCGGGCAGCAGCTGACCGCCACGCAGCAGCCGCGCGAACACCCTCGCCGAGAGGGACGTTCCGCGTACCGGGTCGGTGGAACGCCCCCGCCTGTCCTCCGGGGACGCACCGGTCCGGCTCATATCAGCTGGGCCCGGCCTTGTAGCCGACGCCGCGCACGGTCACCACGATCTCGGGCCGCTCCGGGTCCTTCTCGACCTTGGAGCGCAACCGCTGCACATGGACGTTGACGAGCCGGGTGTCGGCGGCGTGGCGGTAGCCCCACACCTGCTCCAGCAGCACCTCGCGGGTGAACACCTGCCAGGGCTTGCGGGCCAGCGCCACCAGCAGGTCGAACTCCAGCGGCGTCAGCGCGATGGACTGCCCGTCCCGCTTCACCGAGTGCCCGGCGACATCGATGACCAGGTCACCGATGGCCAGCTGCTCGGGCGCCGGCTCCTCCGACCGCCGCAGCCGGGCCCGTATCCGGGCGACCAGCTCCTTGGGCTTGAACGGCTTGACGATGTAGTCGTCCGCCCCCGATTCGAGGCCGACCACCACATCCACGGTGTCGCTCTTGGCCGTCAGCATCACGATCGGCACCCCGGACTCGGCCCGGATCAGCCGGCACACCTCGATGCCGTCCCGTCCGGGGAGCATCAGGTCGAGCAGCACAAGATCGGGCTTGGACTCGCGGAAGGCGGCGAGCGCCTTGTCACCGTCCGCCACGAACGACGGTTCAAAGCCTTCGCCGCGCAGCACGATGCCGAGCATCTCTGCCAGTGCGGTGTCGTCGTCGACGACGAGGACGCGTCCCTTCATTCGGCCATCATCCCATTACCTGATCGTGACGTACTCCAACGTGACGTGGAACACAACTTCGCAAGGCCGTCCCGGTTCACCGGCGAGACCACCCCCGCCTCCGTCACGATCGCCGTCACCAGCTCCGCTGGTGTCACATCGAACGCCGGGTTGTACGCCGGGGCGCCCGCCGGAGCGACGGGAAGCGTTCCGGAAATCTCCGTCACCTCACCCGCCGGACGCTGCTCCACGGCGATGTCCGCGCCCCGCTCCGTCGCCGGATCGACGGTGCTCAACGGCGCCACCACCACGAACGGCACCCCGTGGTGCCGGGCCAGCACCGCCAGCGGATAGCTGCCCACCTTGTTGGCCACCGAGCCGTCCGCCGCGATCCGGTCCGCACCGATCAGCACCGCGTCCACCTCCCCCGCCGCGAACAGCGAACCCGCCGCCCCGTCCGCCAGCACCGTGTACGGCATCCCGGCCCGCCCCGCCTCGTACGCGGTCAGCCGCGCGCCCTGGAGCAGCGGCCGGGTCTCGTCCACCCACAGCCGGCGCAGCGCGCCCTGCCGGTGCGCGGCGAGCACCACCGCCAGCGCGGTCCCCTCGCCCCCGGACACCAGGGCGCCCGTGTTGCAGTGGGTGAGGATCCGGTGCCCGCCGCCGGGCCGCAGCTCACCGAGGAGCGCCAGGCCGTGGCGTGCCATCCGCGCACTGGCCTCGGCGTCCTCCGCATGCACCGCCCGCGCCTCGGCCAGCGCAGCCGCCGCGGCCGCCGCCGGGCCCGCCCCCGACGCGGCACGGTGGGCACCGGCCGCCCGTCGCACCCCGTATCCGAGGTTGACCGCCGTCGGCCGGGCATGCGCCAGCTCCTCGGCCGCCGCCGGCACATCGTCACCGCGCGCCGCGGCCAACGCGACGCCGTACGCGCCCGCGATGCCCAGCAGCGGCGCCCCGCGCACCGCCAGCGTCCGTATCGCCCGCACCAGCTGCGGCACATCCGCGCAGATCAGCTCGGTCTCCTCGGCGGGCAACCGGGTCTGGTCCAGCAGCACCACCGCGGGTCCTTCGGGCGGGTCCGCCCACCGCAGCGACGGGACGACGGGCGCCGCGGCGCCGGTCTCGGGTACCTCGTGACGTTCGGCCATCCGCCCAGTCTGCCGCCGGACACGACCCGAACAGAACCTCACCGCCCTCCCAGGCCACAGGCACCGGGCCGCACCCGCCATGACACGATGACTGCCACCGCTGACGCCGGTCCCCGACCGCCACGGCGGCGGCCGGGAAGCATGAAGGAGCGACGATGAACAACTCTCCGGGCTGGGCCTCGCCCGGATCCGCCCCCTCCGACGAACCGGACCGCGGCGACCGGGCACCATCCGACCGCACCCCCGCACCGGACGACCACCCCGGCGAGGAGGCGTCGCCACCGCCGCAGTGGTCGAAGCAACAGCCGCCCGCCGGCCAGTGGTCCCCGCCCGCGGGCGTGCCCGGCCCCCGGGGCCGCGCCACCGCCGGTCACGGAGCGGGCGGCCAGGTACCGGGCGGTCCGCCGTGGGGCGGCGGCTGGGCACCGGTCCCGCCCGCCGCGAAGCCCGGCGTCATCCCGCTGCGGCCGCTGCGCGTCGGGGAGATCCTCGACGGCGCGCTCTCGACGCTCCGCGTCCACTGGCGCACCGTCGTCGGGATCTCGCTGGTCATCGCCGTCGTGGCACAGCTCGCCATCACCCTGGTGACGGGCCTGTGGTTCCCGGACAGCGGCCGCACCCCCGTACTGCGCGGCGAGTCCACCGAGGAGATCGTCAAAGCGTTCCGCGACCTGGAGAAGTCCCTCCTCGGCAGCGGCATCACCTCGCTGATCGGGCTGCTCGCCACGATCTTCGTCACGGGCCTGCTGACCATGATCGTCAGCCGCGCCGTCCTCGGCCGCCCGGTCACCGCCGGCGAGGCCTGGCGCGACGCCCGCCCCCAGCTGCCCCGCCTCTGCGGCCTCCTCTTCCTGCTGACGCTGCTGCTCACCGCCGTGATCCTGGTGTGCACCCTGCCGGGCGGCCTTGTCATGGCGCTCGGCTCCGCACCCGCCGGATTCGCCCTCGGCACGCTGGGCCTGCTGGCCGGCGGCGCCCTGGCCGTCTGGCTGTGGGTACGGTTCAGCCTCGCCCCGCCGGCCCTGATGCTGGAGAAGCAGGGCGTCCTCGCCTCCATGCGCCGCTCCGCGAAGCTGGTACGCGGCTCCTGGTGGCGCATCCTGGGCATCCAGCTGCTGATGTACGTGATCGTCGGCGTCATCGAGTTCGTCGTCCAGATCCCCGTCACGCTGATCGCCTTCATCATCGACGGCGACGGCCTCCTGAACTGGATGAGCGGCCCCACCGAGGCCACCGGCTGGACCTTCCTGACCCTCCTGGGCATCGGCGCGGTCATCGGCTCCGCCCTCACCTTCCCGCTCAGCGCAGGCGTGACGGCCCTCCTCTACATGGACCAGCGCATCCGCCGCGAGTCCCTCGACATCGAACTCGCCCACGCCGCCGGCCTCACGGACTACGACACTCCCGCCCCCGCCGGCAACATCCCCAACCAGTCCACGAACGACGAACCGAAGCACTGACCCCACAGGGCCCGGAAAGCCCCTAGGCCCTGCCAGGACCGGCACTCCGCCCCGTCTCTCCTCCGGGAGGCGGGGCGGAACCGTATCCGCTCCCTTTCCTCCCCTTTTCCCGACGCCACCGGCCGGCTCCGCGCCGCCTCCCGTCCCCCGAGCCACCCGCCTCAGCAGCCCGTACGCCAACTTCCGAGCCCTTCCGGACGCTCTTAGCCCTTCCGGACGCTTTGAGGGCTACGCAGCCAATCGCCCGGCTCCACGCACCACCAGCAATTCCTACAGCCAGCGCCCGCCGCCGGGGACCAGCGAAATCCGGATCCTGAAACACAAAAAAGCTCCGGCCCCCAGGAACCATCACTGATTCCCGGAGACCGGAGCTAAAAAATTGTTCGGCGGCGTCCTACTCTCCCACAGAGTCCCCTCTGCAGTACCATCGGCGCTGAAAGGCTTAGCTTCCGGGTTCGGAATGTAACCG
>NZ_JBEPDN010000010.1:0-358181 GCF_040300365.1 Streptomyces sp. NPDC000404 | reverse complement strand
GACGCCTACCACGTCGACGGCACCGAGAACTCCCTCACCGACCCGGTGGCGAACATCGTCGCGGCCTCCAACTACGCCGCCGACCGCTACGGCTCGATGGACAACGTCAACTCCGCCTACTGATCCACCCCCTCGTCCCCACAAAACACACACAGCCCTCCTGGGCCCCGGGGACAGCCACTCCCACCGGAGCGGCGGGGCCCAGGACACCGGCGAGGCCGGGCAGGACACACCCCTGCCCGGCCTCACCGCATGCCACCCCTCAACAACTCCCCCTCCACCCACGCACCAGCTCAAGCGCGACACGACGCCCCCACCGGCCCGCAGCCACCCCGCACGGCGCCCGCACCCACCGGCTGCGCGGAATGCAGACGCCCTCGGCCGGGCTGCGGGGTTACCGGGGGGGAGAGCCGTAGCTTCTACGCTCTCCGGTCGGCGTCGGCGTGGAATCCGGAGCAGAGCAGGTTCAATGCCTGGGCTGCCGCTGCGGCGACGCCGTCGCGGGCGTCGGTGGGGGGTTCGCCGGACAGGATTCGCCGCCGCAGTTCGCGCAAGGCGGCCCGGTGCGTGCCGGCGATGGCGCCCGCGAGGAGCGTGGGTGTCGGGTGGCCGCCCTGGTTCGGTCCGGTGGCGGCGTTCGGCGGGTGTTCGGCCAGGGCGGTCGCCAGCGCGGCCTCGATGTGTTCGCCGATCTCTCGTTCGCGTGCGCGCAGTGCGGCGCTGTCGTGGATGACCTGCCAGAACCGGGGCGCGTCGGGGTGGAGCCCGAGTGCGGGGTCGTCCTGCCGCAGGGCGTCCAGCAGGTCGTCGCGGATGGTCTCCACCGGGCAGGCGCCGGGTGCGCGGTCGCGGACCAGTGTGGCGAGATGGCCCTCCACTTCCGTCTGGCGGTCGAAGAAGAGGTCTTCCTTGGTGCGGAAGTAGTTGAACACGGTGTTGGTGGAGACGCCTGCGTGTCGTGCCACCTCGGCGACCGTGACCTGGTCGAAGCCGTGCTCCAGGAAGAGGGGCAGGGCTGCGTCGGCGATCGCCGTCCGGGTCCGCTGCTTCTTGGTCTCTCGAAGGCCCATGCCCAGATGATAGTGTCACCACAAATTTGCAGTGACACCAAATTTCTGGGGTGGGGCAGGCATGACCTTGGACTTCGGCATCTATCCCGGCGGGACCCTGGGCGACGACCAGGGCATCGTCCACCCGGTCCGCCCGGATGCGCAGGACCGCATCACCGAGGCGCTGGACACGCTCCAAGGCGACAGGGCCGGCCTGTCGGTGCGCGCCTACCGCTCGTTCGCCGCGACCGTGACGCCGGTGGAACCGCCCACGCCCGCCGACCCGGAGGCGTATCTCCAACGCGGCCGCAAGCTGGACCTCGTGCTGCAGTTCCGTGAGCCGTCCGGCGAGTTGGCGGGGTGGCGGGAGTTCGTCCGCGAGGCCGTCCGCACCGGTGGGCCGCACCTGGCATCCGTCCAGATCTGCGAAGAGCCCAACGCCGACCTGCCCTCGGTCGACGGCAGCACGCCCCACGTCATGGACGCGCTCGTCGAGGGGGTTGTCGCGGCCAAGGAGGAGGCCTGGGCACTGGATCGCAGCGTGGCGGTCGGCTTCAACGCCGTGCCGACCTTCGATCCGGCCGACACCTTCTGGTCCGAGCTCGGTGCCCTGGCCGACGACCGCTTCCGGCAGAGCCTGGACTACGTCGGCCTGGACTTCTTCCCGGACGTGTTCCGTCCCATCGCCGCCGATCAGTTGACGGAAGCGGTCGCTACGGTCCTCACCGCGTTCCGGCGCACCGACCTGCGAAGGGCCGGCATCCCCGACAGCGTCGCGATCCGCGTCTGCGAGAACGGCTGGCCCACCGGCCCGGGCCGCGGCGAGCAGCGGCAAGCCGCGGTCCTCGAAACCGTCGTGCGGACCGTGGCCGCCCTCTCCACCGACCTGAACATCGACGGATACTCGTTCTTTGCCCTGCGAGACGCCGACAGCGCCGCCGAGGGCCTCTTCCACCACTTCGGCCTGCTGCACGACGACTACACCCCCAAGCCGGCCTTCGACACCTACCGGCGCCTCATCAACGAACTGGGCAGTCCGCCGGTCGCCACGCACTGACCATCGGCGGTCGCCACGGCGGCGGTCGGCCGGTTCCCGGCAACGTGCGCATGCCGGTCTTCACCGGCCACTCGCTCCGGATCAACGCCCGCCCCGCCCGCTCTCCCCCGAGAGCGCCGCCGAACTACCGGCCCGGGCGGCGGCACGACGGCCACCACCACCGCCACCCGGCTGCTTCTCGCCGAGGACGCCGGCCCGCCGAAGGCCGTGGTGATCACCACCTTTGAGAACGACGACTACGTCACGGCCGTGCCTTCGTCAGCCGGCGACGGCGTCCCCGCGCGCGGTGCCGAGCAGCAGGTCCGCCGCCACCGCCGCGCCATCGGTACGGATTCCGGCGCCCAGCGACTCGGCCCGTGTCCGGGTGTCCGGGGCCAGGGCGGTGCGGAAGGCGGCGGTCAGGGTCTCGGTGTCCGGGATCGGGCCGTCCAGCGCCGTGCCGATGCCCAGGTCCGCCACCCGGCCCGCCCAGTACGGGTTGTCCGAGACCGGGGCGGGTACCACCACCTGCGGCACGCCCGCCCGGGCGGCCGTCGCCGTCGTGCCCGCGCCGCCGTGGTGCACCACGGCGGCCACCTGCCGGAACAGGCGCTGGTGGTTGACCTCGCCGAGGGCGAAGCAGTCGTCGCGGTCGTCGATCAGGCCCAGGTCGGCCCAGCCGCGGGAGACGAGTGCGCGCCGCCCCTGCGCGCGGAGCGCCTCGATGGTGCTGCGGGCGAGGTCCTGCGGCGCGTTCGCGCTGCCGAAGCCCACGTAGACCGGTGGCGGGCCGGCCGTCAGGAACGCCATCAGGTCGGCCGGGAGCGGCCGTTCGTCCGGCAGGCTCCAGGTGCCCGTCTGGACCACGTCGAGGCCCGGGGTCCGCGGCCACGCTCCCAGGGCGGGGTCCGCCGCCAGCCAGGGCCGGTCGGTGAGGACGTGGTCGCGGACGTTGTCCACCGGCGGCAGACCGAGCGAGGCCCGGTGGCGGTTGAGCGCCTCGGCGAACTGCGTGTTGACGTGGTGGGCGTCCCGTTCCCACCGCGCCCGGTTGTCGTCCGTCTCCGGCTCCGGCCAGCCCGGCCGCGGCGGCGGCGCGTGGTGCGGCGACGGCAGGTGGACCGCCGCATAGCTCGCGTAGACGTAGCGGACGCCCGCAGCCTCGGCCACGGACCGCGCGGCGATCTGCGCCAGACCGGCCGCGACCAGCACGTCACATCCCTCGACCGCCGCGGGGAATTGCTCGAACTGCGCCTCCACCAGCGCGTCCCGGGTCCGGGAGAGGTCCGCCGCCGACGGCGGGGCCGTCCCGCGCGTCAGCGACCGCACCGACGGCCCGACCGGCACCGGGCGGATGCCGATGTCCGCGATCCGCGCCGCGAACTCCTCGTCCGGCGGGACGCACATCCGCACCTGCGCGCCGCGCTCCCGCAGTCGCACCGCGAGTGCCACCAGCGGTTCGACGTCGCCGCGTGACCCGTATGTCGACAACAGCACCCGCATCCGTGTCCTCTTTCGTCCCGTCGGGCCGGGCCCCGGCCCGGCTCGATCCGCGAACGGCCCGTCGCCGGGGGTACGTCGGCCGTGGCGGCTGTGCGGCCGGAGTTTACGCCGCGGGTGCGGAGCGCGGCGCCCGGCCCGGAGGCCGTCGGTCCGGTGACCGCGTACGCCGCGTTCCGCCGGGCGCTTGCCCGCGCAGCGGCGCGGGCGGGACGGACGCGGTGGATCCCGGCCGGCCCGGCGGTGGCGGGACCAACTACCGTTCACGGGAACGGTGGTGGACCCGCGCCGGCCCGGAGGCGGGTGCGCGCACCGGCCCGTTCCGCTCTCGCCTGGAGCCGCTCGTGGTGCTTACGGTGAGCGCCCGGCGTGCGTCGCGTCCGGCGGTGCGGCGCGGATCCGGCCGCCCGTGGCCGATGGCGCGCGGGGTGTCCGACCGTCAGCACAACCTGAGAGCCACGTGATGCCCAGATCGTTCGCGCCCGTCCCCGATGTGTCGGTCATCCTGCCCTGCGCGGGATTCGCGACGCGCTTCAGCGCCCCCTACTCGAAGGAACTGCACTCGCTCGCCCCCGGGGTCACCGTGCTCGACCGCAGCCTGGAGGCCGTCGTCGAACTCGCCAGGAACGGGCTCCAGGTGCGCCTGGTCGTGGTGTTCAGGACGCACAAGATGGACACGGTGAGCTACCTGGCGCGCTACGCCGACGTCTTCCAGATGGTCTTCGTCTACCAGGACAACGAATCGGGGCTCGACGGCGCGATCCGCACCGCCCTGCCGCTGACGCAGGGCCCGGTGGCCCTCGTCCTCCCCGACATCGTCCTGACCGGCCCGGACAGCGCCGGCAGCCTCCGCTCCGCACTGCGGCTCACAGGAACGACCGGCTGGTGCGTGGTCGCCGCGGAGGAGCACGATGCCCACGCGCTGCGGCAGGTGGGCGCGTTGGCCGTGGCCGGGGAGGACGGCGCCGCGACCGTCGGCGCAGCGGTGGAGAAGCCGTCGGATCCCTCGGGCTTCAACGCGTTCTGGGGCATGGTGGTGGCCGGTGAGGACGAGGCGCACCGGTTGCCCGACGTGGTGCGGCGCGAGGCGGACAGCCCCTTGGCGGGGGCCGCCGCCGTCATGGTGGACGGGATCGTCAACTACAACAGGGCCGTCGACTGACGGACCGGCGACCGGCGCGCCGCCCCGCCCCGGTCGGCCGTCCGGAGTCCACGGCCCCGGTGGCGCGTTCCGCTCAGCTCCGGTAGCGGGCGCGGCCCACCGCCGCGGCGACGGTGAGCGGGAGGGTCAAGAGCGCGGCGGTCAGGAACATCGCCCGGTAGGCGTGGTGTTCGGCCGGCTGGGCGGCGAGGGCGCTGGCCAGTGCGCTGCCGACGTACAGCGCCAGACCGAACATCGCGACTCCGGTGGCGCGGGCCGTCGGGGACAGGAGGGTGGCCCAGGACTGGATCGTGGAGTGCATGAACGACCAGCCGCCGCCGAGCAGCAGGGCGCATCCCACCAGCGCGGGCACCGACGTACTGGCCGCGGCGAGGCCGAAGGCCACCAGCATCTGCGCCCCGCCGGCCACGATCAGCCACACCGGCGTCCAGCGGCCCACCAGCCGCTTGACGATCTGGGCCGCGGCCATCGAGCCCACGCCGTAGAGCGCGGAGACCGCACCGGCCAGCGTCGCCGAGGCCCCCTGGGCCTCCAGGGCCGGCGCCACATAGGTCAAGAAGCCCAGCAGCACGGCGCCTTCGAGCATCGCGACGGCCATCACGTACCACTGCCAGCGGGAGCGCAGCACGACCCGGAACGGGGCGAGCAGTGCGCCGGACGCCTCGCGCGGCGGCTCCGGCAGCCGGCGCAGGGCGACCGTCAGGTAGGCGGCGATCAGGCCCGGCAGCGCGAAGACCAGGCGCCAGCTGACGTAGTGCGCCAGCGCCCCGGCGATGACGGTCGCGACGGCGGTGCCCAGTGCGAACGCGGTCATCAGCTCGCTGAGCGGGCGCTGGCGGACCGCGGCGGGCACGGTGTCGCCGACATAGGTGATGGACGCGGCGATGGACGCGGCGAAGAACGCTCCGGCCGCCACGCGGGCCACGATCAGCACCGCCGGATCGGGTGCCAGTACCGAGGCGAGTGCGGCGACGGCGGCCCCGGCCAGCGAGAGCCGCATCACCCGCACCCGCCCCAGCCGGTCGCTCGCCAGGCCCCAGACCGGCTGCATCAGGCCGTACGCGAGGAAGTAGCCGCTGGCCGCGAGCATCACCGTGGGCAGCGGGGCGCCGAGTTGGGCGCCGATGAGCATCACCATGGGGGTGATGCAGAAGCGGTCGAAGTTGCTCACGAAGCCGGCGGTCCGCAGCAGGCGCAGCACGGCGGCAGGCATCGGCGGGGCGGTCGCGCCGAGGGGCGTCGTGGCGGCGGTGGCCGGGGGTGAGTCGGTGGTGTCCATGGGGCTCCTTGGGTCCGTGCTGCCGGTGCTGTCGGCCCGGCGTCCCCAGCCCATCACCATGAACTCACCGCGGGGTCCCGCAGCCTATTACCCTTGCTCACACCCTGCGGGCACGGTGTTCCGCCCCGGGGCGGGCCGACGGCGGGGGAAGGAGCCGGCGCGTGCACGGCAACCAGTCCGGCGGACCGCGCCGCGAGCTGGGCGCGTTCCTGCGCTCCCGCCGTGAGCGGCTGGCGCCCGCCGATGTGGGGCTGCCCGGCTCGCCCCGGCGCCGTACCCCCGGGCTGCGGCGCGAGGAGGTCGCGGAGCTGGCCGGGGTCAGCAGCTCCTGGTACGCCTGGCTGGAACAGGGCCGGGTGCGGACCTCGGAGCAGGTGCTGCGGTCGGTGGCGCGGGCGCTGCGGCTGAACGCCGACGAGACCGCGCACGTGCTGTCGTTTCTGGCGCCTCCCGCGCGGCCCGGGCGTCCGCCCGGCTGGGTGTCGCGCAATCTGCTGTCGCTGGTGGATTCGCTGACGCCGAATCCGGCGGCGGTGCTCGACCCGCACTGGGACCTGCTGGCCTGGAACGCGGGGTACACCGCGCTCCTCACCGATCTGGCGCGGCTCGCGCCCAAGCAGCGCAATCTGCTGTGGCTGGTCTTCCGCTGGCAGCCCGCCCGTACGCTGCTGGCCAGTTGGGAGCCGGAGGCGCGGAGTCTGCTGGGCCAGTTCCGGGCGCAGGCGGCGCGGCATCCGGAGGACGGCAGGTACGCCGAGGTCGCCGAGGACCTGCTGGCCGATCCGGACGCCGCCCGCTGGTACGGCCGCCGGGAGACCTCGGCGTTCCACCCGGCCGTACGGCATTTCCGGCATCCGGTCGCCGGTGAGCTGCGGCTGCGCTACGTCAAGCTCGCCGCCGTGGACGAGCCGGGCCACCATCTGCTGGCCTATCTGCCCGACGACCCGGCGACGGAGAAGGCGCTGCGGGCGCTCACCGCGTGAACCGGCGGGCCGGGCGGGCGGACAGGCGCGACGGCCCGGCCGTGGCACGCCGCCACGGCCGGGCCGTTCTGTCCCGCACGCGCGGTGTCAGGGCCCGCGCGGTGCCCGGACGTCCGGCGTCAGGACGTCAGCACCGCCTTCATCACCGATCCGTCGGCGACCGCGGCGAGGGCGGCGGCATGCTCCTCCAGCGGGAACGCCGTCACCAGCTCCGCCAGGCCGAACCGGGCGGTGAGGGCCGGCAGGAGGCGGACGTACTCGACGAGATGGGCGCCGGTGAACGCCCAGGAGCCGACGACGTCGAGCTGCCGGTGGACGATCTGGTGCGGGTTGATCAGCGTGTCCCCGGCGTCCGTGTACTGGCCGATGATCAGGTAGCTGCCGCCCCGGCGGGCCAGGGTGAGGCCCTGGCCGACGGCGGCGGGCACCCCGGCGCACTCGATGACCAGATCGGCGCCGTCCCCGCCGGTGGCCTCCCGCACCTGCCGCAGGACCGCCTCGGGGTCGTCGGCGCCGGCGATGTCCAGATGGACGTCGCCGATGCCGGCCGCGCGGGCCCGCTCCAGCCGGGCGGCCGGGCCGCCCACGACGACGACCCGGGCGGCGCCGGCCAGCTGCGCGAACGCCGCCGCCGCCAGCCCGACCGGGCCGCTGCCCTGCACCACGACGGTCTCGCCGAGCCGCACCGGCCGACGCTCGTAGAGCGCGTGGGCCACGGTGGGGCCGGCGCAGGCCAGCGACATGGCGGCGAGCGGGTCGGTGCCGTCGGGCACCTTGATCACGGTGGTGCCGGGCTGGAGCACGATGTGGTCGGCCCAGGCGCCGGACAGCTCCGGACCGTCGCCGAGGGCGCGGTTGACGCCGTAGGTGCGGCGCCGTTCGCACAGGGTCGGCTCGCGGTGCAGCCGACAGGGCGGGCAGACGCCGCAGGCGATGGAGGAGGCCCACATCACGGTGTCACCGACCGCGAGCGGCGCCCCGGCGGCGTCCTGGTGGGTGCCTTCGCCCAGCTCCCGCACCACGCCGAGCCCCTCGTGTCCGAGGGTCAGCGGCACGGGGATGTCCAAGTGGCCCTGTTGCAGGTGGAGATCGGTGCCGCAGACGCCGCCGTATCCGCAGGCGACGATCAGTCCGCCGGCGGGGGCCTGCGGCAGCGGGAACTCCCGCAGCCGCAGCGGCTCGCCGAACTCCTCCAGGACGACGGCGCGTCCGGTGCGTGGTGTCGTCATGCCGCCACCGTGCCCAGCGTGTGGGAGAACGGCGCCGCCAGCGGACGCAGCGGGTCGGTGTCGCGGCACACGACGTACTCCGGCCGGGGCTCGCCCGCGGGCCGCGGCACATTCGCGCAGTCGTTGTAGGTGGCGATCAGCAGCCGGCGGGTGAACGGCGACATGTTGGGCGCCGAGCCGTGCATGATCTCCGGGGAGAACAGCACGACGGAGCCGGCCGGGCCCTTGGGGCTCGTCATGCCGTAGCGGTCGACGTGCTCGGTGAGCTGCTGCGGCGTCAGCGAGATGTCGTCGGGGTCGAGGTGCTGCTCGGACCTGGCGGCGGCCGAGCGGTCCTCGTGGACGAGTCCCTGGCGGTGCGAGCCGGGCAGGAAGATGACCGGTCCGTTGAACTCGGTGACGTCGTCGAGGAAGACCCCGATGTTGACCTGGCGCGGGGCGGGCAGGCCGTCGGCGAGGCGCCAGGCGAGATAGTCCTGGTGCCAGGCCCATCTGTCGCCGCCGAACGCCGGCTTGGCGTTGATCTTGAACTGGTAGACGTAGACGTCGTCGGTGAGCAGCTGCCGGACGGGCTCCAGGATGCGCGGGTCGCGGATCAGGCCCGCGTATTCCGGCTGCCGCTGGTGGGAGGCGTAGACGGCGCGGACCTCCGTGCCGCCGTCCTCGGCCACCACCTGCGGGCCGGGCACCTTCGCATCGCGGGCGAAGGCGGTACGCAACATCTCCACCTCCTGGGTGTCGAGGAGGGAGTCGAGCATCAAGAACCCGTGCGTGTGGTACCGCTCGGCCTGTTGCTGGGTCAGTCGCATGAGCTTCATCTCCTGAAAGGGCGCGGGAATCTGTCGGGACGGACCGGTGGGGATGCGTATACCGGGTCCGGGTCATCCCATGAAGTGGCCGCCGTCGACGATGAGTTGCTGTCCGGTGACATAGCCGCTGCGGGCGGTCACCAGGAATTCGAGGGCGTCGGCCATGTCCTCGGCCGTGCCGAGCCGGTGGCCCGGGATGGCGGCCAGGACGGCGGCCCGCCTCTCCGGGTCGTCGAGGCGGTAGCGCTCGGTGACCTCTTCGGTGTCGGTGAATCCGGGCAGCAGGGCGTTCACCCTGATGTGCGGGGCCAGCTCCAGGGCCAGGCACTTGGTGAGCTGGAGCAGGCCCGCCTTGCTCGCGCAGTAGTTGGCGCCGTTCGCCCGGGGCCGGATCGCCGTGGTGGAGGCGACGTTGACGATGCTGCCGCCGCCCGCCTTTGCCATCGCGGGTGCCAGGGCCTGGCTGAGGTGGAAGGGGCCGGAGAGGTTGGTGGCCAACACCGTGTCCCAGTCCTCGGCGGTCATCGACAGGAACGGCCGGTCACGGTTGACACCGGCGTTGTTGACCAGCACGGACGGCGCGCCGTACGCGCCGGTGATCCGGTCGCCGGCCGCCCGGATCTCCTCGGGCCGGGCGAGATCACAGCGCAGCGTCTCGATCCGGCCCCGGCCCGCCGCCGCGGTCTGCCGCGCCGCGGATTCGTCACCGCGGTAGAGGGCGATCACCCGGTGCCCGAGGGCGGCGAGCCGGAGGCTCAGCGCCCGTCCGATGCCGCGGGTGCCACCGCTGACCACTGAGATCGTCATGGCATCTCCCTGCCGTGGCCTCGGTGGGCGGTCAGTTGGCGACGAGGTCGCCGCGCTTGAGGCCCGAGCCCTCGGGTACCTCGGCCGGGTCGCCTCCCCGCCCCGCGACGGCGTTGTGCTCGTCGACGAAGACGACGTGGGGGACGAAGGAGGCGGCCTCGGCGTCCGTCACGGCGGCGTAGGCGATGAGGATGACGAGGTCGCCCGGGCTGATGAGCCGGGCGGCGGCGCCGTTGATGCCGATGACGCCGGAGCCGGCCGGGCCCTCGATGACGTAGGTGGACAGCCGGGCGCCGTTGTCGATGTCGACGATGTCGACCTTCTCGCCGGCCATCAGGTTCGCGGCCTTCATCAGATCGGAGTCGACGGTCACCGATCCGACGTAGTGCAGATCGGCCTGGGTGACGGTGGCGCGGTGGATCTTCGACTTCATCAGGGTGCGGAACATGGCGGTCCTCATCTGTCGGGGTGTGTGCGATGGTGCGGCACGGCCACGGGTGGGGCCGGCCGGTGGGGCACGGCCGGGTCAGACCGGCCAGGTGGCGTAGCGGCGCATGCCGTACAGCAGCGGCGCCGCCTCGGTGGCCGGGGTGTGCGTCTGGATGTGCACCACCTCGCCGATCACCACGGTGTGATCGCCGGCCGGGGTGAGCCGGGTGACGCGGCACTCCGCGGTGGCGTGCGCGTCCTGCGGCAGCGCCGGCAGGCCGGTGACCGGCGCGGGCTGCCAGGGGACCGTGCGGAACCGCTCGGCGGCCGGACCGGCGAACGCCGCGGCGGCGCGGCGCCCCGCGCCGTGCAGGAGGTTGACGGTGAAGCTCCCGCGGGCGGCGAGGACCGGGAGGGTGCTCCCGGTGTTGCCCGCGCACACCAGCAGCTGCGGCGGGTCGAGGGAGACCGAGCACAGGGCCGTGCAGGTGAAGCCGTACGGGTTTCCGTCGGCGTCGGCGGTGGTGATGACGGCGACGCCACCGGGGTGGGAGCCCATCAGGGCGCGGAACGCGTCGCGGGCCACCGTGAGTTCGTCCTGCACCGGGGTCACCATGTGAAGGCCCGGGCGTCGTAGAGGTTCACGCCGACGGCGGACTTGCCCAGGTATTCCAGGCAGTCCTGCGGCTTGGCGGGCATCACATGGGCGAACTGGACCTCGCGGATCAGCCGCTCCAGCGGGTGCCCGGGGCTGACGGCGGCCGAGCCGCACAGCCGCAGCGCGTCCTGGGCGAGCCGCGGGCCGGCCTCGCCGACGACGTACTTGGCGGCGTGCACCATGGCGTTGGCCTCCAGGCTGCCGCGCCGGGCGGTGACGAGGTCACCGGCCTCGTGCACCAGTGCGCGGGCGGCCCACAGCCGGGCGGCCATCTTGCCCAGCTCCTGCTGTACGACGGGGGAGTCGGCGCGCGCGGCGGAGGCGGTGACGTGGTCGACGGTGTGCTGGAAGAGGGCCTCGGCGATACCGAGGTAGGCGCCGGTGTAGCCGGCGATCATCCAGTGCGGTTCGCGGACGACCTTGAACAGGGACATGCCCTCGACCCCGAGGTAGAGGCGGGAGCGGGGCACCGGGACCTCGTCCAGCGTCATCGGGGCGGTGCTCGTGCCGTACATCGCCGACATGTGCTGCACGGCGCCGAAGCCGACGCCGGGGTCGTCGGCGGCGACGACGAAGTGCGAGACCTCGCCGGTGTCCTCGGCGCCGTCGGCGGCGGCCGCGACGACGAAGTAGTCGGCGACGCCGGCCAGCGACACGAAGGACTTCTTGCCGCTCAGGATGTAGTGCGTGCCGTCGTCGGAGAGGCGGTAACGGGTCCGCATGCCGCGGAGTTTGGCGCCGCGGCCGGCCTCGGAGGTGGCGGAGGCGAACAGTTTGCGCCCGTTCACGACCTCGTCCAGCATCCAGGCGCGGAACGTCTCGGCGGCCGGGGGCAGCCGCGTGCCGCCGGCGTCGGCCAGCGCCCCCATGACGACGTGGTGCATGTTGAAGCCGAGGGCGGCGGCGCCGTTGTGCCGGGCGAGTTCGGCCAGCACCCGCCAGTAGTCGCCGAAGCCGAGGCCCGCGCCGCCCGCTTCCTGCGGGACGAGCAGGGCGAGCAGACCGGACTCGCGCAGCACGCGATAGCTCTCGTGGCCGTTGTCGCGTCCGGCGTCGGTGCCGGTGGCGAGCGGGGCGAGGCGGGCGCCGGTCTCCGCGGCGAGTTTGAGGAGGTCATCGAGTGGGGTCGGCAGCGTCATCACTGCTCCTTCGGGTCGGTGGTCGGCCGGCCGGATTCCCGGCGGGTCAGTTCTCGACGGGCAGGCCGAGTTGGCGGGCGACGCCCACCCGCAGCAGGTCGTTGGGACCGGCGTAGGTGAGGGCGGCCATGGGGCCGGCCAGATCGGCGGCGAGGCCGAAGCCGGGGAGGAAGGCACGGACCCCGGCGAGCGCGGTGGCGTGCTCGGTCAGCCGTACGTAGTCCTCGGAGACGGAGATCTTGGTGAGCGCGGCCTCGGCGGCCAGCTGCCGGGCGGGCACACCGGCATCGAGCCGGGCGGCCATCGCGTAGAGCTGGACGCGGGAGCGGTGCAGCGCCATCGCCATGTCGCTGACCCGGCCCGCGACCTGGTGGCTCGCGCCCATGCGGCGGCCGAAGTGGTCGCGCTCCGCGGCCCAGTCGACGGTGCGGGTCACGAGGCGCTGGATCGGGCCGAGGGCGTAGCCGAGGATGACGGAACGCTCCCAGGCGGTGGTGGAGGCCATCACCGCCAGTCCGGACCCCTCCTCGCCGAGCAACGCGCCGGCCGGGAGCCGGGCCCCCTCGAAGAGGAGTTCTCCCATCGGCACGGTGGGCAGGGCGGTCTTGGTGAAGGTCTCGCCGCGGCGGACCCCCGGCAGGTCGAGCGGGAGGAGGAACGCGGAGAGCGCGAACGGTGAGCGTCCCTCGGCGGTGCGGGCGAAGACGATCGCCCGGTCGGCCACGGGAGCGGCGGTGATGAAGGTCTTGGCGCCGTCGAGCACGAAGCCGTCACCGTCGCGCCGGGCGCGGGTCTCCATGGAGAACGGGTCGCTGCCGCCGCCGCGTTCGGTCAGCGCGTGGCACAGCAGCACCCGCCCCTGCTGGACCTCCTCGACCGTCCGCCGGGCGGCGTCGCCGAGGGCGTCCCGCAGGGGGAACTGCATGCCGAAGAGCTGCGAGGCCAGCGCGTAGCACAGGCCCGGGTCCGCGCCGGCCAGGCCGATGCCCTCGATCACCGCCAGCGAGCGGGTGACCGGGCCGGGTGCGGTGGCGTCCGGCGGGGCGAGCCGGAGCACCCCGAGGTCGGCCATGGCCCGCCACCGGGTGCGGAAGTCCGCGTCCGCGAGCCGCGCCACCACCGGTGCCGCCAGGTCTCGGTACGTGTCGACGATCTCCTCGGTCCGCGGGGCGCCGGTGCGCAGGGCCGCGGCGGCCACCGCGCTCATTTGCGGCCCTCGCCGGAGAGGTCTTCGATCGCGGCCCAAAGGGCCTTGGGGCTGCGGAAATTGGCCGCGACGATCTCGGTGTCGGGCAGGCTGATCCCGGCTTCCTTGTCGAGCGCCGCGACGATCTCCATGATCGCCAGCGAGTCGACCAGGCCCATTTCGAGCAGCGGGGTGTCGGCGTTCAGCGAACCGGCGTCCTCGCCGCGCCCCCAGGTGATCCGGCTGCCGATGAGGGTGCAGAGTTCCTCGACGCTGTTCATACGGTGATCTCCTCCTGTGGTGCGGGGGCGTCGGCGTCGCGCAGCGCGCGGCGGTCGACCTTCCCGCTGGTGGTGGTGGGCAAAGTGGTGAGCGGGACCACGCGGTCGGGCAGCATCCGCCGGGGCAGCACCTCGCGCAGCGCGGCCAGGACCTCCCGTTCGGTGGCGCCGGTCTGCGCGTAGGCCCAGATCTGGCCGGCGTGCGGGCCGCTCTTGGCGACGACCGCGGCGGTGGCGACCTGCTCCACTTCGAGGACGGCGTTCTCCACGTCCATCAGGTCGATGCGGTGGCCGCGCCGCTTGACCTGGTTGTCGCGCCGGCCGCGCAGGAAGACCAGGCCGTCGGGGGTGATCCGGCCCATGTCGCCGCTGGCGTAGGCGCGGTGGACCGCCCCGTCGCGGAAGGTGACGTGGACGGTGGGGTCGCTCGGTTCGGCACCGCGCAGATAGCCCTGGAAGACGGTGGGGCCGGCGATGTGGATCTCCCCCGGGCCGTCGGTGGGCCGGCCCTCCTCGTCGAGCACGTCGATGAGGACGCCGCCGATGCCGCGGCCGATGGGCATTTCCTGGTCGGCGGTCCAGTCGGGCGGCACCCGATAGTAGGTGCAGGCGTTGGTCTCGGTGGGTCCGTACAGGTTGTAGAAGGGAATCCCGTCGAGCACCTTCAGGTACCGCTCCAGCAGTTCCGGGGCGAACGCCTCGCCGCCGAAGGCCGCGAGGCGCAGGGCCGGCGGCGGGGAGTCGGCGATGCCGCCCTGCTGGAGCATGCCGTGGTAGAGGGACGGCGCGGCCATGAAGGCGGTGATGCGCCGGTCGGCCAGCCATCCGACGACGTCCCGCGGGAAGGACCGCAGCAGGTCCGGCATCAAGACCGTGCAGGCCCCCGCGGCGGCGGCGCTGAACAGGTCGAAGGTGGTCAGGTCGAAGGTGAGGGCGGCCTGGGAGCCGATCCGGTCCTGCGGGGTGAGTCCGAACTCGCCGGCGGCCCACAGTGCGTAGTGGGCGACGTTCTCGTGCGAGAGCAGGACGCCCTTGGGCCAGCCGGTGCTGCCGGAGGTGAACAGGATGTAGCCGCCGGAGTCGGTGGGCGCGGGCAGCGGTGCGGGGCGCTCCTCGGGGGTGAGGACGCGCAGCCGGTGCAGGCCGTGATCGAGGGCGCTCTCGGCGACCGGGGCCCCGTCGCGGGCGCGGGTGACGGCGCGGCGGGCCCCGGCCAGGGCGCGGTCGCAGGTCAGCAGCAGGGACAGGCCCGCGTTGCGGATCATGCGGGCGGTGCGTTCCGGCGGGTCGGCGATGTCGAGCGGCGCGGTCACCGCACCGGCCCGCAGCGACGCGTACAGGGCGATGACGGTGGCCGGGGTCTTGGGCGCGTAGACACCGACCCGGTCGCCGGGTGCGACCCCGGCGGCGGTCAGTTCCGCCGCCAGTGCGTCGACGGCGCGGTCGAGTCCGGCGTACGTCCAGCTCTCGCCCTCCCCCTCCAGAGCGGTGCGCTCGGGGTGGAGCCGCGCGGAGCGGGCCAGCAGGGCGTCGAGGCGTACGGCGGGGCGCCCGGTCATCGGGCGGCCTCCGCGGTCGGCGCGTGCGCGGCGAGGAAGTCGCCGACGGTGTCGATGACGAGGTCGGGGCGGACCAGGTGGGGGTAGTGGTCGCAGCCCTCGGGGACCACGCGGCGGAAGGGGCCGCGCACCGCGCGCTCGGCGGCGTCGACCTGAGCGAGGGAGCCGTACTCGTCCGCGTCGCCCTGGATCACCAGCACCGGAGCGGTGACGTCGAGGTCGTCCTCGATGGACCAGCTGCGGAAGGCGGGCGAGAGCCAGACGCCGCTCCAGCGCTCGAAGACCCCCCGGGGGTCGTCGTGCACCATGGCCATCTTCCTGGCGAGCGGGCCGGCTTCGTAGGAGGCGCGGGCGTTCTCGATGCCGATGCGGTTCTCGTCCTCGAAGTACAGGTGCGGGCCCATCCCCACGACGGCCGCCACGGGGTGCGCCGAGGCGTGGAGGAGTCCGATGGAGGCGCCGTCGCTGTGGCCGACGAGGACGGGCCGCCGCAGGCCCAGCGCGCCGAGCAGCTCGGGCAGCACGTCCTGGGCGTGTTCGTGCATGTAGCGGGGGGTGCGGGGCAGCGGGTCGGGGCCGCTGCCGCCGCTTCCGTGGCGGGAGTAGACCAGGGCGCGGCGCCCGGTGGCAGCGGCCAGCCGGGCGGGGAAGCGCCCCCAGGCCGCGAGGCAGCCGAGTCCGCCGTGCAGGAAGACCAGGGGTGCCAGATCCGGGTCACCGTCGATGACGACATATTCGAGGGGACCGTTGCGCACATCTATTACCGGCACAGCAAAAATCCTTCTCAGTGGTGTATGGCAGCGGAACGGAATTCAGCGGAACCGGGCCGTCACAGCCCTCTGCGGGCAGCGAAGACGTACCGGGAAAGGACGGCCGCCGGGTTCGGCAGGTCCGTAAGGAAGACGTACGGAGCAGAGCGAAAAGGTTTCGGGCAGCGGTCATCGGCGGCCCGACGGGCCGAAGTCGGCGTACCGCATGGATCCGAATTACCGGTGAACGCCCGGCGCCGCTGTCCGGCGGCGCGCGGAATTGACGTTACGAAGCCCGTCCAATGGGCATGAAGGGCCCCCGAAATGGCGCCTGACGGGGTATCCTCCGCCGGGCGCCCCGAAAGAACAGGCGCGCCTTTGCTTTCCCTTTAGCTAATTTTTGCGCCTTGCCAGTCGATGGCGCGCACAGACTGATGATCATGATGAAACCCCCGTTGGACACATGGTCACACGCAGCGCCAGATGTTGCCCTGCCGCGCAGGACGGAAACCCCGCCCGCGTGGCGACACCCAGAACACTAGACACCCGACCGCTGTGGGAGAAATGACATTGCTGACCCACCTATACACTCAGCGAATCAATGTCGACCTACGTCATCTCCGATGTTTTCTGGCGGTGGCCGAGGAAGGCGGCTTCACCGCCGCCGGCCGACGACTCCACCTCGCCCAGCCGACCCTCACCCGCACCATCAAGTCCCTGGAAGAGTCTCTCGGGGTCCAGCTCTTCGAACGCAGCACCCGAAGAACGGAACTCACCGAAAAAGGGGAGAAGCTTCGGGAAAACCTCGGACCCCTGCTCGGCCAACTCGACCGGACATTAAAGGACCTACGGGAAGGGGAGAAACTACGCGTCGGGTTCAGCTGGGGACTTCCCGAGGGACTGTCACGATTCGCCGCCCGGTTCGCGGAGGAGACCGGGACCGGAGTCGAATTCGTCCGCTGCGAGATCCCCCAGGACGGGCTCGGCGCCGGCCAGGTGCACGTGGCCCTGCTGCGCGGCACACCACCGCCCAGGAACCTGCGCAGCCGCTTCCTCTACGAGGAGCCCCGCATCGCGGGCGTCCCGGCCGGCTGGGAGCTGGCCGCACGCACCGAACTCGACTGGGCGGAACTCGCCGATCTCCCGCTGGTCGTCAACACCGCCAGCGGCACCACCTTCCCCGACATGTGGCCCGCCGGCCGCCGCCCGGCGGTGGGCGCCGAGTGCCGCAACTACGACGAATGGCTGGAGCAGGTGGCCGCGGGCCTGGGCGTGGGCACCGCGCCGCTCTCCACCGCCCGCCGCTACACGCACCCCTCCGTGCACCTCGTCCCCCTCACCGGCGCCCCCACCGTGAGCGCCCACCTCGTCTACCCCTCGCACGGCGCCCACCCGCAGGCCGCCCGCTTCGTCAACGAGGCCTGGCGGGCGTCCGACGAATTGCAGACGTAGCCACCGCGCCGGGGCCTGCGCCGGGGGCACGCGCCGGGGCCGGGGCCGGCCCCGGCGCCCGGCCTTGTCGTGGCCGGTCATGCGGCGCCCGCCCGGTCCTCGCCGCCGGCCGTGCCGTCGTCGCCGCGCAGGACCGACCACCGTGCGCGCTGCAGGAGTTGGCCCGGGGGCACGCCCAGGTCGTCGGCGAGGTGGCGGGCGGTGCGGTCGAAGACGGCCAGTGCCTCGGCCCGGCGGCCGCCGTGGCGCAGGGCGCGCATCAGGAGGGCGGCGACCGGTTCGTTGAGCGGTTCCTCCGAGGCCAGCACGGTGAGGGCGGCGACCGCGTCGGCGACCCGGCCGAGCCGCAGCAGCCATTCGGCGCGCCGCCGGGCCAGGGCCACCCGGCGTTCGGCGAGCCGCATGCGTTCCGTCTCGGCCAGCGGTCCCGGCAGCCCGGCCAGCGGTTCGCCGCGGAACAGCTCCAGCGACCGGGAGCAGCGCCGCACCGCCGTGCGCAGATCCCCGGCGCGGGCCGCCGCCGCGGCGGCAGCGGCCTCGTCCTCCATGCTCGCCACGTCCACCTCGGCCACGCCGCTCGCCAGTCCGTAGCCGTACCGGTCGCGGCGGATCACCGAGTCCGGGCGCGTGCCGAGCCGCAGGGGTTTGCGCAGCCGGTAGACGTAGACCGGCACGACGTCCGCGTCCGGCGACTCCAGCCCCCAGACGCCGTCCAGCAACTCGCGCCGGCTGACCGTCCGTCCGGGCCGCAGCGCCAGCGCCGCGAGGACGGCCTGCTGGCGGACCGGGCCGACGTCGACGGGTCTTCCGGCGAGCTTGACCCGCAACGGGCCGAGCAGCGAGATCCGCAGCCGCGGGCCGGGCACCTCGGCGGGTGGCAGGCCGGGGTCCGCGGCCGGCCGTGGTGCGTGCGGGCCGAGGCCGGGGACGACCCGTGCGCGGTCGGCGGCGTGGGCACGGGCGGCGGCGCGGTCGGGCAGCCCCAATTTCCGCAGGATGCCTTCCAGTTGTGCGGGCACCCGGTGGGCCGGCAGGCCGAGGGCGTCGGCGATCTCCGCGTCGTCCAGGCCGCCGCCGAGCGCGTGGAGCACCTCGCGTTCGCGGGCGGTGAGGGGGGTGAGGTGCGGGTGTTCCCGGGCGGTGGCCGTCGTCGGCATATGGTGTCCCCGTTCCGTGGTGCGCTCGTCCGGCCACCGGCGGGCCCGCCGGTGGCCGGTGATCACGGTGGCCCGGTGGAGGAACCGTGGACAGGACGCCGAGGCGGCCATATGTGTCCGGTGGCCGCGCTACAGTCCACGACCTGCGAAGGACGTCGTCTCGGGGAACGTCAACTCACGGGGAGGGGCCGTCGGTTGTGGCCGGTGCGTTCGGTGAGGTGTTGCGGCGGCTGCGGAGCCGTACGGGGCTGACCCAGGAGGAGCTGGCGGAGCGCTCCGGGGTGAGCGCCCGCACCATCCGCGGTCTGGAGACCGGCGGCCGCGTCAATCCACGGATGACCACGGTGCAGGAACTGGCCCGCGCGCTGCCGCTCCGGCCGGCCGAACGCGCGCAGTTGCTGCGGGCGGCGGTGGGCACCGGGGAGGACGGAGGCGCGGGACCGGACGGGCCGGAGGCCTACGCGGGCCCGCCCCCGACCACGGACCCGAACGCGCCGGACACGGCCCCCGATACGGCAGCGCCCGCGCGTCCCGGCACGCCCCCGGACCCGCCGGACCCGCCGGACCCGAACGCGCCCGAGGCCGACGCGGGCCCGCCGACCACGGACCCGAACTCGCCGGACACGGCCCCCGATACGGCAACGGCCACGACTCCGGACCCGTCCCCGGACCCGTCCCCGGCCCCCGCCGCGCCCCGCCCCTCCCCCGGCCCCTTGGCCGACGCCGCCGAGCAGTTGGCGGCAGCCGTGGCCGCCCGCTGGCGTCGGGAGGAGGAGCAGCGGCAGGTCCAGGATCCGTTTCCGCTGCCGGTCCGCTGGCGGGCCGCCGCCGAGGAGTTGGCCGACCACTGGGCCAACATCCGCCGGCTACCGCCCGGTGCCGCGGCCGGGCCGCTGGCGCTGGACGGGCGGTTGGACGGCGTCGCGGCGCTGTACCGGCGGCTGCCGTCCGGGCGGCTGGTCGTGCTGGGGCGGTCCGGTTCGGGCAAGACGGTGCTGGCGCTCCGGTTCGTCCTGGACCATCTCGCGTCGCGGACCGCCGGGGAGCCGGTGCCGGTGATCTTCAGCATCGGCGCCTGGAACCCGACCGCGCTCCCCCTGCGGGACTGGCTGGCCGACCGGCTGACCCGCGACCACCCCGGCTACGCAGCCCAGGGGCCCGGCGGGACGACGCTGGCGGCCGCGCTGGTGGAGTCCGGGCGGGTGCTGCCCGTGCTGGACGGCTTCGACGAGATGGCCGCCGGGCTGCGCCGCCCCGCGCTGGAGGCCCTCAACGCCACCACCCTGCCGCTGCTGCTCACCAGCCGCCCCGCCGAGTACGCCGCCGCCGTCGCCGAGACCGACGTCCTCACCTCCGCCGCGGCGGTCGAACTCACCGACCTCACCGTCGACGACCTGGCCGCCTATCTGCCCCGCACCACCCGCAAGCCCTGCCGCACCCGGCCCGCCGCGAACGCCTGGGAGCCCGTGCTGGGCGCCCTGCGCGCGCACCCCGCGTCGCCGCTCGCCGCCGCCTTGACCAATCCGCTGATGGTCGCGCTCGCCCGCGCCGTCTACAGCGACACCCCGGACCACGATCCGGCCGAGCTGCTGGACGGTGAGCGCTTCGGCAGCCGGGAGGCGCTGGAGGACCATCTTCTGGAGAGTTTTCTGCCGACCGTCTACCGCCATCCGCCGGCGCCGGGCGCCCGGCCCCGCCGCGCCGTCGCCCCGGACCGCGCCCGGCACTGGCTCGGCCACCTCGCCCACCACCTCCACCGGCTGCAGACCCCCGACCTGGCGTGGTGGCGGCTGGGCGGCGGGCTGCGCCGCGGTCCCCGTACGGCGGTGACCGCGCTGGTGACGGGGGTGGCCGTCGGTCTCGCCGACACCGCCCTGGCCGCCGCCTTCGGCGGCCCGTACCCGCTGGTGGACGGGGCGGTCGTGGGGCTGCTGGCCGGGCTGATGTTCGGGCTGGTGCACTGGCTCACCTTCGCGGTCCGGGACCTGCCGGTGGCGCCGTCCGCCGTGCGGCTGCGCCTCGGCGGCGGGCCGGTACGCGGCACGGCCGGCCCCCGGCTGGTCATCGGGACGCTGGGCGGCGCGGTCTTCGGCTCCGGCTACGGCGTGGCCGTCGGCCTGATGCACAGCCGTTTCCGCTGGCCGGCCGGGCTGCGGGCCGCCGTCGTCGACGCGCTCTTCTACGGGCTGGTGTTCAGCGTCGCCGCCGGGCTGAGCTTCTGTCTGCTGGGCCTGCTGGAGCGCCCCCTCGACCTGCGCTCCGCCGCCCATCCGCGGGGCCTGCTGCGCACCCACCGGGCAACGGTGCTGGCCCGGCTCGCCGTGTGGGCGCCCGTCTTCGGGGCGCTGGTCGGGGGCGGTGCCGCGGTAGCGGTCGGCCTGCTGCGCGAGGCGCTGGGGCCCCTGGTGTGGAGCCCCGCCGCCGGGCTGGTGCTCGGCACGCTCAGCGGGGTCGGCGGCGCCCTCGGGTACGCGCTCGCGCTGACCGCCTGGGGGCAGTGGCTGGTGCTCGGCCGGTTCTGGCTGCCGTTGACCGGGCGGCTGCCGTGGGCCGTCACCGCCTTCCTCGACGACGCCTACCGGCGCGGGGTGCTGCGGCAGGCGGGCGCGGTCTACCAGTTCCGCCACGCCCGCCTCCAGCACCATCTGGCGCGGGCCCACCGCGCGGGGTCCGGCCTCCGGGGGCCGCGGAACTGACCCTCGTGGGGCGGTCGGCGGGTGCGGTTACCCCGGACGGTGCACACACCGCGCCCCACACCAGGCGCGGTATGGCCGCGATGTGCTCTGATGACCTGGACTGTACTTCGAGGCGAGCGCGTCGTTCGCGCGTTCCGGTGGCGGCGGGCAAGGGGCGGGCGGTGACCGAGGAGCCGGAGGAGACAACGCCTGGCGAGCCGGCCGACGTGCCGTATCTGTCGCTGTTCAACCTGCCGCTCAGCTCGGACCTGGACCGCCTCGGCGAGCAGATGCACGATCTGGCGCGCGCCCAGCGCACTTTCCAGGGGCTGCTCGGCGCGGTCGTCAGCATCAGCAGCGAACTGGAGCTGCCGACCGTGCTGCGGCGGATCGTGCGCACCGCGATGGACCTCGTCGGCGCCCGCTACGGCGCCATGGGCGTGTTGGACGACAGCGGTGAGCAGCTCGCCGAGTTCGTCCCGCTCGGCCTGACCTCACAGGAGCTGACCGGTCTCGCCGGGGTGGAGCTGCCCCGGGGCCGTGGCCTGCTGGGGCATCTCATCCGCCATCCGCAGCCCCTGCGGGTGGACCGTATCGCCGCCCACCCGGATTCGGCGGGCTTCCCGCCCGGGCATCCCCCGATGCGCTCGCTGCTCGGCGTCGCGATCTCCGTGCGCGGCCGGATCTACGGCAACCTCTATCTCTCCGACCGGAAGGACGGGAAGCCGTTCGACCGGCACGACGAGGGCGTGATCCTGGCGCTCGCGGGAACGGCCGGTGTGGCGATCGAGAACGCCCGCCTGTACGACCAGGTCCGCAACAGCTCGGAGCGGTTCCAACGGCTGCTGCTGCCCGAGCTGTTGGACCTGCGGCCGTTCGAGTCGGGCGCCGTCTACCGGCCGGCGCGTACGCCCGGTCAGCTGGGCGGCGACTGGTACGACGCGGTGAAGCTGTCCGACACCTCGTGCATCGCGGTGATCGGCGATGTGGTCGGGCACGATCTGGAGGCCGCGGCGGCCATGTCGCAGACCCGCAACATGCTGCGGGCGCTGACGTTCGAGGGCCACACCCCGCCGAGCGCCGCCCTGACGCAGCTGGACCGCATCATGGACATGACGGGCGGCCAGCTGCTCACCACGGCGTGCGTGGCCCGTCTCGAACCCGCCGACCGGGGCTGGACGCTGCGGTGGAGCAGCGCCGGTCACCCGCCGCCCCTGGTGGTGGCGCCCGACGGCGCCGCGCACTACCTGGAGGCGGAGCCCGGGCTGCCGCTCCGGGTGGACACCGCCCAGCCCCGGCCCGACCACTCGACCTCCCTGCCGCCGGGCAGCACCGTCATCCTCTACACCGACGGGCTGATCGAACGCCACGACCGCTCCCTGGCGGACGGGATGCGCGCGCTCGCGGCGCTCGCCCGCCACCATGCGCGCGAGCCGGTCGACCAGCTCTGCCGCTCCCTCGCCGACCACCATCCCAGCGACGGTCACGACGACATGGCCGCGCTCATCCTGCGTACGCCCGGTCCGTGAGCCGCCCGCCGGACGCCCGCCCCGGCGCGACCAGCGGCACCACGGCGCTCGCGCCGAGCTTCGGCCGGGGCTCGCGCAGCAGGCCCAACTCGATGGCGGTGCGGGTGAGATCGGCCTTGTTGCCGACGTTGAGCTTGGCCCGGATGCGCTTGACGTACGTGCTGACGGTGGCCTCGGACAGGCCCATCCGGCGGCCTATCTGACCGTGCGTCAGCCCCTCGGCGAGCAGCCGCAGCGCCTCCAGCTCGCGGCGGGCGAGCGAGCGCGGCTCGATGCCGCCGGGCTGCTCCAACTCCGCCCGCAGCCGGGGCACGAGCGTGGCGGAGAGATGGAAGCCGCCGGTGACGACGGTGCCGACGGCGCGCAGCAACTCCTCGTCGTCCACCTGGTCGGTGACGCAGCCCAGCACCCCGGCGCGGACGGCGCCCAGCAGGCGGTAGGGCTGGACGAAGCCGGACACCAGGAGCACCGGGGCGCAGGCGACGAGGCGGTCGAGGATCCGCGCCGGGGACTCCGTGCCCGCGTGGTCGTAGGCGGGCGGGCTGTAGAGGATGGCGTCGGGGGCGCCGGCGCCCGGGGTGAGCGGGAGGTCCTGCGCGCGCTCCACCGAGGCGGCCACCTCGAGCCACGGAGCCCGGGAAAGCGCCCTTTCGAGACCGTACCGGACGAGATTCTGGCGCTCGGCAATGACAATGCGCGCACAGCTGGACATGCGTATTCCTGTCGTCAGATCAACGCGTCGTTCCCCGACCCTTCGAGCGGCACACTAGCGGAGAACCAAGGCGATGCGCTCCAACGTACCGTACCGATCGACCTCTTCGGATCGACGGCTCACGGAGCGGAACACCAAATGCTCCGCCGGGGCCCGCACAATAGCCCCGGGTGCCGCCGGAAGGCACATCGGCCGAGGTTTCCCGATTTCCCGGCGGAGGCCTTTTCCGATTGCCGGTGAGCGGTATTCTGTGCCGCCTGTCCCTTACGGCAAGACAATTGGAGAGTACGTACGTGGCTGATCAGGAAAAGTCCCCGCAGTCCGCCGACGGGGCACCGGGGCGCCTGCCGGAGGAGGACCGGCACGGTTTCGTCGCCGCGTTCGTGGGCGGCGTCCGCTCCGACGGTGAGCAGGGCAGGCCCGGCAAGCGGCTGGTGGCGATCGGCGTCGCGGTCGTCGCCGCACTGGGGCTGGGCGCCCTCGCCGTCGGCGTGCTGACCAGCCCGGACGACAAGAAGAACGAGGCGGGCAAGGTCGCCCCGGCGGGCGCCACCGCCAAGGCCGAGGCCGACCACCACGAGAAGGGCCGGGAGTCCCGCACCGGCGACGCCGGGAACGGCGGCGGCACGGGCGGTTCGGGCGGTACGGGCGGCCTGGGGATCACCCCGGACGGGCGGCAGGACATATCCGCGCCGGACCTCCCGGACCCCGCGGGCTCCTCGCACACCCCGCCGGGCCCGAGGGCCACCACCACCGGCGACGGCACCGTCAAGGCCCGGACCCGCGGCGCCGCCCCGGCGTTCACCGCGCTCGCCGGCTACGGCTGCCCGTCCCACGCGACCGCCGGGTTCTGGATGAAGGACCCCGACTTCAACCTGAAGCGGGAGGGCTGGGTCAAGTCCGGCACCGGCGGCTACACGGGCTCCGGCTGCACCGGCCGGTACGTCTCCGTGCCGATGTCGGGCTCGTCGACGAAGTACGACCCGGGCCAGTACGTGCTCTGGAAGTTCGACCACACCGCGAAGTTCAAGGGCCCCGCGACCTGCCGCCTCTCGGTCTACATCCCGGACAACCCGAAGATCCTCTACGTCGGCGGCCACCCCGCCACGTACGCGGTCTACGACGCCGACCGCAGCGGCGGCACGCCCGCCGCCGCCTTCCGCGTCGACCAGGTGAGCAGCCGCGGGAAGTGGGTCTCGCAGGGGCCGTTCAAGGTCCGCAGCGGCCATGTGACGCTGCGGATGTTCAACACCGGCGTCGACCACACGGCGGCCACGCAGTACGCGCACGACGTCGCCGGGCCGGTCCAGCTGAGCTGCGCACCGGCGTAACCGGACGGGCCGGGTCCCGGCCGTTCCGCGAGGAATCGGCCGGGGCCCGGCCCGTTGCCGCCGGTACGCCGGCGTGCTCAGCCGTCCACGACGGGCTTGCCGGTCGGTCCGGGGAAGGCGGAGGTGTGGTCGGCGTGGGCGTAGTAGGTGCCCGTGCGGTCCATCAGGACCATGTACCGCCCGACCAGTTCGATGGCGTTGGCGCACTCCATCAGCACGTTCTTCATGCCGGGGTACATGACGGGGCCGAACTTCTCGGCCGCCTTCCGCACGCCCGGGTCGTCCTTGACGATCGGGCCGGGGTCGGGCTCCTGCAAGGTCACCTCGTGCGGGTTCCGCCTGTCCACGGTCTGGCTCGGGCGCGGCTTCGGGATGGTGTCCTTGTAGGTCGCCTGCTCGCCGAAGACGGTGTGCGAGGCGTCGGCGGCGAGGACGAGGGACTTGAGGCTCTCGTACTGCGCGACCATGTCGGCGGAGGAGAGCCGCAGGAGTTCCATGCTGTCGGCGAGGTCGCCGACGTTGACGGTGAGGGCCGGATGGGTGGGCGCCTTGGCCGGCTTCTTCTCGCCCCCGCCGCCGTTGGTCTGCGGCATCTCGGTGGTGATGGCCGGGGTGGTCTGCCAGAGCATCGAGAGGGTGGGCGGCGGCGCGGCGGTGGGGGGCGGCTCGCTGTCGCCCGACGTGTCCGAGCCGCCGCCGGAGGAGTCGATGGGCACCCGGTGGGGACCGTACTTGGAGTCTTTCGGTTCCACTGCCACAGTTGCCCTTCCGCCGTGCTCACCCCGGGCGATATCCGGTCCTTCCCATCTCATCCAATGCGGGCGCCCGGCAGACAGGTCCCCGTTCAGTGACATGGCATCACCCCTGATCGGTGACGTGGCTCGTGTCGGAAGAGGGACCTGCATCGGGGTCATCCGCGCACCTAGAGTCACCGCGTGGCCTCTCGTACCTTCACCCTCGACGAGTTCCGGATCGAGCTGGACCGGCTCCACGACACCATCGGCACGGTGGGCGGCTGCACCGCCGCCATCGAGGCGGACGTCGCCGCCGTGAAAGAAGCCTTCCGGCAGGCCGAGGCCGTCTGGCAGTCCCCGTCCAGCGCGACCTTCTCCGACCTCCAGCGCGAGTTCAGCGACCACATGGAGACGCTGGTGGCGCTGTTGCACGAGATGAAGCGGCGGATGCGGGCGGCGTACGACGTGTACCACGAGGTCGAGGCCAGGAACACGAAGAACTTCCGCAAGTAGCGCCAGGGGTGCCGCCCCGGTCCCCGGTGGGCCGGGCGGCACCCCTGGTGCGTCAGGCGTCCGCCGTGCCCTGCGGCACGGCGGGCGTCGCCGTCCGGACATCCCTCAGGGAGCCTGCCTGACCGTTGGTGCGGCGGCGCTCCCGCACACGCCCAGGAGCAGCGGTGAGCCCCAGCAAGGACCCCCGGCCCGATCCCCCCGTCACCTACGGCCAGGTGGGCGGCGCGCACCTCTCGATCCGCGTCGACGGCGAGGCGCTGCGGACCTACGGGGAGCAGATCGGCGGGCCGGACGGCGGCGGCGGTCTCGTCGAGGACCTCGGCAACGAGGTGTCCAAGATCTTCAAGGCGCTCACCGACCTCCAGGTCGGCTGGGCGGGCAGGACCGAGGAGGAGGCCGGGGCCTTCTTCCGGCGCCTGGACGCCTGCCTGACGAGCCTCTTCGGCAAGGGCGGCGACAGCGAGAGCCAGGCGAACAGCGTGCTGGCGCGGGTCGCGTTCTCGCTGACGCTGGCGGGCAACAATTATCTGGCCGCGGAGGACGCGTCGTATCAGGAGTTCGGCGACTTCGCCTCGCAGCTCCTGTCGTGGGGCGGGAGCGGCGGCGGGAATCCGGAGGACGTCACCGACGCCACGAAGTCCGCGATCGGCGAAAAATTCTGACCGCCGAATTCGCACCGCCTCGCCATTTCCCCGCCGATGCTCCGCTTGCGTTTTTCTTGCGCTTTTCTTGCGTCTCGCTGACGTCCCGCTGATATTCCCAGCTCGCGCATTGCCGCGGCCCGGCTCTCCTCCTTTCCTTTTCCGTTCTTCCCCACCCAGGTGATGTCGCCATGTACGAGCCCGATACGACCGTTACCGACAACATCTACGCCCTCGGCAACGCGTGGATCGATTTCGGCGACATGCTCTGGGAGAAGATGGCCGCGATGGACTCCTCGGTCCAGGGCGTCCAGTGGAGCGGCGACGCCCATGAGATCGCGGTCACCTGGGCCTGGGGCCTGCTGCGGGAGGGCAAGTTCAAGCCCGCGGTCCAGCACGCCTGGGACGTCGGCAACGCCATCAACGCGTACGGGGACTTCATCAAGGAGGTGCAGGCCAAGGAGTTGCACGCGGCGCGGATGCAGGCGATCAAGCTGATGCTCGTCACGCTGCTCCCGCTGCTCGCCGTCGTGGCCCTGGCGGTGCTGCTGCCGCTGGGCACGATCCTGGCGGCGCTCACCTCGGTGCTGGAGGCCATGGGCGTGGTCATGGAGGGCATCGCCGTCGCCGCCGCCTACGCCGGCGCCATCGCGATCGACGTGATCTTGAACGTGGTGGTGCAGCTCGGCGCCGACATCGGCGCGCAGGCCCTCGCCGCCGCGGTCACCCACACCGACATGCCGGACTTCGGCAGCAAGGAGTGGTGGAAGCACGAGGCCCTCAACCTCGGGCTCGCGGGCGCGGGCAGCCTCCTCGCCCCCGGTCTGAAGGGGCTGGGCGCGCTGCGGCGGGGCGTGGGCGATCTGACGCGCGGTCCGAAGCTGGCACCGCCGAAGTTCGGCCCGTCGAACTCGTTCTCGCCGAAGGCGGGACTCGGTCATCTCGACGGCAAGGTCGTCAACAAGATGCCGGACGTGCCGGGCGGCACCCTCCCGAACCGGAACAACCTCCTGCCCCCGAAGGCGGACACGGTCCGCCCCGGCGGCGGGCTGCCCCGCACCGAGATCCCCCTGAACGCCGAGCCCCACCCGCCGGTGGGCCCGCCGCGCGAGAGCGGCGGGAGCGTCCCGCCCCGCAATGAGGTCGTGCCGCCGAACGGCGCCCGGTCCCCGGGCGAGGTGCCCCACCAGCCGAACGCCGGCCCGGACGCCACGCACGGCCCGAACCCGTCGCGGACCGACCCGGCGTCCGCGCACGTCCCGACGGGCCGGAACGCCCCGCCCGCCAAGGGAACGCCGCTCCCCGAGGAACGGCCCGGCGGCGCCCCCGCCGACCGCCCCGAGCAGCACGGACCGGGGACGACGCCGCAGAAGGACGCGCCGACGTCGTCGCGGACGGCGGACGAGCACGCCGAGATGCCGCCCGTGACGCAGGTGAACGAGCGCGGTGCGCACAACCCCGGCGCGCCGGGCAAGGGCGTGCACCACGTCGGGCAGGAGGGCCTGGAGAAGGTCCCGGGCAGGGCGCACCTGGATCCCGTGCCGCCCGGCCGCACCCCCGCCGCCGACGTCCCGAACGCCAACGCCCCGCGCCAGACGCCCCACGACGCCCGGACCGGCGACCTCATGCCCCACGGCGCCAAGGGGACCGACACCACCGGCGCCCCCGGCACCGCGAAGAACCAGGACCTCACGGGCAATCCCGGCAACGCCAAGGCCCAGGACCTCACCGGCACCCCCGGCAACCAGAAGGCGCAGGACGTCACCGCGCCTGTCACTAAGGACGCCAAGCCCGTCGGGGAGAACGGCAGGCCGCAGCAGACGGCGCGGCCCGAGCCCCACGCCGCGGCCCCCGAGGGCAAGGCCCCGGCCGAGAAGTCCGCTTCGGTGTCGCACTCCGGGGACAGGGCGTCGTTCGAGAACAAGGCGGCCGGCGACCGCACGGCCACCGGCTCGTCGAAGGAACTGTCCAAGGACCTGCCGGCCAGGAGCGAGGGCAACGCCGCCGCCAAGAACGAGGGCCACGCCGCCGCCAGGAGCGACGGGAACGCCGCGACCAGGAACAACGCCCGCGCCGAGGGCGGGCAGACGCAGACCAAGGCGCCGGCGGAGCGCCCGGAGAACACCTCGGCGTCCGCCGGCGGCAAGGGCGACCGGGCCCACGACGCGGCGGCCGAGGGCGTCCACTCCGGCGACCGCACCCAGCTGTCGCACACCGCGGACGACGCCGTCCACCCCGGGCCCGGTACCGGGGAAGGCGCCGGTGCGCCGCACGCGGGCAGCGGTTCCGGCGCGGGCGCGGCCGGCCGGACGGAGCAGTCCGGCGCCGCCGCCGCGAAGGAGGCGGACGCCGCCAAGGAGAAGGCGTGGGCCGCCGAGAGCGACGCGCTGAAGAAGAACACCGCCGAGCGGCTGTCCACCGCCGAACGGGTCCAGAAGCTCGCCTCCGACGAGCACTTCCACGAGGGCGGACGGAAGCTCCAGGAGAAGTTCACGGACACCACCGGCTCGTCCAAGGCGCTCCGGTCGCTGGACGACGTCGAACGGCAGAAGGTCTTCGACGAGTTGGTGGGGGACGCCCGCGCGAAGTTCGACGAGCTCTTCGGGCCGTTCCGGGAGGGGCGCGACGTCCGGCCCGAGGCGCTGGCCAAGGCCGAGCAGCAGTGGAACAAGGAGCTGGACAGGCTCGGCGACACCGTCCGGGGCCGCGCCCAACTGCACAAGCTCCAGGTGAAGTTGGACGCACGGATCGAGACGAAGGTCGCCGAGGCCCGCAAGCAGTGGCGGGCCGAGGGCCATGAGCCGGACCTCGTCGACCGGTCCGCCAAGGAGTACGAGGAGGGCCTGGGGCACGTCGCCGAGGCCACGTACGGCGAGCTGAAGGCGAAGCCGCACTGGCAGGTGAGCAACAAGGGCCAGCGGTTCGACCAGCTGGCGGGCCAGCTGCGCAAGGGGCTGCCCGAACGGCTGGGCCGCGAGCTGGAGTTCCACGCCACGGCCGGCAAGCATCTCGACGCCTGGCAGGAGTTCGGCGCCGGGCTGAGCGCGGAGGAGCGCACCGCGCTGCACGACCGCTACTCCCGCGGCACCCGGGAGGCGTTCGGCGATCTGGTGGACAAGGAGGCGGCCAAGCTGCTCGCCGCCAAGCAGCGCCTGCGCCCGTTGGCCCGGCTCACCGCCAAGGAGCAGCAGCTCGCCCACGATCTGGCGGTCAAGAAGTGGCCGGTGCGCGAGGAGGAGCTGCTCAAGCGCCTGGACGCGGAGATCCAGGCCGGCCAGGACCTCCGGCGCTTCATCGACGATCTGCCCACCCGCCAGCTGGACAAGGGCCTGCCGGACGGACCGCACGGCCCCGGCCGCACGGAGCTGACCGACAGCGTCCACGCCTCGCTGAAGCGCGACGCCGAGGCGCTCCTGGACGACCTGCGCGGCAAGCCACTGGAGACCGGCGCCCGGGACATCGAGAGGTTCACCCAGGACGGGCTGTCGAAGCTCAACCGGAGCCTGGACGAGCGGTTCCGCTTCGAGCGCGGCGTCCAGGAGCGGTGGCACGCCCACCAGCGCCCCGCCGGTGACCTCGACGCCCCCGGCACGCAGGTGCGCACCTGGCAGAACGAGCTGCGCCACCACGCCCTCGCCGACGTCCGCAAGGGCCTGGGCACCGACTACTCCCCCACCCACGTCGACGATGCGCTGAACCGGCTCGATGCGTCCCTCACCGACATCGGCAAGGCGGCGCCGGAGCTGCGGGCGGGCGCCGAGCGGCTGCCGGAGGCCACCGCCGGCGCGAAGGCCGCCTGGGACGAACTGACCGCCGGGCGCCCGGGGTTGCACGCGCCCACCGCGGACCGCATGTGGTCACAGTTCCATCAGGACTGGATGTCCGGGCACGGCAGGGTCTGGTCGGACGGGCGGCTGGACGGCATCCCCTGGCACGCCCCCGAGCGGGCCCCCGAGGTCCCCTACGACGCCGCGCGGGCGGCCGAGCACCAGCAGGCCCGAGGCCGGCTGCTGGACCACTACGAGACCGTCGTCGACATGGCCGGGACGCAGGAGCGGCACCTGTCGCGGCTGGCCGAGGACGTGCGGCGCGCGGCCCGGGAGTGGCAGCCGCCGCATCTGCGGTTCGAGGGCGCGGCGCACACCGCGGAGCGGGCCGCCGAGGCCGCCCGGAACGCGGCCGGGGCGGCCCGGAAGGCGGCCACCGCGGCGCAGGAGGCCGCCGGGGCGCTGGAGCGGATCGCGGGGAAGGGCGGCCGGGGCGGCGCGCCGGGCCCGAAGTCGCTGACCGCCGAGGAGCGGGCCGCCGCGCCCGGCCGGGACACCGTCCCCGCAGGTCACGAGGTCGGCGAGGCGCCGCACGGCGATGTCGCCAAGGTCCAGGAGGCGCGGGGCGCGGCCCGTGCCGCCGAGGACGCGGCGGGGGCGGCGCGGGAGGCGGCAGCGCGCGCCGCGGACGCCACGAAGGCGGCCCGGAAGGCCGCCGAAGCGCTCCCGGACGGGAAGGGCGGCGCGGCGCCGTCGGCCGATGCGCCGGCCGCGGCCCGGGACGCCGCCGCCGAGGCCCGCGAGGCGGCCGGGGCGGCGGAGCGGGCCGCCGCGCGGGCCCTGGACGCGGCGGGTGGCGCGGGCGACGCCGCGGCCGCCGCCCGGCGCGCCGCGGCCGCGGCCAAGGACTCCGGGGCCCACCACTTCCGGGACCTGATCGGCCGTGACACCGCGTGGGTGCCGGGCGCCGATGACATCAAGGCGGTGGTGGACGACGTCGGCGCCGATCTCCGGCGCGAGTTCGACCGGCTCATCGAGCTGCCCGAACCGGGCCTGGCGAAGAACGTCGACGGCGACGCGCTGCACGAGTCCCTGTCGCGGCATCACCGGCAGCTCATCGACGAGCTGCCCACCCGCTTCGACCGGCGCTACCGCGACGGCGACTGGTACCCGACCGCCGACAAGGCCGTCGACGACCTGCTGGCGACCCCGGAGTTCCGCCGGGACCCGCTCCCCGACGACCTCGTCCGCACCGTCAAGGCCCGCTACGCCCAGGACCTGGCGGCGGCCCGGAAGGCGGGGGCGGACGGCGGCGCGGTCGGCGGCGTCCGCGAGCGGCTCGACTTCGCCCGGCAGGCGGAGCGGCAGGTAGACGACCTGATGAAGCGGTACGACATCGGGGGCGACACGGACCTCGCCGGGCGGAACGTCACCCGCGACGAATGGCGGCGCACCACCCGTGAGCAACTGCTCGACACCTACCGCGACATGCGGGAGCTGCACGCGGCGGGCGTGGAGGCGCGCGAGGCGTCCGACCTCGTGCTGAACGGTGCCGCCCGGAAGCTGGAGGAGCAGCTGCGCATCGAGCGGCAGCTGCCCGGGCTGCGGAAGCAGCTGGACGAGGTGGCGTTCCGGCACGATGTGGACGATGCGGTCGCCGAGGCGGCCGGCCGGAGCCTGGAGAAGGACCTCAAGGCCGCGGTGGACGACGCGTTCGGCGCCTACCACGCCGGTGCCGAGGCCGATCCGCACGCCGCCGGGCGCGCGGCGGGCCACGGCCGCAACAGCGTGGCGGCGCTGACGGGCGAGCGGGGGCTCGCCGGGCGGCTGCGCTACCACGAGGAGCTGAACGCCCACCTCCGTGACCTGCGCACACAGGCCGACGGCAAGGATCTGCTCCTCGATCCGGTGACCGTCGAGCGGGTCCACGACAAGCTCGCCGCGGAGCTGGAGCGGCTCGCCGACACCCATCTGGGCGAGGTGCGCACCGGCCGCTCGCCGCTGGCGGGCGGGGAGTTGGACCCGCGCGTACGGCAGTGGCGCCAGGACGCCCGCGCCGCCCTGGACCGCTTCGACGCCGAGGCGCAGATCGACGAGGCCCGGCAGTCGGCCACCCGGGAGGCGGGCGAGGTCTTCGAGGCGACGTTCGGCGACGGGCTGATCCACCACGTCCCGGCGCACGGCAAGTGGTCCGGCGACGACGGGGTGGCCGCCGCCTTCCGGCGTGACCGGGTCGCCCTGGACGACCACTTCCGCCACCCCGGCGCCGACGATCTGAAGACGTGGCTGGACGCCGAGAAGAACGGCGCCGACGACTTCCAAAAGGGCCTGGACCAGGCCCGGGCGCAGCGGCAGCAGCCGCGCCCCGCACCGGACCTGACGGAACCGCAGCCGAAGCAGAGCGCGCCCGCGGGCACCCGCGACACCGCGAACGTCCCCGTCGACAAGGACGCCCCGCACGGCTCGGGCCGCGACCTGACCGGGGAGCGCACGGCCCCGGAGCAGCCGCGTACGCCGGAGCACGCGCAGGACGGCCCCGGGGCGCAGCAGCAGGTCGCCGAGGCCGAGCCGCTGGAACGGAACTCCGGCCGGCGCACCCAGGAGCAGAACGCCGGCGAGATCCAGGAGCAGGCCGTCCAGGAGCAGCCCGCGCAGGGCCCCGGCCACACCCGCGAGCAGGCCCACGGGTCGCCGGAGCCCCACACGGCCGGGTCGCAGGGCTCCGACCGGCTCCAGCCGCAGCTGTTCGTACCGGAACACCCGTCGCCGGGCCGTGCGGACGAGCTGCTCCGGCCCTGGGAGTACGGGGAGGAGCTGCACCGGCGGTCCTGGAAGTACTACGACTCCCATCTCCGCCCCGACCACTGGGACCGCAGGTTCGAGTCCACGCGGCAGGCCGGGCGCCTCGACGAGGAGTTCAGCAGCCGCTTCGCCCGCGGCGTCCGGAGCGGGCTGACCGAGACCGCGGCCGCCGAGGCCGCCGGGCGCGCGGTGGGCCCCGCGTACGAGCGAGCCCGTGCCGCCTGGCTGAAGGAGCAGGACCTGCGCTCGGAGGTCCGGGCGATGCTCCGGCAGGGCCCGCTCGCCCCCGACCGCGGCCCGGCCGGCGGCCTGATCACGGAGAACGACCTCACCCGCGGCCGGCACCACTGGGACGAGCGGGCCTCGCAGTGGTACCGCGCCCAGCTCACCCGGCTGACGGACGCGTACGTGGCGGCGCACACCGCACCGGCCACGGACGGTCAGGTCCGGCAGACGCCGCAGGAGTGGAACCGCACGGTCCGCGCCGCCGCGCAGCGGCTGAGCGCCCTCGCCGCCCCGATGGCCGCCCTCGTGGACCGGTTCACCGCGTACAGCCGCTCCTACGAGTTCGCGCCGTACTCCGAGTGGAGCGCGGCGACCGAGGGCTGGTTCCGGGCCGAGCAGCACCTCGTCCGTGCGCAGGCGATCGAGGCGCTGGAGCGCGATCCGGGCGCCCTGGCCGAGGTGCAGAGGACGTACGCGGAGCGGATGGCGGTGGTGCGGCGCGGCGCCGAGCTGCGCGAGCACCCGGAGCTGCTCGACGGGGCGCCCGCCCCGGCCACGCCCGTCCCCGCGCACGGGGAGTCCGATGACTGGCGGACGCCGGTCATGCACGAGGCCGAGCAGGCGCTCCGCACGGCGTACGACGAGCTGCTCGCCCGGGAGAGCGCGGAGGCCGCGCACCGGCGGCAGCTGCGCGAGAGCGTCGAGGAGTGGGCGCGCGACGGCGGCCGTCCGCTGTCGCCGCAGCAGGCGGAGCAGCTGACCGACGAGATGTCCCGCATCCGCGAGGACGGCGCGACGCCGGAGGAGCTGCGGGAGTCCGCCGAGGACCGGATGACCCTGGAGCGCATGCGCTCCAGGGCCCGCGCACTGGGGCGGGCCGCCTTCGACGACGCCGTGCGGACCTGGAGCCGGACGCTGTCCGCACCCGGCGCCGCGTCCCCCGCCTTCGTCCTCGACGAGGAGCTGATCGCACGGGTCGCGGCGGCGGAGTGGGAGCTTTTCGAGAAGCGGCTCGACGTCCACGTCCGGATGACGTTCGCCGCCCCCGCGGACGCCCGGGGCACCCGTCTGTCCGCCAACAGGACAGCCGGGATACAGCAGTTGCGCGGCCTGCTCGCCGAACTCCCCGACGCCCTGGACCTGCGGGCCCTGCGGGTTTCGGAACTCCGGCGTGCCGGTGCGGAGTTCGACGCGGCCGTGGCGGCCTTCGGCGACCGGCCGACCGAGGAGCAGCGGGCGCTGCTCGCGTCGTTCGGGGTGCGGGGCACCACGCTGTCCGAGGCCGGGCTCGACGCCCTGCGCGAGCGGCACCTCGCCGCGCTGGACACGGCGTTCTCCCGGAATCTGCGGCCGGACACCGTCGCGGCGGCGCGCGGGGAGGACCCCGAGGCGCTGGCGCGGTGGCGGCAGGCGTACGCGGCGACGACGGCGGAGCTGCCGGTGCAACTGGCCCGGCAGGCCGCCCGCGAGGCCGTTCTCGCGCGGACGCTCACGGACGTCACGGCCGCCGCGGCGGAGCTGGGCGGGGAGTCGGAGGCCGCGCGGGCGTTCCTGCGCCACTTCCCCGCGCTGACGCCCGAGCGGGCGCTCGCCGCCGCCGTGGCGACGGTGCAGCACGCCACCGCCACCGCGGTCGACGCGGCGTTCGAGCGGGCCCTCACGGGCGATGCGGCGAAGCGGACCCTTGCCGGCTGGGAGGCCACGTACGCCGGGCTGGCCGGCGGGGACGTGCTGCGGTCGCGGCTGGTGGCGGTCGCCGCCAAGGCCGCGGCGCTCGCCGGGGCGCAGCAGGAGTTCGCGGAGGCGCTCGCGGAGTGGCGGGCCGCGCACCCCGGGCGGACGCTGACGGACGAGGCGGCCGAACGGGCCGCGGCCGGTTTCCGCGAGCGCGCGGCGGCCGGCTTCGACGCGGCGTTCGCCGGGGCGTACTCCCAGGTCGCGGAGGTGTCCGGCGGCCTCGTGGACTGGCAGCTGCGGTGCGCGCGGCTGGTGGAGACCCTCGACGCCCACCTCCGCTTCGAGGCGGAGGTCCCGGCCGCGCTGAGCGCCGCGGGCGCCGCGTTCGACACCCTCGCCGGCCCCCACCCGCTCGACGAGACCACCCGTGCCCGCCTCAAGGCGCGCTTCACCGACGCGCTGATGACCGCCTACCGCCGGGTGTGGGCCCCGCACGACCTCGCGTCGTCCTGGCACCACGACGACGCCGAACCGGCGTCCGCCGCACAGTCCGGCTCCACCGCCGTGGACGGCTTCGCGCTCGGGGACGGAGCGTTCCAGGAGGAGTTCGCTGCCGCGCAGGACACGGCGCAGGACACGACGCAGGACATGACCGTCCCGCACCCGGTGCCCTCCGTGTCCGGCCTGGCGCGGCCACTGACCCGCTCCCAGGCCGCCCAGGAGGAGCTGGCGGCGGCCACGGACGCGGTGCGGCGGGCCCGGGCGCAGCACCCGGAAGCGCCGGAACACGCCACGTCCGAGGAGCTGTTGACGCAGGTGGAGCGCCGCTTCACCGCGGCGCGGGAAAAGTGGCACGCGGCGCTGACCGACGAGGCGGCCGTCGCGCTGCGGGCGGCCCGGGGTGACGCCGAGGGCGCCGCGGCGGAGCTGCGCCGGGCGTCCGCGGCACGTCGGGAGGCGCTCGACGGCCTCGCGGCGGCCGACCGGGCGCACCGGCAGGCGCGGGCCGTGCTGTGGCACGAGGCGTATGCCTACGCCGAACTGCTGCGGGCCGGGCGGAACGCGGCGAGCGACACGACGGACCGGGCGCCGGACACGGACACCCGGCAGCAGACGGCCGCCGCGGAACCGGAGAGCGCGAAGCGGCGCCTGGAGCAGGCGCGGACCGCCGAGCGGCGGCAGGCCGCGCGGCTGCGGAAGGCCGGACAGGAGGCGCAGCGGGCCGACCTGGCCCGGACCGCGGCCGAGGAGGCGTGGACGGCGGCGCGGCAGCGGCTGGAGGCCGCGGCGTTGCGCGCCGGACTGGCCCCCGAGCAGGCGCGCACCCCGGCCGCGCCGGTCCTGGGCGAGTGGCTGATCCCGCTCCCGGCGCCGCTCGCGCCCGCCGCGGCATCGGCCCTCACGGGCGCGGCGCCGCGCCCGGCGACGGCGGCCGCGCCGTCGCCCGTCGCGGTGGAACGCGCGCTGGAGAGCGCCGAGGACCATGTCGCCGCCTCGCTCGGCACGGCCGAGGAGTACGCGCAGGCGCAGTCGGAGCTCCAGGCGCGGCTGCGGGAGTACGACGCGCTCATCGGCGCCGACCGGCGGGCACGCAGCGCGAAGCAGCCCGTGGACCGGACCGCCCTGGACGACCTGGACGAGGCCCTCACCGCGGCACGCGCCCGGCTCGATGCGGCCTCGGCGGTCCTGCGGGACGCGTGGATGCGCCGGGACCAGGCGGAGCGGGCGGCGTTCGCCCAGCTCACCGCGGTGGAGGAGACGCTCACGGCCGGCGCCGTGGCCCCGCAGGCCACCACGCCCAGCTACGCCGACCTCTTCGACGGAGTCGCCGGCGTCCCACAGGTCCAACCGCCCCACCAGCCCTTCACCGCCGCGCCTCTCACCTACGCCGACCTCTTCGACGGAGTCGCCGGCGCCTCACAGGTCCAACCGCCCCATCAGCCCTTCACCGCCGCCCCCCTCACCTACGCCCAGCTCTTCGACGGCGTCTCCGCCGCCCCGCAGCAGCCGGCCTTGACGCCCGGCCAGGGGCTCCAGGCGGTTGCGCCGGCCCCGGCGCAGGCGCTCGTTGCCCAGCCGGACCCGGTGTTCCTCACCACGCTCGTGAGCCGGCTGCAGGCGCCGGTCGTCGACGCGGCCGCGCTGCACGCATGGCTGGCCGGGTACGCCCGGCCCGCCGACGGCTTCGTCCTCGACGCGTTCGACCGCGAGTTCCACGCTCTGACCGCCGCCACCCTCCCCCGCACCGTCGCCGGGGCCCTGGTGCGCAACGCGCTCGGCCCGGCGGACGCCGTCCAGGTCCTTCAGCACTTCTACGGCCCGGCGGCGCAGGACGACCCCTGGGGCATCGATCTGCGGTATGTCGCCGAAGGGGTGCCGCTGGAGCGGCTGCCGCAGGTCCAGGCGTTCGCGCTGCGGCTCGGCCTGTTCCTGCAGGCCGGGCTCGCCCACCAGGCGCTGGACATGGTCCGGCATCTGGACCGGGATCTGCGCACGATCTGGTCCGTCGACGACGCGTTCCAGGAGCTGTGGCAGGACAGTCTTCGAACCGCCTTCCGGAACCACGCCGCGCAGATCCCGGAAGCGCAGGTCAGGCACGTGCTCGGTGAGGTCACCCGTCAGGAGCCCGCGTCCGAGGCGGAAGCGCAGGCGTGGTACCGGCAGTTGACGGACCTGGAGTACCAGCATCCGCAGCTGGGCCGGCGGCCGTTGCCGAACCGGCACCCGGAGGACGGGTGCTACCTGCGGGCGCACATGATCGCGATGCGCCTCCAGCAGTGGAACGCGCGCGTCTACAAGGTCATCGCCGCCCGCACCGGTCCGCTCCTGGGGCTGGAGACCCGGAACACCGAGCACGCCGCCCAGGAGCTGGGCACCACGGCGGTGCGCTGGAGGTACCACATCGCCGCGGCTGTTCGCGTCCGCGCGGCGGACGGCACGGACCAGCTCATCGTGCTGGACCCCGCCCTAGAGCTCGGGCCGCTGCCCGTCACCCGGTGGCTGGCGGAGATCGGCATCGATCCGCAGAGCGGGAGCCAGCGGTTCATCGGCTCGCTCCGGCAGGTGCGCGACCAGATGGCCGCGGATCAGCAGCAACGGCCCGGCCTTTGGCACTCGGTCCGCAATGTGCTCTATCCCGCGGCGGGCCGGTCCGTCGTGGTCATCAGCGAGGCGGCGGCATACTCGTACGCCGCGCTCCGGCATCCGCAGGTGGACTCGTTGCGGAACGCGGACGCCTACCACCGGGGCTTCGGCACGACCGCGCTCGACACCCATACGGACCGGCACATCCACCGCACCCGGCTGCGGGCCGCCAGGGACGGCGTGGAGCGCGACTGGGGCGGCGACACCGCCGCGGCGCAGCAGTGGGCCGCGGACACCTACGACGCACTGCGGCGGGACCAACTGCTCGATCCGGGCAGCGTTCTGGCGCTGCGGCTGCGCAGGATGCTTCCGGCGCAGCATCCCGATGCCGCACCGGCCGTCGTCGTCACCGAGCAGGACCTCGCCCAGTTCCTCGGCCTCAGCACCGACGAGGTCCTGGCGGACACGGTCTGGGACCTGCCCGCCCCCCTCCCCCAGGGCCCCGTGTTCTCCCGCGCCGTCGCGGAGGAACCGGCCGGGACGATCGGCGGCTGGTTGCGGAACACCGGCGCGGCGGAGCGGGAGGCGGCGCTGACCCGCCGGTTCCGCACGGTCATCGGTCCCGGGACGGACGGCGAGGGGCATCACTTCAGCCACTCGATGCTGGACAGGATCGAGCAGGTCCTCACCGGTCTGCCGCGGCGCGACGTGGAGGAGAACCCGCAGCTCAAGGCCATCATCGACGACTCCTCGGGGACGGCCGCCAGCACCTACGACTACGGCGACCGGACGCTCCGTATCGCCCGCCCGTTCCAGATGCCGTCCTGGATGTACACCTCGCTGGGCCGCGGCAACGCCACGCTGCGGTGGGTGATGGACCTGGTGGCGATGTCCGACTACCCGGGGCTGACCACCGCGGAGATCCTCGGGCTCCGCGGTGCGCCGCGTCATGTGATGGCCGGTGTCTCCGATGTCCTGGCGCGCGGCAACCTCGTCACGTGGACGCTGCGGCACGAGGTGGGCCATTCCGTCGACGCGCGGACACGGTGGGCGCAGGAGCACGCGACGGAGGACATGTTCGGCGGCTGGCAGTCCTACGCCACCGACTACGAGCTCGACGAGGTCGCCAGGGCGTTCCTCGCCCTGGCGGAGATCACCGCGGAGCAGGTCGAGGCGGTCTCGGGCGCCGGCGCGTTCGAGCGCCTCGTCGGCGAGGTGTCGTCCCGTATCAAGCCGGTGGGGTCCGACGGCCCGGATCCGGAGCGGATCGCGCTGATCCCCCGGCAGCTCGCCGGAAGCGACCCGGAACTGCGCGGAAGGCTGACGACGATGACCGGCCTTCTGCGGGCCGCGATGGCGCAGCCGTGGACGCGGGACAACGGCGGCGCCGCGCTGCTGGCGCACGACGGGCGGATCTTCCAGGTCGACAACCAGACCGGCGGCTGGATCAGCTATCTGGCCGCGGCGCGTGCCCACGCGGTGTCCAACTACCAGTTCTCCTCGGCCGCCGAGTGGTTCGCCGAGGCGTACGCGGCCTACCACGACCCGCGGGAGATCGACCCGCCCCGGGAGCGGCTGCACCCGGACGTCCGGGAGTGGTTCCGGCGCGCGGCCGAGCCGCCGACGCTGGAGGTCGACCCGGCGCACATCGGGGGCGCCGAGCTGACGCTGACGACATCGGAGGGAGTGGCCTTCGACGCCGCCGACATCAGCAACCTCGTCATCGTCGCGCCCGGTTCGCTGCTGCCGACCGGCCGGTCCTACCTCGTCGCCGGCGACGTGCCCGAGCGGCTCCTGACCCACACCGATCTCGACCTCACCAATCTGCACTTCGCGCACTTCGCCCCGGAGCAGCAGACCGGCGTCCCGGACGGGAACGGCGGGCAGGTCGTCCGGTACCGGGTGCGCGCGAGCGACCTCGACACGGTGCCCTGGAAGGCGGGCGACCCGCTGTATCTGGCACTGCTGCACGGCGAGAAGGGCTGGCTGACCGTTCCGGTGAACGGCAGGCCCGTCCGGGTGTCGGGCACGTCCTTCGGCCGGATGCTGCGGCGGCGGGACAGCGTCGCCGCGCTGAAGGCACGCGCGGGGAACAAGGCGTGGATCGTGCTGGCCGCCTGCGAGGCGGCGGCCACCGACGAGGCGGGCGACTCGGTCGCGCAGCAGATCGCGGACGCCACCGGCATGAACGTCGCGGCGCCGACCACCAAGGTGGCCGCCACCCCGCACGTCAAGGAATTCAGCTTCCTGCTCTACCACGACGCCCAGGGCAACCGCGGCGAGTGGCGGACGTTCACCCCGCGGAACGCGGCGGCCAAGGCCCTGGTGCCGCCCGCCGTCATCGACGTACCGCGGCCGGTGCCCCGGCCCGACCAGGCGCTGGGGCAAGGCCTCATCGAGGAGGCGGCGCGGAGCGAGGATGAGGCGGTGCGCCGGCCCGCCGTGCCGCTCGACCGGGCCGCCCTCCAAGACCGGCTCGACACGTACGCCCGGCGGGACGACTGGGACCAGCTGCGCAGCCACACGCTCCAGCCGCTGCCGAAGGGCCTGACGGTCGGCGGCAGCCACAGTGCGACGGCCGTCGTCCCGCAGCGGCTGCACTTCGTGTGGCTGGGCGGCCGGATGCCCGCCGGCACCTTGGACAATCTGCGCGTCTGGGCGGAGCACGCCGCCGCGTCCGGCTGGCAGCTGAACCTCTGGCTCGACGACGGCGCCCGCACCGCCCACGACGGGCTGCTCACCGGCGATCTGGCCGGCATCGCCGTCCGCGGCATCGACGACGCGACCCTCTTCGACCGGTTGCCGGCCGAGGTCCGCGCCCCGGCCCGCGATCTCGTCGCCTTCGCCCTCTCCCGCGGCGCCTACGCCGTCGCCGCCGACGTCGTCCGCTACGGCGTGCTGTGGCACCAGGGCGGCATGTACCTGGACGTCGATGTCGCCCCGGGCGCGTTCACGCTGCCCACCGAGGAGCTGCGGCTCGGCACCGGCCTCCCCGACCTGCCGCTGCTGGGGCCGCTGCTCCGCGACGAGACCTCGTTCACCAAGATCCGTAACGCGCTGCTCGCCGATGGATTCGCCATCGGTACGAGCCGTGCGGAGCAGCTGGAGAGCGTGGCGCGCTACCGCTACGCCCGCGGCGACCACGGCAACGGCCTCATCGTCACGCCGCCCGGCACCGCCTTCCTGACGGCGCTGCTGACCCATCTGCCCGTCATCGACGTGCCACCGCTCGCCCCCGGCGAGGACCTGGCGGCGTGGGCGATGGTCCACTCCGGCAAGCTGACCCGGTACCAGCACCTCATCGACTCCGGCTCCGCGATGACCGGCCCGGAGTACCTCGTCAACGTCGCCCGGCGGTACGCCGAAGGCCACGACCTGCCACCGGGCGCGCAGCACCGCCCGCTCGACCCCGCTCTTCGCGACCGGTGGCTCCCGCTCCGGTGGCTCGCCGACGCCGGCCACACCGGCGCCGCCGGGACGGCCCCGGCCGCCGAGCGTCCCCTGCTCGCCCCGAAGCAGCAGGCGGAGCTGGCCTACCGGTTGCGGCCGCGCCGCACCCTGGTCGACCTCGTACAGCTCCGGCCGCAGCAGCCGCTGACGCTGCCGGAGTTCCTGCGCGCCGGTGACCTGGTGGCGCTCCACGACGCGCTCTTCCCCGTGGCGCGGTTCGGCCCCGGCCGGTCCCTCTCCCGGCTCATCGCCCTGCGCCGGCTGACCGACCTCGCCGAGGCCGGGCACGCACCGCGCCACCTGACGCCGACGGTGCTCGACGGCCTCGTCCGGCAGGTCTTCCCGCACACCACGGTCGACGCCGGCAGCCGCCGGCTGCTCGTCGCCGCCGCGCAGGACGCCAAGACGCGGTGGCAGCCCCTCACCCCCGAACGCCTCCGCCAGGCCGGCGAGCGCCACCGGGCCGCGGGCTTCATCGACGTCGGCGTGCCGCAGGCCCAGTCACCGGCCGCCCCGGTCCAGGTGCCGGGAGCGCCGGCGGCCGGTCCGGCGCAGCCGCCGGATCTCCTCGACCGGTGGCACACCCGGCGGTACCACCTGGCCGCCGTGGCACGCGGCGCCGGGCCCGCGACCGCGGCCTCGGAGATCGCCGAGCGGCTCCGGACGGCCGGGCCGGGCGCGACGTCGCTGGTGCGCTTCGCCGCCGCGCGTCCCCCGATGCGCGCGGTCAACGTCGACGGCCGGGTGCTGTGGACCGAAGCGGGCGGCTCCCGCTGGCATGCCGATCCCGCCGCGCTGCTCCCCGCCGGACCGGTCACCGTCGACTCCATCGACGTGGGCGCCGACGGCAGGCTGCTGACGGCACCGCCCGCGCCGCTCGGCGAGGACGCCGGCCTCTTCCCCGAGCTGGTGGCCGACCTCGACGCGCTCCGCGCCCTCGCCGCCGCGGCCCCTGCGTCCGGCACCTTGGATCTCCTCCCCGCCGCGGCCATGGCCGAGGAGAGCGCCGACGCGTACGACGACCCCGATGCCGAGCTGGTCCGCGACGTCGTCCACCTGACCTATGAGCTGCCCGGAGGTCCGGTGGCGGGGGCGGCCGGGGAGACGGCCGCGGAGCACGGCGACGCGTCCGACGACGGGACCGGTCTCGTCGAGGAGAGCGTCGAGGAGGTCTACACGCTCACCCGGCCCGCCCCGGTCCAGGCGCAGCAGTCGCTCGCCTTCCCGGCGGCCCAGGAGAGCCGGCCCTACGAAGAGCTGCACGTGACCTTCCCGGAGGCGCCCGTACCGCCGGTCGGCTTCGGGGTCACGGCGGCCGCCGGGCGGTCGGCGCAGTTCCCGCTCGGCCTGTTCGGCTCCGTCGTCGCCTTCGGCGACACCCGCTTCGACGGCACCGTCCTGCCCGGCGGCCCGCCCTCCGGCGTCCTCGGTGACCTGGTCGCCTCGCTGCTGCCGGCCGCGGACGAGATCGGCGCGGCGCTCCACGGCCGCCTGGCGTCCTCGGTACGCGCCCAACTCGGCGCGCATCTGGACAGGTTGGGGGCCAACAACCTCTCCCGGCGGCTGGTCGACGGCGGGCTGACGCTCACCGTGCCCGGCGGCTCCCGGCGCGCCGGACACACCGTCCGCGTCCGGCTGACCGGCATCCACCGCCACCGCGCCACCCCCGCCGCCTCGCCCTACCTGCCCTACGGCGAGAAGCTGATCGGCCCGCAGGAGGCGACCACCAACCGTTCGACGGGCAGTGCGGAGAACGCCGGCGCGTCCGCCGGTCTGAGCGCCGCCGTCAAGGTGCCGCCGGCGCCGGGCGGCGTGCCGGTCACCCCCAAGGCGGGCGCCGGCCTGTCGTCGTCCCGCTCGTACGACCAGAGCCGGAGCACCAACGCGTACACCAACCCGTCGCTGGGCTACAGCGGCGAGCTGACGCACTTCACCTTCGGCGGTGTCCGGCTGGAGGTCACCACGGCGGGCCCGGGGGTGCCCGTGCGGGGCCGGACGCGCTCGCGGGAGGGCGCGCTCCTCGTCGCCTTCCCCACCGAGCTGACGGATCCGGCCACGAACCGCACCGGCACGCCATGGCACGCCACGCTGCCCGACGCCGCGCCCGACGCGCTGCGCCGCCGCTTCACGCAGGAGGTCCTGCGGTTCTTCTCCGTCGGCCAGCACATCGGCGGTCTGGGGCGCCTGCGCGACCAGGTGATCGACGCCTACCCCACCGACGCCCGGCCCGGCAGCCCGCTCCACGAGTATCTGCACCACCGGCTCGGCGAACTGAGCGTGCTGAACGACCTCGCCCGCGTCCTGAACGGCGGGATGACGCTGCCGCCGGTGCCGCTCGGCGGTGGCCGGACGTTGCAGGGCGGGCTGGCGGGGCAGGTGACCGGCGTCGAGCGGATCGGCGACGCGAGCACCCTGCCGACCGTGCTCAACCTGCGCTGGCTGGAACTCCAGGGCGCCTCCGCCACCACCGGCGGCGGCTTCTCCGTCACCGCCGGCGGGACCACCGGCCCGGGCACCGCCCTGCCCGCCCTCCAGTTCCCGGTGACGCTCGACGCCGGTACGTCCACGTCGTTCAGCTCCGCGGGCGACACCGGCGGCGGGCGCTGGCACAGCGTCCGCTTCAACGGGCGGAGCGTGCCGTTCCTACTGACCGTCCGGCTGACGGCCGGAGTGCGGCCGCTCGGCGACCGCCTCGGCCGCGAGTTCCGGGAGACCGTCGCGGTCGTCGTGCGGGTGCCCGAGGAGCTGGCCGGCGCCTTCCAGGACGCGCTGGGCCGCATCGTGGCGGACGAGAGCCTGGGCCGCCTGCCCCACGCCCCGCTGCCGCTCACCTACCCGCCGCAGGCCGACGCCCCGGCGCCGGTGATCCCGCACGAGCTGACGCAGCCGACGGGCAGTTCGGGTCTGTACGGCCCGGTCGGGCTGTCCGCACTGACGCGGCACGGGCACCACACGGACGTCCGCGAGCAGCTGCGCGAGCAGTTCCTGCACGAGCGGCGGTCCACCGGCGCGCCGGAGTGGACGGCGGCGGAGCTGGTCGCCCTGGAGACGTTTCTCGACACCCACTTCCACACCCAGTCGCTGGGCGCCCGCTTCACCGAGCTGTTCGGCGACCGGGACGCGTCCGCCGCCCCCGAGGAGCAGGGGCTGCGCCGGACGTTCCTGCGGCCGCTGGCCGATGGAGGGAGCGAGGCGGTCCACTTCCGGGTGCGTGCCGAGCGGGTGCCCGCCGCGCCCGGGGAGGCCGTCGCACCGCTCTCCGCCGTCCCTCTGGCGCAGGCCGGTTTCGACCTGTGGCCCAGCGCCATGCGGGACTTCGCCAACTCCCGGTCGAACGGCTCCCAGCTGGCGCTGGGCGTGGGCGTGACGAGCGGCTGGGGCCCGCACGCCGGCCACGGGAGCGAGATGAAGCTGTTCTCCCGCAGCCACACCGCCAAACAGGGCCTGACGTCCTACGGGTATCTGCTGTCCGGCCTCAACTACGCGGGCCCCGCGCACCAGTTGACGTACCGGGTGCGGCTGGTCACGTCCGTGACGGTGCGGAAGGTTCCGGCGCCCGGCCTGACGGGGGCGGCGCACCGCCTCCTTCGCGCGGTGCGGCCCGGCCCGGGGTCACCGGCCGGGCGGACGGCCCCCGCGCGAACGATCGAGGGCGAGGCGCGCTGGCTGATCCCGGCGACCGAACCGGCTCCGGCCGCGCCGGTCACCGCGCCCGGGCCCGGACCGTTGACCCTCACCCAGCACGACCGGGTGCTCGGCGTGTCCGGTACCGCCGCGGTGCGCGGGCGCGCCCTGGAACTGCTGACGGCGCACGGCGTCCCGCCCCACCAGGCACGGGCGCATCTGGAAACCGCCCTCACCCACGACCAGTTGGTGGCGGCGCTGCACACCGGCGCGGGTTCGGCGGTCACCCAGGTGGTCCTGGACGGCATCCTCACCAACCGCCGGGTCCGGCTGCTCTTCCGCGCGGAGATCACCGATGTGGTGGACTCCGGCGAGCCGGTCACGCTGTCGACGATGGACCTCGCGGAGTACTCCACGGGCTTCTCCGACGTACACAGCACCACCACCAACCACCTGAGCCACTCCCACTCCGCCACCTTCTCCGGCGGTTCGGGGGAGATGACGGGCGGGCTGGGGTACGGGCTGTCCCTCTCCCCGAGCAAGGGCCGCAGCCTCGCGGAGATCACCAACGTCAGTCCGGGCGGCTTCGTGGCGCGCACCGCGCTGCCGCACCGCCCCCGCACCGGGCGGGTGGTGTGGCATCTGACGGTGCAGACGAAGAACGTCAACCGGTTCGGCGACTGGTCCCCGGCCGTCGAGCAGGATCAGGTCGAGGTCGCGCAGGGCATCACCTTCCTCACCCCGCAGTGGCCGGCCGCCGGCCCCGCGGAGGAGTGGACGGTCCCGGACACCCTGCCGGTCACCGCGCTGCCCCCGGCGTCGGTCAGCGAACGCTTCCTGCCGTCCGCCGACGAGGACGCGTTGGCGGCGGCTCAGGAGCACGGGCACGACCTGGAGAGCCCCGTCACCCTCACCGAGACGGTCATGACGGAGGTCGGGGCGCTCCTGGCCGCCCACGCCACGGCCGCCCTGGACTCCCAGTGGACGCCGCAGACCCCGGGCACGGCGCTGCCCGGCACCCTGGACACGATTCTCACCCCGCGCACCCTGCACGCGATGGCCGACGCCATGGCGGGCGCCGGCACGGTGCTGCACACCACCGTGCCCGGGGCGGGCCACACCACCCACCTCCAGCTGGTGTTCCGCCTCCACCGCGACCCCGAGGGACGAGGCGCGCACTTCACCCACCGGCTGGCGCCCGGCACCGTCAGCCGCTACACCCAGTGGAACACCCGCCAGGAACTCGGCAGGAGCCGCGGCACGGCCACGGGCCACTCGCTCACCCCGGCGTTCCCGGGCGGCTCGGCATCGCTGAGCCATACGACGAGCACCTCGCAGAGCCTGAGCACGAGCGTGCTGACCCGCCGCCACGACGGCTACACCGTCTCCGGCACCCTGGCCACCTTCCGGCTGGACGGCGTGCTGGAGATCGGCCTCCACCGGTCGGTGGTGCCGTCCCGGGGCGTCACCACCCTCAGCCTCGACCTGGCCCGCCGGGCCACCCACGCCTTCCAGGCGATGAGCCCGGGCCCCGTGGCCACCGGACGGGTGCGGCTGCGTGAGGAGATCACCTTCCCGCTGGAGCAGCTGCCGGACCAACCGCCCGCCGCACGGCGGCCGCAGCCCGTCGCCAACCGGCTGGTCACCCCGCATCCGGACACCGACCTCGCGCGCGCCGCCCGCTTCGCGATCACCGCATCCGAGCTGTCCCGCAGGTCCGTGAGCGTGGTCGTCAACCCGGACGCGGTACGGCAGTTGTTCGACCAGGTGACGGCGGCGCTGCGGAGCTACGGCGCGGAGCCGGGCGATCTGGTCCGCGCCGGGCAACTCTCGCGGGACGGCCTGCACCGCTGGTTCGACCCGCACGTCCTCACCCGCCATGTGCAGCTCCACGGCCTCACCGCCACCCCGGCCCCCGTCGGCCCGGCGCTGCGCGGACCGGGCGGCCCGTTCACCGACACCACCGGGGTGCTCTCCCTCGCCGTGCTGCCCGCCGCGCGGGGCGCCTCCCTCGGCTGGCGTCCGGGGACGTCCGAGCGCAGCGACTACGGCTCCCAGAACAACGGCATGTCGTCCGGCACCGGCCTGGGGCAGAGCCTCTCGGCCGGCTGGGGCCAGGGCGTCGCGCCGGGCGAGGACGGGCAGGCGCCGGTCGCCACGGCGAGCGGCGCGCTGTCGCTCGGCCACTCCGCCGGCCAATCGGTCAGCGGTTCCGGCTGGGCGATGAGCCGCGTCGACGGCGCGGCGCAGACCACCTTGTGGCACACCCATGACTTCGCGGACGCCTACGTCAAGGTGGTGCTGCAAGGCGCCAACGAGCGCGGCGCGCTCCGCTACGGCGGCGCATGCCTCACCCTCGTCTTCCGGGTGTCGGACCTGCTGGCCCTGCGGTACTCGCCGGAGGCCACCCTGCTGGGCCTCGGCGACGTGCGACGCACCGCCGTCCCCACGCCGTCCGGCCGTTTCGTCCCGCCGCGGAACGCGGCGGACCGGCAGGACCCCCTGCTTCTGGACCTGGTCCGGGCCCAGCAGATCCCGGCCGTCCCCGGCGTTCTGTTGTGGCGTGTCCGGGCGGTCGACGACACCACCGTCCTCGCGTACGGCGAGCGCCTGACGCACGAGGAGTTCGAGGCGGCATACGTCCACGACGAGCCGGCCGCGGACCCGGCCACGGCGGCGTACACCGTGACGTGGGGCGAGACCGGTCCGGACGGGTACGTCCACGTGTCCGTGCGGGTACCCGCGGTCGACGCGGCGGACGCCGACGCCGAGGAACCGGACACGCCGGACGTCTCCCTCCCGGTGGCCGCCGGGCAGCCCGTGCGGAATCTCGCCGGCGCGCTGGCGCTGCCGGCGGAGGCGCTGCCGGACCTGGTGGCGCTCACCGAGCGGCTGGGCGAGGTGCCGTACGGGCTGCTGAGCCCGGGCCTGACCGGTCGGGCGGCGGCCGGACTCGTCCGGCTGGCACGGGAGTTGGGCACCCTTCCGCAGGCGTTGACCGAGGTCGCGGAGGCGTACCGCACCACTCCGCAGGAGCTGATGGCAGCCGGCGCGCGGCGGTGGACCGGGCTCGTCTCCCAGATCCTGCGGTGGCCCCCGGTCATCGGCACCGACGCGGCGGCCGAACGCAGCCGGGCGGGCCGGGACCACGCGGTCACACGCGTGCTGCGGGCACTGTTCCTGGGCGGACCGGCGGCGGGACACGCGGTCGCGGAAGCCGTCCGGCGGGCACAGCGCGCGGAAGACCTCGCCGCCCTCCCCCCGCAACCACAGGACCGGCTCACCGGCGAACGGCGCACCGCGTTCCTCGCCGGTGGCTCCGCATCGAGCAGCGGCGGCGGGAGCACCTCGCTCCAGGGCACGGTCACCGTGCCGGGGCCGGAGCGGTTCGTGGCGCCGCCGGTGGAGGAGTTCACCCAGCTCCTGCCGCAGAACGTCCAGGCGGCGCAGCCACGGACGATCACACCGCGGGCGGCACAGGCGACCGCGCCGCAGGCGCCGGCGGTGCCTCCGCGGACCCTGCCCGCACCGGCGCCACGGACCCGGCCGGCCCCGGCGGCGCAAGGCCGACCGGCTCCAGCCGTTCAGGACCAGTCGCAAGGCCGGTCGCAAGGCCAGAAGTCCGCCGCCGAGCGGACGCCGGACCTCCGGGCTCCGGCGCCGCTGCCGCTCGCCAACCTGGGCGCCGCACCGGCGCACACCCCCGGCGCCGCCCAGGACACGGCCCCGGCCGTCCCCGCTCCCCTGGTGCCGCTCGTCGTCGACCAGGAGCTGGTCCACGGGCGGCTGCTGGTCACCCGGTGGGTCCCCGCCGGCGCGCCGGAAGGGGCCGGCGCGGCGCTCGGCCGGCTCCGCTACCGGATCGGCTCCCTGGACACCGAGGCGCTGACCGCGGAGCACCCGGTCGCTCCCCTGCTCGCGACGGGCGGCCGGGGCGACGGGCGGCCGCCGCGTGTCCTGCATCTGAGCGGGGCGGTGTTCTGGGACGACTCGGACGCCCCGGACGTCGTCCGGGCGCTGGTGCGGCGGGTCGCGGCGCTCGCCGCCGACGGCGGCGTCGAACCCGGCGCCGATCTGGTGCTCGTCGAGACCAACGGGGCGGTGCTGACCCCCGGGACGCTCGCGGAGTACGGCTTCGCGCGCCTGGGCGACAGTGCGCTGTGGCACCGCACCGGCACCGATCTGGTCACCTCGATGACGGGCACGCCCCGCCCGGCGAACCTGGTCGTCGAGAACTGCGAGTCGGCGCAGTAGCCGGCGGGCCGGGGCGCTCCGCAGGGGGCGCCCCGGCCCGGTCCACGGTTCCGCCGCCGGGGCGGAGATCCCCAGAACGGGGACCTGGGCGGGCTCCGGCCGAGGCCGCAGGATGGCCGTGGACCGCCGCCGTCCCCCGCCCGCCCGCGGCCGCGGTACGCCCGCGCGCCCGCCTGACGGCCCGGTCCGCGCCCTTTCCGAGCACTCCCCGAGGAGCCCCCGTCATGGCCGACAGCCCGTCCTTCGACATCGCCGCGCTCACCCAGCGGATGCGCGATCTTCAGGGGAACCTGGCGAGCCTGGGCGGACTGAAGGACAGCGCGATGACCGGGCACGCGCGCGGCGGGCTGGTCACCGCGAAGGTGGACTCCGACGGGATGCTGACCTCGCTGCGGGTGGATCCGTCGGTCATCGACCCGGACGATCCGCAGTCGCTGGAGGAGATGGTCGTCACGGCGGTCGCCGCCGCGCAGGCGGCGCTGCGGGACATGCGCGCGAAGCAGGTCGGCGAGTTCACCGAGGGCATGCTGAGCCTGGCGGACGGCCTGCGCACCGAGAACCAGCACTACCGGGACTCCCCGCTCACCGATCCCCTCCTCTCCCGCGCCGCCACCTCGCCCTCCGCTCCCGAGGGCGGACCGGCGGCACGCTGAGGAGGCGTCCGGCGGGGCGCCTTCGTCCCCGCCGGACACGCCCCGCCGGACGCCCGCTACGGCGTCGTCACCGCACCACGTCGAAGACGTTCAGCTGGAGCCCGTTCGGATACGTCGCGTGCTCGGTCAGCGTCAGCTTCCGGGTGGGCTGGTCGGCGGTGCTGAACAGGCGCTTGCCGGCGCCGAGGAGCAGCGGGAAGACCAGCAGGTGGTAGCGGTCGATCAGCCCGGCGTCCGAGAGGTGGTGGTTGAGGGTGGCGCTGCCGTGGACGATGATCGGGCCGCCGTCGGTCTCCTTGAGGGCGGCGACCTCGTCGAGGGAGCGCAGGATCGTGGTCTCGCCCCAGTTCGTGGCCAGGGCGTCCTCGGCGAGGGTGGTGGAGACGACGTACTTGGGCATCGCGAGGTAGCCGGCGAAGTCCGGCACGTCCGGCCAGATCGGGCTGAACGCCTCGTAGCTGACCCGGCCCAGCAGCAGCGCGGTGGCCTCCTCCTGCTCGCGGCCCTTGATCTCGTACGCCTCGGGCAGGAAGTCGACGTCGTTGAACGTCCAGCCGGAGTTGCGGTAGCCGGGCTCGCCGCCGGGGGCTTCCACGACGCCGTCGAGTGAGACGAAGGCGGTGCTGATCAGCGTGCGCATCTGGGGTTCCTCGGGATCTGGGGTCCGGCCGCCGCGGCGGCCACCGGGCCCGGACGCGGGCGCGGCGCCCCGACATGATCGCCGACCGCGCGGCCCGGGGGAAGCCCGTGCGTCACCTGCGCCCCGTCCGTCTCAACCGTCCGGAGCACGCGGCGGCCCGGCGGCGGGCTCCGGGAGCGCCCCGGGACCCGCCGCCGGTCAGCTGGTCAGAAGGCGACGGTGGAGACGGTGTGCACCACCGGGTGGCCCGGCTCGTCGAAGCTCACCGTGATCCGCTGCGAGGGCTGCGGCTTCGGGCGGTGTTCGCTCAGCCCCGCGAACTGGCCGTCGCCGGTGAAGTCCCAGCCGACCTGCGCCGCCTGCCGGGGTGTGATGGTGACCTCGCCCTTCTTGAGCGCGCCGGTGCTGCTGCCGATCGCCTTCAGATAGCGCTCCAGGCCCACGCCGTTGGTCCGGAACTGGACGTAGAGCGAGCTGGTGTCCCAGGAGTTCGTCTCGTAGTAGTAGACGGGCGTCGAGCCGAGCGGCACCGGGACGTTGTAGATCCGCTGCTGCACCTTGCTCGGGAAGGCGTTGGTCAGGCCCGTCGCGGCGGCCTCGGCGTCCTTCGTCCCGCCGCTGTCGCGGCTCTGCTCCGCGGAGATCACGATGTAGCCGGCGGGGATGGTGATCAGCAGGAAGACGATCACCGCCATCAGCCAGCGGCGGGGCGTCTCGCGGCCCGGTGCGGCGGCGGGCGGCGGGGCGGCGGCGCCCGTGAGGTCCTGGGTGGTCATCGGCGGCCGGTCCGTTCGTAGCGTTCGTAGCGCTCCACCCGGCGGCGGTTGGCGCGCCGGAAGCGGCGGGCGACCAGCCGGGCGAGGTCCGCGGCACCGACCATGCCGGCCTCGGGGCCCAGCTGCGCCTTGGCGATACGGGCCTCGGGGCGGTAGCCGCGGCCGGTGAGGGTGCGGCGGAAGGCGTCCGTGGCGGGGCCGATCAGCAGGTCGTCGGCGGCGCTGACGCCGCCGCCGATGACGAAGCAGGACGGGTCGAGGGCGGCGGCGAGGTTGGCGATGCCGACGCCGAGCCACTGGCCGATCTCGGCGAGCAGCTCGACGCACATCGCGTCGCCCTCCCGCGCCAGCTCGGTGATGAGCGGCCCGGTGATGTCGGGGACGTTGCCGCCCACCCGCTCGATGATGTTGTACGCGACCGGGGAGTCGGCGGCGGCCAGCTCGCGGGCCTCGCGGACCAGGGCGTTGCCGGAGCTGTACTGCTCCCAGCAGCCGCGGTTGCCGCACGGGCAGCGGTGGCCGCCGGGCACCACCTGCATATGGCCGAACTCGCCGGCCACCCCGTACTTACCGCGCTTGACCTGTCCGTCCTCCAGGATCGCGCCGCCGATGCCGGTGCCCAGCGTGATCATGACGAGGTGGTCCTCGCCGCGTCCGGCGCCGAACCGCCACTCCGCCCAGGCGGCGGTGTTGGCGTCGTTGTCGACCATGACGGGGACGGCGAGGCGGCCCGCGAGGCGGTCGCGGAGCGGTTCGTTGCGCCAGTTCAGATGCGGGGCGAAGAGGACGTTGGAGCGGTCCGCGTCGACCCAGCCGGCGGCGCCGATGCCGACCGCGTGCACATCGTGGCGGTCGGAGAGGTCGAGGACCAGCTCGGTGATGGTGTCCTCGACGACCTTCGGACTCTTGGACTTGTCCGGCGTCTCGGTGCGGACCTGCTCCAGGATCACGCCGTCGGCGTCGACCACGCCCGCCATGACCTTGGTGCCGCCGATGTCGATGCCGACGGTCGGGACGCGCGGCGCGGTCAGGTGCGAGCGGCGCTCACGGGTCCCGGCGGTGCGCAGCACGGTCGCCCGGGCGGGCCCCCTCGGGACGCGTTCACGGTACGTGCTCATCGGCCCACCTCGCCGTGGCTGCGGTGGTGGCCCGGTCGGCTGTGTGCGCGCAAGAGTCGTCTCGTCCCTGCGGGTCGGGAGGCCGGTCGGGCCTCGGTGTGCGGGCGGGGCTGCGGTGCGGGGGCCTTCCCTTCCGGTCCTCGCGACCCCCGGGTGCACGGGTTTGGTGCGATTGTGCATCACCGGCCAGGTCCGGCGCACCGCGGCGTGGGGGCGCGGGCGCATGCGCCGCGCGCCCCGCGGCGCGCTCAGCCGGGCCGGTGGCCGCCGGGGAATTCCCCGGGTGCCTCGCGGGCCAGCTCGTGGCTGAGCTGCTCCAGCTCGCTGCCGCCCGCCATTTGGCGGGTCAGCTCCTCCAGCGAGATCTCCGACCGGGCGTGGCTGCCTGCCATCGCCCCGCGCTTGAGGAGGACGAAGCGGTCGCCGACGAGGTAGGCGTGGTGCGGGTTGTGGGTGATCAACACCACGCCGAGCCCGGCGTCCCGGGCGGCCGCGACGTACTTGAGGACGACGCCGGACTGCTTGACGCCGAGCGCCGCCGTCGGCTCGTCGAGGACGAGGACCTTGGCGCCGAAGTAGACGGCGCGGGCGATGGCGACGCACTGCCGCTCACCGCCGGAGAGGGTGCCGATGGGCTGGTCGACGTCGCGCAGGTCGATGCCCATCCGCAGCAGCTCGCTGCGGGTGGTCTCGCGCATGGTGCGCACGTCGAGGCGGCGGAACGGGCCGCGGCCCAGGGTCGGCTCGGAGCCGAGGAAGAAGTTGCGCCAGACCGGCATCAGCGGGACGACGGCGAGGTCCTGGTAGACGGTGGCGATGCCGCGGTCGAGGGCGTCGCGCGGGTTGACCAGCCGGGTCTCCTCGCCGTCGATGGTGAAGCTGCCCGCGTCGTGCTGGTGCAGCCCCGCGATGATCTTGATGAGGGTGGACTTGCCGGCGCCGTTGTCGCCGAGCACGCAGGTGATCTCCCCGGCGTGCACCTCCAGCGAGACGCCCTCCAGCGCCTTGACGTTGCCGTAGAACTTGCTGACACCGGCCAGCTCGACGAGCGCCGTCATGCCTTCTCCTCCGCCCGTTTGCGCACCCATGCGTTCAGCAGTGTGGCGAGCAGCAGCATCGCCCCGAGGAAGAACTTGAACCAGTCCGGGTTCCACTGCGCGTAGACGATGCCCTTGCTGGTCATGCCGAAGATGAGGGCGCCGACGGCGGAGCCGATCGCCGAGCCGTAGCCGCCGGTCATCAGACAGCCGCCGACGACCGCCGCGATGATGTAGAGGAACTCGTTGCCGACGCCGTCGCCGGACTGGATCGCGTCGTACGAGAACAGCAGGTGCTGGCCGGAGATCCAGGCGGCGAGGGCGACGCCCATGTACAGCCCGATCTTGGTCTTGTGGACCGGGACGCCGACGGCGCGCGCCGCGTCGTCGCCGCCGCCCACCGCGAAGATCCAGTTGCCGACGCGGGTGCGCAGCAGGATCCAGGTGGCGACGGCGACCAGCGCGATCCACCACAGGATGGTGATCTGGATGTCGACGCCGCCGAGCGTCAGATGCGAGGCGAAGACCGCGCGGGCGGAGTCGAAGCCCTCCATGTCGGCGATGGACTTCGTGGAGACGGTGCCGCCGATCAGCTTGGTGAAGCCGAGGTTGAGGCCGGTCAGCATGAAGAACGTGCCGAGCGTGATGATGAAGCTGGGCAGCTTCGTCCGGGTCAGCAGGAAGCCGTTGAAGAACCCGATGGCCAACGTGACCAGCAGCGACACCCCGACGCCGACCCAGGTGTCGGCGGTCATCTGGTAGCTGAACATCGACGAGATCAGCGCCGAGCTGACCACCATCACACCGGCCGAGAGATCGAACTCCCCGCCGATCATCAGCAGCGCGACGGGAACGGCCATGATGCCGATCGTCGACGACGCGTACAGGACGGTGGAGAGGCTGGCGGCCCGCAGGAAGGGTTCGGCGACGAAGGCGAAGAAGACGAAGACGGCGAGGGCGCCGACGACCGAGCCCAGCTCGGGGCGGCCCATCAGGCGGTGCAGCGGGGAGCGGCGCAGCAGCCGCTCGTCGCCGGCCGCGGCGTCCGCGAGCTGTGGCGCCGCGCCCTTTCCGGCCGGGCTCATCGAGTACCCCGCTTCGTGTACTCCTGGAGGGCCGCGGCGTCCTTCTTGGTGATCACCTGCGGTCCGGTGAGCACGGGCTTGCCGCCGCCGAGCATGTCGGAGTTGTACTTGTACAGCCACAGCAGGTCGATCGCCTCGTACCCCTGGAGGTAGGGCTGCTGGTCGACGGCGAAGCCGAGGGAGCCGTCCTCGATGCCGTCGGCGACCTGCGCGTTGAGGTCGAAGGTGTCGATCTCGGCCTTGCTGCCGGCCTGCTCCTTGGCCTTGACGGCGGTGGGCGCGAAGGGCGCGCCGAGGGTGACGACCGAGTCGATCGACGGGTCGGCCTGGAGCTTGGACTCGATGGACGACTGGACGTCGGGCATGTTGGTGCCCTCGACGTACAGCTTCTGCAGCTCGCCCTTGAAGGTCTTCCTCGTACCGTCGCAGCGCTGCTCGTGGCCGACGTTGCCCTGCTCGTGCAGGACGCAGAGGGCCTTCTTGCGGCCGCGGCGGTTCAGCTCCTCGCCGACCGCCTCACCGGCGACCGTCTCGTCCTGGCCGATGTGGCTGAGCGCGCCGAACTTCTTCGAGTCCTCGGCGCCGGAGTTCACCGTGATCACCGGGATCCCGGCCTTCTCGGCCTTGGCCACGACGTCCTTCATGGCGTCGGGCTTGGCGAGGGTGACGATCAGGCCGTCGACCTTCTGGTCGATGTAGGACTGCACCAGCTGGCTCTGCCGCTGGGCCTCCTTGTCGTGGCCGTAGACGAACTTGATGTTGTCCTTGGCCGCGGCCTGCTGTGCGCCGTTCTGGACGATGTCCCAGAAGGTGTCGCCGTCCCCGGAGTGGGTGACCATCGCAAAGGTCCACCTGGGGGTGTTCACCGCCGCCTTGCCGCCGGCGGCCTGCGCCGCCCGGGCGTCCTCGGCACGTTTGCCTCCGGTACTGCTGCACCCCGCGAGGGAGGCGCCGAGCACCGCCGCCAGCACGGCGCCCATGACGCGTACGCCTCTTCGAACCCTTGCCACGAGGTCTTGCCCTTCCGCCGATTGTCACGCTCTGTCGGGGAGTCGCCGCGTACCGTTCCCGGAACGCCGGCCCCAACCGACCAAGTATCCGTTACCTGCGATCTGTACCGGTTCGTGGGGTCTGGCGCCGGGCCGGCGGCGGTGGCTCCGGCCCGGGAGCGTAGCCGAGGGACGCCGGCGGAGCGGGACCACGGGGGAAGAACGGGCGGGGCGGGCACTGCTCCGGCGGGCGGGGACGCCACGGCCGGCAGCAGGCTGCCGGGCGCCACTGTCACCGACAGGAGGAATCCGAGGCGGCGGCATCCGCAGGCCGCCGGGGCGCCCGCAGGTGCGACACCCGGGCCGGCGGCAGATTGCGCCATACGACGACGCCGCCGTCGCCCTCGCCGTAGCGGTCGGAGAACTCGGCCAGTACGTCCGCGACCGCGCGGTGGCGGGCGGCCTCGGCGCGAGGGGCGAACAGCGTGCGCAGGGCCAGCGTGCCGAGATAGCCGAAGAAGGTCAGATGCCCGCCGGGGACCAGTGCGGCCAGGTACCGCTCCATCACGGCACGCACCGTGCCGGGGTCGAAGTTCGCGAAGGGCAGACAGGAAACGATCATGTCGTAGCCGTCCTCCGAGAGCGGCATGCGGCAGATCGACCCGTGGACGATCCGGATCTGCCCGGACGCGGCGGCCAGCGCCGGATCCGACCGCAGCGCCGAGGTGAGAAGCCGTACGAACCGGGGGTTGATCTCGACGGCGTCCAGCCGGTCGCCCGGCCCGATGCGCTCCGCCAGGGCGCGGGTGACCGTACCGGTTCCCGCGCCGACCTCCAGGACGCGCAGCGGACCGCGGCCGCCGGGGGCGGGCAGCGGCGCGGCGAGCCGCCGGGCGAGCGGGGAGCCGCTCGGCGCGACGGCGCCGGTGGCGTGCATGGAACGGGTGGCCTCGCGGAGAAACACGGCGGCGCCGTTGCGCCGCCGGGCGCCGACCGGGGCGGAGGGCGAGGGAGCGGATGTGGCGGTGGCCGGTGTGTGAGTCATGCCCGTGACGCTAGGCAGCGGCCGAACCCGTTCCATCGGCCGTTCCGCCCCGGCGACCCTGTACGAAAGTAGGGGGCCGGAGCCGCCAACCGACCGAGGTGAGACGGATGTTGCCTGCCTATGGTGACCTGGTGAACAAGGTGACGGGCCGCGTCCGGCCGTGGTGGGCCGAAGCGCTGCTGGTCTGCGTCGTCGGCGCGGGAACGGTGCAACAGGCATACATGGGTGCGGGCGCCACGCTGCTCAGCCCTCGCGTCGGGGTGGCCCTGCTCTTGACCCTCTCGGTCCTGTTGCGGCGCCGCCGGCCCGTGTACGCCGTCGTGAGCACCACGGCGGGCGCGGTGTCGCTGGGATTGTTCTTCCCCCTGTTCGTCGTCTTCTTCCACCGCGTCTCCCGAGGCCGGTACCGCTTCGAGGGGCTGTGCGTGGTGGTCGCGGTGATCGGAAGTTCGCTGGCGCACCCGGGGGACAGCCTGTGGATGACCCGCAAATACGGGCCGCTGATGGTGTTGCTGATCGCGCTGGCCATCGGACAGGCCAACCGCCTCCGGGTGGAGCGCGAACTGCGCATCGAGCAGGCCCGGCTGGAGGAGCGCGCCCGCATCGCCGCCGAGATGCACGATGTGCTCGCCCACCGGCTCACGGTCATCGCCCTGCACACCGGCGCCCTCAAGCAGCGGGCCGCCGGCCTTCCCGAGCCGGTGGCCACCCGGATCGGCCTGCTGCGCACCGCGTCCACCGACGCGCTCGGAGACCTGCGGCACGTACTGGGCGTGCTGCGCGGCCACGACGCCGGAACGACGCCGGCCTCCCGGGTGCCCGGCTTGCCGGAACTCTCGACGCTGATCGATGAGGCCCGGGCGGCCGGACAGCAGATCGAAGCGGTCATCGAGGGCGACCCCCGCTCCCTGCCCGCCGGCTACCGCCTCGCCGTTCACCGGCTCGCGCAGGAAGCCTTGACCAACATCCGTAAACACGCCGCCGGAGCGCCCGCGCACCTCGAGGTGTTCTACGGCCCGCCGCATTGCACAGTGGTGATCCGCAACCCGGCCGGCACCTCGGCCGAAGGTGCGGCCGAGGGGCCCGGCTACGGCCTGGTCGGACTGACCGAACGGGTGGCCGCGCTCAACGGCCGTCTGGAATACGGGCCCACCGCATCAGGAGGCTGGCGGGTGGCGGCCACCATCCCCTTCGACGACCGGCACGACAGGAGGGCGGCGTGATACGGACAATGATCGTCGACGACGACGGCCTGGTCAGGCTGGCACTCGCCGACATCCTCGAAGGCGCCCCCGGCATCACCGTCGCCGCCCAGGCCTCCGACGGCCGCGAAGCCATACAACAGGCCGGCGCACGGCGCCTGGACGTCGTGCTGATGGACGTGCGGATGCCTCACATGGACGGAATCGAGGCCACCGGACGGCTGACCGCGCTGCCCGAACCGCCCAAGGTCATCATGCTCACGACGTTCGACCTCGACGAGTACGTCTACGACGGGCTGGCCGCGGGTGCGGTCGGCTTCCTGCTGAAGGACACCGAACCGGACCACATCATCCGAGCCGTCGAAGTCGTCGCCGACGGACAGGCGATGCTCCACCCCCATGCCGCCCGACGGCTCATCGAACACCATCACCACACCGCACGCGGCACCTCGGCAGCCGCCCGGAAGCGGGTGGGACGCCTGACACCGCGCGAGACCGACGTACTCGGGCTCCTGGCGAGCGGGGCTTCCAACGCCGAGATCGCCACCGGCCTCGGCATGCGGGAAAGCACGGTGAAAGCGCACGTCAGCCGCATCCTGGCCGCCCTGGAGGTGGACAACCGGGTACAGGCGGCGCTGTGCGCGAGAGACGCCGGGTTGACGGGCTGAAGCCGCTGCGCCTCTGCGCGCTCGCATTTTTTTGGGGGGCGGCGAGCGGATGGTTGAGAACGAAGCCGGTGGCGTGCGGGCATGGGGCCTGGAGATTCTGGGGGTGCAGCGCCCGGGGTGGAGTAGGGTTCCCGGGGTCGACCAGGCCTCCCCGATCGAGGATCAGCCTTTGACCCCGTACTCCCTGGCGTTCTACGTGGACGTCGTCGCCACCGGAACCTTGCTCGGCGTGGGTCCCGCGGGCTCTCCCGACCAGGTCACCAGGGCCCTGGGACCGGACCTTGCCGAGAACTCCTTCGGCAACCACAGCCTGTGCCGCGACTACGGCCTCGTCGAGTTCTCCTGGGACCGCGCACGTGCCGACCAGCCCTGGTCAGGCAACCACTTCACCCTGCAGGTGCACAGGCTCGCCTGCCGGGACCGCACCCTCGTGAACGAGGAGCTCCGCGCCCGGTACGGGCGGTTCGCTTCCCGGCTCCGGTTCGAGAAGCTGCGACGCCTGCTGGAGCGGCGCGGAGTTCCCCTTCTGGAGATACCGGAAATCCCGGCGAACGCTCCGTACTTCCGTACCTTCTGGCAGCCCGATTCCCAGGTAGCCGTCTCCACCATCGGTACCCACGGTGAGTACAGCACTCCGGACAATCTGAAGGTCGGCGACGTGTACAGCATTCACGCCCCGATGACGGCCGAGGAAGTCGAGTGCCGAAAGGGGCAGGCCGGACAGCACCAGGGTGGGCCGGGGCGCGCAACTCACAGAGGCCTTGCCGGATGAGCAACCCTCACTCAGCGGGTGCCCGCCTCGCGCAGCCTCGCCAGGATGCGCGTCAGGGCCTCCCTGGCCGGCAGATGCGTCAGGCCCTCCGTGAGGGGGAGATGCACGGGGCAGAACCACACGCAGTGCTCCGGGTGGCCGGCCCAGTCATCCGGGTATGTCTGCGTCGGCCGGAAGTCCACGAGGGTGAACTCCTCGTTCGCAAAGGCGGAATGACCGCACGGAACGCGGCACAGGGCGCAATGCGGCGGCATCATCGGGTGCTCTCACTCTCTGCCGGGTCGAGACCTGCCGACCGCTCAGCGTAACCAACCCCACGAGCCCAGTCTGCCGCCGCAAAGGCGAACGGAGCCGGGGCGCCCGCCCACCCGGCTCCCCGTCCGCCCCCGGGTCACTTCATCCAGGCGTCCTCGTACTTCCGGTACGTCCCGTCGTGCGTCGCCAGGTGGACCCACTGGTTGACGTACGCGGTGAACTCGGCGTCGCCGCGCGGCAGGGCGTACGCCTTCTCGGAGAAGGTGAACGGCTCATCGGGGTGGAGCGCGCACAGCTCCGGGTGGATCTTCGCCTGGTAGCGCGTCTCGCCCGCGTCGGTCATCATCACATCGGCGCGGCCGGCGATGATCTCGTCGAAGATCGTGGTGTTGTCCGGATGGACGGTGATCTTCGCCTGCTTCAGCCGCGCCCGTGCGAACTCCTCGTTCGTCCCGCCGGGATTGACGACCACCCGCGTTCCCGGCCGGTCGATCTGCTCCAGCGTCCCGTACTTCTCCTTGTCCGCGCAGCGCACGATCGGCGTCTTGCCGTCCTCGCGGGTCGGCTCGCTGAACGCGACCTTGCGGGCCCGCGGCAAGGTGATCGAGACCCCGCCCATGGCGACATCGCACCGCCCCGCGGCGAGGTCCCCGACCAGCGACGCCCAGGTGCTCGCCACGTACCGGGGCTCGGCGTCCAGGCTCTTCGCCAGGTCCTTCGCCATGTCGATGTCCACACCGCGGTACGCGCCCGTCTTCGGGTCGCGGTAGGTGTAGGGCCGGTAGTCGCCGGTGGTACAGACCCGCAGCACCCCTCGGCGCGGCACCGCGTCCAGCAGCGAGCCGCCGGGCTGCGGACGGTGCGTCCCCGCCGCGGTCGGCGCCGCACCGGGCGCCGGCGCGGGCGTGGCCGCGGACGGCGCGGCGGCGGTGGCGGCGAGCAGCACGGCCAGGGCGGGAAGAACGGCGGAACGCTTCATACGGCGGGCTCCTGACGGGGGTGAGGCCGGGGCGGGGGCGGCGCGGACAGCGTGGCAGAGGGGGCGGGGCGGGTGAAGGGGGTGATCGGTGGGTGGGACGGGGACGGGGCGCCGATCCCACGGGCGCGGCTCCGCCAAGTCCGCCACACTGGGCCGTACTTGCCCGACGATCATTTCGCGGAGCCGCTCGCTTCGCGAGAGACTGGAGAGAGCGCGATGCCGCAGCAGCTGGACGTGGTGCTGACCAAGGCCGGACGGACCAAGATCCGGTATCCGGCCGAGGTGCTGGCCGACGACGGCGCCCGGATCTCCGTCCTGGCCGCCTGGGCGGCGCCCGGGGTCCGCGACTTCGGCTTCGTACGCTTCGAGCCCGGCGACGAGTTCACCGAGCACTACTGGCGCGATCGCTGGTACGCCGTCAAGGAGGTGCGCGACGGCCGGGGGACGCTCAAGGGCTGGTACTGCGACATCACCCGCCCCGCGGTGGTCCGCGACGGCGCCACGGGCCCCGCGGAGCTGACGGTGGAGGACCTGGATCTCGATCTGTGGGTGTCGGCGGACGGCTCCCAGGTGCTCCGCCTGGACGAGGACGAGTTCGCGGCGAGCGGCCTCGCCGACCACGACCCGGACGCCGCCCGCCAGGCCCGCTCCGCCCTCGACACCTTGGAACGGCTCGCGAAGGAGGGCGCCCTGCCCGCTCTGCTGACCGCTTGACCACCACTCAGCCGACACTCACCCGACACGGGATCCGGCCCGCCCCGGGCCTTCCCGGACCACGCCTTCCCGGGGCGGACCACTCCTTCCTGGACCACGCCTTCCCGGACCACGCCTTCCCTGGCCGGGCCCGCGCGAGCCCGGCCCGCGACCGGCGCCCACCGCCCGAAGAGGAGAGACGACCGTGCCGCACACCCTGAACCTCTGGCGCCACCGGCTCGGGACCGTACCCGGGTCGGTCTGGCGCCGGACCGATCTCCGGGTACTGATCCTCGCCGACACCGGGCTCACCGCCCTCCCGGCAGAGATCGGACGATTGCGCCGGCTGCGCACCCTGGATCTGGGCCACAACGCCCTGACCTCACTGCCCGACGAACTCGGCGCGCTGACCGAGCTGACCGGCTGCCTCTACCTCCACGACAACCAGCTGACCCGGCTCCCCGACTCGCTGGGCCGGCTGACGCGGCTGCGCTACCTCAACGCCGGCGACAACCTCCTCACCGCGCTGCCCGAGACCGTCGGCGCCATGACCGGCCTCATCGAACTCCGCGCCGAGCACAACCGGCTCACCACGCTGCCCGGCACGATCGGCCGGCTGCACCGCCTGCGCGAACTCTGGCTGCGCGGCAACGCCCTCACCCGGCTGCCGCCGTCGGTGGCCGCACTGCACGAGCTGCGCCATCTCGACCTGCGGGACAACGCCTTCACCGAACTGCCCGGGGCGCTGGCGGAACTCCCCCGCCTACGCCACCTCGACCTGCGCAGCAACCGCCTCGCCGACCTCCCGGAATGGCTCGCCCACCTGCCCGCACTGGAGAAGCTGGACCTGCGGTGGAACGCCGTCGCACCCGACCACCCGCTGGTGACGGCCCTGGAGCGGCAGGGGTGCGTCGTCTGGACGTGAACGCCCCGCACCCGCCACTCGTCGGGCCCTTTCTCCCGTAACCGGAGCCGGAGCCATAGCCGTAGCCGCAGCCATCGCCCCCTTCTTCGTCCTCGTACGAACTCCTTCCGTACTCGTAGGGCCTCCCTGCCGGCAGATCTCAGTACTCGTAGAACTCCGCCGCGCTCTCCGGGACCGGGGCTCCGGAGGCGGCTTCCACGAGGCGGGGCAGCAGGGCGGAGGCGCGCTTGGTCACGGTGTCGCGGTCGCCGTCCGAGAGGGCGGAGCCGAGGCCGACGGCCGCCGCGCCCGCCGCGATCCACTCGGGGGCGCTCTCGACGCTCACCCCGCCCGACGGGAGCAGCGGCGCCTGCGGCAGGGCGGCGCGGATCTCGCCGAGCCAGGACGGCCGGCGCTCCGCCGCGGGGAACACCTTGAGCGCATCGGCGCCCAGCTCCAGGGCGCGGACCATCTCGGTCGGGGTGGCGACGCCGGGGAAGACGGGGACGCCGTAGCGGTGGCCCGTACGGATCACCTCCTCGTCCAGGCTCGGCGAGGACAGGAAGCGGGCCCCGGCGTCGACCGCCATCCGGGCCGACATCGCGTCAAGAACCGTCCCGGCGCCGATGACCGCGTCCTCCCCCAGCTCACGGGTGAGCGTGGTGACGGCCTCCAGCGCGAACGGCGTGGTCAGGGATATCTCCAAGGTGGTGACGCCCGCCGACAACAGGGTGTCGGCGGTGGCGCTCGCCTCGTCGTACGTCGTGCTGCGCACGATGGCGAAGACCCGCTGCGCCAGCGCGGCCCGGGTGATCTCCCAGCGATACACGGCAGTTCGCCGCCCTTCCTCGTCCGTGAACGACCGTGCCCACCCGGCCGCGGCCGGTACGGCGGTCTCCGCGCGCGGGCGACCCGCGACAGGTCGGAGCATTACCGTCGATGCCCGGTCATTTCTTGATTCGACCGGAACGCTACCGGCAGCCACTGACAATTCTCCCGTGGGGGGCCACCGTACGTCCCCGAAGCGGCGACATCCCAGGGATCTTTCAGGGTTACCCGCGCGGCAACTCCCCGCGACCGTCCTGACCTCGGGCGTCGCCCCGCCGCCCGGTGCGGGAACCACCCGGAACGGGGACCGCACGGGGACCGGACCGGTGACGGAAGGGAGCGGGACGGCGGCGGACCAGGGCCGGAAGGGATCGGCCGCGGGCCGCCCGGCGGTCCCGGAAACGACGCGACGGCGGCCGGGATGCCCGCAGCATCCCGGCCGCCGTCTGTGCCCGGTGGGTACCGGGCGCCGGCTCAGCAGCCGAAGTCGACGAGGTCGAAGGTCGCGTAGTGGTCGGAGGTGTAGTAGTCCTCCTGCTTCTTCTCACCGGTCACGATGCGGCGCGCGCCGCGGTCCGGGGAGCCCGGGGTGACGACGGTGAACTCGTGGTAGTAGCCGGAGCTCTGCTTCGGCAGGATCCCCTCGCGGTTCGAGAAGACCGTGCCGTCCTTCGGGTAGGGGTAGGGGCCGCCCTTGGCGATCAGGTCGAGGGTGTCGTGGGCCTCGGCGGGCAGCTTGGACTGGCAGATCTTGCCGACGCTCGCCACCCGCACGTGCTGCGCGGACACCGCCGCGTGCGCCGTGGCGGTGCTCGGGGTGGCCGCGACGGCGGTGCCGCCGAGGAGAAGGGCCGATGCGAGGGCGCCCGCGGCGCCGATCCTGGTGATCCGTGGGGGGATTCTCATGGCCCCAAGCATGACGCGCGTAGACATGGCCCTGTCAATGCCAAGGAGCGGAAGTTTCCCGGCCGTTCACGAGGTTCCCCCGAAAGGAGCAACGCGGCCACGCCCGCGCCCCTTTGCGGTCACCCCCGCCCCCGACACACCACCACCGCACCCCGACTCCCCTGCGCCGAGCGGCCGTTGCGGCTCCGCACACCGACCGCCCGCCACCCACGACCACTCGCCGACCGCTCGCCGACCGTCGGCCCCCGATTCCCCCCTGCGGCTCAATGATCCGACCACTTCGCCGCACACGGCTCCCCGCTCCGCATCACGTCGCCCACGCCCTCGGAGCTCGCGCCTCGCACAAGGGCACCCGCGCGAGATCCCTCCGAGGGAGAGCAGCGAGCCCCGTACGGGATCACCCGGAGGGGACGGAAGAGAGGGCCGGGCGGTCTTTGCCTCTGGGGCAAAACTTTTGCCTCAGAGGTCAAGGCTGGCTATACCGGATACATGACCGAACTCCCGCAGGACGCCCCCGCCGAGGCGGCGGATCTGCCCACCGTCGCGCCCCGGCTGCGCGATCTGCGGCGCCGCAGCGGGCTGACGCTGGAGACGGCCGCCCGGCGGGTCGGGCTGTCGCCCGCGCATCTGTCCCGGCTGGAGACCAATCGCCGCCAACCGTCGCTGCCGATGCTGCTCGCGCTGGCCCGCACGTACGGGACCACGGTATCGGACCTCCTGGGCGAGACCGCGCCGGAGCGGGATCCGATCATGCGGGCCGGCCGGACCGAGCCGTCCGAGGCCGGCGGCTGGACGTACTGGACGGTCGGCGGCGCCGGCCGGGCCATGCAGGCGCTCCGGGTGCACGTACCGCAGCGGGCGCAGGGCGATCTGGTGCGGGTGCATCCGGGCGAGGAGTGGCTGTACGTCCTCACCGGGCAGCTGCGGCTGACGCTCGGCGAGGCGGTGCATCTGCTCGGCCCCGGGGACGCGGCGCACTTCGACTCGCTGACCCCGCACCGCATCGCCGCGACCACCCACGCCGGCGCCGAGCTGCTCTTCGTCCACACCCTGCTGCAGAGCGGCGCCGCCGAGCTGTGCCTGGGGGACGACGCCCCGCGGCGCGGCCTGTGAGCGCCCATCGCCTTCGGTGCCGCGGAGCCGCCGCGCACCGCACCGCTTCGTGAGGGAAGGACGAACGCCGTGCCCGACCACTCCACCTCCGCCGTACCGGGAACGCCCGACGCCACCGACGCCGACGCGCCGCCGCCGACCTCCCGGACGTATGTCGAGAACAAGCCGCCGCGCGGGCTCTACGTGCGGGTCTTCATCTACGTCGTGGCGACGCACGTGCTGCTGGCGTTCATGAGCGTGCTGGTGTACGCGGCCAAGACGCGCTGACACAGCCGGGGCGCCCCGGGCCGCCGGGCGGGCCCGTGCGGGCGGTGCTCGCCCGGCCTTTCCGGCGCGTCGGCGGGCCGTCCGGTACCGGGCCAGCACGCTGAGGGCACACCCCACGGCCGCCGGGCCGCGCGCCGCGCACGGTGCGGCGCCGTGGGCGGCCGTCCCGTACCGGAGGAGATGCCGCCATGGTCCGACCCGCCGACACCGCGCCCCGGCCGACCTCGGACGCCGTTCTCGACGCCGCCGTGCGCGCCCTCGCCCCGGACTCCGGCGCGAACCGGGCGGTCGAGCGGATCGCCGCCGGTCAGGCGCCGCGCACGGTGTTCACCACGCTCGCGCTGGAGCAGCACCGGGTGATCGCCTCGGACCGGCTCAGCTTCCGCCATCTGACGCACCGGGCCGACGCCGATCCGCCGGTCGCGGCCTTCTTCGATCTGCTCGCGGACGGTGAGACGGTCGCCCTGGAGCGGCTGGACGCGCTCAACGAGGCGCTGGGGATCGCCCCGGCCACCCTCGACGGGTACGAGCCGCGGCCCGGCTGCCAGGCGTACCCGTCGTACGTGGCGCGGCTGGCGCTCGGTGCGGAGCCGGTCGATGTGGTGATCGCGCTGACCGCGAACTTCGCCTCCTGGGGCGCGTACTGCGCCAGGGTGGGCCGGGCGGCGCGGGAGCACTACGGCCTGCCGGACGCGGCGTGCGGGTTCTTCGACCTCTTCGCGAAGCCCTCGCCCGCACTGGACCGGCGGGCCCTGACGGCCGTCGCGCACGGGCTGGAGACCGGTCAGGCCCGGCCCCTGGAGGCGCACCGGCACGGCCGGCTCCTCCAGGCGTACGAGCTGATGTTCTGGGGCGCGCTGGAGGCGTGAGCGGTGCCCGGCCGCCGGTGCGGGCGGCCGGGCGGCGCGTCAGCCCCGCTCGGGGCGGGTGAGGAGGTCTCCGGTGGGCGCGGCGAGGGTGGCGCCGTCGTTGATCTTGCGGCCGCGCAGCCAGGTGGAGCGCACCACGCCGTGCAGGGTCTTGCCGGCGTACGCGGTGATCTTGTTGCGGTGCTGGAGGGCGGCCGGGTCGACGGTGAACGTCTCGTCGGGCGCGAGGACCGCGAAGTCGGCGTCCCGGCCCGCCTCGATGGCGCCCTTCCGCCCGAGGCCGACCAGCGCCGCGGGGGCGGTGGCCATCCAGCGGACCACGTCCTCCAGGGAGTGGCCGCGGGCGCGGGCCGCCGTCCAGATGGCGGGCAGGCCCAGCTGGAGGGAGGAGATGCCGCCCCAGGCGGCGCCGAAGTCGGCGGTCTTGAGGTCGGCGGTGGACGGCGAGTGGTCGGAGACGATGCAGTCGATCGTGCCGTCGGCCAGGCCCTGCCACAGGGCGTCCTGGTTGGCGCCCTCGCGGATCGGCGGGCAGCACTTGAACTCCGTGGCGCCGTCGGGGATCTCCTCGGCGGTCAGGGTCAGGAAGTGCGGGCAGGACTCGACGGTGATCCGTACGCCCTCGGCCTTGGCGGCGGCGATCAGCGGCAGCGCGTCGGCGGAGGAGAGGTGCAGGACGTGGACCCGGGCGTCCAGCCGCCGGGCGAGCGCGATCAGGGCGGCGATCGCGTCGTCCTCGCAGACGCGCGGGCGCGAGGCGAGGAAATCGGCGTACTTCGGGCCGCTCGGCACGGGCGCCGCGTCCAGGTGGTGCGGGTCCTCGGCGTGCACGATCAGCAGGCCGCCGAAGCCGGCGATCTCCTCCAGGGCGAGGGCCAGCTGCTCCTGGTCCAGCTCCGGGAACTCGTCCACGCCGGAGGGCGACAGGAAGCACTTGAAGCCGAAGACCCCGGCGTCGTGGAGCGGGCGCAGGTCCTTGACGTTGCCGGGGATCGCGCCGCCCCAGAAGCCGACGTCGACATGGGCCTTGGCGGCGGCGACCTCGCGCTTGGCGTCGAGGTGGGCGGTGGTGGTGGTCGGCGGGAGGCTGTTGAGCGGCATGTCCACGAGCGTGGTGATGCCGCCCGCGGCGGCCGCGCGGGTGGCGGTCCAGAAGCCCTCCCACTCGGTGCGCCCGGGGTCGTTGACGTGTACGTGGGTGTCCACCAGGCCGGGCAGCAGGACGTCGTCGCCGAAGTCCTCGACCCGCGCGCCGTCCGGCACCGCGGCGTCGTGCGGCCCGACCGCCGTGATCGTCCCGCCGCCGACGGCGACGGACGCGGCGCGCGTCCCCTCCGGGGTGATGACGCGCGTACTGCGCAGCACCAGCTCTACTTCGGACACCCGGTCCCCTCCTCGTCTCTCGTGCTCCGTGCGGCCGGCGACCGGCCGCGGGGCCGGCCGGGCCGCACGGTGGCGTTCACCAGGCCTTCAACAGACTGTTGAAGGAGTTTTGCCGCCGGATCCGGGCCCGTCAAGACCCCCCCGGGCCTGGCGGACGCCCTCCCGGAGCCGCCCCGGCCAGCGCTCACGACGGGAGGACGGAAATCCTCTTCCCACCACTGGCCGATTCCACAAAATGGATAATAAGTTTCGCGGAGCAGAACGTAACCAGGGCCATCGGCCAGGTCAAGGGATCACGGACATCGAGATCACGGCCCGGACCGAGTTCCGCGACCGAGGCGCTGACCGGCGCGAACGACTGTGCGGTACGCCGTGTGTCCGGGAAACGGGACCGGTAGGCTGCACCGGTCGGGCCCGGCGCCCGTACCAGCCGTGACCGACCCCTCCGCCCCGAAAGGAAAGCGACGTGCCGCCGTCCAGCGCCAGCACCTCCGCCGCCGATGCCAAGCCCGCGGGCGGCGGTGTCCAGTCCCTTGAGCGCGCCTTCGATCTGCTGGAGCGGATGGCCGACGCCGGGGGCGAGGTCGGCCTCAGCGAGCTGTCCGCCAGCAGCGGCCTCCCGCTGCCCACCATCCACCGCCTGATGCGCACCCTCGTGGCCTGCGGTTACGTCCGTCAGCAGCCCAACCGCCGCTATGCGCTGGGCCCCCGCCTGATCCGCCTGGGCGAGAGCGCCTCGCGACTGCTCGGCACCTGGGCGCGGCCGTTCCTGGCCCGGCTGGTCGAGGAGACCGGCGAGACCGCCAACATGGCGCTGCTCGACGGCGACGAGATCGTCTACGTCGCGCAGGTCCCCTCGCGGCACGCCGTGCGGATGTTCACCGAGGTCGGCCGGCGGGTCCTGCCGCACTCCACCGGCGTCGGCAAGGCGCTGCTCGCCGGGCACCCGCCGGAGGAGGTCCGCGCGCTGCTCGGGCGGACCGGCATGCCCGCGGCGACGGAGAAGACGATCACCGACCCGGACACCTTCCTCGACGCGCTCGCCGAGGTCCGGCGCCTGGGCTACGCGGTCGACGACAACGAGCAGGAGATCGGCGTCCGCTGCTTCGCGGTGCCGGTCCCCGACTCCCCCACCTCCGCGGCCATCTCCATCTCCGGACCGACCGGCCGGGTCACCGAGGCGTCGACGGAGAAGGTCGTACCGGTCCTCCAGGAGGTCGCCGCCCAGCTGTCGGTGGCGCTGGCCAACCAGACACCGGCCTGAGCACCGCCGCGTCCACCGCGGATCCCGGTTCGCCGGGTGGCCCGTGGTGGCGCGCGGACCGGCCCCGGGGTGGACGTCCCGGGGCCGGCCGTTTGCCGGCGTGCGGCCCGGACGCTTCCGGGATGCTCGGCCCCGGACGCTTCCGGGCGGTCCGGCCGCCTCCCGGCGCCTCAGCCGCGTCCCGGCGGTCTGCCGAACCGTTCGACGCCCGCGCGGACGTCGGCCAACGCGGGCGACAGGGCGCTGACGGACCCCACGGCGCCGGCGATCAGCAGCAGCGAACGGCGCAGCCGGGGCACCTCGGGCAGCCCTTCGCGGACCATCGCCTCCAGGGCGGCCAGTTCGTCGTCGGCCACCGCCCGATCCGGTAACTCATAGGACAGCAGGGCCAGTTCGCGGCGGAGCCGGACCACCGCGGTGCGCAGTTCATACCTCCGCGGATCGACCCCGGCCACGCCGGGACATCCGCACCCCCCTTGCCTCAGCTCCACGACGACGGCGTCCTCCAGGGAAGTTGAGCGTTCGACAATGCGGGACAGTTAACGCCACGGCGCACCGGATGCGCCATATGCGGGACACGATCCGTCCGGGCTCGCCGTCGGCCCCGGGCGGCGGCAGGGACCGACGGCGGGATCCGCACCCGTTCGGCGGGGCGCGCCGACGCCCGGAGCCGTCCGCCGTACGCCGTCGCGCACGGCGCGCGGCCCGCGCGGCGCGCCCCGCAAAACCCTCCAGCCTTCCCGCCAGGGGCCCGGACCACTCCACCGCACATCTGCTCACCCGCCCCGCCTTCCGCGTGAGCGTCCGCCGGGGCAGGCGTACGGAGCCCCGGGACGGAGCAGCATCCTTCCGGGCATATCCGGTATATCCCAGAATCGGAGAACGCGATGGACTCTCAACGCGACCCGTACAGCGACCCCGAGCCGGAGCACGGCCACGACGCGGCCCCCGACGGGCGCCACACCAGCGTGGTCCAACTGATCTGCCGCGCCTACGGACTCGCGGACGCCTCGGAAATCACCGTCGAGCACATGCACCGGTACGTCACCGAGCGCCGCCTCGCGGAACAGCGTACGCACGGCATCCGCGGCGCCCTGCGGCCATGGATCCCCCGCCCGCGTACGGCGGGCGACGCGGGCTGACGCCGGCGGACCGCCGGAGGCAGGAGGGACCGAAAGCCGGCAGGGGCCGGGCGCCGCGAGCCCGCGTGGCACCGCTGGGCGGCGCCCGGCCCCCGGGGCGCGGCGCCATGGGGTATGCACTCCCCCATGACACCGACACCGCACCCGTCCACTCCGGCACCGCCCCCGGGGCGCCCGCCCCACCCGGGAAAGGTGGCGGGGCTGCTCCTCGCCGCCGGGGGCGGGCGGCGGCTGGGCGGGCGCCCGAAGGCGCTGCTGGAGTTCCGCGGCCGGCCGCTGGTGGAGCATGCGGCGCGGGTGCTGCGGGAGGGCGGCTGCGGCCCCGTCCACCTCGTCCTGGGCGCCGCGGCGTCCGAGGTGCGGGCCCGCGCCGACCTCTCCGGCTACGCCGTGCACACCAACCCCGACTGGACCTCCGGAATGGGCTCCTCGCTGCGGACGGGCCTGGCCGCGCTCGCCGGTTCGGGGTGCGGGGCGGCGCTCGTCATGCTGGTGGACCAGCCGGGCATCGGCCCGGAGGCGGTGGCGCGGGTGGCGGCGGCGTACGACGGTCCGGGCGCACTGGCGGCAGCCGCGTACGAGGGGCGGCGCGGGCATCCGGTGCTCTTCGGCGCGGACCGGTGGGCGGAGATCGCCGCGACCGCCGAAGGCGACCGCGGCGCCCGCGCCTATCTGCGCCGCCACGGCGCCGAACTGACCCTCGTCGAGTGCGCGGACATCGCGGCGGCGGACGACATCGACACCCCGGAGGATCTTCACCTCCTCGGGTGAACGGCGGCTGCGGGGTGGGGAGTTCGGGTGGCGCCACGCGGGGAGCTTTCAGGAACCCTTCCCGAAAGCCGGCCCCCTGCCGCGCCGGCGCTCCCGGGCCTCCTCCCCCGGAATCAGGCCGCCTCCGCACCGCACACGGCATGGCACTCGGAGCCACCACGGGGCCGCTTCTGTCGACCCGGAGAATCTCGACATCAACAAACGATTGAACTTCCGCGATAAGGAAACTAGTCTCCACTGGTCAGAAGCGCCCTGAACCCGAACGGCGCCCGCGACCGTACGAACGACCCCGCGGCACCCCGTGCCGCGCGGCCCGTGGCGGCCGCCCGGCAGCGCCGCTGAATGGAGTGACAGCTCATGTCCGCACCAGCGCCGTCCCCGCTGGCCCTCGCCCACGTCGACCCCGCGCGCGTGCCCGCGCGTCAGGACGAGGTCCTCACCGACGCCGCACTCGCCTTCCTGGCCGAGCTGCACCACCGGTTCACCCCGCGCCGCGACGAGCTGCTCGCCCGGCGCGCCGAGCGCCGCGCCGAGATCGCCCGGACCTCCACCCTGGACTTCCTGCCCGAGACCGCGCACATCCGCGCGGACGACAGCTGGCGGGTCGCCGAGGCGCCCGCCGCGCTCACCGACCGCCGGGTGGAGATCACCGGCCCGACCGACCGCAAGATGACCATCAACGCGCTGAACTCCGGCGCCAAGGTCTGGCTCGCCGACTTCGAGGACGCCTCCGCTCCCACCTGGGAAAACGTCATCACCGGCCAGCTCAACCTCACCGACGCCTACGAGCGCCGCATCGACTTCACCGACCCGCGCTCGGGCAAGTCGTACGCCCTCAAGGACGCCGCGGAGCTGGCGACCGTCGTCATGCGGCCGCGCGGCTGGCACCTCGACGAGCGGCATCTGACGGTCGACGGCAAGCCCGTCCCCGGTGCGCTGGTCGACTTCGGCCTGTACTTCTTCCGCAACGCGCAGCGCCTCCTGGACCTCGGCAAGGGCCCGTACTTCTACCTGCCCAAGACCGAGTCGCACCTGGAGGCCCGCCTCTGGAACGACGTCTTCGTCTTCGCCCAGGACTACGTCGGCATCCCCCGGGGCACCGTCCGCGCCACGGTCCTCATCGAGACGATCACCGCCGCGTACGAGATGGAGGAGATCCTCTACGAGCTGCGCGACCACGCCTCGGGGCTGAACGCCGGCCGCTGGGACTACCTCTTCTCCATCGTCAAGAACTTCCGCGACGGCGGCGCCAAGTTCGTGCTGCCGGACCGCAACGCGGTGACGATGACCGCGCCGTTCATGCGCGCGTACACCGAACTCCTCGTCCGCACCTGCCACAAGCGCGGTGCGCACGCGATCGGCGGGATGGCCGCGTTCATCCCCAACCGCCGTGATCCGGAGGCCAACGAGAAGGCGCTGGCGAAGGTGGCGAACGACAAGGACCGCGAGGCCGGGGACGGGTTCGACGGCTCCTGGGTCGCCCACCCCGACCTGGTGCCGATCGCCCGCGCTTCGTTCGACGCGGTCCTCGGCGACCGGCCGAACCAGAAGGAGCGGCTGCGCGAGGACGTCGACGTCAAGGCGGCGGCCCTGATCGCCATCGACTCGCTGGAGGCGAAGCCCACCTATCAGGGCCTGGTCGACGCGGTGCAGGTCGGCATCCGGTACATCGAGGCGTGGCTGCGGGGCCTGGGCGCCGTCGCGATCTTCGGCCTGATGGAGGACGCCGCCACCGCCGAGATCTCCCGTTCGCAGATCTGGCAGTGGGTCGACGCGGGCGTCGTCTTCGAGGAGGACGGCCACGCGGGCGAGAAGGTCACCGCCGAGCTGGTGCGCTCCGTCGCCGCCACCGCGCTGGCCGACATCCGCGCCGAGGCCGGCGAGGAGGCGTTCGCCGCCGGCCGCTGGCAGCAGGCCCACGACCTGCTGCTCCAGGTCGCCCTCGACGCCGACTACGCCGACTTCCTGACCCTTCCGGCGTACGCGGTCCTGGAGGGCTGAGAACGGCGCCCGCACCGGCCCAGGGCGCGGCCACCGGGGTCCGCCCACCGCCGCCGCCCCCCGGCTGCCCGCACCGGGCGGCGGGGGCGGCGGCGGGCCGGGCGGGCGGCGAGTACGCTCGTCGGCATGCCGCCGCCCCCGCCCGAGCCCGTCCGCCACGGCGGCGGCGCGCCCCGGCCGGCGGGCCGCGCCTTATCGGAGGGACGGCGGACGGCGGACACCGCCCGGACCGTGCTCTTCGCGGCGCGCAGCGCGGTGGCGCTGCACCGCCTCCTCGACACCCTCCCGGTCTTCGCCGGTGACCACCGCATCACCCGCGTCTTCTCCCTCGTCCCCGGCTCGGACTTCTCCACCGACGCGCTCGCGGCGCTGGAGGCCGCCGGGGCCCGCACCGTCCCCTGGAGCCAGGCCCTCGGCACCACCTACGACCTGACGCTCGCCGCCAGCCCCAAGGGCGATCTGCACCGCCTCCGCGGGCCGCTCGCGCTGCTGCCGCACGGCGCCGGGTTCAACAAGTCGCTGCCCTCCGACGGTTCGGCCCGTGCGGCGTCCGGCCTCGACGCCGCCTATCTGGTGCGCGGCGGCACCCCGCTGGCCACGCTGCACGCCCTCGCCCACCCGGGGCAGATCGCCCGGCTCGCCGCCGGGAGCCCGGAGGCCGCCGCCCGGGCCACGGTCGTCGGCGACCCCACCCTGGACCGGCTGCTGGCCTCCCGGGGCCTGCGCGACCGCTACCGCGCCGCGCTCGGCGCCGGCGGCCGCCGGCTGATCGCCCTCACCTCGACCTGGGGCCCGCGGTCGCTGCTCGCCCGCCACCCCTCGCTGCCCGCCCGCCTCACCCGCGAACTGCCGCTGGACGAGTACCGGTTGGCGCTGCTGATCCACCCCAACGCGCACAGCAGCGCGGGCCGCCACGAACTCACCGAACGCCTCGCGCCCGCCCTCGCCGCCGGTCTGACGATGGCCGCGCCGTACGAGGAGTGGGCTTCGGTGCTGGTGGCGGCCGATGCCGTGCTGTGCGACCACGGGTCGACGGCGCTGTACGCGGCGGCGCTGGGCCGCCCGCTGCTGTCCGTGTGCGACGGCGGCGACGAGCTGATCCCCGGCACCCCGATGGACCGTCTCCTCGCGGCGGTTCCCGTCTTCGAGAAGCCCGGTGACATCGCCGAGGCGCTGCGCACGCACCGCGCCGAGCACGTCACCGACATCGCCGCCGCGGCCTTCGCCGAACAGGGCAACGCCCTGCCCCATCTGCGCGCCCGGCTCTACGCCTGCCTGGGCCTGACGCCGCCCACCACGCCCCTCGCGCCCCGGCTGCTGCCCGTACCGCGCGCCGCCGCGCCGCTCCCGGCGGCCTGCGCGGTACGCACCCGGGTGCACGGCACGGCGGTCTCCGTGGTCCGCCACCCGGCGGCCGACGATCCCGAGGACCGCCCCGGTGACGAGGGCCCCGACGCCCCGGCCGGGCATCTCGCCGTGGAGGAGGACGCGGCCGGCGTCCCGCTGGCCCAAGGGGCGGCGCTGTTGTTCCGGCGCGCCCGGGGCGGGCCGGGCGACGCGGCGTGGACCGCGGCCGGCTGGATCGACGACGCGCTCGCCGCGTACCCGGGGCGCCGCACCGTCGCCGCCGTCCTCACCCCGTCGCTGTCGGTCCTGCGCCGCCGCGGCGGTCCGCTGCTGGCGGCGCGGACCGAGCCGTACGACGAGGCGGGGCGGATCGTCCGCCCGGACCAGGCGGCGGTGCTCTCCGCGCTCCACGCCTGGCTCACCGCCACCCCGGACGCCGCCGCACCCGCGACGCTGGCCTGCACGATCGGGGCGCGCACCTACCGGGTCCACGTGACGGAGGGGACGGCGGAGCAGGCGCGCCGGGAGCTGTGAGGCCGAGCGCCTGGGCGGGGGGGCGGCGAGGAGCGTGCCGGCGGAACGGCCGGCGCCCGACCACGAAAAAGGCCCCCTCCTCGAATGAGGAAGGGACCTTGTCCAGAGCGCCCGGCAGGCCTTGCACCTGCATTTCCCACCGGTTGGTGGGCGTCTTTCCTTGGACCACGAACGCACGCTCCACCCGCCGTTCCCGGGGGCGAAGTTGCACCATGATCATATCGGATCGCGGCGGCGCCACGCACCACGCCGGCCCGGTCGGCCCCGCATCCGCCGGCTCCCCGCCCCGCCCGCCGGAAGCGGGCCCGCGCGACCTCCGGCGCCGCCTCACGCCCCCGCGGCCGCCCCGCCCTCCCGTGCCCGGATCGCCGCGGCCCGCTCCCGGTGCCCGGCCGCCGCCTCCGCGCGCCCGGCCTCGTCCTCCAGCTCGGCGAGGGCGTCGAGGACCCGGGCCTCCTCGAAGGTGGAGCCGCGCCGCCGGGCGGCGTCGAGCGCGGCCCCGAAGCGGCCGCGCGCGGCATCGAGGCGGCCCTGGCGCCGCTCCACCCGGCCCAGCGCGAGGACCGTACGGGCGGTCATCCGGTCCCGCTTCAGCTCCTGCGCCGCCGCGTGGGCCGCGGTCAACTCCGCCTCCGCGAGGCCGAGTTCGCCGAGGGCCTCGCGGGCCAGGCCGAGCTGGTAGGTGAGCAGCATCGCGCCGTAGGCGTTGTTGATCTCGCGGTGGATGGTGCGGGAGCGCACATAGTCGGGGACGGCTTCGGCCCAGCGTCCGCTCTCCGCCCCGAGGCGGCCGCGGAACTCCAGCGCGGAGGCGTAGAGCTTGCGGTCCGCCTTCTCCTGCCCCAGCAGTTCGGCGCCGTGCACCGCCGCGGTCAGCTCCCGTCCGGCGTCGGCGAACCGCCGCTGCTCCCACAGCGGACGGGCCAGCTGGCAGCGCATCCGGATGGTGGCCCGGAGGTTCTCGGCGCGCTGCGCGGCGTCCCGGCCGAGGGCGAAGGTCACCGCGGACCCGGCGCTGTGCGGATGGTCGAGCAGATGCGTCCACAGCGGTTCGCACAGCGCCCAGGCCAGGTCGTACCAGCCCGCGTCGTGGGCGATCCGGACGCAGGCGTGCAGGGCGCGCCGCTCGGCCGTCAGCCAGCGGTGGGCGACGGCCTTCCGCTCCGGCTCCGGCGCGTCGAGGTCCACGTCGTCCGCGCCGGGCACCGGCGGAGCGGCCGGGGCGAGGGTCAGCCGCGGGCCGGCGGCGCGGGTGTCGGCGCGCTGGGCCTGGCGCAGGTACCAGCCGACGACGCGGCGCAGCCCGTCGGCGCTCTCCTGCGGGTCGCCGTCGTCGCGGGCGCGGCGCAGCGCGTGGGCGCGGACCAGCGGGTGCATCCGCGGGCGCCGGACGGGCGGCCCGGCCGCGCCCTCCTCCGCGGGGTCGCACACCACGTCGACCAGCCCGGTGTCGGCCAGCTCCGCCAGCGCGTCCTCGGCGCTCTCCCGGTCCGTGCCCAGCAGCGCCGCGACGGCCGCCTCGGAGATCACCTCGCCCGCCTCCGCGGCGAGCAGCCGGTACAGCCGCCGGGCCTGCGGGGCGAGGTCGCGGTAGGCGGCATCCCATACGGGCTCGATGTCGGGCACGCCCTTCTCCCGGAGTTCGGTGGCGAGTCCGGCGAGCAGCCGCGGCCAGCCGCGGTGCCGGTGCCTGCGCACCCAGCGCCCGGCGACCCGCAGCGCCGCGGGCGAGCCCGCGCACAGCCGGGCCAGTTCCGCGGCGGTCTCGGGCGCGGCGGACAGCTCGGGGTCGTCGACGATCCGCAGCAGCAGCCGTACGGCGTCGGCCTCCCGCAGCGGTTCGAGGGACAGCTCCACCGCGGCGGCGTGCTCCAGGTCGTCCAGGCGGCGCGATCCGGCGAGGATCACCACGCTGCCGGCCGACGCCGGGAGCAGCGGTTCGGCCTCCGAGGCGTAGCGGACGTTGTCGATGACGACGACCAGCCGGCGGCGTTGGGTGCGGTCCCAGTACTGCGCGGCGCGCCCGGCGAACGTCGGCTCCACCCACTCGGGGGTCACGCCCAGATCGCGCAGCAGGCGGGCGAGCACATCGCTGAGGCAGACGCCGCCGTCGTGCCGCATGCCGTCGAGGTCGACGTAGAGGACGCCGTCCGGGTACCCCTCGCGCAGGGTCCGGGCGAGCCGGAAGCCGAGGGTGGTCTTGCCGACGCCGCGCAGTCCGCGGAGCGTGACGATCAGCGGGCGTTCGGCGTCGGGGCGGTGGCGCTCCCACTCGCGTACGGTCCGCAGGACGAGGGCCTGTTCGTCGTCCCGGTCGGTGAAGTGGGGCACTTCCGGAGGTAACTGACAGGGCGGCCGGTGCTCGTGCGACTGGTGCAGGTGCAGCTCCCGGACCGAATCGGCCTGGACCAGGCTGTTGACGTGGGCCTGACCGCCCACGCTGTTCCGCGTCTCCTCGGCCATACGCCAACTGTATGTGGTGCGCCCTCGCGGCGTGCGGCACTTCGCCGGGGCGGGCGCGGGCGCGGCGCCGCCCGGACTCCGGACGGACAGCTTCGCTGGTGGCGGGGGCACGAGGCGCTCCGGACCGCTCCCGTCCCGCGGCCACTCCCCCGCAACTCCCTTTGTCCGTAAGGGAATCGGCGTCCACGGGGTTGTGCGCGACAGCTATACGCGCCCCCTCAAGTCTGGTAGGAAAGCTTCCTAACGATTGGGGAAACCCCCACAGCCCACTCCGAAATCGGAGGATCGTATGCGCTCCCGGTCGATAGGGTCACGTGTGACCAAAATATCCACCCGCGTCGTCCTCGGCGTGGCACTGCTCGCCGTCCCCGCGACCGCGGTCGCGGCGACGTCCATCCCAGGCGGCAAGCCGGATTCCGCCACACACTCCACGCACCCCTCCCGTGCGGCGTCGGGGCTCGACGACCCGGCGAAGAAGGAAATCGCGATGAAGCTGGTCTCCAGCGCGGAGAACTCCTCGCTGGACTGGAAGGACCAGTACAAGTACATCGAGGACATCGGCGACGGCCGTGGCTACACCGCCGGCATCATCGGCTTCTGCTCCGGCACCCACGACATGCTCGAACTCGTCGAGCTGTACGCCAAGCGCAAGCCGGACAACATCCTGGCGAAGTACCTGCCGGCGCTGCGCAAGGTCGACGGTTCCGACTCCCACGCGGGGCTCGGCGACGCGTACGTGAAGGACTGGAAGAAGGCGGCGCAGGACCCCGACTTCCAGAAGGCGCAGAACGACGAGCGGGACCGGGTGTACTTCAACCCGGCGGTCAAGCAGGGCAAGGCCGACAAGATCGGTGTGCTCGGGCAGTTCGCGTACTACGACGCGATCGTCATGCACGGCGACGGCGACGAGGACACCAGCTTCTCCAGCATCCGCGAGCGGGCCCTGAAGAAGGCGAAGCCGCCGTCGCAGGGCGGCGACGAGAAGAAGTACCTCAACGCGTTCCTGGACGCCCGGGTCTGGGCGATGGAGCAGGAGGAGGCGCACAGCGACACCAGCCGCGTCGACACCGCGCAGCGGGTCTTCCTCAAGGACGGCAACCTCGATCTGCACACGCCGTTGAAGTGGAAGGTCTACGGCGAGGACTTCCACATCGGCTGAGCCGGTGCGGGAGGGGGAAACCCCGAGGGGAAGCGGGCGGCGGCCCGCGGCGGAGACGGCCGAGGCCGTTCCGGCGCGGGCCGCCGGTTGCGTTCAGCGGCGGTGGCCGGGGAGCCGGGGTGCGTCGTCGGCCGAGCGGCGGGCGGGCTGCGGCGGGACGGTCGGGGCGGCGGCCGGGGGGTCCGCCGGAGCGGGCGGCGGGGGTCCGTCGCCCTCGCCCGTGGCTGCGTCCGCGGCGGCGGGCTCCGCGGGCCGGCCGCCGAGGTGGTTGAAGGCCAGGTTGAGGACGAGGGCGATCAGGGCGCCGGTGCTGATGCCGGAGTCCAGGACGACCAGCAGGTCCTTGGGGAAGGCGTGGTAGAAGTCCGGCGCGGCGATGGGGATCAGGCCGATGCCGACGGCGGCGGCGACGATCAGCGCGTTCTCGCCCTTCTCCAGCGCCGCCGTGGCGAGCGTCTGGATGCCGCTGGCGGCGACCGAGCCGAACAGCACGATGCCCGCACCGCCCAGCACCGGCAGCGGCACCAGCGAGATCACCGAGGCGGCCACCGGACACAGCCCGAGGACCAGCAGGATCGCGCCGCTGACCGCCACCACGAAGCGGCTGCGGACCTTGGTCATCGCGACCAGCCCGATGTTCTGCGCGAAGGCGCTGGTGGCGAAGCCGTTGAAGAGCGGGCTGAGGGCGGTGCCGAGGGTGTCGGCGCGCAGGCCGCCCTCGATGGTCCGCTCGTCGGCGGGGCGGCCGACGATCCGGCCGAGGGCGAGCATGTCGGCGGTCGACTCGGTCATGCAGACCAGCATCACGATGCACATCGACACGACGGCGGCGGCGTTGAACTGCGGTGCGCCGAAGTGGAACGGCGTCGGGAAGCCGAGCGGGGCGGCGCCGGAGAGCGCCGCGAAGTCGGTGAGGCCGACGGGGATCGCCAGCAGCGTGCCGGCGATCAGCCCGAGCAGGATGGAGATCTGCCGCAGGAAGCCGCGCAGCACCCGCCGCAGCACCAGCACGATCACGAACGTCGCCGCCGCCATCGCGATGTTGGTGAGCGAGCCGTGGCCGGGTGCCGAGGCGTCGCCGCCCTGGGACCAGTTGAAGGCGACCGGCAGCAGGGAGACGCCGATGAGGGTGATGACGGTGCCGGTGACCACCGGCGGGAAGAAGCGGACCAGCTTGGAGAAGTAGGGGGCGAGGAAGAAGCCCAGCACCCCGGCGATGATGATCGCGCCGAAGATGACCGGCAGCGCATGCTCCGGTCCCTGGGCCTTGCCGATGGCGACCATCGGGGTGACCCCGGCGAACGACACCCCGTTGACGAAGGGCAGTCTGGCGCCGACCTTCCAGAAGCCGAGGGTCTGCAGGAGCGTGGCGATGCCCGCGGTGAAGAGGCTGGCGCCCACCAGGAACGCCGTCTCGGTGGGGCTCAGCCCGCAGGCCGGCCCCACGATCATCGGCGGGGCGACCACCCCCGCGTACATGGCGGCCACGTGCTGCAGACCGCTGGTGAACATCTTGAGGGGCGGGAGGAGTTCGTCGACCGGATGGGTGCTCCGGTCCGACCCCGGCGTTGCGGCCACTGCGGGCCTCCTGTCGATTTCCGCGCGGCTCCTGCGGGGAGCGGGCGCTTTGCTGTCACGGAGGGAGTGGTGCGGGTGGTGCGCGCGCTCGGGGATGCCGGCGCGGTGGGGGGTGTACGGAGATGACCGCGCGGGTGGGCGGCGAGTACGGGACGCCGGTGGGCGGAGTGCGGAGGGCGGCGGTGCGGTGCTCGTGGCGGCACGGCCGTGGCGGGGCGGTGGTCCCGGGGCCCGGGGACGCGGGGTGCGCCCCGCGTCCCCGGGGTCGGGCGCTCGCGGAGCCGCTGGGGTTCCGCGAGCCCGGCCGGGAGCCGTCCCTCCCGGTCGGGTTCGGTGGGTGGCGCCGCCGGTCACCGGCGGCGCCACGGATGCGGTGCCGCGGGGTCAGTCCCCGGCGGCGATCCGGGTCAGGCGCCGCGCCTCGTCGCGGGCGGCGCGGGCGACGGTGTCCTCGTCGACCCGGGTGAGGTGCCCGTCCTCGACGACCGGGCGGCCGCCCACGAGGGAGAGGGTCACCGGTGCCGCCGCCCCGAAGACCAGCGCGGTGACGGGGTCGGCGATGGAGGAGTGGGCGAGTCCGTCGAGCTTCCAGAGCACCAGGTCGGCGAGTTTGCCGGGCTCCAGCGAGCCGAGTTCGCCGGCGCGGCCCAGGACCCGGGCGCCGCCGTGGGTGCCGAGACGCAGCGCCTTGCGGGCGGTGAGCGCGGCCTCCTTGTGGGCGCCGAGGCGGTTGATGAGCAGGGCGTTGCGCAGCTCGGTGTGGAGTTCGCCGGATTCGTTGGAGGCGGTGCCGTCCACGCCGAGGCCGACGGGGACGCCGGCGGCGAGCATGTCGGGGACGCGGGCGATGCCGGCGGCGAGGCGGGCGTTGGACGACGGGCAGTGGGCGACGCCGGTGCCGCTGCGGGCGAAGGCGTCGATGTCGGCGTCGTTCATGTGGACGCAGTGGGCCATCCACACGTCCTCGCCGAGCCAGCCGGTGGTCTCGAAATAGGCCGTGGGGCCCATGCCGAACAGCTGGTGGCAGAACTTCTCCTCCTCCACCGTCTCCGAGCCGTGGGTGTGCATCCGCACGCCCTTGCGGCGCGCCAGCTCGGCGCTTTCCCGCAGGAGTTCGGTGGAGACGGAGAAGGGGGAGCAGGGGGCGGCGGCGAGGTGGACGAGGGAGCCGAAGGAGGCGTCGTGGTGGGTGTCGATCGCCTCCTCGGTGGCGAGCAGGGCGCCTTCGGTGGTCTCGACGGCGAAGTCCGGGGGCAGTCCGCCGTCCTTCTCGCTGCGGTCCATCGAGCCGCGGGCGAGGGTGAGCCGGGCGCCGATCGCGGCGGCGGCCTCCAGCTCCGCGGCGACGAGGTCCCCGGCGTCGTGCGGGAAGACGTAGTGGTGGTCGCAGGCGGTGGTGACGCCGCCGCGGACCATCATGCCGAGGGAGCCCTGGGTGGCGGCGGCCAGCATCGGCGCGTCGATCCGGGCCCAGATCGGGTAGAGCGCGACCAGCCAGTCGAAGAGGTTGTGGTCGGTGGCCAGGCCGCGGGTGATCCACTGGTAGAAGTGGTGGTGGGTGTTGACCAGCCCGGGGGTGACCAGGTGGCCGGTGCCGTCGATGCGGCGGGTGACGTGCGCGAGGCCCGCGGGCGCCGGGCCCGCGCCCACCGCCTCGATGGTGTGGCCGGCGATCACGACGTGTCCGGTGGGGTGGACGGTGTCGTGGGCGTCGACGGTCGCGACGGCGCAGTTCTCGATGACGATCCGCCCGGTCGCGCGGTCAGGGGATGCCGGTGCTGCCTGCGCTGTCGGTGCTGCCGGTGCTGTCATGGGACTTCCTGCTTTCACTGCGGCGGTCGGGCACGGCAGGGCCCTAGGAGATTTGAGTGCCGGAGCCGGACGGGGCGGCTGACAGTACCGCTGTCCGTGAGGTGCGCCGGGTGCCGAGATGGTGGAAGAACAGGTTGAGCAGGACGGCGACCAGGGCGCCGGCGCTGATGCCGGAGCCGAGGACGGTCTGTGCCCAGGCGGGGAAGCCGGCGTAGAAGGTCGGCGCGGCGAGCGGGATGATGCCGGCGCCGAGTGAGACGGCCACCAGGATGATGTTGGAGCTGTCGTCGAGCCCGGCTTCGGCGAGGGTGCGGATGCCGCTGACGGCGATCGAGCCGAAGAGGACGATCCCGGCGCCGCCGAGGACCGGCATCGGCACGAGCGAGACGACCGCGCCGAGGACCGGGAACGCCCCGAGGACCAGGAGAGTGCCACCTGCTGCGGCGACCACGTAGCGGCTGCGGACCCGGGTCAGCGAGACGACGCCGACGTTCTGGGCGAAGGCGCTGGTGGCGAAGCCGCCGAAGACGGGCCCCAGGAGGGTGGCGAGGCCGTCGGTGCGCAGCCCGCGGGTGAGGGTGGCGCCGTCGCAGCGGCGGTCGCAGATCTCGCCGAGCGCGAGCATCCCGGCGGCGGACTCCGTCATCAGGACGAGCATCACGATGCAGAGCGAGAGGATCGCGGCGGGCTGGAACTCCGGCGGGCCGAAGGCGAAGGGGGTGGGCAGTGCGGCGACGGGCGCGGAGCGCAGCCCGTCGAGGCTGGCCATGCCGAAGGGGAGCGCCGCGAGGGTGCCGATGACCAGGCCGAGCAGCAGGGCGACCTGTTTGCCGAAGCCCTTGGCGAAGCGCTGGATGAGCAGGATCACCAGGAGGGTGAAGGCGGCGAGGGCGAGGTTCTTCATGTCGCCGAACCCGGGGGCGCTCTTGTCGCCGCCCTGGGCCCAGCCGACCGGTACCGGCATGAGGGTGACGCCGATGAGGGTGATGACCACGCCGGTGACCAGCGGCGGGAAGAAGCGGAGCAGTCTGCCGAAGAACGGGCCGACGGCGAGGCAGAAGACCCCGGCGACCATCACCGCCCCGTAGATGGCGGGGAGTTGGTGGCCCTTGGCGGTGGTCTCCGCGATGGCGAGCATCGGGGTGATCCCGGCGGAGCTGGCCGCGTTGACGAAGGGCAGGCGGTTGCCGACGGCCTTGCGGATGCCGAGGGTCTGCAGGAGGGTGGCGCAGCCGGCGATCAGGAGGCCGGCGGCGATGAGGCGGGTGCGGCCGGCGGCGTCCAGCCCGACGGCCTGGCCCATGATGAGCGGCGGGGTGACGACGCCGGCGTACATCGCGGCGATGTGCTGGAGGGCGGCGGGAATCAGCCGCTTGGGCCCCGGCTTCTCGTCCACGGGGTGGACGGCGGGGGCGGGTTGGTGCCGGTCGTGCGGGTGCTGTGCCATGGGTGGGTCCCCTCGAGGATGCGCGTCCCCTCCCCCCTGGGCGCGGGGAGGGGACGCTGGGGCGTGTCCGTGCGGCCCGTCGTCCGTCCGCAAGCGGATCGTGACGGGGCTTCGCGGACACGCCCCTGGGCACGGCGCTGCGTCCAAGCCGTCAGAGGTTGGTCAGATCCTGGGGGATCAGGGCTTCGACACCGTCGCGCAGAACAGTGGCTTCGATCAGGCCGTACGGGCGGTCCGCCGCGTAGTAGACGGCGCCGTCGGCGGCATCGTTCTTGAGACCGAACGGCTCCAGGTCCACCTTGAAGTGGTGCTTGTTCGGGAGCGAGAAGCGGATCTCGTCGATCTCGGAACGGTTGTTGATGATGCGGGACCCCATCTGGTACAGGGTCTGCTGGAGCGAGAGGCTGTAGGTCTCCGCGAACGCCTCCAGCATGTGCTTCTTGACCTGGGCGTAGGAGCGTTCCCAGTGGGGCATCCGCTGGTCGTCGTCGGTCCAGTTGAACCGCCAGCGGCTGGAGACCTCGGTGGCGAGGATGCGGTCGTAGTCCTCCTTGAGCGTCGTATACTTGTCCTTGATGTAGCCCCAGAACTCCGAGTGGGTGGAGTTCATGACGACCAGGTCCTTCAGACCGGAGATGATCTGCCAGCGCTCGCCGTCGTAGGTGATCTCCGTCAGGCGGGTCTCCTGGCCCTTGCGGACGAAGGAGTGCTTGACGTCGTCGGCGCCGATGAAGCGGGAGTTGCCGTCGGAGGTGGCGATCCGCTCCCAGGCGTACTCCTCGATGCGGATGCGGGCCCGCTTGATCGGTTCCTGGCTGGTGACGAAGTGGCGGGCGAGGTGGATGCCGAACTGCTCCGCCGATTCGATGCCGTGTTCCTTGGCGAAGGCGTACACCGTGTTCTTGGTGGTGTCGGTGGGGAGGCAGTTGGCGTTGGAGCCGGAGAGGTGGACCTCTTCGAGGTCGCCGGAGAGGGCGACGGAGACGTTGAGGTCCTTGATGTGATGGGTGTCGCCGTCCCGGACGATCTTGACGACGCGGTTCTCCGCTTTGCCGTACTGGTTCTGGCCGAGCATCACAAGGCGGGGCGTGGCAGGGCGGTTGGCGGTCATGTCGGTGCTAGCTCCCTCGGTATACGGAGTAGCCGAACGGGTTGAGCAGCAGCGGTACGTGGTAGTGCTCGCCCGGGTTGACGGCGAAGGTGATCGCCACCTCCGGGAAGAAGGCACCGCTGTCCCTTACGCGGGGGGCGTCCTGCTGTTCCTCGGCTTGCTGACGGGGGCGGGACTCGAAGTACCCCTCGACGGCGAAGTCGAGGCGTACGTGGGTGGTGCCTGCCGGCAGGGCCGGCAGGTCCTTGCAGCGTCCGTCGGCGTCGGTCGCGGAGGCACCGTGGGCGTGCCAGTCGCCGTCGCGCCCCGAGCGCACGGCGAGCGTGAGGGCGACGCCCTCGGCGGGGCGGCCCACGCTGGTGTCCAGGATGTGGGTGGACACCGACGTCGGTGCGGCCGTCTCGCTGCTCATGCGGGGTCTCCTTCGGCGGTCTCCGTCATACGGTGCAGACGGATGCGGTTGATCTTGCCCAGCTCCGCCCGGACGATCGCGCGTTCCTGCTCCGGCGCGTTGCCGAGGCGGGCCCGGACGGCGTCCCTCATCTGCTCCCCGGTGCGTCCGGAGGCGCAGATCAAGAAGACGTGCCCGAACTTCTCCTGGTAGGCGAGGTTGAGGTCGAGCATCTCCTCCTTGAGCGCGGCGGAGGCCGAGGCCATGCCGCTCTGCTCGCGGGAGGAGGTGGGATCGCCCGGCTTCGGCCTGCCGATGGGCGGGTGCCCGGCCATCGCCTCCGCCAGGTCGTCCGCGGTCAGCTCCGCCGTGGCGGCGTCGCTGGCTGCGTACAGGGCGTCGGTGGTGGCGTACGGGCGGCGGGCGGCGAGTGCGCTCCCCCAGGCCTTGCTGGCGCAGACCTCGTGCAGTGCGGCGAGTGCCGTACCGTCGTCGGCCGCGTTGAACCGGGCGAGGCCCGGGGTCGTACTCGAAGACACGGGAAGCCTCCGTGGCCTGATGCTGATGGCTGCTTGGCTGGGGAACAGCTAAGACCTCCGGCAACATCACGTCAACACTTTGTTGAAAAGTCGGCAACGCAAAAGCCGCCGCCCGGATTTTCCGGACGGCGGCTCGCGCCAATCGGCCGCCGTGATAGGGCCGTTGCGGGCTCAGTCCTCCCGCTTCGCGGCGTTCTCCCTGTTCAGGTAGTTGTAGACGGTGAAGCGGCTGACCCCCAGCGCGCCGGCGACGGTCTCCACGCCGTGGCGGACGGAGAAGGCGCCGCGGGTCTCCAGGATGCGGACGACGGACTGCTTGGCCTTGCGGTCGAGATCGGCCAGCGGCACGCCGTGGCGGCGCTCCAGCTCGGCCAGCAGATGATCGAGCGATTCCGACAGATGCGGCAGCCGCACCGCGACCCGCTCCTCCCCCTCCCAGGTGAGGACGACGTCGTCGCCGCGGGCGAGCTGAGGGGCGACCATCTGCCCGCCCATCGCGTCGACCAGCGGCTTGACCGCCCGGACGAACGGGTGATCCGCGGGCTCCGTCACCGGGCGCCCTCCCCGGACCCGGCGCCGTCGACCACGTTGACCTGGAGGGAGACGCGGGTGGCGCCCGCCTCCAGGGTGTCGCGCAGCAGGGCGGTCACCGCGTCGAGGACCCGCCCGGCGTCGCCCTCGGCGGTGTTGCCGAACGGGCCGACGTCGACGGCGTCCAGCCCGGCGCCCGTGACGACCTCGCGCGCCACCACCGCATGGGCGGGCGCCTCGTCGAGATCGAACGGTTCGGTCGTGAACTCCACTCTCAATCGCACGCCGCTCAACCTACGCGGGCACCGCCGCCACCACCAGAAAATGCCCCGGCCCCCTCTTGACAGCCGCCGAGACCGCCAGGCACTGTTCCGTTACGCAGAAAGAATATTCCACCATGCAGAATATTCACTCAGTACGCGCCATGCCCTTGATCTCTCACTCGGAAGGAGCGTCGGGCCTCATGGGGTTCACGGACACACGCTTCAACGTCAACCTGTCGATCCTGTTCACCGAACTCCCGCTGCTGGAGCGCCCGGCGGCCGCGCGGGCCGCGGGGTTCACGGCGGTGGAGCTGTGGTGGCCGTGGACCGACGCGCCCGTCCCCGAGCAGGCGCAACTCGACGCCCTGCGGGACGCGTTGCGCGATGCGGGCACCGCGCTGACCGGCCTGAACTTCTACGCGGGGCAGCTGCCGGGGCCGGACCGCGGCGCGCTGTCGCTGCCGGGTGAGGAGTCCGCGCGGTTCCGGGCGAACGTCCCGGTGGCGGTGGCGTTCGGCCGCTCGCTCGGCTGCACCGCCTTCAACGCGCTCTACGGCAACCGCGTCGAGGGCGTCGACCCGGCCGAGCAGGACGCGCTGGCGCTGGAGAACCTCGCCTTCGCGGCGCGGGCGGTCGGCGCGGACGGCACCTTGCTGATCGAGGCGCTGAACGTCCCCGAGTCGCCGCGCTGCCCGATCGTCTCCGCGCCGAAGGCGATCGAGGTCGTCGACGCGGTGAACGCCGCGACCGGCCTGGACAACGCCCGCTTCCTGATGGACCTCTACCACCTGTCCATGAACGGCGAGGACCTCGACGAGGTCATCGACCGCTACACGGGCCGCACCGCGCACGTCCAGATCGCCGACAACCCCGGCCGCGGCGCGCCCGGCACCGGCGACCTGGACCTCGGCGGTCTGCTCGCCCGGCTGCGGAAGAACGGCTACGACGGCTACGTCGGCCTGGAGTACAAGCCCGGCGACGGCCCCTCCGCGGGCGCGTTCGGCTGGCTGCCCGCGCCGCTGCGCGCCGCGCACTGACCCCGCCCGCCGCCCCCTGCCGACTGCGAAAGAGGCTTCACGATGAGCAACCTTCCCAAGATCGCATGGATCGGCCTCGGCATCATGGGCTCGCCCATGGCCGAGAACCTGATCAAGGCCGGTTACGCGGTGACCGGCTACACCCTGGAGGCCGACAAGCTCGACCGGCTGGCCGCGGCCGGCGGCACCGCCGCGGCGTCGATCGCCGAGGCGGTCCGCGAGGCCGATGTGGTGATCACGATGGTCCCGGCCTCCCCGCAGGTCGAGGCCATCGCGTACGGCCCGGACGGCATCCTGGAGAACGCCCGGCACGGCGCGCTGCTGATCGACATGTCCTCGATCACCCCGCAGACCAGCATCGATCTGGCCGCGAAGGCCGCCGCCAAGGGCATCCGGGTGCTGGACGCCCCGGTCTCCGGCGGTGAGGCCGGTGCCGTCGAGGCGGTGCTGTCGATCATGGTCGGCGGTGAGCAGGCCGACTTCGACGCGGCGAAGCCGCTCTTCGAGGCGCTGGGCAAGACCATCGTGCGGTGCGGTCCGCACGGCTCGGGGCAGACGGTCAAGGCCGCCAACCAGTTGATCGTCGCCGTCAACATCCAGGCGTGCGCGGAGGCCGTGGTCTTCCTGGAGAAGTCCGGCGTCGACCTCGGCGCGGCCCTCGACGTCCTCGGCGGCGGGCTGGCCGGCTCCACGGTCCTGGCGCGGAAGAAGGAGAACTTCCTCAGCCGCGACTTCGCCCCCGGCTTCCGGATCGATCTGCACCACAAGGACATGGGCATCGTCACCGACGCGGCCCGCAACGTGGGGGCGGCGCTGCCGGTCGGCGCGGTCGTCGCGAATCTGGTCGCCTCGCTGCGCGCCCAGGGCGACGGCGGGCTCGACCACTCCGCCCTGCTGCGCGGCGTGGAGCGGCTGTCCGGGCACTCCGCCGGCGCCTGATGGGCGGCGCGCCGCGGCGCGTCCCCGCGCTGGGCGGCGTGGTCCGCGCCCTGCACGGGGCGGGCTGCGACACGGTCTTCGGCTGCCCGGGCGACGCGCTCGACCCGCTGTACGCGGCGCTCGATGCGGCCGGCATCGCGCGCCTCGCGGTCCGGCACGCGGAGAGCGCGCCGCACATGGCGATCGGCTGGTCCCGCGTCCGGGGCCGGGCGGCGCTCGCGGCGGTACCGGGCGACGCCGGTGCCGCCCGGGTGCTCCCGGCGCTGGCGGTGGCCCTGGCTGATGCGGTGCCGCTGGTGTGCGTCGTCGGCACCGGCACACCGGCCGGCCCGAGCGGCGCGCCGGACCCGGTACGGCTGGCGCGGCCGCTGGTGAAGTGGGCGGTGCGCGTCGAGCAACCCGCCCGGCTGGCCTGGGCGTTCCGGGAGGCGCTGTGGACCGCGCGGGAGGGGAGCGCGGGCCCGGTGCTGATCGAGCTGCCGGCGGCGGTCGCCACCGCCACCGTCCCCGCGGGCGGGCCCGGCGACCTGCCGCCCGCACCGCCCGGCCCGGCCCGGCCGCCGGCGCCGCCCGCCGAGCCGCCGCCTGCGGCGCACCCGGAGATCGCCGGATGGCTGGCGGGCGGGGCGGAGACCTACCTGGTGGGGGCGGACGCCGCGGCGTATGCGGCGGCCGGGGGCGGCCGGCTGCGGGCGGTGGCCACCGCCGCCGGTCCCCCGGGCTGGGAGATCCCCACCGCGATCGGCGTCCGCACGGCGCTGGACGCGGCGGAGCCGGCCGGTGCGGACGGTGCGGAGGTGGTCGTGCTGCTCGACGATCCGCACGGCTTCCCGGCGCTCGCCGGGGAGTTGGCCCTCGCGGCGCACCGCGGCGTCCCGCTGGTGCTGCTGATGCCGCCGGGCCGCGCCGGGCTCCGGCCGGGTCCCGGTGCGGACGGGTCCACCGAGGACGCGTCCCTCACCGACCAGGTGAAGCTCGTCGCGGCGTACGGCTGCGCGGGCCGCACCGCCGACGGGCCGAAGGAGCTGCGCTCCGCGCTCGCCTGGGCCCGTAAGGAAGCCGTCTCCACCCGGCGGCCGGTCCTGGTGCGGGCCGGGTACGCCGCGGCGGCGCCCCGCACCGCCCCGGGCTGAGGCCCGGGCACCGAGACTTCCGGACGGCGTCCGCGCCGACACCTGTCCTGTCGCGCCCAGGCGCGGCCGCCGTCCGGAACACCCCGTGCCGTACCGGCAGTTCTTTGCCCGCACTTGTTTCAACAAACTGTTGACGTTTGGTCGGGGCGGTTCCTACGCTCCCGACATGCGGAAGCCAACTTCCGCGCTCTCGTACGGAAGGTCATCATGACGAAGCCCACGCCGACCGCGCGCGTTCTCACCACGGAGTCCGGCGCCCCCGTCGCCGACAACCAGAACTCCTCCACCGCCGGCGTCGGCGGCCCGATCGTCCTCCAGGACCAGCACCTGCTGGAGAAGCTCGCGCGGTTCAATCGCGAGCGCATCCCGGAGCGCGTCGTGCACGCCCGGGGCTCCGGCGCCTACGGCCACTTCGAGGTGACCGACGACGTCACCGGCTTCACCAGCGCCGACTTCCTGAACACCGTCGGAAAGCGCACCGAGCTGTTCATCCGCTTCTCGACCGTCGCCGACAACCTCGGCGGGCCGGACGCGGCGCGCGACCCCCGCGGCTTCGCCGTGAAGTTCTACACCGAGGAGGGCAACTACGACCTCGTCGGCAACAACACGCCGGTCTTCTTCATCAAGGACCCGCTGAAGTTCCCGGACTTCATCCACTCCCAGAAGCGCGACCCGTTCACCGGCAAGCAGGAGCCGGACAACGTCTGGGACTTCTGGGCCCACGCCCCCGAGGCCACCCACCAGGTCACCTGGCTGATGGGCGACCGCGGCATCCCCGCGTCGTACCGCCACATGAACGGCTACGGCTCGCACACCTACCAGTGGACGAACGCCCAGGGCGAGTCCTTCTTCGTCAAGTACCACTTCAAGACGAACCAGGGCATCCGCTGCCTCAGCGCCGAGCAGGGCGCCGAGCTGTCCGGCACCGACCCGAACAGCCACCAGACCGATCTGCTGCAGTCCATCGAGCGCGGCGTGTACCCGTCGTGGACGCTGTACGTGCAGCTCATGCCGGTGGCCGAGGCGGCGGACTACCGCTTCAACCCGTTCGACCTCACCAAGGTGTGGCCGCACAGGGACTACCCGCTCCAGCGGGTCGGCCGCATGGTGCTGGACCGCAACCCCGACAACGTCTTCGCCGAGGTCGAGCAGGCCGCCTTCTCGCCGAACAACTTCGTCCCCGGCATCGGCCCGTCGCCCGACAAGATGCTCCAGGGCCGCCTCTTCGCCTACGCCGACGCCCACCGCTACCGTCTGGGCGTCAACCACACCCAGCTGCCGGTGAACGCCCCGAAGGCGACCGTCGCCAACAACTACGGGCGCGACGGCCTGATGGTCACCAACGGCTACGACCGGCACGCGAAGAACTACGAGCCCAACTCCTACGGCGGGCCCGTGCAGAGCGACCGGCCGCTCGCCGCGCCGCTCGCCGTGGACGGCCACGTCGGCACCCACGCGGCCCCCGCGCACACCAAGGACGACGACTTCTTCCAGGCGGGCGAGCTGTACCGGCTGATGTCCGAGGACGAGCGGCAGCGGCTGATCGCCAACATCGCCGGCGGTCTCGCGCAGGTCAGCCGCGAGGACGTCATCGAGAAGAACCTCGCCCACTTCCACGCGGCCGACCCCGAGTACGGCCGGCGCGTCGAGGCGAAGGTCCGCGAACTGCGCGAGGACTGACGGGAGGTCGGTTTACCCGCGCATCCGTACCGGCCGGTCCGCTGAGGGGTGGCCGGCCGGTACGGAAGGGAAGCGCGGTGCTCCGCGGTACCCGGGGAGACCAGTGCGGTGGCAGCGCGCGCCCGGCAGGCGCGCCCTCCCCGCCGCGGAGCCCGCCTCTCCCGCTCCTCTGCACGACCCCACACACTCCGTCCGGCGCCGCGCTGTCCTGTCGCGCCCGAAACGCGCGTCGCCGGACGGGAACCACCCGCGTACGGCCCGGATCCGCACGGTCACGGATCCGGGCCGTACGTGTGCGGGAAGGCGGCGCGCGACAGCGGCCGCGCGCGCCGGGGCACGCGCCCCCTGCGCCCGGACCCGTGCCCCGCGGGGGCCGTACGCTCCCCCGGTGTCCCCGGCCGACCGGCCGCGATCGGCGCGAATTGGCCCCCTGACGGCCTGTTCGGGGGCACGATGGCAGAAATCAGCGGGCGTGCGGCGCCGGAAGACCGCCGCCCACCGATAGAACGCCAGGAGCGACCATGGCCGACAGCGTGCCGGTGCGGTGCCCCACGTGCCGCCGCGAGAACGCCTTCACCCCTCCGACCTTCCCCTGCGCGTGCGGGGCGCCGTTGACGGTGCCGGTGCTGCGCGGCGGTGTCCCCGTCGAGATCGTGCACCGCACCTGGCAGGGTTCCTGGGTGATGGTGCGCTGCGACATCTGCGGCCGCCAGGACGAGTGGCCGGCGCCGGAGTCCGGCTGTGTCTGCGGCACGGTCGTGCGTATCCCGGTGGTGCCCGTCCCGCCCGCACCGCCGCACGCCGCCGCCTCCGGCAGCCGCGGTACGGCACCCGCCGCCCCGCCCCAGGTGCTGCGCCCGGCGTTCCGGCCGGTCACCATCCGCACCGCCCGGGACTGCGTCACCGCCGCCGCGCAGTACCTGAAGTGGCTGGGCTTCACCGACGTCCGCCGCACCCAGGAGCGGACGGCGTCCGGGGTGGATCTGCGGGGCACCGGCGTGGTGGCGCAGGTCGATCCGACGACGCGGTCCACGGCGCTGCGCGAGATCGAGTGCGTCTGGCTCAACGGCCTCCACGACTCGGCCATCGCCGTCTTCTTCTCCCTCGCCGGCTACGCCCACGACGCCCGCTGCCGCGCCGACGACCTGCACATCCCGCTCTTCGTCATGGATCTGACGGGCACCCCGCAGCCGGTCAACGACGCCGCGGACGAGCTGATCCGCAACGGCGCGCGGCCGGGCGGCTGACGGGGCCCGCCGCCGCCCGGGCCGTGGGCCCGGGCGCGCCCGCCCCGGAATCCGGTTGCGGAGAAGCGGCCAGGCGGCGCAGACTCCGCGGATGATCATCCGCCCGGCCCGCGAATCCGAACTTCCCGCCCTGCGCTCCCTGGAGAGCGCCGCGGGCGCGCCCTTCCACGACATCGGCATGACCGCCGTCGCGGAGGACGAACCGCCCGCCCTCGGCGTCCTCGCGGCGAGCCTGCGCGCCGGGCGGCTGCTCGTGGCGTACGAGGAGGGCGGCCCGGGCGACGGCCTGGCCGGGTATCTGATGTGGGAGCCGGTCGACGGCGCCACCCACATCGAGCAGGTGTCGGTGGCCCCCGCCTACGCCCACCGCCGCATCGGACAGGCGCTCATCGACCGGGCCGCAGCCGACGGCGGCGGCCGCCCGCTGACCCTGACCACCTTCCGCGACGTGCCGTGGAACGCGCCCTACTACGCCCGCCTCGGCTTTCGCCCGCTCGCCGACACGGAGCTGACACCCGGCCTGCGCGCCATCCGGGCGCACGAGGCGGAACTGGGCCTGGACCGGTGGCCCCGGCTGTGCATGCGGCGGGAGGCGGCCGGGTGAGGAGCGGCTGACGGCGAGGGGGGCGGGCGACGGTCCGGGGCGAACGTTCGTCCCCGGGCACGGCCCGCCGCTCCCCGGCGGCCACCGCCCGACGCCCGCGGGCCTGGGCCTCGGGCCTCGGGCCTCGGGCCTCCCAGGCTTCCGGCCTCCCGGTCTCCGGGCCTCCCTGCCGCCGCCCGGCATAATGCCGCCATGATCGATGCCCAGGCGCTGCGCGCCGTCTGCCTGGAACAGAACGGCGCGGGCGAGGAGTTCCCGTTCCCGAGCAGCCCGGATCTGTCCGTCTTCAAGGTCTGCGGCAAGATCTTCGCGCTGACGGACCTGACGTCCGAAACGCTCTCCGTCAGCCTCAAGTGCGACCCCGAGCTGGCCCCGCAACTGCGCGCCGCCCACCCGGAGATCGTCCCCGGCTACCACCTCAACAAGCGGCACTGGAACACCGTCGCGCTGACCGGTGCGCTCCCCGACCAACTGGTGCGGGAGATGATCGAGGACTCCTACGACCTGGTCGTCGCCGGTCTGCCGCGCGCCCAGCGGCTCCTCCTCGACCGGGCGAGGCCCCGCCGGAGCTGAGAGTCCGCCGCGCCGCCCCGGAGGCGGTCACCCCGTGCGCGTCAGGCCGTACGGTGCAGCCGCCACACCAGGTCCACGCGGGTCCCCGGCCCGCCGGTGGGCGAGGGTGCGGGGCGCTCCACCGCCTCCCGTGTCACCACCCGCCAGGTCTCCGGCAGCGCGAGCTGCTCCAGGACGCCGTCGAGCGTCGGGAAGACCGCCTCGAAGGGGTGGTCGTGCTCGCCCTGCCAGGACGGCCAGCCGCCGTGCAGCACCAGCAGCAGCGTGCCGCCGGGGGCGACCGCCGCGGCGGCCAGCCGCAGGACGCGGTCTTGGTCCAGCGCCACCGGCGACTGCAGGAACTGCGCGCTGACCAGGTCGTACCTCCCCTCCGGGAAGGTGACGCCCAGCTCGTGGCGCTGCCAGTCGGTGCGCGCCGCGACGCCCGCCTCGGCGGCGTGGACGGCCGCGCGCTCCAGCGCCGTCGCGGAGATGTCGACGCCGGTGACGCGCCAGCCGCGCCCGGCGAGCCAGACGGCGTCGGCGCCCTCCCCGCACCCCAGCTCCAGGGCGGTGCCCGGTGTCAGGCCGGCGGCCTCGCGGACCAGCAGCGGGTTGGGGTCGCCGCTCCAGACCCGCTCGCGGTAGCGGTAGCGGTCCTCCCAGAAGCGGGCCGGGCCGGTGGTCGGGGGCGTGGTGGGCATGGCGCTCCTCGGGTGGTCGGCGCTCCGGCGCGCCCGGCGGGCGCGCCGGCGGCCAGGATCGCGCCGGCGGCGGGGACCGCCAAGGAAGATTGCCGGAACGGCAAGACCGGCCCGCCGGCCACCCGGGACGGACCGGACGCACGGGTGGCGCGCCCGCACGGACCGGACGCCCCGCCCCGGCTCCGCTACCCCTCCCCCGCCAGCCGCTCCCGCAGCTCGATCTTGCGGACCTTGCCGCTGACCGTCATCGGGAACTCCTCGACCAGTTCGAGCCGGCTCGGGATCTTGAAGTGGGCGAGCCGGGAGCGGCAGTAGTCGGTGAGTTCGTCGAGGGTGAGCGGGTCGGCGGGGTCGCGGAGGATGACGCAGGCGGCGATCGTCTCGCCGTACTTCGCGTCCGGGACGCCGACCACCTGGACGTCGGAGATCTTCGGGTGGCCGTGCAGGAACTCCTCGATCTCGCGCGGATAGACGTTCTCGCCGCCCCGGATGATCATGTCCTTGATGCGGCCGACGATGCGGACGTAGCCGTCGTCGTTCATCACCGCCAGATCGCCGGTGTGCATCCAGCGCTCCGCGTCGATGACCTCCGCGGTGCGCTCCGGCTCCTCCCAGTAGCCGAGCATCACGCTGTAGCCGCGGGTGCACAGCTCGCCCGTGGCGCCGCGCTCCACCGTCCCGCCGGTCGCCGGGTCGACGATCTTGACCTCGATGTGCGGCAGCACCCGGCCCGCGGTCGCCGTGCGGTGCTCCAGGTCGTCGTCGCGGCGGGTCTGGGTGGAGACCGGGGAGGTCTCGGTCATGCCGTAGCAGATGGACACCTCCGCCATGTGCATCTCGGCGACCACCCGCTTCATGATCTCCTCCGGGCACGGCGAGCCCGCCATGATCCCGGTGCGCAGCGACGACAGGTCGTACCCGGCGAAGTCGGGGTGCTCCAGCTCGGCGATGAACATCGTCGGGACGCCGTAGAGCGAGGTGCAGCGCTCGTCCTGGACGGCGCGGAGCGTGGCGGACGCCTCGAAGGAGGGCGCGGGGATGACGATGCAGGCGCCGTGCGAGGTGGCCGCGAGGTTGCCCATGACCATGCCGAAGCAGTGGTAGAAGGGGACCGGCAGGCAGATCCGGTCGTGCTCGGTGTAGCCGACGGTCTCCCCCACCGAGAAGCCGTTGTTGAGGATGTTGCGGTGGGAGAGGGTGGCGCCCTTGGGGAAGCCGGTGGTGCCGGAGGTGTACTGGATGTTGACCGGGTCCCCGGCCGAGACCTCGGCGGTGCGGGCCGCCAGCCGCTCCCGGGGCACGGCGGCGCCGGACGCCAGCAGCTCGCCCCAGCCCGGGTCGCCGAGGTGCACCACCTTGTGCAGTTCGGGGCAGTCGCCGCGCACCTCGGCGGCCATCTTGCGGTAGTCGCTGCTCTTGTGGCCGGTGGCGGCGACCAGCAGCCGGGTGCCCGACTGCCGCAGGACGTAGCCGAGTTCGTGGGTGCGGTAGGCCGGGTTGACGTTGACGAGGACGGCGCCGATGCGGGCGGTGGCGTACTGGAGGAGCACCCACTCGGGGCAGTTGGGCGACCAGATGCCGACCCGGTCGCCGTTGCCGATGCCCTGGGCGAGCAGCCCGAGCGCGACCTCGTCGACGTCGTGGTCCAGCTCCGCGTAGGTCCAGCGGCGCCCGGAGGGGACGTCGACCAGCGCCTCGCGGTCGCCGAACCGCGCGGCGGTGCGGGCGAGGTCGGCGCCGATGGTGCGGTGGATCAGCGGCTGTGCGCTGTCCCCCCGGGCGTAGGCGGACGCCGTGCCGTCCGGGGACGGGGCGTCGGCGGTCTCCGTGGCGGGTGGGGTCATCGGTGGTTCTCCTCCCGGTATTCGGCGCCGCCGTCGCCCTGCGCGGTGCGTTCGCGCAGCTCGATACGGCGGATCTTGCCGGAGACGGTCTTGGGCAGCTCGGCGAATTCCAGCCGCCGGATGCGCTTGTACGGGGCGAGCACCGTACGCGAGTGGGCGAACAGCGCCTTCGCGGTCTCCGGCCCGGGCTCCCACCCCTCGGCCAGCACGACGTACGCCTTCGGGACGGCGAGCCGCAGCGGGTCGGGCGCCGGGACGACGGCGGCCTCGGCGACCGCCTCGTGCTCCAGGAGCGCGCTCTCCAGCTCGAACGGGGAGATCTTGTAGTCGGACGCCTTGAACACGTCGTCGGCGCGGCCGACGTAGGTGATCCAGCCGTCGCCGTCGCGGGCGCCGATGTCGCCGGTGCGGTAGTAGCCGCCCGCCATCACCTCGGCGGTGCGCTCCGGGTCGCCGTGGTAGCAGGCCATCAGGCCGACCGGGGACGAGGAGAGGTCCAGCGCGATCTCGCCCTCGTCGCACGGGGCGCCGGTGACCGGGTCGAGCAGGACGACGTCGTAGCCGGGCGTGGGGCGGCCCATCGAACCGGGCTTGATCGGCTGACCTGGTGTGTTGGCGACCTGGACGGCGGTCTCGGTCTGCCCGAAGCCGTCGCGGATGGTCACGCCCCAGGCGGCGCGGACCTGCTCGATGATCTCCGGGTTGAGCGGTTCGCCAGCCGCGACGATCTCCCGCGGCGGGTGGGTGAGCGCCGACAGGTCGGCCTGGATGAGCATCCGCCACACGGTCGGCGGCGCACAGAAACTGGTCACCTCGGCGCGGTCCATCTCGGCCATCAGCCGGCCCGCGTCGAAGCGGGTGTAGTTGTGGATGAAGACGGTCGCCTCGGCGTTCCAGGGGGCGAAGAGATTGGACCAGGCGTGCTTGGCCCAGCCGGGTGACGAGATGTTCAGGTGCACATCGCCGGGGCGCAGCCCGATCCAGTACATCGTCGCCAGATGCCCGACCGGGTACGAGGTGTGGGTGTGCTCGACGAGCTTGGGGCGGGCGGTGGTGCCGGAGGTGAAGTACAGCATCAGCGAGTCGTCGGCCCGGGTCGGCCCGGTCGGCTCGAACGCCTCGGACGCCTCCCGCGCCTCCTCGTACGCCAGCCAGCCCGCGGGCGCGCCGCCCACCGCGATGCGGGTGTAGTCGCCGGGCACCTCGTCGAACTTGGGGGTGTCCTCGGCGCGGACGACGACGAAGCGGGCCTTGCCGCGGGTGATGCGGTCGGTGAGGTCGACGGGGCCGAGCAGCGGCGTCGCGGGGATCACCACGGCGCGCAGCTTCATCGCGGCGAGCGCGGTCTCCCACAGTTCGGCCTGGTTGCCGAGCATCACCACGATGCGGTCGCCGGGGCGTACGCCGCGGGCGGCGAGCCAGGAGGCGGTGCGGTCGGAGCGGCGGCGCATCGCGTCGAAGCTGATGCGGGTCTCGGTGCCGTCCTCCTCGACGATGTGCAGGGCGGTGCGGTCGTTGCCGCGGGCGATGACGTCGAACCAGTCCAGCGCCCAGTTGAAGTGGGCCGGCCGCGGCCAGCGGAAGTGCGCGCGGGCGCCGTCGTAGTCGTCGCCGAAGCGCACCAGGAGGTCCCGGGCGGCCCGGAACTCCTCGGTGGCGTCCGGCGAGCGGCCCTGCTGCGTCCCGTCCCTGTCCGACATGTGTCCTCCTCATTGCCCCACGCCTGGTGGACATCGTGTAATCAGTGACGCATGTCTCACCACCCCCGTACGGGGGGAAGCGGAGGTTACGGGTGTACGGCGAGCCGGGGACGGACACGTCCGCAGACCTGGGGGCGGCTCTGGCGCGGTTGCGCCGCGGCAGCGGACTGCCGGTGGCGTTCGGCGGATTGCACGGCGGGAACGGACGCTACCGGCTGACGTCCCTGACGGGCACGGCGACCGCCGCGCTGCGCGGTCTCGACATCCATCACGGCAACGGCGTCGGCGGCAAGGCGGTGGCGCTGCGCCGCCCGTTCACGGTGACCGACTACCACTCCTCCGCGGTGATCAGCCACGAGTACGACACGGCCGTCGCCACCGAGGGGCTGCGGTCGGTGGTGGCGGTGCCGGTGGTCGTCCGGCGGCGGGTGCGCGGGGTGCTGTACGGCGCGCTGCGCACCCCGGTGCGGCTCGGTGACGGCGCGCTGTCCGCGGTGCTGGACGCGGCGCGGGAGCTGGAGGAGGCGCTGCTGCTCCAGGAGGAGGCGGCGCGGCTGCTGGCGGCGGCGCGGCAGCCGGCCGCCGATCCGGCGCGGTGGGAGGAGGTCCGCGAGGTCCACGGAGATCTGTGGACGCTGGCCCACCGGGTCGCCGATCCGCTGCTGCGCCAGGAGATGCTGACCGCCTGCGGGCGGCTGGCCGCCGCCTCCCCGGACCGCGCGGCGCCGCCCGGCGAGGCGCCCGCGCTGCCCGCCGCGCGCGAGACCCCGGCGCTGGCGCCGCGCGAGGTGGACGTCCTGGTGTGCATCGCGGCGGGCGCCGCCAACGCCGAGGCGGCGGAGCGGCTGGGCCTGCGCCCGGAGACGGTCAAGAGCTATCTGCGGTCGGCCATGCGGAAGTTGGGCACGCATTCGCGGATGCAGGCGGTGATCGCGGCGCGGCGCCGGGGGCTGTTGCCGTAGCGGGCGGGTACGGCGGGGAGCGGGTGTGGCGACCGGCAGGCGCGGCGGGCAGCGGGCGCGGCGACCGGCCGGGTCCGTCCGCCGGCGCCGCCGGGCCCGCCCGGCGTGCCGTCCCCCGTCCTGTCCGGCGTGCCGACCCCGTCCCGTCCGGCCCGCGCACCGGCGAAAACACCGTTGCCGCACCCCCGTCCCGGCCGTCATCATCCCCGCATGATCGATGCCTCCGCCCTTGACGAGAAGCCCGTCCTGACCGGCGCCCGGATCCGGCTGGTGCCACTGGCCGCGCGGCACGCCGCCGACTACCACGCCGCGACGCTGGACCCGGAGATCCGGCGGCTGACGGGCAGTCACCGCGACTTCACCCGGGCGGAGATCGAGCGGTGGTGCGGCGGCGCGGCGGCGCGGGCCGGGCGGCTCGATCTCGCCGTCGAGGACCGGGAGAGCGGCCGGTTCCTCGGGGACGTCGCGCTGATGGACGTCGATCCGGACAACGGCCACGCCACCCTGCGCATCCTGCTGGTCGCCGGGGCCACCGACCGCGGTCTGGGCAGCGAGGCCGTCCGGCTGCTGCTCGGCCACGCCTTCGACCGCGTGCGGCTGCACCGCGTCCAGCTGGAGGTCTTCGCCTACAACCACCGCGCCCGGCGCGCGTACGAGCGCTGCGGTTTCACGGTGGAGGGGCGGATGCGGCAGGCGCTGCGCTGGGACGGCGCCTGGCACGACGTCCTGGTGATGGCGGTGCTGCGGACGGAGTGGGCGGACGGCGCCGCACGGGAGGCGGGCGCCACCGTCTGATCCGCGGCGGCGCCCGCCTCCCGTGCGTGAGGGGGCCCGCCGTCAGGCGACCGACCCTATCCGCGGCGGCGGGTCCCGGTGGATGGGCGTGTGCGCGCCGGTCAGGGGCGCGCCGGTGCCGCCGCGGCGGTTGGCGACGATCTCGGCGGCGATGGAGAGCGCGGTCTCCTCCGGGGTGCGGGCGCCGAGGTCGAGGCCGATCGGGGAGCGCAGCCGGTGCAGCTCCAGCTCCGTCAGCCCGGCCTCGCGCAGCCGTTCCAGGCGGTCGAGGTGGGTGCGGCGGGAGCCCATCGCGCCGACGTACGCCACCGGCAGCCGCAGCGCGCGCTCCAGCAGCGGGACGTCGAACTTCGCGTCGTGGGTGAGGACGCAGAGCACCGCGCGGGCGTCCAGTTCCTGGGAGTCGAGGTAGCGGTGCGGCCAGTCGACGACGATCTCGTCGGCGTCGGGGAAGCGGTCGGCGGTGGTGAAGACGGGCCGGGCGTCGCAGACAGTGACGTGGTAGCCGAGGAACTTGCCGACCCGCACCAGCGCGGCGGCGAAGTCGATCGCGCCGAAGACCAGCATCCGCGGCGGCGGCACCGCGCTCTCCACCAGCAGCGTCACCGGCTCCCCGCACCGCGATCCGTCCGCGCCGATCTCGACGGTGGCGGTCCGCCCCGCCTCCAGCAGCGCCCGGGTCTCGGCGACGGCGGTGCGGTCCAGGTCGCGGTGGCCGCCGAGGCTGCCGGTGACGGCGCCGTCGGGGCGTACCAGCAGGGCGCGGCCCAGCAGCGCGGGCGGGCCCTGCACCACGCGGGTCAGGGCCGCCGCCTCCCCGCGGGCGGCGGCGGCCAGCGCCGCGGCGAACACGTCGGGGTCCGGCGTCCGCGCGCCGTCCGGCGGGCCCTCGGCGCGCACCGGGGTGACGAGGATGTCTATGGTGCCGCCGCAGGTTAGGCCCACGGCGAAGGCGTCCTCGTCGCTGAAGCCGAAGCTTTCGCGGACCGTCTCGCCGCTCTCCAGTGCCTGCTGGCACAGCTCGTAGACGGCGCCCTCCACGCATCCGCCGGAGACCGAGCCGATGGCCGCGCCGTCGGCGTCGACGGCGAGTGCGGCACCGGGGTGGCGCGGTGCGCTGCCGTGGGTGGCCACGACGGTGGCCACCGCGAAGTCGCGTCGTTGCCCGACCCACCGGTGCAGTGCGTCGGCGATGTCCAGCATCTCGATTCTCCTCAGGGAAGGGGGCGGGCAGGTTATCCGACGCCGAGCAGGTTTTCGATCGGGTGAAGGGCAAAGTAGACGACGAAGACCAAGGTCAGCGCCCACATGAAGCCCCCCACCTCACGCCGTCTGCCCTGTGCCGCCCGGATGGCGGTGTAGGAGATGACGCCGGCGCCGACGCCCGCGGTGATCTGGTAGGTGAACGGCATCAGGGCGACGGTGAGGAAGACCGGAACGGACGTGGCGCGGTCGCTCCAGTCGACATGGGCGGCGGCGCTCATCATCATCGCGCCGATGACGACGAGGGCGGCCGACGCGACCTGCGCCGGGACCAGTTGGGTGAGCGGGGTGAAGAACAGGCAGGCGGCGAAGAGGAGCCCGGTGACCACCGCCGACAGGCCCGTCCGGGCACCCTCGCCGACGCCGCTCGCCGACTCGATGAAGACGGTCTGGCCGGAGCCGCCCGTCACCCCGCCGATCGCGCCGCCGGCGCCGTCCACGAACAGCGCCCGGGACAGGCCCGGCATCCGCCCCTGGTCGTCGGCGAGGCGCGCCTCGGTGCCGACGCCGATGATGGTGGCCATCGCGTCGAAGAACCCGGCGAGCACCAGCGTGAAGACGATCATGCCGACGCCGAGGCCGCCCAGCGACTGCCAGCCGCCGAACTCGACGTGCCCGAAGAGCCCGAAGTCGGGGGCGGCGACGGCGCTGCCGTGCAGGGCGGGGGCGGTGCCCTGCCAGTCCTTGTCGGTCAGATGGGCGGCCTTGGTGACGGCGATGGAGACGACGCTGCCGGTGACGATGCCGAGGAGGATGGCGCCGGGCACCTTGCGCGCCTGGAGCATGAAGATGAGCAGCAGGGTGAGGCAGAAGAAGAGCACCGGCCAGCCGGAGAGCTTGCCGGTGAGCCCGAGGGTGAGCGGGCCGCCCTCGCCGCGGCCGACGAATCCGGCCTTGACCAGCCCGAGGAGGGCGACGAACATCCCGATGCCCATGGTGATGGCGTGCTTGAGGGCCTGCGGGATCGCGTTCATGATCATTTCGCGGAGGCCGGTGACCACCAGCAGCATGATCACGGCACCGTAGAGCACGCACATGCCCATCGCCTGCGGCCACGTCAGATGCGGGACGACCTGCGTGGTCAGCGCCGCCGAGACGTTGAGCCCGGCGGCGAGCGCCAGCGGCACCTTGCCGATGAACCCCATCAGCAGCGTGCACAGCGCCGCGCCCAGCGCCGTCGCGGTGACCACCGCGGCGTGCGGCGGCGCCTGGCCGGTGACGTCGGGCGTGCCGAGGATCAGCGGGTTGAGCAGCAGGATGTAACACATCGCCATGAACGTCGTGACGCCGCCGCGTATTTCCCGCGCGGGCGTCGAGCCCCGCTCGGTGATGTGGAAGCAGCGGTCGAGCCACGCGCGTGAGGCGGGCCGGTGCGCGCCGCGGCCCGCGTCGTCCGCCGTCGTCGGTGGCCGGGTGGGCTGGTGGGTCATGGTGCCTGGCTCCCAGGGTGCTCTGGGGACCCGCGCCTGGGCGGGCCCCGGGACGGAACATCGGCTGCACGACCCGGGGGACGGCCCGAGGCGGACGGGGGCCGTCCGGCGCTGCGCGGACGGCGACCGGGCCGGGGTGCGGCGCACGCCCGGCCCGGTGGCCAGGGTCTGTCGTCACGCTCCTGTCGTCGCACGGCGGGCGGGAGTGTGACGGCAGACCCTAGGTGCCGGTGAGGTGTTCGGGCCGCACCGGAGTTCTGTTCAGCTCCAGGCCCGTCGCGTCGCGGATGGCCGCGAGGACGGCCGGGGTGGACGAGAGGGTCGGGGCCTCGCCGATGCCGCGGAGCCCGTACGGGGCGGCGTCGTCGGCGAGTTCGAGGACGTCGACCGGGATCGTCGGGGTGTCCAGGATGGTGGGGATGAGGTAGTCGGTGAAGGAGGGGTTGCGGACCTTGGCGGTCACCGGGTCGACGAGGATCTCCTCCATCACGGCGACGCCCAGCCCCTGGGTGGTGCCGCCCTGGATCTGGCCGACCACCGACAGCGGGTTGAGCGCCTTGCCGACGTCCTGTGCGCAGGCCAGCTCGACGACCTTGACCAGCCCGAGGGCGGTGTCCACCTCGACGACGGCGCGGTGCGCGGCGAAGGAGTACTGGACGTGGCCGCGGCCCTGGCCGGTGCGCAGGTCGAACGGTTCGGTGGGCCGGTGCCGGAACTCCCGCTCCAGATCGACGGCCTCCTCCCCCAGCACGTCCGCGAGGTCCGCGAGCACCTCACCGCCGTCGGTGACCACCTTGCCGCCCTCCAGCAGGAGTTCGGCCGTCGCCCACGCCGGGTGGTACGCGCCGAACCGCTGCCGGCCCAGCCGGAGCACCTCCTCGCGGACCGCCTCGCAGGTGTGCTTGACCGCGCCGCCGGTCATGTACGTCTGCCGGGAGGCGGAGGTGGAGCCGGCCGAGCCGACCTGGGTGTCCGCGGGGTGGATGGTGACCTGCCGGACGCCGAGTTCGGTGCGGGCGATCTGGGCGTGGACGGTGACGCCGCCCTGTCCGACCTCGGCCATCGCGGTGTGCACGGTGACGACCGGCTGGCCGCCGGCCACCTCCAGCCGCACCCGGGCGGTGGAGTAGTCGTCGAACCCCTCGGAGAAGCCGACGTTCTTGATGCCGACGGCGTAGCCGACGCCGCGCACCACGTCCTCGCCGTGGGTGGTGTTGGACAGTCCGCCCGGCAGCGCCCGGATGTCGGCGCCCTCGGTGGTCTCCCACTGCTGCTCCGGCGGCAGCGGCAGCGCCTTGACGCGGCGCAGCAGTTCGGCGACGGGCGCCGGGGAGTCGACGGGCTGCCCGGTCGGCATGAGCGTGCCCTGCTCCATGGCGTTGATCCGGCGGAACTCCACCGGGTCCATGCCGAGTTCCGCCGCGACCTTGTCCATCTGCGCCTCGTACGCGAAGCACGCCTGGACGGCGCCGAAGCCGCGCATCGCGCCGCAGGGCGGGTTGTTGGAGTAGAGGGCGAGCGCCTCGATCGCCACGTCGTCGACGGCGTAGGGGCCGACGGCGAGGGAGGCGGCGTTGCCGACGACCGCCGGGGAGGAGGAGGCGTAGGCGCCGCCGTCGAGGACGATGCGGCACCGGACGTGGGTGAGCCTGCCGTCCTTGGTGGCGCCGTGTTCGTAGTGGAGCCTGGCGGGGTGGCGGTGGACGTGGCCGAAGAAGGACTCGAAGCGGTTGTAGACGATCTTGACGGGTTTGCCGGTGCGGAGCGCCAGCAGACAGCCGTGGATCTGCATCGACAGGTCCTCGCGGCCGCCGAAGGCGCCGCCGACGCCGGAGAGCGTCATCCGGACCTTCTCCTCGGGCAGTCCGAGGACGGGCGCGATCTGCCGCAGGTCGGCGTGGAGCCACTGGGTGGCGACGTAGAGGTCGACGCCGCCGTCCTCGGCGGGCACCGCGAGCCCCGACTCCGGGCCGAGGAACGCCTGGTCCTGCATGCCGAAGACGTAGTCGCCGGTGACGACGACATCGGCCCGCCGCGCCGCGGCGTCCGCGTCGCCGCGGCGGATCGGCTGGCGGTGGACGATGTTCGGGTGCGGGACGTGCGGCGCGTGGCGGTCGGTGCGGTGCTCGTGGACGAGCGGGGCGCCCTCGGCGGTGGCGGACGCCTCGTCGGTGACGACCGGCAGCTCCGCGTACTCGATCTTGATCCTGGCGGCGGCGCGGCGGGCGGTCTCGGGGTGGTCGGCGGCGATCAGCGCGACCGGCTCGCCGTGGTGGCGGACCTTGCCGTCCGCGAGGACCGGCGTGTCCTGGACCTCCAGGCCGTAGTGCCGGACCTCGGTGGGCAGGTCGTCGTAGGTGAGGACCGCGTACACGCCGGGGGTCGCCAGCGCCTCGGAGGTGTCGAGGGAGACGATCTCGGCGTGCGCGACGGTGGAGCGCAGCGTGTGGCCCCAGAGCATGTCCTCGTGCCACATGTCGGAGGCGTACGCGAACTCGCCGGTGACCTTGAGGGTGCCGTCCGGGCGGAGCGTGGAGACACCGATGCCGGCGGGGGCGGTGGAGCCCTGGGTGAGGCCGGTGGGGGTGCGGGTGACTCCGGCCATGTCAGGCCCCCGTCTCTGCGGTCGGGGCGGCGGCGCGGGCGGCCGCGAGGCGGACCGCGTCGAGGATCTTCTCGTAGCCGGTGCAGCGGCAGAGGTTGCCGGACAGCGCCTCGCGGATGTCGGCGTCGGAGGGCTCGGGGTGGCGTTCGAGCAGTTCGTCGGCGGCGACCAGCAGGCCGGGGGTGCAGAAGCCGCACTGGACGGCGCCGGCGTCGATGAACGCCTGCTGGACGGGGGCGAGCGGGGCGTCGGTGCCGGGGGCGGGCCGGGCCTGCCGGCGGCGGGCCGCGTCCGGGTCGGTGCCGCAGGCGCCGGGGGTCCCGGAGGCGCATCCGCGCCCGGCGCGCTCCTCGGCGACGTCCGCCAGCCCCTCGACGGTGACGACCTCGCGGCCCTCGGCCTGTCCGGCGGCGACCAGGCAGGCGCAGACCAAAGTGCCGTCCAGGCGGACCGTGCAGGACCCGCATTCACCCTGCTCACAGGCGTTCTTGGAGCCGGGCAGGCCGAGCCGCTCGCGCAGCACGTACAGCAGGCTCTCGCCCTCCCAGACGTCGTCGGCCTGCTGGGGGCGGCCGTTGACGGTGATGTTCACGCGCACTGTGCGCTCCTCTCCTGTCCGCGGTAGGACTCCCAGGTCCAGCCGAGGGTCCGGCGGGCCATGACGCCGACCGCGTGGCGGCGGTAGGCGGCGCTGCCGCGGACATCGTCGATGGGGTTGCAGGCACCGGCCGCGAGCTGCCCGAACTCCCGGGCGAGGGACGGCGGGAGCGGCTCGCCCGACTCCCACAGCCCGGCCTCGTCCAGCGCCGCGGTGAGGAACTCCTCGGCGGCCCTGGCGCGGACGGGGGTGGGCGCGGCGGAGCCGATGCCGGTGCGGACGGTGCGGGTGTCCGGGTGGAGCGCCAGGCCGAACGCGCAGACCGCGATGACCATGGCGTTGCGGGTGCCGACCTTGGAGAACTGCTGGGGGCCGGTGGCCCTCGGGATGTGGACGGCGCGGATCAGTTCGTCCGGCTCCAGGGCGTTGCGTTTGACGCCGCGGTAGAAGTCGTCGATCGGGATCATCCGGCGGCCGCGCACCGACTCCGCCTCGACCTCGGCGCCGGAGGCCAGCAGCGCGGGGTGGGCGTCGCCGGCCGGGGAGGCGGTGCCGAGGTTGCCGCCGACGCCGCCGCGGTTGCGGATCTGCGGGGAGGCCACGGTGTGTGCGGCGAGCGCCAGTCCGGGCAGCTCGGTGCGGAGGTTCTCCATGATCTTCGTGTACGGCACCGACGCCCCCAGGCGTACGGTCCGCTCCCCGGTCTCCCACTCCTCCAGGTCGCCGATGCGGCCCAGGTCGAGCAGGTACGCGGGGCGGCGGTGGTCGAAGTTGATCTCGACCATCACGTCCGTGCCGCCCGCGAGGGGTACCGCCGAGGGGTGCTCGGCCTTCGCGGCGAGCGCCTCCTGCCAGGTGGCGGGGCGAAGGAAGTCCATCACGGCTCTCTTCCAGGATGAGGACGAAGTAGGGCAAAGTACGGGAATCTCACAGAAGACTCTCGCTCGCCACCCACGGTGGGTCTCCACCGGTCGCGCCGCCGGCGAGCAGTTCATGTCCTGTTCATGCCGTCGGTGCCAGTCAACGCGGGGCCGCGCCCCGGGGTGCAGTCACCGAAAACATGAAGCGGTTGGCTGGCCACACGGCATGTCTTGTAGATTCGAACGAAAAGCGGGGCCGGTACGCCCCGCGGCATTCACGGCACCACCACTCAGCACAGATCGGCGGGCGAGGTCATGCGGCTCCGCACACTCCTGGACACGGCATCCCTGGGCCTGACCCTGCTCGGGGGCGAGGACGAGCTGGAGCGTACGGTCCGCGGCGTCATGACCACCGACCTGCGCGACCCCAGCCGCTACCTCTCCGGCGGCGAGCTGGTCCTGACCGGCCTGGCCTGGCGCCGCGAGCCGGGCGACTCCGAGCGGTTCGTCCGCATCCTGGCCGCCGAGGGCGTCGCCGGGGTGGGCGCGGGCACCGCGGAGCTGGGCCCCGTCCCCGAGGACCTGGTCGAGGCCTGCGCCCGGCACCGGCTGCCGCTCTTCTCCGTCCCCGAGGCCGTCTCGTTCGCCTCCGTCACCGAGCACGTCGTCCGGCACATCTCCGCCGAACGCGCCGGCGACCTCGCCGCCGTCGTCGACCGCCACCGCCGCCTGATGACGTCCGGCCCGGCGGGCGGCGGCCCGGACGTCGTCCTGGACCTCCTCGGCTCCGACCTCGACCTGCGCGCCTGGGTGCTCTCCCCCACCGGCCGCCGGATCGCCGGCTCGACCCTGACCGACCAGGGCCCCGAGCTGCCCGAGGGCCGGGGCGCGGAGCTGGCCGGGGCACATCTGGCCGCCGCCCGCGAGGGCCGCCCCGGCCCGAACCGCGTCACCCTCGACGACACCGCGTACGCGCTCTTCCCCGTACGGCAGGAGGGCCGCGAGGGGCGCGAGGAGCTGCTGTCGGAGTGGCTGCTGGCCGTCGAGGCGGACATCGGTGACTGGCCCGCCGAGCGGCTCGACCTGCTCCGGGGCGTCACCCAGCTGATCGCCGTCGAACGCGAGCGGCGGGACACCGCGCGCACGGTGCGGCGCAGGCTCGCCCAGGAGGTGCTGGAGCTGGTCCAGGCGGGCGCCGCGTCCACCGAGATCGCGGCCCGGCTGCGGCTGGCCGCCCCGGTGCTGCTGCCCGGTCCGAGCGGCGCGCCGCACTGGCAGATCGTGGTGGCCCGCGTCGAGTGGGACGGCGACGAGGGGCCGGGCGGCCCGGTGGCGCAGGCCCTCCTGGAAGAGGTGCTTGCGGCCCCCGGCACGTCCGGGCCGGAGCCGTCCGACCGGATCGCGGTGGCGCACCTCGGCGACGAGGCGGTGGCGCTGGTGCCGCTGCCCGCCACCGCCGACGGCGCGGGCGAGGGGCTGCACGCCACCGCGCTGCTGGCCGCCGTCGAGGAGCCGCTCGGCCGCGGGCTGGCCGACGACGGCCGGCTGACCATCGGCGTCAGCGCGCCCGTGCACTCCGCCGACGGGCTGCGCGGCGCGCTGGAGGAGGCCCGGCACGCCCGCCGGGTGGCCGCCGCCCGCCCCGGCCGGGTCGCCGCCGCCGGCCACGAGGAGCTGGCCTCGCACGTCCTGCTGCTGCCGTTCGTCCCCGACGACGTACGGCGGGCGTTCACCGCACGGCTGCTGGACCCGCTGCGCGACTACGACCGCCGCCACCGCGCCGAGCTGATCCCCACCCTGGAGGCGTTCTTGGACTGCGACGGGTCGTGGACCCGCTGCGCCGGGCGGCTGCATCTGCACGTCAACACCCTGCGCTACCGCGTGGGCCGCATCGAGCAGCTGACGGGCCGTGACCTCTCCCGACTGGAGGACAAGCTCGACTTCTTCCTCGCGCTGCGGATGAGCTGAGGCCCGCCGCCGCGGAATCCGTCGCGGCGAGGAGGCGGGGCGCACACCGGGGCGGGCGGTGCGAGGGAACCGGTGTGGCCGTACGGTTCCGGGTCGCGCGAGGGCGCCGGACGCCGCGTCCGGGCCTGCCGTATCCGCCCCGCTCCCGGGCCCGTCCGGGGTGCCGCGACCGGGCGGCGGCGGGGCGGTGTGCGCCGGGTGCGCCGGGCGTGCGCCCGGCCCGGCGGCCCGGTGATCACCGGCCGTTTCCCGGGACCGGAGCGGTTCCGGGCGTTTGTGAAAACTTTCACCCGAGCCCTTGGCCGCGCCACGGAATCCGTGCTGAGATGCGCCCACGGCTTCGGCCACGGCTTCCATTTCCAGCTCAATGGCGCGCTCGGGAGGGCAAGGTGGCGGATACCGCTATGCCGAAATCCGCGAAACCCGAGGGATCACCGGACGCCGCGGCGTCCCCCGCATCCCCGCGATCCACGACTTCGGCAGCGGCCCGCCGGCCCCCGGCCCCGCCCCCACCCGACGCGGCCCGCACGCCCGGCGACGACCCGCTCGACCGCGCCGTGTGGCGGCTGCGCTCGCGCGGCTGCTGGGACGACGCGGCGGCGCTGCTGGAGCCGCACGCCGCCCGCAGCGCACCGCTCGCGCTGCACCGCGCCGCCCTCCTGGTGGAGCGGTGCATGTACACCGCCGCGGGCTGGGCGGCGGCGGAGGACGCGCTGCGCACCGCCGAGGCGCTCGCCGCCGACGACGCGGAGCGCGGCGGGGCGGCCTGCGAACGCGGGCATCTCGCCTACACCGCCACGGTGCTGGGCGTCCGCGACCGTGCCGACGAGGCCCGGTCCGCGCTCGGCCGGGCCGCGGCGCTCCTCGCGCCCGACGCGCCCGGACGGCCGCTGCTGGACTTCCGGCGCGGGCTGATGTCCGAACACGTCGCGGACAGCCCGCAGTCCGCGCGCGCCGCCTACCGCCGGGCCCACGCCGGCGCCACCGCCGCCGGCGACGCCCTGCTGCTCTCCGCGACCTGGCGCCATCTCGCCGGGCTCGCCCTGCGGGACGGCGAGGTGGCCGAGGCGCGGCACGGGTTCGCCGAATCGCTGCGGATCCGGGAGGAGTTGGGCTTCCTGGTCGGCACGGCGCCCGCGCTGGTCGCCCTGGCGGACGCGGCGCCGGAGGCGGACGCCGACCGCCTGCTCATCGAGGCGGCCCGCCTCTTCCGCCTGATGGGCGGCCTCCCCACCTGGCTCACCGGACGCTTCCCCCGCACGCTCCTGGACGAGGACGGCGGCGCGGACCGGGCGGGCGAGGAGCCCGGATGACGGCGGGATGACGGCGGGGTGACGGCGGGGTGACCGTGCCGCCGGGGCGGACGCCCTGCTCCGCTCCGGGTCCGTCCCGCACGGCGCGGCTCCCCCAAGCCCCCTGACGCCACCGCCCCTTGAAGCACCGCGGACACCCCCGTCAACCCCTTGGGGTCGGCCATGCCCGTCCGCGCCGTCATCGGCCGAAAACCTACGGCGGCGGGGCCGGAACGGCCGCCGCGGCGGGCCGTCGTACCGGCGCAGCCAGGGCATCTCGGCCGCATCCCACGGCCGTTACGGGCGGTCCGACGCCGGGTCGGAGCGCCGAAAATGGCCGCAAGTGACGGTGTCGGCCCGGGGTCCGGGCTGGATGCTGGTCCGGTCCCCGCCCTTCGGCAGAGCTTTCAGGAGGCATCCGTGGCAACTGAAGCGCACCGCTCCCCCACCTCGTCCGACTGGGGCAAGGCTGATTTCGAGGCGATCTACAACTGCCCGGATCCACGCCGCTACTTCACGACGCTCCAGCCGCTCGACTACCAGATCCCGCACCACGGCCAGGCGGTGTTCCGCGCCGCCGTCGACGCCCTGCACCGCCACCGCACGGACCGCCCGCCGTTGCGCGTCGTCGACCTGTGCTGCTCGTACGGCATCAACGCCGCGCTCCTCAACCACCGGCTCGCCCTCACCGACCTCTACGACCGCTACACCGGCCCCGGCGCGGACGGCGGTGAGCGGACGGCGGCCGACCGGGCGTACTTCGCCGCCCGGCGCCGGGCCGACGCGGTCCACATCACCGGGATCGACGCGGCGGACCGGGCGGTCCGCTACGGACGGGAGGCGGGACTGCTGGACGCGGGCTTCGCGGAGAACCTGGAGACCGCGGAGCCCACCCCCGCGCTGCGCGCCGCGCTGGCCGGCACCGATCTGATCACCGTCACCGGAGGCGTCGGCTACATCACGGCCCGCACGTTCGGGCACCTCCTGGACTCGGTGACCGCGCCGCCGTGGGTCGCCGCCTTCGTACTGCGGACCGTCTCGTACCGCCCGGTGTCCGATCTGCTGGCGGACGCCGGACTGGTGACGGAGAAGCTGCCCGCCCGAACGTTTCGCCAGCGCCGGTTCGCGGACGACGGCGAGCGGCAGGCGGCCTTCACGGCGCTGGCGGGGCACGCGTTGCCGACCGCGGGCAAGGAGGACGACGGCTTCTACCACGCCGATCTCTATCTCTCCCGTCCGGCCGCCGATGTCGCCGACCTGCCGCTGGAGAAGCTGGTGACGGACTGACCGCACGGCGCCCGGCCGGCGGTCGGCCGGGCGCCTCAGAACCGGTGGCGGGCGAGCGAGAGATGGTCCCGGGCGAGCCGTTCGGCGCGCTCCGGCTCCCCGGCGGCCAGCGCGTCCACCAGCGCCAGATGCTGGGCGGCGTCGGCCTGGAGCTCCGCCGGGCGCGGGCGGGGGCCGCCGGCCGGGCGGCGGGCCCGGCGCAGCAGATCGTCGACGACCGCCGCCAGCCGGCGGTTGCCGGTGAGGGACATCAGCGCGTGGTGGAAGGCGCGGTCCGCCTCGGCGTACCCGGCACGGTCGCCGCGCGCCGCGGCCGCGACCCCGTCGGCGGCCAGCTCCCGCAACCCCTCCCAGCGCTCCGGGCACTCCACCGCGCCCGCCAGCCGGACCACCGCCGGGATCTCCAGCATCGCCCGGACCTCCGCCACCTCGGCGAGGTCGCGGACGCTGTGCTCGGCGACCCGGAAGCCCCTGTTGGGCACCACCTCGACGGCGCCCTCGCCCGCGAGCTGCTGCATCGCCTCCCGGACCGGGGTAGCCGAGACGCCGTACCGCCCGGCGAGCGCGGGCGCGGAGTAGACCTCCCCGGGCGTCAGCTCCCCGGCGAGCAGCGACTGCCGCAGCGCCGCGAGGATCTGCGCGCGGACGGAGTGCCGCCGCGGCCGGACGAGGGGCGGCACGGACTCGGGCCGGGGTCCGGACCCGGGCCGGAGTCCGGCGGCGACCGCGCCGGGGGCGGCGCGCTCCTCCCCGTCCGCGGCACGACCCGTCCGGTCCGCGGCGGATCCGCTCCGGTCCGCCGCGGGACCGGCCTGGGCGGGCACCCGGGGACGGGCCGCCGGGCCGTGGTCCGCTGTGGCCTGTTCCATGGGGGCGCCTCCTGACATCCCCCGAACTTTAGGCGCCGAGGGCGAAGGTTCCCAGCTCGCACCCCACGGGTACGCTTCCGTTAAGGTAAGCCTTACCTGCTAACGATCGCGATTCGGTGGTCTCCGCATGCCCCCTGCCCTCGCCACGTCCGCCCGCACCTCCCCGCTCTCCGGCGCCTATGCGCGGCTGGCCGAGGTCTTCCCCGCGCTGCGGGTGACCGAGGCGGACGCGGCCCTGCCGGAGGGCGGCGGCTGGGTGGGCGCCGCGGCCCTGGCGGCCGGCGGCGAGGCCCTGGAAACCTTCCTGGCCTGGGACGATGCGCAGGTCCAGCGGGACTACGGCACCCGGGCCCGGCCCGATGTGGTGGCCTCCTTCGCCCTGCACCGCTACGCCTGGCCGGCCTGCCTGCTGATCACCGTGCCCTGGTTCCTGCACCGCCGGGTGCCGTCGCTGCCCGTCGACGGCGTCGCCTTCCACCGCGACCGGGGCCGGATGGCCGTACGCGTTCGCTCGTTCGCGTGTCTTCCCGGGGACCCGGCGGCGGAGCTGCCCGGGGCGCGGGTGGTCCCCGACGAGGAGGCGCTGCGCGGTGCGGTGCGCGAGGCGGTCGCCGAGCACCTGGGGCCGGTACTGGACGGCTTCCGCGGCCGGATGCGGCGCGGCCCGCGCGCCCTGTGGGGCATGGCGTCTGACGAGATCGTCGAGGGGCTGTGGTACCTCGGACATCTGCTGGGCGAGGAGCGGCGCGCCGTCGCCGAGCTGGAGCGGCTGCTGCCCGGCGCCACCGCCCCGTACGTCGGCTCCGCCGCTTTCCGCGAGCTGACCGGGCCGAACGGCGAGGCGCTGCCGACCCGGGACCGCGCCAGCTGCTGCATGTTCTACACGCTGCGGCCCGAGGACACCTGCGTCACCTGCCCCCGCACCTGCGACGCCGACCGCGTCGCCCGGCTGACCGCCACCGCCTGACTCCGCGTCAGACGTCCGTCCGGGCCCGCACGGTGCGACGCGCCGCGCCGGACAGCAGCACCACCACGCCCGCCAGGATCGTGCCCCGTGAGGCGTACAGCACGGGCTGCGGCGCGTGCGCCGGGTTCACGGCGAAGGCGAGGACGCCGTAGAGCAGCAGCGCGGCGGCGGCCACGGCCAGCCGGTGGCGCTGCCCCCAGCCCGGACGCCGCGACCAGTGCGCGAGGAGCACCCCGAGCAGCGTCAGCGCGACCGCCGCGACGGCCACACCGCGCCAGGCCCACTGGTCGTTGAGGGTGACGAACGCGGCGAGCAGCACCAGCGCGGCGAGGCCCGCACACCACGGCGGCGGGACGGATCCGCCCGCCCGCGGCGCCCGCCGCGGCAGCGCGAAGGCGGCGCCGGCCGCCGCGGCCACCGCCGCCCCGACGGCGATCAGCTGCCCGGGCCGCGCGTGGAAGTCCGGCAGGACGACCAGCTGATAGGTGAAGAAGACCGCACCGGCCAGGTAGACCACGGTGAGCACCGCCGTCCCCCGCCATCCCAGCCAGGGGCGCCCGGCGCGGCCCGGTACGCAGGACTCGATCACGGCGACGGGCGCGCCGAAGCTCCAGACCACATGGCCGACGAGGAAGGTCAGCAGCTGACTTGCGTCGACGTCGAGCCCGGGCAGCAGGGTGGGCAGCGGTCCGTCGGCGAAGTCCCGGTGGTTGAAGAGCGATTGGTCGATCCAGCCCGCCTGGATCAGTCCCGCCGCGGTGGCGAGCAGCAGCAGCGTCGGCCAGCCGCGCCCGGTGCGCCGGGTGAGGTCGCGGATGAGCACCGCGGGCGCGCCGTAGATCGGCAGCACGAACACCACGGCGACCAGCAGGTCCACGGGGCTGGTGAGCACGCCCTGATAGCCGATCAGGTACTCGGCGCAGAACGGCGACAGCAGGAGCAGACCGGTGACAGGGGCGGCGCGGCGCCATAACGGCCGCCGGGCGGACTGGGCGAGGACAGCAGGCTCTGAGGACACCCGGGCACATTAACAGAGCAGCCACTCTATTATTCAGGGGTGCGTACCGTGAACCCCGAAGTCCATGCCCGCCGCCGCGCCGCGATCGTCGAGGCGGCGGCCGCCGAGTTCGCCGCCCACGGCGTCGACGGCACCGGCACCGCCGCGATCTGCCGCCGGGCCGGTATCGGCTCCGGCACCCTCTTCCACTACTTCGCCACCAAACGGGAGTTGTTCCACGCGGTCTTCGCCGACGATCTGCCGCGGATGGCCCGGCGCTGCGCCGAGGCGCTGGCCGCCCCCGACCCGGAGGCCGGGCTCGACCTGCTCACCGGCCATCTGATCGCCGAACTCGCCGACCCGCTGGCCCCCGGTCTCGCCTCCGCCGCCCTCCTCCAGGCCAACCGCGACCCGGAGTTCGCCCGGCTGCTCACCGCCCTCGACGCGCAGCTCCAGGAGGCGTTGACGACCCTGCTGGAGCGCCTGGCCAAGGCCCCCGGGCGCGCACTGCCGCTGCCCGCGCCGTCCGCCGCCCGCTGGATCCGCAACCTGATCGACGCCGCCCATCTCACCGCCGGCGCCGCGGATCGCGAGGCCACCACCGCCGAACTCCGGCTGATCCTGTCGTGGTTGATGGGACGCGGTTCCGTCCCGCCGGGGAAAATCCCATAATTCCACCGCGGCGGCGCCAACTCCCCTTGCCCGCTCGGCTCTTTTGCCACCGTAATAAATCCATCCCGCCCTTTCCGACCTCGCCGGGAAAGGGCCGGGATTGGGCCGATCGGGTCGGTCCCGGGTCCGGTGGCGTGTGGCGAATGCGTGGGGCGCGTTCTGTGATGAGATGCGGCCGTGGGGTGTGAAGGGGAGCCGGGCCGCCCGCGCCGTTCGGAGGAACGCCGGGAATACCGCCCGCATTCCGGAACGGCGTACCGGGCTCCGGCACCCGCCCGTTCCGCCGCGGCACTTCGGCCGATCCGGTACGGACATCATCCGTTCCGATGCGAGGAGAGCAAGGTGGCCACCCTTCATATTTCGGTAGTGGTGCCGTGCTTCAACGAGGCAGACGTCATCGAGAAGTTCCACACGGCGCTCGTCGCCACCCTCGACCGCACCGGGGAATCCTTCGAGATCTGCTACGTGGACGACGGGAGCGCCGACCGCACCGGAGCGCTGCTGCGCGCCCTCGCCGCGGCCGACCCGCGCGTGCGCTACACCTTCTTCAGCCGCAACTTCGGCAAGGAAGCCGCCATGCTCGCAGGTCTGCGCATGTCGCGCGGCCGGGCGGTGGTCTTGATGGACGCCGACCTCCAGCACCCGCCGGAGCTGATCCCGCGGATGGTCGCGCTCCAGCGGCACGGCTACGACCAGGTCGTGCCGCGGCGGGACCGCGCCGGTGACGCGCTGGTGCGCACCGCGCTCAGCCGCACCTACTACGCGCTGGTGCGCCGCTTCATGGACGTGGAACTGGTGGACGGCGCCGGGGATTTCCGGCTGCTGTCGCGGCGCGCGGTGGACAGCGTGCTGTCGCTACCGGAGAGCAACCGCTTCTCGAAAGGCATCTTCTCCTGGATCGGATTCGAGACGGTCACCTTCCGGTACCGCAATGCCGAACGCGCCGCCGGCTGCTCGAAATGGGGCAGCAGAAGGCTGCTGAATTACGGCATCGACGGCCTCCTCTCCTTCAACAACCGCCCGCTGCGCCTCGCCATCCACGGCGGACTCTGGGTCTTCCTCTCCGCGCTCGCCTACGCCCTGTGGGTCGTCGCCAATGTCGCGCTGAACGGCGCGAACGTACCGGGCTATGCGACGCTGCTGACCGCCGTCGTGGCGCTGAGCGGAATCCAGCTCGTCACGCTCGGCGTCATCGGCGAATACGTGGGCCGCATTTACCACGAGGCGAAACGCCGGCCGCCGTATGTCGTCCGGGAGACCGACGCCGCTCCGGCGGCCGATCCGGTGCCCGTGACCGTCCCGGCGAGGGCGGCGGTGCGCGGGCCGCGGCCCGCGCCGCGCCCGGCCCTGCGGCTGCCGCGGCTCCCCGGGCAGTTCGCCGTGTTCGTCCTCATCGGCTTCGCCAACACCGGCGTCTACCTCGCCGTCTACGCCGCGCTCAACCGCGCCATCCCCTATCTCGCCGCGCACGTTCTGGGTTACGCGGTCAGCACCGTCGGATCGTTCCTGCTCAACGCGCGTTTCACCTGCCGGACCCGGCCCACCTGGCGTGGCCTGGTGCGCTATCCGCTGTCGAGCGTCTTCAACCTGGTGGCCTCCGGTGCGCTGCTCTACGTCGCGGTCAGCCGCTTCGGCGCGGACCGGAACCTCGCCGCGCTCGCCGCCGGGGTCCTCGTCACCCCCGTCACCTTCCTGCTCGCCCGGTGGGCCATCACCTCGGGCGGCGCGGTATCCGCTCCCCCGCGCCGGACGGCCGCGCCGCTCGGGCGCCCGGCCGACCGGACCGAAGCGGGCTGACCACCTCACGGACCGGCCGCCCGCGCGGGCGGCGACGTCGAAAGGCAGTACCGCCATGGCCGACCGCGCCACCGGCACCACCGTCCCCCGCGAACCGGCGCCGCGACCGGCGGCGCGGACCGCCGCGCCGGAGCCCGCCGCCCGGCCCGGCGGCCGCTGGGTGGCGCCGCTCGCCCTGGCGCCGCTGACGCTCCTCGCCGCCGCGTCGTGGGCGGGCCGGTGGGTGCGGCCGAGCGGCGACGAGTGGTGCTTCCTGCCGACGGTGCGCGACGGCGGCGTCCTCGCGCTGGTCGACACCTTCTACACCAAGGACAACGGGCGGGTCGTCAACGCCCTGCTGGTCGGCGCGTACGCCAGGTTCGACGTCGCCGGCCACCAGTGGTTTCCGCTGCTCAGCGGCGTGCTCGTGGTGGGGATCCTGTGGGCGGTGGTGGCGGCGGCGCTGCGCCGGGCCCGGCTCACGGCGCCCGCCGGGACCGCGCCGCTCGTCGCCGCCGTCCTCGCCGCGCTCTTCCTCTTCGCCTCCCGGAACACGTACAAGACGTTCTTCTGGCCCGCCGCGTCCGTGTCGCACACCCTGCCGCCGGTGCTCGCCTGCGCGGCGGCGCTGCCGCTGCGGCGGGCCCGGACGCGCGCCGGGCGGCGGCTGGCCCTGGGCACCGTGGCCGTCGCGGGTGTCCTCATGGCGACGCTGTCGGAGGAGACCACCGCCGTCGCCGTGCTGGCGTTGGCCGCCGCCTGGCTGCTCACCGGGCGGATCGCCGGGGAGCGGATGCGGCCGTTCCTGCGGCGCTGGTGCGCGGCGGGCCTGGCGGGCTGTCTGCTCGGCGGGGTGCTGCTCGCCACCTCCCCGGGGCTGCGGATCCGCCGCGAGCGGCACTCCGCGGCCACCTCGCAGCTGTTCGCCCCGGACTCGCTGCTCGGCGCCCTGGAGGGCTTCGCCCGCATCCTCGGGATGCTGCTGACGAACTGGCACTACCTCGCCGCCGTCGCCGCCGGCGTGCTGCTCGCCCTGCTCACCCGGCGCACCGGCGGCGCACCGCCCCGCCCGCCGTGCGGCGCCGTGCCGCTCGCCGCCGCCGGCATCGCGGTCTTCCTGCTCTCCGGCTATCTGTGCACGCTGCTGGCGTATCCGGTCTTCGGCGTCCATGTGACCTCGTCCACCCGCATCTGGAACGACTTCGTCCTGCTCTATCTGGCGCTGCTCCTCGGCGCGGGCGTGCAGCTGGGCCGCGCGGTACGGCGGCGGGTGCGGCGGACCGGGCCGCCGCTGATGGCCGCCGCCGCGGTGTGCGCGGTGGTCTGCGCCGCGCTGCTGGTCGCACTGGCGCACCTCGACACCGCGATGCGGGCGCGGGCGCAGGCGTGGGAGCGGCAGGACCGGACGCTGCGCGCCGCGGCGGCCGCCGGGGCGCGGACGGTGCCGTACACCCCGCTGGTCATCGCGGAGATGACGGAGCCGTTCGACGCGCACGGCACCCCGCGCTGGTCGGCGCCGTGCGTCGCGGACTACTACCACGTCGACCACGTCACCCTCGGGACCCGGCGGCCCTGACCGGCGCGGCCGCGGCCACCCGGGTGAACGCCGCGGCGCGCCGGTTTCCGCCCCGGGCCGCGGCGGGACGCTCAGGTGGCGGCCCGCCCGCGGGCGACGGCCGTCGCACGCCGGGCCGGACTCCGCGCACCCGCCCGGCCAGGCAGACCGGGAGGGCGCATGGCTGACGGATCCCGCACGGCCGGGCGGCGGCCGCGCCCCGGCCCCCTCGCGGTGACCGCGGCCCTGCTGCTCCTCGCCCTGACGCTGACCGCCCTGCTGACCCCCGCCGGCCCCGCCGCCACGGGTGATCCGGCGCAGGCCCGCGGCGGCGACCGGGCCGCGTCCTGCCGGCGGACGCTGGTGGGCGTCGCGCACGAGGACGACGACCTGCTCTTCGTCACCCCGCAGATCCAGCAGCTGCTGACCGCCCGGTGCCCGGTGCACACCGTCTACCTGACCACCGGCGACGCGGGCCACGCGGCGCCGTGGGGCAGCTACGTCCTCGACCGCGAGCACGGCGTCCGCGCCGCCTACGCGCGGCTGGCCGGCGCCCCGGACGTCTGGCGGCGCGACGACCGCACCGTGCGGGCGGCGCGCATCCCGTCGTTCACGCTCGCCGGACGGCCCGAGGTCCGGCTGACGTTCCTCGGCCTGCCGGACGGCTTCCCGTACGGCGAGGGCAGCACCGCGCACCACCGCCAGAGCCTGCTGAAGCTCTTCCGCGGCGAGCAGCGCGTGCTGCGCTCGGCCGACGGCACCCGCGCCTACACCGACGACTCCCTCGTCGACGCGCTGGCCGCGCTGGCCCGGGAGGGGGACACGGACAGCTTCCGGACGCTGGACTTCGACAACACCCGCTTCGGCGCCCCCGCCGACCCGCGCGCCGACCACAGCGACCACGCCGTCGCGGCCCGCTACGTCCGGCGGGCCGCCTTCGCCGTCCAGGGCCGCCCGGACGTCCGCGGGTACGTCGGCTATCCGCTGAGCACCCTGCCCGCCAACCTGACGCCGCAGCAGGCGCGGCGGAAGACGGCGGGCTTCGACGCGTATCTGCGCGGCGTCACCTGCGTCCCGCTGCGCTGCCCCGAACCGCATCCGACGGGCCCGTACCGGGCGTGGCTGCACCGGGAGTACCCGCGGACGCACCGGGCTCCGCGGGGCGGCGAGATCATGTCGGGGATCGGCGGCACGGACCGGCGCGGCGCCGTGGAACGCTGTCTGGACGCGGGCGCCGCCCCGGCCGCCCGGACCCGGCCGTGCGACGGCTCGCCGGGCCAGTCGTGGACGTTCGGCCCCGGCGGACGGCTGCGGCCGGCGGCCGGGCGCCTGTGTCTGACGGCCGCCGCCGCACCGGCCCTCGCCCCGTGCGACGGGCCACGGGGCCAGACGTGGTGGACCGACGGCCGGGGCCGGATCGGCTCCGGCGACCGCTGCCTCCACCAGGACGACATGGCCCGGCCCGCACCCGCCCTGCGCCTGGCCCCCTGCACGCCGTACCGCCCGGAACTCCTCTGGCTGCGGTGAACGCCTGCCCGGTGGCACACCTGCCCGCCGGATATCGAACACAGCCCGGCGCGCTGCCACACGTATTCGACGGACACGCCGACAAGCGCAGCTCACCTTGCACACCTTGGCGTTCACTTGTCCCGAATCCCGGGGCGCGGGCGGTGACTTCCGTCAAGGTGGCGCGCGAAAACGCGTACCCCTACCCGAAGGATCCCCGAATGAGAATGACCGACACGGCACTGGACTGGCTGGTTCCGGGGGTGCTGCTGCTCGCCGGGGTACTGACCGCCGGGGGTGTGCTGCTGTTCAGCCGGCGGGCGGCGAACCGGTCGTCGGCCGGTGAGGACTCCTGGGAGCGCAGCGAGGAGCGCCGCCGCCGCAAGGAGACCGTGTACGCCATGGCCTCCTACCTGCTGCTGTTCTGCTGCGCGGCGGTGGCCGCGGCGCTGTCGTTCCACGGCCTGGTCGGCTTCGGCAAGCAGAACCTCAACCTCTCCGGCGGCTGGGAGTACCTCGTCCCGTTCGGCCTCGACGGCGCGGCGATGTTCTGCTCCGTGCTCGCGGTGCGCGAGGCCAGCCACGGTGACGCGGCGCTCGGCTCGCGGCTGCTGGTGTGGACGTTCGCCGGGGCCGCCGCGTGGTTCAACTGGGTGCACGCGCCGCGGGGCCTGGACCACGCGGGCGCGCCGCAGTTCTTCGCCGGGATGTCGCTGTCGGCGGCCGTCCTCTTCGACCGGGCGCTGAAGCAGACCCGGCGCGCGGCGCTGCGGGAGCAGGGCCTGGTGCCGCGGCCGCTGCCGCAGATCCGGGTGGTGCGCTGGCTGCGGGCGCCGCGGGAGACGTTCGCCGCCTGGTCGCTGATGCTGCTGGAGGGCGTGCGGTCGCTGGACGAGGCGGTGGAGGAGGTCCGGGAGGAGCGCCGGGAGAAGACGCAGCGCCGGCTGCGCCGCCGCGACCAGGGGCGGATCGACCGGGCCCGGATCCGGGCGCTCAACCGGCAGCACCGCGGCTGGGGCCTGCGCCGGGCGGCGCGGCAGCTGCCCGTGGAGCCGTCCGGGAACCCGGCCGGTGCGCCGCCGGAGCCGGACGCCGCCCCGGCCGGCGCGCCGCAGCCGGTGTCCGCCGGTGAGACGCCGCAGGCGGCCGCGGGCGAACCGCCGTCGCAGGCCCGGCCGGCGCTGAAGGCGGTCAGCGGCGCCGAGGCCGCTGCCGCCCGGTCCGCCGGGGCGCGCACGCAGCCCGTCGATCTGACGGCGGAGGACGACACCCAGACGCTGCCGCGGCTGGACTCCCTGGAGGAGAAACTCGCCGAGATCGAGCGGCAGTTCGGCTGACGGAAGCGGCGGACCGCGCCCGTGCCCTGTGGACGCCTTGTCGGTCTTCGTGGATGCAGACGGGAGTCTGACGACAGGCCCCCTAGGCCGGTCCGCCGCCCAGTTCGAACCAGACGGTCTTGCCGAGGGCGTGCGGCCGTACGCCCCAGGCGTCCGCCAGGGAGCGGACGAGGATCAGGCCCCGGCCGGAGGTGCCGTCGCCTGTCGGCGGGCGGGGCTCGGGGCGGGCGGAGGCGCAGTCCCGCACCTCGACCCGTAGCCGGTCGGTGACCGTGGCGGTGAGCAGGGCGCCGCCGGTGGTGTGCACCAGGGCGTTGGTGACCAGTTCGCTGACGAGCAGCGCCGCGGTGTCGCCGAGCCCGGCGGGCTCCGGACCGTCCCAGCGGCGCAGCAACTCCCGTAACGCGCGCCGCACTTCCGCGACCGCCCCCAGATCGGCGGGGCGAATTCTTCGCTCCAGCACTCCTGGTCCGCGGGCGACCACCGCGGTGCCCCGGCCCCCCTCGGCCACCGCACCGTGTCGCTCGCCGTCCTCGCGCCGCACAGGCTGACGCATCCTCTCCCCCGCCCCCCAGACGTCCCACCGGCTCTCTCGAACAGCCTCACGGAGATGCATGCCCACGGGGAAAGGCGACATGCTTCGACTTTCACAGGTCCACCCCACCGGGCTCCGGGCCACAGACGGAACGGCGCGATCCGGACATTCGGCGTTCATCTCTTGCACGGCACGGCGTCACATACGGGGAATGTTGCGCAGGTTGGACCGCGCCATCTGAAGCATCCGGCCGACGCCGCCGTCCAGCACGATCTTCCCGGCGGAGAGCGCGAAGCCGGACACCATCTCGGCGCCGACCTTCGGCGGGATGGACAGCGCGTTGGGGTCGGTGACGACATCGACCAGCGCGGGCCCCTTGTGCGCGAAGGCCTCGCGCAGCGCGCCGCGCAGCTGCTTGGGCTTCTCGACCCGGATCCCGTGCGCGCCCGCCGCCCGGGCGAGAGCGGCGAAGTCCGGGTTGCGATTGGTGGTGCCGTACGACGGCAGGCCCGCGACCAGCATCTCCAGTTCGACCATGCCGAGCGAGGAGTTGTTGAACAGCACCACCTTGACCGGCAGGTCGTACTGGACGAGCGTCAGGAAGTCGCCCATCAGCATCGCGAAGCCGCCGTCGCCGGACATGGAGACGACCTGCCGCCCCGGATCGATGAACTGCGCGCCGATCGCCTGCGGCAGCGCGTTCGCCATCGAGCCGTGGGTGAACGAACCGATCACCCGGCGGCGGCCGTTGGGCGTGAGGTAGCGGGCGGCCCAGACGTTGCACATGCCGGTGTCGACGGTGAACACCGCGTCGTCGTCGGCCTCGTCGTCGAGGACGGAGGCGACGTACTCCGGGTGGATCGGGATGTGCTTCTCGACCTTGCGGGTGTAGGCGCTGACCACGCCCTCCAGTGCGTCGGCGTGCTTCTTGAGCATCCGGTCGAGGAAGGCGCGCTGCGATTTGATCTGCACCTTGGGTGTCAGACAGCGCAGCGTCTCGCGGACGTCGCCCCAGACGCCGAGGGCCAGCTGCGAGCGGCGGCCGAGGTGTTCGGGCCGGACGTCGATCTGCACGATCTTCACGTCGTCGGGGAGGAAGGCGTTGTACGGGAAGTCGGTGCCGAGCAGGATCAGCAGATCGCACTCGTGGGTCGCCTCGTACGCGGCGCCGTAGCCGAGCAGTCCGCTCATGCCGACGTCGTACGGGTTGTCGTACTGGATCCACTCCTTGCCGCGCAGGGCGTGGCCGACGGGCGCCTTGACGCGTTCGGCGAACTCCATCACCTCGGCGTGGGCGCCCGCGGTGCCGCTGCCGCAGAACAGGGTGATCTTGCCCGCCGCGTCGACGAGTTCGGCGAGCCGGTCGATCTCGGCGTCGCCGGGGCGGACCGACGGGCGGGCGGTGACCAGGGCGTGTTCGATGGCACGGTCGGGCGCCGTCTGGGAGGCGATGTCGCCGGGCAGCGAGACGACGGACACTCCGCTGCGGCCGACGGCGTGCTGGATGGCGGTCTGCAGGACCCGCGGCATCTGGTGCCGGCTGGAGATCATCTCGCTGTAGTGGCTGCACTCGGCGAACAGCCGGTCGGGGTGGGTCTCCTGGAAGTAGCCGGTGCCGATCTCGCTGGAGGGGATGTGCGAGGCGAGCGCGAGCACCGGGGCCATCGAGCGGTGGGCGTCGAAGAGTCCGTTGATGAGGTGGAGGTTGCCGGGGCCGCAGGATCCGGCGCAGGCGGTGAGCTTGCCGGTGACCTGCGCCTCGGCGCCCGCGGCGAACGCGGCGCTCTCCTCGTGCCGGACCTGGATCCAGTCGATCGCCCGCGAGCGGCGGATCGCGTCGACGATCGGGTTGAGGCTGTCGCCGACGACGCCGTACAGCCGTTGCACCCCGGCCCGCACCAGGATGTCCACGAATTGCTCGGCCACGGTCTGCTTCGCCATGTCCCGCTCGCTCCTTCGCCGCCGTCGGTGAGCCGTTCCCTCCCATGAACCCATGAGGCGCCGGGGTCCGCCTCCGCTGCCACCCGGGCGGACGGCAGGGGGCGGGGCGGCGGGGCGGTCGGTGCCGGGTGCGGCGGGGCGGTCCGCGGTGTGCCGTACGGGCGGGCCGTGCCCGTGGGTGCGCTACGTGTCCCAGACCCCGACGGCCGTGCGGTCGCGGGCATGGCCCTTGACCCGGACCTGGGCGGAGGTGAGGAAGGAGGTCAGGCCGGGCGGCGGGCCGGAGAAATCGGTGGCGAGGCGGTCGGCGAGCCCGGGTTCGTCGGCGAGCGGTTCGGCGAGCCCGGCGCTGCACAGCAGCAGGGCGTCACCGCGCCGCCCGGTGACGGTCCCGAAGAGGAACGGCGCGGGCTGCCCGGCGCCGTCCGGATCCGCCCCGGGCGCGTCCGTCACCGGGCCGGCGGCGGACGGTTCGAGGTCTTCCCAGACGCCGTCGCGCAACCGCAGGAAGCCGCCCTCGCCGACGCCGAAGAAGACCCGGGTACGGCACGCCGGGTCGGCGGGCAGCAGCAGGCAGCGCACCGCGGCCGGCGACTCCGACGCCTCGCCGGGGCCCGCGGTGCGGCCGCGCAGCTTGCCGTAGCCGCGGCCGGCGAGCCGCTGGAGCCCCGACCGCAGGGCGCTGCGGTGGTCGGTGCGCAGGTCCTCCGCCAATCGGGTGCAACTACGCGCCACCGCCCCGCCGATCCAGGCACAGGCGTCGTGCGCCGCGCGCGGATCCCCGGCGGCGGGCCCGGACGCCACGGCCGCCAGGATCAGCGTCTGCGCACCGCTCCCGAACCGCGCCAGCAGCAGGGCGTCGCGGCGGGGCGCCCCCCGGTAACGCGCCGAGTCCCCGCGCTGCGACACCGCACGCAACGTGAGCGAGCCGTACTGCGCCCCGTCCAGCACGGTGTCCGGCACCAACTCCCCCAGCGCCGCGGGATCGGCAACGGGCAACGCGACGGGCTCGGCCGCGTAGGTGGGCGGCCGGTGCCCGATGAAACCGGGGGCGGGAGCGGGAGCGGGAGCTGTGGTGGGAGCGGGAGCGGTGACCGGGGCGGGCTGGGGGGCGGGGGTGAGCTTCTCGTCCGGCTCGAGGTGGGGGGCCGGGGTGGCTTCGGGTGGTTCGGGGAGGCCGGGTTCGGTGACCGGCCCGGGGTGGGAGGCAGAGGTGCTGTCCCCGTCCGGCTCGGGGCGAAGGGCCGGAGCGGCTTCGAGCGGTTCGGGGAGCACGGGTTCGGTGACCGGCTCAGGCCGGGGCTCAGCGGTGCTCTCCCCGTCCGCCTCGGCCCGGGGCTCCAGGGCGGCTTCGAGCGGTTCGGGGAATACGGGTTCGGTGACCGGCTCAGGCCGGGGCTCAGCGGTGCTCTCCCCGTCCGCCTCGGCCCGGGGCTCCGAGGCGGCTTCGAGCGATTCGGGGAGCACGGGTTCGGTGTGCCGTACGGGCGGGGCGTCCGGGGGCTCGGTGGCCGTTGGCTCATCGGGAGTTGGCGGCGTGTCCGTGTCGGGTTTCGGCGCCTCGTCGGAGGGCGCGGCATCCGCGGCCGGGGTCGGCGCCGCGCCGACGGGTGGTGCGGGATCTGCGGCCGGGGCCGACACCTCACCGGGCGGCGCGGTTTCCCCGTCCGGTGCCGGCGCTTCACCGCACGGCCTGGTCTCCGTATTCATCGCGGACGCAGTGACCGGCTCGGGCTCCCCCGGTCCGGCCTCGGGAGACTCCGGGTGGGCCTCGGGCTCCGGCCCGACCTCGGGCTCCGGGCCGACCTCGGGAAACCCCGGTCCGACCTCGGGCTCCGCCGCGGCTCGCCTCCCCGATACGTCCCCGGTGTCCGGCTGCGCCTCGGCTTGCGGCGCGGGCTCCGGGGGTGCCTCGGCTTGCGGCGCGGGCTCCGGGGGCGTCGTCTCCGGGCGGGCCGGAGCGATGGGGGACGGTTCGCCGGGTGACGGTTCCGCCGGGGCCTCGGCCCGGTCCGTCGGTGGCCGCTCGTCGGGGAGCGGCTGCGGTGCGGGCGGCGTGCGTACGCCCGCGCAGGGCCGGGCGGACGGCAGTTCTTCCGGGGGCAGCAACCCGGGCGGCAGCGTCCCGGAGCGGAACGGCCACGGCGGCGCATCGGCGGCGGACCGGCCGGCCGGCAGCTCCTCCGGTGGCAGCAGCCCGGGCGGGAGCAGCCCAATGGTGGGCAGCGGGGCCGGGCGGGGTGCGTCGCCCGTCGGCGCCGGTCCGTCGGCGGAGGGCGGCACCGTCCCGGCGGGCGAGGGCGCGGACCGTACGTCGGCGGTTGGCGTCCCGGGCTCCGCGGCGTCGGCGTCCTCCGCCGGGCGCGGGCGCTCCGTGGCCGGGCCCGCCGCGGTCGACCGCGGCTCCCCCGGGGCCTCGTCCCGCGACCGCGGCCCGGCCGGGGGCGGAGGCACCGGGGCCGAGGGCGACGGAACCGTAGCGGTCGGGCCCCCGGCCGCGGCGGGCAGCTCCGGGCCTGCCGCGGAGGAATCCCGGGACTGCACGGGCACGTCCGGGGACGTCACGGAGGAATTCCGGGGCTGCACAGGCGCGTCCGGAGACACCGCGGAGGAATTCCGGGGCTGCACAGGCGCGTCCGGAGACACCGCGGAGGGCTCCGGTGACACCGCGGCGGTGCCCGGGGACGCCCCAGCGGAATCCGGTGATGCCACGGCCGGCCCCGGAACCGACGCCGCCCCGGAAGAAGCCGGAGCCGAGGCAGAAGCCGCCGCACCCGAAGCCGAGGTGGCAGCGCCCGAGGCCGAGCCGACCGGAGCCGAAGCGGATGCCACCGAAACGGATGCCACCGGAGCCGCTGCGCCCGGACCCGGAGCCGAGGCGGTGGCGCCGGAAGCCGAGGTTGCCGGAACCGGGCTGACCGGAGCCGAGTCGGAAGCCGCCGCACCCGGAGCCGATGCGGTGACTCCCGCGGCCGAGGTGGCCGGAGCGGAGGTGACCGGAGCCGAGGCAGGCACCGAGGCAGACCGGGCCGGCCCCGTAGCCGCTCCGGCCGCAGCCGCAGCCGACAGCCGGAGCGCCTCGGCCGGAACCGGCGCACCGGCGCCCGATGCTGTCGGCCCGCCAGGTACGGGGACCGCACCCGGGCCGGTCGCGGCCCCCGGTGGTGTGTTCAGCGCGCGGAGGGCCGATGCGACCCGTTCGTCCAGGGTGTCGGTGGCTCCGGACGGGCCGGTGTCGCTCGGTGCGTACGGGGCCGGGCCCGGGGTGCCGGGGGCGTGGCCCGGATGGTCCCGGTCCGGACGGATGTCGCCGTAAAGCTGCCGCCACCAGTCGTCCTCCGGCCCGCGGCATGGTGCGCCCTGCTGGTTCATGCGCCGTATTGTCCACGCGCCGGCGGCGGGGAAACAGGGCGCGAAGAAGTGTTCGCCCGGACGTTCCGCCGGACGGCCCACCGGCCGCCGGACCGCGCGGCCGGGCGCCGGTGCGGGCCGGGCGGGCGCGTACCACGCGGGCCGGGGCCCGGCGTCCCGGTGGGACCGGTCCGGGGAGCGCGTTCGGGTCACGTCCGGCAGGCTTGGGCCATGAGCGTGCGCAGCGTGCCGGACCGGGGGTGTGCCGTGGCGGGAGCGGTGGGCCGGCCCGGCGGGGACGCCCGATGAGCGGGTGGCAGCTGTTCGCCGTCGGGCTGGTGCTGCTGCTCGGGCTGCTCGGGGTGCTGGTGCCCGGCGTGCCCGGGACGCCCATCGTCTGGGCGGGGGTGCTGTGGTGGGCGATGGCGGAGCAGACGTCGGTGGCGTGGACGGTGCTGATCGCCGCCACCGCGCTGCTCCTGCTCCAGCAGGCGGTGAAGTTTCTGCTGCCGACGCGCAATCTGCGGGCCGCGGGGACCCCGTACCGCGTGCTGTTCCTCTCCGGCGCCGCCGGGATCGCCGGGTTCTTCGTGATTCCCGTGATCGGCGCGCCGCTCTGCGCCCTCGGCGCGCACTACCTGCTGGAGCGGGCCCGGCTCGGCAGCCACGGCGACGCCTGGGCCGCCACCCGTACGGCGATGCGGGCCGTCGGGCTGAGCGTGCTGGTGGAGCTGTTCGCCTGTCTGCTGGTGGTGGGCGCGTGGGCGGGCGCGGTGCTCGCCGGGTGAGGCGGGGCGTTCACCCGGTGGCGAGCGCCGGCAGGGCGAACTCTCCGGGCGGGACGCGGCCCGCGTTCCACAGGTGGTGCAGGGCGTAGGCGCGCCACGGGCGCCATGCCTCGGGCGCGCCGTCCGGGCCGGCGTCCGGGTCGCCGAGGGCCCGCATCCTCAGGTGGCCGACGGCCCGTGCGCCGATACCGGGCAGCGCCCGCAGGACCCGTTCGGCCTCGGCGCGGTCGGCGCCCGCGCCGAGGTCGAGCGTGCCGTCGGCGAGCGCCGTGCAAAGGGCGCGTACCGGCTCCGGGACCTCGGCGGACAGGAGGGCGCCGGGGGCCGGGAAGACATGGGTGAGGCCGCCGTCGGCGGCGTCCAGCGGCTTGCCGTGGGCGGCGACCAGCGCCGCGGCGCGCTCCGGGGGCCCGCCGAGCACGGCCTTGACGGCCAGCTCCTCGGGGTCGGCCGCGCCCGGTGACCGCAGGCCCGGGCAGGCGGCGACGAGCGGGCCCAGCAGCGGGTCGCCGCCCAGCCGCTCGGCGACGGCGTACGGGTCGGCGTCCAGGTCGAAGAGGCGCCGCAGCCGCTGCACGGCGGTGGCCAGATCGCGCGGGTCGGTCAGCCGCAGCCGGCACTCCAGCCAGCCGCCGCCCTCCGGGACCCGCTCCCCCGCGCGCGGCCGTCGCCGGGCCGCGCCGCCGGTGGCCTCGTCGACCTCGGCGATGGCGGTGCCGTAGCTGAGCCGCAGGGTGCGCCGGTACGTACGGCGCCCGCGCGGGCCGACCGTCTCCTCCACCCCGGGGACGGCTTCGGCCGCGAGGAAGTCGAAGAGTTCGGCGGCGGCGTACGGGCCGCGGTGGGCCAGGCGCAGCGGTATGCCGTGGGGCGCGGGGCCGTCCGCCGCGCGCCGGGTGCCGGTGCGGGCCGGACCGCGCAGCGCGGCGGCGCGCAGCTCGCGCGGGGTGCCGGCGTAGATCTCCCGCATCGTGTCGTTGAACTGCCGGATGCTGGCGAACCCGGCGGCGAACGCCAGCTCCGTGACGGGCAGCTCGGTGGTCTGGAGCAGCACCCGCGCGGTGTGCGCGCGGCGCGCCCGGGCCAGCGCCACGGGGCCTGCGCCCAGCTCGGCGGTGAGCTGCCGCTGGACCTGGCGGGTGCTGTAGCCGAGGCGGCGGGCGAGCCCGGCGACGCCTTCCCGGTCGACGACGCCGTCGCCGATGAACCGCATGGCCCGGCCGACGAGGTCGGCGCGGACGTTCCACTCCGCGGAGCCCGGCACGGCGTCCGGGCGGCAGCGGCGGCAGGCGCGGAAGCCGCCCGCCTGCGCGGCGGCGGCCGACGGGAAGAACCGGACGTTGGCGCGTTTCGGGGTGACCGCGGGACAGCTCGGACGGCAGTAGATGCCGGTCGTCGTGACGGCGAAGAAGAACTCCCCGTCGAACCGTGCGTCCCGGCTCGACACCGCCTCGTACCTGGTCTCGTCATCCATCACGTCTCCCAGTGTGCGCCGCCGCCGGGCCCCGGACCGGCGGAAATCGGACGTGGGGGTGGGGCGCCGTGGGCGTGCGGGAGCGCGGAAGCGGCAGCCGGCCTCCGGGCTCAGCAGCGCTCCGCGGGAGCCGGCACCGCCCGGCGCGACGGCTCGTCCCGTCCGGCCCCGCGCCGGCGGCCCGCCGGCCGCAGCCACACCGCGACCACCGCCCCCAGCAGCACCAGGACGCCGGCGGCGATGCCGGTGGCCGCCGAGAAGCCCGCGTCGAAGGCGTCCCGGGCACCGCGCAGCAGCGCCGCGCCGGTCCGGCCGCCGAGGTGCGCCGCGATCTTCGAGGCGGCGCCGAGCGAGGTGCGCGCCGCGTCCCGCTGCGCTTCGGTGGCGCCCGGCACGGGCCCGAAGTCCGAGCGGTAGACCAGCGTCAGCACGGTGCCCAGCGAGGCGAGTCCCAGGCCGGCGCCGAGCGAGAAGGAGGTCTCCTGGATCGCCCCCGCCGCGCCGGCCCGTTCCGGCCCTGCGGCGCCGAGGACGGCGTCCGAGCCCAGCGTCATGACCACGCCCGAGCCGAGGCCCGCGGCGACGAGCGCCCCGATGTTGCCCGCCGATCCCAGGACGCTGAACGCCGCCAGCGCCGCCGCCATCAGCAGCAGTCCACCGGCCAGGCCCCGGTGGCGGCCCAGCCGCCCGCTCAGCCGCGGCGCCGACGCGGCGCCCACCGCGTTGGCCACCGCCAGCGGCACCAGCGCCAGCCCGGCCCGCAACGGGGCCTGCCCGTCCACCAGTTGGAGCCGCTGGGTGAGCAGGAAGAGCAGGGCGGCGTACGCGCCGTAGCACGCCATGATGCACAGCGCGGCGAGGGAGAACCGCCGGTCGGCGAAGTGCGAGAGATCCAGCAGCGGTTCGGCGATGCGCCGCTGCCGCACCACGAACCCGGCCAGCAGCGCGAGCCCGGCGGCCGCCGCGCCCCAGGTGAGGGGCCCGCCGCCGGTCGCCCCCGTCTGCTGGAAGGCATAGACCACGCCGACCAGTCCCACGGCGGACATCGCGGCGCCCGCCGCGTCCCAGCGGTGCGGCCGGGGGTCTCTCGACTCCGGTACCAGCATCCCGCCGGCCACCAGTGCGGCGGCCACGACCGGCACGTTGACCAGGAAGACCGAGCCCCACCAGAAGTGCTCGATCAGCAGCCCGCCCAGCAGCGGCCCCGTCGCGACGCCGACGCTGTTGGCGGCGGTCCACAGGCCCACGGCGAGGGTGCGCTCCCGGTCGTCGGGGAAGAGGGCGCGGATCAGGGCCGGCGTGCTCGCCATGATCATCGCGCCGCCGATGCCCAGCACCGACCGCGCCACGATCAGCTGGAGCGGCGTGGCGGCGAACGCGGCGCCCGCCGAGGCCAGTCCGAACACCGCGAAGCCCGCCATCAGCATGCGCTTTCGGCCCCAGCGGTCGCCGAGCGTGCCGCAGGTGATGAGCCCGGCGGCGACGGCCAGCGCCTCGCTGTCGACGATCCACAGCAGTTCGGCCCCGCTCGGCAGCAGCTGCCCGCTGAGGGTCGGCACCGCCACGTGCAGCACGGTCAGGTCCATCCCGACCATCAGCAGGCTGACGCACAGCACCGCCAGCGAAGCCCAACGGCGGGGCGTCCCGCGACCACAGTCCCTGGAAATGAGCACCGGACCACTGTCCGGGCCGCCCGCGACCTGCACAAGTACGGTCTTTTCTGTGCCGTGGTACCACTCAGGACCCGTGGTTCCCCTCCGTATACCTGCCTAGGGTGCTGATCATGAGACGGGTACGGGAGCGCGTGGACGAGATGGCCGAGTACTGCAACACCGAGGTCGTGCTCTCGGTCGTCGGCGGCAAGTGGAAACTGCTGATCCTGCGCTATCTGACCCAACGCACCCACCGTTTCGGCGAGTTGCGGCAGGCGATGCCCGGCATCACCCAGCGCATGCTCACCCGCCAGCTGCGCGAGCTGGAGGACGACGCGCTGATCAGCCGCACCGTCTATCCCGAGGTCCCCCCGAGGGTCGAGTACCGCCTCACCGAGGCCGGCCGCAGCCTCGAACCGCTCATCGAGCAGTTCGACCGGTGGGGACAGTGGTACCGCGGCCACCTCAAGGACCTCGCCGGCCGGGAATCCACCGACGACGGCCGTCCGTCCCGCCCCGAATCCTGCGGATCGCCTTCCGCGCCGGGCCCGGTCCGTCCGGGCCCGGCGCGGAAGGCGGCCCATTGCGACACAAACAAATGATTACCGGCCATTCGCTTCCACCGGCCGGGCATCCGCCGCGGACACGGAGTCCCTGACGTGGGTACGGGAAATCCCCGGTACGGCATCGGAATTCCGTCAGCGGACGGGCGCGTGGACCACGGATACGGTGTGGCCCTCGCTCTTTCCGGGCTCCACCGAATTCCGGGCACCACCGTCCCCCGATGAGGCGCCGTTCATGACCGAGCAACTGATCCCAGAGACCTCCGGGTCCACGCGGCAGCGGACCTACGTCGTGGCCATCTGTACGACCGCGTACGTACTGTCCTTCATAGACCGCCAGGCGCTGTCGTTGATGATCGAGCCCATAAAGCGCGACCTCAGCCTGACGGACACCCAGTTCAGCCTGTTGAGCGGGCTCGCCTTCTCCCTTCTGTACGCGGTGATGGGGCTGCCCATCGCCGCGCTGGCGGACCGCCGCTCCCGCCCCGTGATCATCTCCGTCGGCATCGCGCTGTGGAGCCTGGCCACCACGCTCTCCGGCCTCAGCAAGAGCTTTGCGCACATGTTCCTCGCCCGGGTGGGCGTCGGCATCGGGGAGGCCGCGCTGACGCCGGCCGCCTACTCGATGTTCAGCGACATGTTCCCCAAGAGCAGGCTGGGCCGCGCCCTCGGCGTCTACGCGCTCGGCTCGTTCATCGGGGGCAGCGCCGCCTTCTTCATCGGCGGCTACGTCATCGGCCTGGTCAAGGACGTCGACGCGCTGTCCCTGCCGCTGGTCGGTGACGTCCACGCCTGGCAGCTGACCTTCTTCATCCTCGGCCTGCCCGGTCTGCTGCTCGCGCTGCTGTTCTTCCTGACCGTCCGCGATCCGGCCCGGCACGGACTGGCCCGGGACGCCTCGGGAGCCATAAGGAAGGGGGCGATGCGCGAGGTGTTCGCCTTCCTCCGCAGCCACACGAGGACGTTCGCCTGCCATGTCGCGGGCTTCTCCCTCTACGGGATGGTGCTCCTCGGCCTCATGTCGTGGGCGCCGGCCTTCTACATGCGCACGTTCGGGATGAGCCCGACCCAGGTCGGGTACGCGCTGGGCGCCGTCGTGCTGGTGGCCAACGGCGCCGGTGTGCTCTTCGGCGGCTGGCTCGTCGACCGGCTCACCCACCGCGGCCACACCGACGGGGCGATGCGCGCCGGGGTGATCGGAGCCGTCGGCATGATGCTGCCGGTCATCCTCTTCCCGCACGTCAGGCCGGTGTGGCTGTCGCTGGCGCTGCTCGCGGTCACCATGTTCTTCGGCTCGTTCGCGATGCCCGCGTCGACCGCCGCCATGCAGGTGCTCAGCCCGAACCAGATGCGCGCCCAGGTGTCGGCGCTGTTCCTGCTGGTGTTGAGTCTGAGTGCGGTGGGCGTCGGCACCACGCTGGTCGCCCTGGTCACGGACGGACTCCTCGGCTCGGAGGCGCGCATCGGTACGTCCCTGTCGCTCGTGTACGGGATCGCCGGCGTCCTCGGCACCGGCCTGCTGTGGCTCGGCTGTGCGCCCTTCCGCGACAGCATGGCCCGCGAGGAGCGGTTGACCGGACGGGACGTGCAGGCCGCGGCGCCGGACGGCGCGGTCGGCTGAGACGGTCCGCCAACGGAAGGGAACGGCACCCCATATGGACCTCACCATCCTCGGCGGCGGGCACGGCGCCTTCGCCGCGGCGGCCGCGCTCGCGGAGAGCGGCCACACGGTGCGCTGGTGGCGGCGGGACACAGCGGCGCTCGCCGCCCTGGGCGCGCGGGGCGCCCTCGGGATCCGGGACCACCGGGGCCTGCGGCAGGTGCCGGTGGGCCGGGCGGCCCGGGCCGGGGCGATCCGGCCCGTGGCGGACCTCGCCGAGGCGGTGCGCGGCGCCCGGCTCGTGGTCGTCCCGCTGCCGGCGACCGCGCACGCGGACCTCGCGCCCCATCTGGCGCCGCTGCTCGGCGACGGGCAGGTGGTCCTGCTGCCGCCCGGCACCTTCGGCACGGTGCTGTTCGCGAGGGCGGTGGCCGATGCGGGGAGCGGCGCGGAGGTCGCCTTCGCCGAGACCGGCACGCTGCCCTACCTCGCCCGCACGCACGGTCCGCACGAGGTGGCGGTCAGCGCGTACGCCACCCGGCTGCCCACCGGCGTCCTCCCCGCCCGGTCGGCCGACGCCGCGTTCCGGGTGCTGCGCGCGGCGTACCCGGCCGTCGAACCGGTCGAGGACTGCCTCAGCGGCGCGCTCATGAACGCGGGGCCGGTGATCCATCCCCCGCTGATCCTCATGAACGCCGGCCCGCTGGAGCACGGCGGTTCCTGGGACATCCACCACGAAGGCACCCAGCCGTCCGTCCGGCGGGTGACCGACGCCCTGGACGCCGAACGGATCGCGGTCCGCGAGGCGTTGGCCTACCGCGCCCCGCACTTCCCGCTCGCCGACCACTACGCGACGACGGGTGAGGAGTGGATGTACGGGCGCGCGGCCCACGAAAGGCTCACCGGCAGCGGCGACTGGCGGGAGCCCATCGATCTGCTCCACCACCGCTACCTGCAGGAGGACACCCGGCTGGGCCTGTCGTTCCTGGTGTCCGTGGGCAGATGGGCCGGGTGCCGCACGCCGGTCGCGCAGGGCCTGCTGAGCATCGCCTCGGCCGTCACCGGCACCGATCTGTACGCCCGGGGGCGCACGCTGGAGTCACTGGATCTCGCCGGTCTGACCCGCCCCGCACTCAAGAAGCTGCTGTACGAAGGGTTCTCACTGTGACGGAATCGGAGCACCTCCGCGTGGTCATCGTCGGCGCGGGCCGGATGGGCCAGGGCATCGCCCTCGCCTTCCTGGCCGCGGGACGGGACGTGACCCTGGCGGACGTCAAGGAGACGGACGAGGACCGGACCGGCTATCAGCGGGCGGCCGAGCGCACGGTTCTGGACCGTCTGGCCGAGCGTCGCGCACCCGTTCCCGGGCGGGCGCCACGGCTCACCGTGTGCGGCCGGGCAACGGCCGCGGCCCACCTCGCCCGGGCGGACGTGGTGTTCGAGGCGGTTCCCGAGGTCCTGGAGATCAAACGGTCCGTGCTGTCCTGGGTGGACGCCGCCGCGGCGGATCGGGCGGTCATCGCGTCCACCACGTCGACGTTCCTCGTCACGGACCTCGCCGAGCTGGTCGGCGACGGGAGCCGGGTGGTGAACGCCCACTGGCTCAACCCCGCCGAACTCATGCCGCTGGTCGAGATCAGCCGCAGCGAGCGCACCGACCCCGGCCAGGTGAGCCGGCTGACCGGGCTGCTGACGGAGATCGGAAAGGTCCCGGTCGTCTGCGGTCCGACGGCCGGCTACATCGTCCCCCGGCTCCAGGTCCTCGTAATGAACGAGGCGGCGCGGATGGTCGAGGAAGGGGTCGCGAGCGCCGCCGACATCGACCGGGCCGTCCGCGCCGGATTCGGCCCGCGCTTCTCGGTGCTGGGCCCGCTCGAATTCATCGACTGGGGCGGCGGCGACACCCTGTACTACGCGTCGCGCTACCTCGCCGCCGAGCTGGGCGACCGCTTCCGCGCGCCCGCGGTGGTCGAGGAGAACATGGCGGACCGGCGCCGGGGGCTTCAGGACGGTGCCGGCTTCTACCGCTACGCGCCCGAGGACGTCCCCGCGTACCGGGCGGGCCGGGAGCGCGAGTTCGAGGAACTGCTGCGCCTCCGGGAGTCCGCGCTCCGCGCCGGTGCTCCCTTCCCGGAGCGGCCCGCCGCGCCTCCGGACCACGGCTGAGGCGGCACCCGGGTCGTCGGGTGCCGCCGCTCCGGGCGCGCCCGGGCCGCCGGCCGGTTACCTCATGTAGAGGCCGCCGTTGGCGTCCCAGCAGGCGCCCGTGACCGTGTCCGCGTGCGCCGAGGACAGCAGGACGGCCATGTCCGCGATGAACTCCGGACGCCCCAGCCGCCCGACCGGAATCATGGCCTCGGTCTGCGCCAGCTTCTCCGGGGCGACGATGCGCCGTACGACGGGCAGATCCTGCGGTCCGGGTGAGATGGCGTTGACCGTCACCCCCCGGTGCGCCAGATCGCGGGCGAAGACCTTGGTGAGCGTCGCGACGCCGCCCTTCGCCGCGGCGTAGTGCGCCCCGGTGGCCGTGCCGCCGTTCTGCCCCGCGAGGGAGGCGATGTTGACGATGCGTCCGTAGCCGCGCTCGGCGAAGTACTGCCCGAACACCTGGCAGCCGTAGAACGTGCCGTTGAGGTTGGTGTCGACCACCCCGGAGAAGCTCTCCGGGGTGATGTCCATCAGCGCCTCGACCTTGGAGTGGCCCGCGTTGTTCACCAGGACGTGGACGGCGCCCCACCGTTCGGTCAGCCGGTCGCGCACGGCTGCGAAGGCGTCCTTCTCGCGTACGTCGAGGGCCAGTCCGACGGCGCTCTCGCCGGTGGGGTCCAGCTCGCGCGCCGCGTCCGCGGCGGCTTCGGCGTCCAGGTCGGTCAGGGCCACCCGGAGGCCCCGCTCGTGCAGCCGCCCGGCGATGCAGCGGCCGAGTCCGCCCGCCGCGCCCGTGACCAGCGCCGTCTGCCGGACGTCGGCCGCCTCGGGGCTCATCGCGTCACGTCCGGCAGCGGACGGCCGATGCGGGCCTCGATCTTCATGTAGCGCCACAGCCCGTACTCACCGACCTGGACGGCGCGGAAGAGGTTGCAGGCGTCGGCGACCGTCCGCTGGTCCGCGACGTCCGCGAGGACGTAGCAGGTCCACGGCCAGGAGTCGGACGGGCCGACCATGTGCTGGTCGTCGTCCATCGTGCCGAGCACCTCGACCCCCGGCAGGGCGTGCAGCTGCTCGAGCATGGTCACGGTGCCGTCCCAGACGGTCTTGTGCTGCCCGGTCGGCAGGTCGAAGAAGTTCTGGTTGACGCCGATGCAGAAGAGGACGCGCAGGGGCGCGTCGGAGGTGGGGGACATGGCGGTCGTGCCTTTCCGGACGGTGGTGGGCGAAGGGCCGGGTGATGCCTGCTCAGAGATACCCGGGGAAGGGCGGGGCGTCCATCAGCACGGCCCCTGCTCCGTCGTACACGGTCTCCTGGAGGAACGCGTGCTGAGGAATCACGGAGACGTCCCGCAGACAGCGTTGCATGGGGCTGTCGTCGGCGATGGCCCGGATTCCCGCGAGGTGGTAGGCGTCCCGGACCACCTCGAACGAGGCCTTGGCGGCGTGCGCCGAGGCGAGGCGCAGCAGACTGGCCTGATGCGAGGTGGCCGGATCGCCGCGCTCGACGGTCTGCCACACCTCCTCCGTGATGTCGTGGAAGAAGGCGCGGACCGACCGCAGTTGGGCTTCGGCCCGTGCGACGGAGATGCGGTACGAGGCGCGGTCCGCGGCGACCGGGCCGCCCGTGTGGCTCGCCCGTCCGCCCTCCGAGATCACCTGGTCGAGGGCGGCGCGGGCCACTCCGAGGGCCACCGCCGCCAGCACCTGCGCGGCGTAGGGCACGGTCGGGTAGCGGTAGAGCGGATCGTCGAGGGTGGGCGGGGCGCCGCGGACGAACGTCCATCGCTCGGGGACCACGGCGCCGTCGACGACGAGGTCGTGGCTGCCGGTGCCGCGTAAGCCGATGACCTGCCAGTTCTCGGCGATCTCGACCTGCTCGGGCCGCAGCAGCGCGGTGCGCGGACGGCCCGCCCGGTCCTGCCCGGCCGTGATCCCCACGCCCAGCACATCCGCGCCCAGGCAGCCGCTGGCGAACTTCCAGCGTCCGGCCAGGCGGTAGCCGCCGGCGACGTGCTCGGCCGGCTGGACGGGGTACAGGCCGGCGGCGAAGACGACATCGGGGCCGTTCGCGTACAGCTCGGCCTGGGTGTCCGGCGGCAGCGCGGCGAGATACATCAGGGACGACCCGAAGCTCGCCACCCATCCGGCGGAGGCGTCGACGGCGGATATCCGCTCGACGATCTTGAGGAACCGGCCGGGCGGAAGCGGTTCGCCGCCGAACTGCCGCGGGGTGGCGGCGCGGTAGATCCCGGCCTCCTTGAAGACGGCGATCACGTCGCGGGGCACCTGCCGCCGCTCCTCGCATTCCGCGCGCCGCCGCGCCACCACGTCCAGGACGCGGGCCAGCGCCGCGTCGCTCGCCTTCTCCGCCGGAGCAGCAGCTGACGGAAGCTCATCTCTCGTGTGCGTCATGACATGACCTCTGCCCATGACCGGACCGCTTCCGCACCTCGCCTCCGCCACGTGTCAGGTCATGCGCTCCGGCGACGGTGCCGTTCCCCTGCCGAGGTCGGGCCGCGGTGCGGTGGCGGCGCCGGGCGGAAGGGCGCCCGGGTCGACGCCGGTCAGGTCACGGCTGGCGTCCCACAGGCGCGCCGCCACGGAGGCGTCGGCGAGGTGGCTCCACACCCGTTCGCGCCGGGGCCTGCCGCGCAGGCCGAAGACGCGCGGCCCCCAGAGCTGTCCGCCGCGCACGGTGGGGTCCAGCACGGCGCGGACCGCGGGCCACGCACCGGCCTCCTTGCCCTGGACGAGGAGGGCGGCCGGTGCACCGCGGAGCCGCGCGCCGGCGGTCCGCGCATGGACGGGCGGCCGCGGCGGGGTCAGGGAGTCCAGCGCGCCGCCGGGATGGACCACTACGCTCGCCACCGTGCTGCCGGCGGCGCGCAGCCGGCGGTCGAGTTCGAGGCCGAAGTACATCTGCGCCAGCTTGGAGCGTCCGTAGGTGCGCTTGGGCCGGTAGTCGGTCCGGGACTGAAGGTCGTCCAGATCCAGCCGCTCGGACTTGGCCGCGAAGCTGCCCGTGGTGACGATGCGGGCCGCCGGTGCGGCCGACAGCAGCGGCATCAGCCGGTGGGTCAGCGCGAAGTGCCCGAGGTGGTTCGTGCCGAACATGGCCTCGTGACCGTCCCCGGTCTCCCGGCGCGGCGGGTCGTCAAGCGCGATGCCGGCGTTGTGGACCACCGCGTCGAGGCGTGCCACCCCCAGTGCCGCCAGCTCCTCCACCGCCGCCGCGAGCGACGAGAGGCCGGCGAGGTCCAGCCGTACGGACCGCACCCGCGCGCCGGGGACACGCGAGCGGATCGAGGCCGCGGCGACGCCGGCCTTCGCAGGATTCCGGCTGCCCAGGACGACGGTGGCGCCGGTCGCGGACAGCTGCTCCGCGACGAAGTACCCGATGCCGGCGTTGCCGCCGGTGACCAGGAAGTCGCTGCCGTCGGCACGCGGCAGCCGATGGACATCCCAGGGCGGGGTGAAGGACGTGGACGACACGGCGGAGCGGCTCCCTTGCTGGTGGCGGAAGGTGTGGCTGCCCCGGGGACAGCTCGGCACCCACGGTTGCGGCGGCCCCCGACACCTCGCTGACGGATCGCCGACAGCCTCACCGGACGGCCGACATCCTGCCGACGCGGCGCCGGGCCGCCAAGGCGAGCGCCGGCCGAGGCAGGCACCGGGCCGGGGCAGCGCCAGGCCAGGGCAGGTCGATGCACAACCGCCCTGCCCGGCCCCGCCCCGCCCCTCCCGGCGCTGCCACTACCCCCGTCGGCCGGTCCCCCGCTTCCACGCCGACCTCTCGCGCCCCTCGGCCTGCTTCAGCCGCCACTCGCGGCGCATCTCCGCCCGGAGGCGGATGTCGGTCTTCGCCACGATGCGGCGGTTCTCGCGCTGCAGCTTGCGGTAGCTGTCCAGGCGGCGGGCGGGCAGCAGGCCGTCCTCGACCGCGTCGCGCACCGCGCAGTCCGGCTCCGTGCCGTGCGCGCAGTCGGGGAAGCGGCACCGCGCGGCCAGCTCCTCGACGTCCGCGAACGTCCGGCTGAGCCCGCTGCCGGCGTCGTACAGGCCGACGCCCCGCAGCCCCGGGGTGTCGATCAGGACGCCACCGGCGGGCAGCGGCAGCAGATCACGGGTCGTGGTGGTGTGCCGGCCCTTGCCGTCGCGGTCGCGGATGGTCTGCACCCGCTGCACGGGCCGGCCGGCGAGGACGTTGGCGAGGGTCGACTTGCCGGCGCCGGACCGGCCCAGCAGCACCGCGGTCCCGCCGGCGAGCGCGGCGGACAGCTCCGCCACGCCCTCCCCCGCCTCGGCGCTGACGGCCAGCACCGGCACGCCGGGCGCCGCGCCCTCGACATCCGCGACGAGCTGCGCCAGACACGCGCCGTCCGCCACGAGATCCGCCTTGGTCAGCGCCAGCAGCGGCTGCGCGCCGCTCTCCCAGGCGAGGGAGACGAACCGCTCCACGCGGTCCAGGTCGAGCGGTTCGGCGAGCGACACCGCGATCACCGCGTGATCGACGTTGGCCGCGAGGATCTGCCCGTCCGACCGCTTCGACGACGCCGACCGCACGAACGCGGTACGGCGCGGCAGCAACGCCCGGACGAGACCGTCGAGTTGCGGCCCGACCCGGCCGTTCTCCAGGTCGATGACGGCCCAGTCGCCGGTGCACGGCACCCGCAGCGGATCGCCGGTGGCCACCGGCGCGGTGTCCACGAGCACGGTCCGCACACCGGCGCCGTCCGGCACCACGGCGTCCACCCGGCCCCGGTCGACGCGGACGATGCGGCCGGGGGTGAAGCCCTGTGCGGCGTAGCGCGCGAAGCTGTCCGCGAACCCGTCGTCCCAGCCGTACGCGGCGAGCGTCGGCGAGGTGTCCGGGGCGGGCGGCCCGGCAGGGGAAGCGGAGGAGGAGGCGTCCGCGGAAGCCTCGGACGGAGTGGAGGAAGGGGAGAAGGAAGAGGAAGAGAGGGAAGACAAAGCAGGCCCTTCGCGAGGGCCACGGCTGCGCGCTCCTGCGGCCCGGGGTGCGGGCGCGGGGTGACGGCGCCTGTCGGCGGTCGTGGGTCAGCCGGTGGCCACGGAGGTGGACGGTATGAGCTTCTGGAGCGGGGCGATGCCCCTCGCAACGGCAGCCATCAGTCGCACCTCCCTCTTCACGCGCGACGAGGCCCCGTCGGCCTCGTCCGCAACGCCCCGACCGTAACCCTCCGGCGCTCGCCCGCACCACCGGTTTTTCCCGCGGCCGTTCAGGGCGGGCGGGCCGCCGTGAACGGCCCCCTCACGGCAACTCCCCCCGTCCCTCCGCCCCGCTCTCCCGTAGGGCCTCCAGGGCCTGGGTGCGCTGGTCGGGGTGGGCGTCGGCGCCGGGGAGGGTGAGGACGGTGCGGAACTGTTCGCGGGCCTCGGGGAGGCGGCCGGCGGCGGCGTAGGTGCGGCCCAGGCGGTTGCGGATGTCCATCTCCAGGCGGTCGCGGTGGGGTTCGGAGAGCGGGGAGAGGGTGCGGTGGCGGGCGAGGGCCTGGTGGTGGAGGGCGGTGGCGGCGGGGAGGTTCCCGGCGCCGTGTTCGGCGGAGCCCATGCGGGTGAGGATGATCGCGTGCAGCAGGACGTCGCCGGAGCGCTGGGCCAGGTCGGCGGCGTGCCGGTAGAGCGCGCGGGCCTCGCCGAAGTGGCCGAGGTCGAGGTGGACGTCGGCGGTGGCGGCGAGGGTCTTGCCGATCATGCGGGGGCGGCCGTTGGCCTCGGCGTGGGTGAGGGCGGCGGTGTAGCAGGCGAGTGCCTGCTCGTGGCGGCCGCGGGTGTGGTGGAGGGCGCCGAGGACGCACAGGCCCATGGCGTTGAGCCAGTTGTCGCCCAGGCGGCGGGCGACGCCCAGGGCGGCGGTGAGGTGGACGAGGGCGTGGTCGGGGCGGCCCGCCTGGAGTTCCACGGTGCCCAACCCGCCGAGGGCCCGGGCCTGTTCGTGCAGGTCCGCGCGGGCGCCGTCGAGTTGCAGCACCTCGGTGAACCAGGCCCGGCCCTGGTCGTGGTGGCCCTGGTAGACGTCGGTGATGCCCAGGCAGTTGCGCAGCGCCCCGGGCATCCGCGGGTCGCCGCACTCGTCGGCCCGGTCGAGCGCGGTGCGCAGTGCGGCGCGGCACTCGTGGTAGCGGCCCCGGCGGGCGAAGTAGTCGCTGAGCGCCTCGGCGATCCAGCACGCCTGGCCGTCCTCGCCGAGCGCCACGGCGTGGGCGACGACGTCGGCGAGTTCGCCGCCGGCCGCGTCCAGCCAGTCGTCGGCGTCCTGCCAGCCGGTGAACGGGGCGTCGGCGGGCGGCGGTCCGGTGGGGAAGCCGTCGGGGCCCCAGTCGCTGGTGACGCGGCCCGCGTCGAGGTAGAGCCGCAGCCCGGCGGTGCGGGCCGCGGCGGACTCGCCGGGGGCCTGGGAGGCGAGGCGCCGGGCGTGCGCCCGCACCAGGTCGTGCAGGCGGTAGCGGCCCGGTCCCGGCTGGTGGAGCAGGCCGGCGTCGACCAGGCTCTCCAGCAGGCGTTCGGCCTCCTGGGGCGGCCGGTGCAGCATCGCCGCCGAGGTCAGGACGTCGAACTCGACGGTCGGGGCGAGGCCGAGCGCCCGGAAGCCGCGCCGCTGCTCGGGGGCGAGATGGTCGTACGACGTCCGGAAGGCGGCCTCCACGCTGCGGTCCCCGGCGCGTAGTTCGCCCAGGCGGCGTTCGTCGCCCGTCATCCGCTCCACCAGGGACGCGAGGGTCCAGGCGGGGCGGGTCTGGAGGCGGGCGCCGGCGATGCGCAGGGCCAGCGGCAGGCCGTCGCAGAGGCGGACCAACTGGCGGGTGGCGGCCGGTTCGCGGTCGGCGCGGGCGGCGCCGACGAGGTCGCGGAGGAGGGCCAGGCCGTCGCCGCCGTCCAGGGGTTCGAGGGTGACGCGGCGGTCGGCGTCGAGCCCGGGCAGGCGCCGGCGGCCCGCCACGAGCACCGTGCTGCCGGGTCCGGCGGGCAGCAGCGGCCGTATCTGCTCGGCGCTGCGTACGTCGTCGAGGACGAGGAGCAGCCGCAGGGCGCTGGTCGCGGCGCGCCAGGCGGCGGTCAGGTCGTCGAGGTCCTCGGGGACCTCGCTGCCGGACGCGCCGACCGAGCGCAGCAGCCGGCGCAGCACCCGCTGCGGGGCGAGGGGCCGCTCGCCGGCGCTGTGGGTGCGCAGGTCGGCGAAGAGGCAGCCGTCGGGGTGGCGGTGGCGGAGGGTTTTGGCGGTGTGCAGGACGAAGGCGCTCTTGCCGACGCCCGCGACGCCGTCGACGGCGAGGACGGTGACGCCGTCGGAGTCCGTCTCCTCGGTGAGCAGGGCGTGTTCGGCGTTCCGGCCGATGAGGCGGGTGGGGCCGGCGGGCAGGTCGTCGACGACGCGGCGGGGGCGGGGCGCCGGGCCGGGCGGGGCGCCGGGGCCGCGCAGCCGTCCGTCGTCGCGGCGGAGCACCGCCTGATGGACGCGGCGCAGCTCCTCGCCCGGGTCGACGCCGAGTTCGTCGCGGAGCCGGGTGCGCATCTCCTGGTGGACGGCGAGCGCCGCGGCCTGGCGTCCGGCGCCGTACAGGGCGCGCATCCGCAGCGCGGCCAGCGCCTCGTCGTACGGGTCGGCGGCGCAGAGCGCGGCGAGGCCGTCGAGGGTTTCGGCGGGCCGGTCGAGGTCCACCAGGCAGGCCAGCCGGTCGCGTTGGAGTGCGGGGCGGTGCCGGGCGAGGCGTTGGCGTTCGGCGTGGGCGAAGGGGCCCGGGAGGCCGGTCAGCGGTTCGTCGCCGAGGAGGGCCAGCGCCCGGGCGAAGCGGTCGGCGGCGGTGGCCGGATCGCCGGTGGTCCAGGCGCGGTGGGCGGCGGCGGTGTGGCCGGCCAGCTCCGCGGTGTCGAGGCGGACGGCGTCGGTGCACAGGCGGTAGCCGCCGCGGTCGCTGCGGATCACCGAGTGCGCCGGGGTGGTGCCCGGCGGGTCGAGGGCCTTGCGCAGCGGGTAGACGTAACTGGGCAGGACCCGGCGGCCCGAGGGCGGTGGCCGCTCGCCCCACACGTCGTCGAGCAGTTGCGCATGGCTGACGCGGGTGTCGGGGCGCAGTGCCAGGGCGGCCAGGACGGCCCGCCGCCGGACCGGCCCCAGATCCAGCGGCGCGCCGTCGCGCCAGGCCCGTACCGGCCCCAGCACGGCGATGCGCCAGCGCGCTCCCCCGTCCGGTCCGAAGTCTCCGTCCACGTCCGTCCCCCTGTCGCCGTCAACGGAATTTCATCGGCATTTCAGCACCCGCCGCAAGGGTGGGCGCGTCACCACCGGCGCCACGGGGGACGCGGGGGACACGGGGGACCAACGGGGCCTGGGGGACGGCGATGGCGGGCAGCGGGCGTGACGCAGGGGCGGGCGCCCGCTGCGGTGCGCCGGATGCGGCCACGGCGGGCTCCCGGGGGCCGGCGCACGGGGAGTCGCCCCGGGTTTCCCCGCTTCCGCCCGCGTACCGCCCGGGCGGCGGGTCCCGGTGGCGTACCCGAGCTTTCCGCGGCACGCGCCTGCGTCGTGCCGCCTTTTCGACCTGGAGGTCATGTTGAGCGAGCACCGCACGAGCCGACGGAACGTGCTGAAGGCCGTCGGCGGGGTATCCGCCGCGCTGGCGCTCGGCGGGGCGGGGGTCCTGTCGGCCGCGTCGCCCGCCGCCGCGGCGCCGGGCGACGGTTCCGGGCTGCGTATCGTCGAGCGTGACGAGCACGACGCCCGGATGTGGTTCTACCGCTTCGCGACCGACGCCATCGCCTGGCAGCCCGCCGTCAACGTCCTGCTGCCGGACGACTACCACTCCGGCGAGCGCACCTACCCGGTCCTCTACCTCTTCCACGGCGGCGGCACCGACCAGGACTTCATGACCTGGGACCGGCTCGACATCCGCCGGCTGACCGCCGGGAAGCCGCTGATCGTCGTGATGCCGGACGGCGGCCACGCCGGCTGGTACTCCAACCCGGTCAACTCCAACACCGGGCCCCGCAACTGGGAGACGTTCCACATCGCCCAGCTGATGCCGTGGGTCGAGGCGAACTTCCGGACGTACGCGGAGTACGACGGCCGGGCCGTCGGCGGGTTCTCCATGGGCGGCTTCGGTGCGCTGAAGTACGCGGTGAAGTACCCGGACCGCTTCGCCTCGGTCAGTGCGCACTCGGGCCCGCCGAGCCTCCGCCGCGACCTGGGCGCCGTCGCCAACTGGGCGAACATCTCGTCCGCCGCGCTGGACCTGGCGGGCGGCACGATCTACGGCGCGCCGCTGTGGGACGAGGCGAAGGTCAGCGCCGACAACCCGATGGAGCACCTGGAGAGCTTCCGCAACAAGCGGATCTTCCTGGTCGCCGGGACGAGCCCCAACCCCGTCGACCCGTTCGACGTGATGAACGAGGTCGAGGTCCTGCGCGGTCAGCAGGAGTTCCGGGCCGCCCTGGACGGCGCCGGCATCCGGTACGAGGCGCACGAGGAGCCCGGCGGGCACTTCGTCCGTCCCGAGCGGGCGCAGAACGACATCGACGGGATCGTCGCCCGGCTGAAGAAGGCGTGAGGCAGCGGGGGCGGCCGGTCCGGCGGGCCGGCCGTCCCCGTCACGCGGCGCCGTCGGCGTACTTGGGCGCGGCGCGCCTGACGGCCGCGGACTCGGCGACCGGCGCGCTACGACGGCGCGGCGGTGAAGTAGCCGCTGGGGGTGGTGCCGAGGGTGCGGCGGAACATGGCGGTGAAGGCGCTGGGGGTGGCGTAGCCGAGGGCGCCGGCGACGGCGGTGACGGGGGTGCCGGCGGCCAGCAGGGTGACGGCGTGCAGCAGCCGGGCCTGCTGGACCCAGCGGGCGGGGCTCATGCCCGTCGCGGCGGTGAAGCGGCGGTGCAGTCCGCGGGGGCTGAGGTGAGCGCGGGCGGCGAGGTCGGCGGTGGACCAGCGGGCGCCCGGGTCGCGGCGGACGGCGGCGCAGACCTCGTCCAGCTGGGCGTCGCCGGGCGCGGGCAGCTGGAGTGCGGGCAGCGGTTCCGGGGCGAGCTGGAGGAGGAGCAGCCGCATCAGGGCGCCGTCGCGGCCGTCGGGGTCGTAGGCGACGGGGATGCGGGTGGCCTCGTCGATGAGTTCGCGCAGCAGCGGGGTGACGGGGACCACGGCGGGGTCGGCGGGGAGGTGCCCGGCGGCGGTCGGGTCGATGTAGAGGGTGCGCATCGCGACCGCTCCGGCGCAGGTCATCGCGTGGGTGAGGCCGGCCGGGAGCCAGGCGGCGCGGGTGGCGGGGACCACCCAGGTGCCGTGCCCGGTGGTGACGGTGATCGCGCCGGTGGTGCCGTAGAGGAGTTGGTGGCGGCGGTGGCGGTGCGGCGGGATGTGGTGGCCGTCGGGGAGGTCGCGGGCCATCGCGGCCAGCGGCCGGGGGACGTGCTGGTAGTCGTCCCGATCCTCGCTCTTGCCGTACACGGTGCCGCTCCTCTCCGCCCGGCGGGCGGTGGCCCGCCGCTCGCGGCCGCTTCTCGACAGGGGACGGCCGGGGCTCGAAAGTATGCCGCGCGGCGGCGCCCTAGCGTCGGTTGCCGTGCCTCACTCCACTTCTTCTTCCCAGGTCAGCGGCGGTACGGCGGGCGGTCTTACGGTGCCTGGCGGGCGGTCGCCGGTGCCGTTGCTGGCGGTCGCCGCCGCCGTGACGGCCGCCAACGTCTATCTCAACCAGCCGCTGCTGGACGCCGTCGCGCGGTCGCTGGGCGCAGGTGCGGGCACGCTCGGGGCGTTGCCGACGGTGACGCAGGCGGGGTATGCGGCGGGCATTTTGCTGCTGGTGCCGGCGGGTGACAGCCATGACCGGCGGCGGCTGATCCTCGCGCTCGGGTGGGGGTCGGCGGCGGCGCTCGCGGTGTGCGCGGCGGCGCCTTCGGTGGGGGTTTTGCTGGTGGCGGGGTGCGCGCTGGGGGTGCTGTCGCCGGTGCCGCAGCTGCTCACCCCGCTCGCGGTGGCGCTGGCGGACGCGTCGGACGGTCCGGCGGCGGGGCGCGGCCGGATCGTCGGGACGGTGCAGGGCGGGCTGCTCGTCGGGGTGCTGGCCTCGCGGGCGTATGCGGGGGCGCTGGCGGAGCTGGCGGGCTGGCGGACCGTGTACGGCGTCTCGTGTCTGCTGACGCTGGGGCTGATGGTCGTGTTGCGGCGGGCGCTGCCGCAGCTCCCGGCGGCGCCCGCCACGGGCTCCGGCTACCGCGCCACCCTCGCCTCGCTCCCCCGGCTGTGGTGGCGGCCGGTGGTGCGGGTGGTGACGGTGTCGGGGGCGCTGGTGGGCGTGGCGTTCGGTGCGTTCTGGACGGCGCTGACGTTCCTGCTGGCGCAGGGGCACGGGCTCGACCCGGCGCGGATCGGGCTGTTCGGGCTGGTGGCGGCGGCCAGCGCGGCGGCGTCGCCGTGGGCGGGGCGGCTGGCGGAGCGGTGGGGGCGGCGCGGGGCGACGGCGGCGCTGACCGGCCTGGTGGTCGCCGGATGGCTGGTGCTGCTGCCGGGCACCGGCTCGCTGTGGTGGGTGATCGCGGGCGTGATCGTGCTGGACGTGGGGGTGTGGGGCGGGCAGGCGGCCACCCAGACGGTGCTGTTCCGGCTCGACGCGGCGGCGCACAATCGCCTCAACACCCTCTATTTCACGCTGCGTTTCCTGGGGATCGCGGCCGGGTCGCTGTGCGGTGCGCTGGCCTGGACGGCGGGCGGCTGGCCCGCGGTGGTGGCCACCGGGTGCGCCGCGGCGCTGGCCGGACTGCTGGTCGGGCTGCTGCCGGCCGGTGACGCGGACCGGTGAGGCCGGCAGGGGCGCCGCCGGATCCCGTACGGGGCGGGCTCCGGCGGCGCCCGGCGTCACGCCGTCGCGCGCGGCGCCTGCGGATAGAAGTCGCGCGGGCGGCCCCGGCCGTTCCTGAGGCGGCCGAGGAGGCCCGCCGGGTACTCCAGGAGCCAGTAGCTGAGCCAGGCGAAGGGCAGCGCCGCCGCCAGCACGATCAGCACGGCGAGCGGGAAGCCCGCCTGCTCGGCCGGGAGCAGTCCGGCGCGGTGCAGTTGGAGCATGACCGGCTCGTGCCAGAGGAAGAGGCTGTAGCTGACCAGCCCGAGCACGGTGAGCGGACGGGACGTCAGGAAGCGGTTCCAGACGGTGCGCCGGCGCACCCGCAAGGTGGCGAAGAGCAGCACCGCCCAGAGCGCGGAGGCCAGCGGATGGTAGTAGGTGAAGGCCGCGTTCTCCGGAGCGGAGAGCAGCGACAGGCCGTACAGCGCGGCGAGCACCGCGGCCGTCAGCGGCAGGGCGACGGCGCGCCGCGGGCGGCCCCGGTCGCCCAGCGCCGTGGTCAGCACCGCGAGCCCCATCCCGGCGGCGAACCCGCCGAACCGCGCCGCCGGGCCGAAGTACACCACCCAGTCGGTGTGCGGGATGCCGAGCCCGTGGTGGGCGACGGCGATCCAGATCCACGGGAGGGCGTAGAGCGCCGCGCAGCCCGCCGCGCACACCGCGATCCGGGCGCCGCGCCGCCGCAGCGGGCGGCAGGCGCGCACCGCGAGCGGCCCGAGGACGACCAGCACGAGGTAGAAGCAGACCTCCAGCGACAGCGACCAGGCGGGGCCCAGCGTGTAGAAGATCCGCTGCTGGTCGAAGAGGTGGGTGAAGGTGAGGTGTTCGGCCAGGTCACGCCAGTCGCCGGGCAGGCCGGGGTTGCGGGTGGCCCAGACGGTGCAGACGGCGAGGACGTACAGCGGCAGGATGCGCACGGCGCGGCGGAAGAGGAAGACCCGGGCCGTGCGCACGGCGCCGCCGTCGATGGCGGCGCGCGCGTACGAGAGGGTCAGCAGGTACGCGGACATCACGAAGAACAGGTCGATGACCTCGAACGACAGGGCCGCGCCGACCAGCGGCTGGTCGATCGGCGGATGGCTGCCGGCCGCGTCGTAGCGGTGGTACTGCTGCCAGACGTGGAAGAGGACGGTGCTCAGCGCCGCGAGGCCGCGCAGCCCGTCGAGGTCGAAGGTGCGGGCGCGTCCGGCGGGCGGTGCGGCGGTGGCCGGGGATGCGGCGGCGGTGGTCATCGGCGGGCCACCGCCCGTGCGGCGGCGCGCGGGGTGACCCGCCACTGGCGGTCGCCCAGCGCCTCCTTGAGATGCGACTGCCGGGCCACGATGTTCTTGAAGTGGCTGTAGAGGACGGTCGAGACGGCGAAGTAGGACCAGAACCACGGGGTGCGGCGGCGGATCTCCGGCACCGCGAGCCGCCGGGCGAAGAGCGCCTGGACGGGCCCCGCGGACAGCGTCAGCAAGGTGGCGAGGACGCCGATCGGCACCGCCCAGTCCAGGTGCGTGGGGCCGCCCGCGCGCCAGCAGGCGTACAGCAGCACCGGCAGGATCTGGAGGGTGAGCCAGGGCTGCACCTCGCGCCAGCCGAGCAGCACGAACAGGCCGCACTTCTGCCGGACGGTGAGGACCGGCGAACGCAGCGCCCGCCACAGGTGTTTGAGGGTGACCTGGAGCCAGCCCTGCGCCCAGCGGGTGCGCTGGTTCCACAGGGCGGTGGCGGTGGTGGGCGCCAGTTCGCGGGAGATCAGGGTGCGGTCGACGGCGAAGCGGGCGCCCTCGCCCAGGGCGCGCAGGGTCGCGTCGATGTCCTCGGTGAGCATCGAGCCGTGCATCCGGGTGCGGGCCAGCAGATCGGTGCGCCAGAAGCCGTTGGAGCCGCCGAAGAGCCCGAAACCGTAGAGGCGGGTGCGTCCCGGGTGGCTGACCGCGTAGATCGCCTCGAACTCCACCGCGACGAGCCGGGCGATGCGGGAGCTGTCGCCGTTGCGGATCACGCAGTGGCCCTGTACGACGTCGTAGCCGTTGGAGAGCCAGTGCCAGGCGTCGCGGAAGGCGGTGGGCGCCGGGTGGTGGTCGGCGTCGAAGATGCCGACGAACTCGCCGCGCACCCGCGTCACCGCGGCGTTGACGTTCTGCGCCTTGGAGGTGGACCCGGCGACGGGCAGCAGCACCAGCCGCGGATCACGCCGGGCGATCTCCCGCAGGGTGTCCTCGACCGGCAGCGGATGCGGGGTGTTGTACGCGAGGACGATCTCCAGCTCGCCCGGGTACTCCAGCCGCAGGAACGACTCGACGGTCTCGACCAGCGTCGCCGCCTCGTTGGGCAGATACGCGGCGATGACGGCGCTGGCCGGCGGATAGGGCGCGCCGGGTTTCTCCGGCCGCACGTCGGCGTCCAGCGAGAAGAGGCACTCGACGACGATGAGCAGCGCGGACAGCACCAGACCGGCGACGACCACCCAGTACATCGCGGAGCCCAGCTCCCAGCCGAGCGCATGGGTCTGCCGGTAGAGGACGTACGGCACGCCGACGCCGAGGAGGAGGGAGAGCGCCGGGGAGAGGGCGGACAGCGGCGGGCGGAGCAGGGAGCCGAGGGTGCGGCGGGGGCGGCGGTGCTCGGCGCCGCGCATCCAGGCGGCGTGCCGCACGGGCCGCAGATCGCGGTGGCGCAGCGCCTCGGTGGCGGCGTCGGCGGCGCGCCGCGGCCCGCGGTCGGCGTCGGGGCAGGCGGCCAGCGGCAGCCAGCCGATGGCCGGGGTGAGGCGGACGTGTTCGTCGGCGACGACGAAGCGGGTCCCGGCGACGGTGGTGGCGAAGCGCTCCAGGGCGCGGCGGGCGGTGTCCTCGTCGACGCCGGGCAGCAGCATCAGCAGCTGTCCGTCCTCGTCCCAGCCGAAGCGGTCGCAGGCGGCGCCGAGCCGTTCGGCGACCCCGGCGAGGCGTTCGGCGACCTCGCGGCGCACGCGCGGGCCGAGCCGGGTCTCCAGGGCGGCCATCTCGGCGACGGCGACGACGGCGAGCGCCCCGCCGCTGCGTCCGGCCGCGGGGCGCCGCAGCTCGCGGTCGAGTTCGGCGCGGAAGTGGCGGTGCGAGTAGAGGCCGGTCCGCGGGTCGAGGAGGAGGTTCTCGACGGGTACGGGCACGCGGCGCAGCTTCGCCTCGATACGGGCGGCGAGTTCGGCCGGTGCCAGGGCTTCGGGGACGCAGTCGTCGGCGCCGTGGCGCAGGACGGCGGCGACGTCCGCGGCGCCGACCACGATCAGCGGCAGCGCGCGGCCCGCCGGTGCGGTGCGGATCTCCCGGACGACGTCGAGCGCGGGGCGCGGCTCCGGTGCGGGCCCGTCGCCGGGCGCCGCGTCGCCCTCGCCCGGGTCGAGGGCGACGACGGCGTCCGGCGGCGCCTGGCCGACGTGGTGGGCGAGGCCACCGGGCGGGGCGTGGCGGACGGTGTGGCCGGTGGCGGTCAGGGTGTGGGTGAGCCGGTCGCGGCGCGGCCCGGGGGCGCCGACGAGGAGGACGTGGCCGGTGGTGTGGTGGGTGGGCGCGTCCGGCGGCGCGACGGCCGGGGGCGCGTCGGGGGGCGGCGTGGGGGCGCCGGCCACGGGCGGGGAGGTGGGTGCGGGGTGCGAGGTGAGCACCGGTGGGGATCCTTTCTTGCCACGGTCGGGGCCGGGCCGGCGCGGGGCCGGGGCCGTGTCCGCGGCGTGGCGTCCGGGTCGCGGAGCCACGCCGACGACACGCCCGCGGTCCGGCGGGCGGCCCGGTCCGGGTCAACTGCCGTGCTGCTGAGGCGCGTTCACATGTGGCGCGGCGGGCGCGGACGGGGCCGCGAGGCGCCGGGCCGGTGCGGGGCGCATCTCACCCGCGGGGTCTCGCCCGGTGGCGCGGCGCGGTACGGCAGGTGGCCGGGTGTCGCACCGCACCCGGCCGGTTCGTTGAAGACATGACAATTTCGGCGTCGTGATGACGCCTCCGGGGCACGGTGCGGCGGGGCGTGGGGCGCCCGCGCACCGCGGCTCGCCGCGCGCGGGCGCGGCTCGGCGGAGTTCGCATGTACAGGTCCCATCCTGATCGGATCGTGGGGGGGAGGACCGGATGTGGCAACACACCGAGCGCCCCTGCGGGCCCCTCGGCACCGCCAGCCTCACGGACCACTGTGACGCCCCACCGTCATCCACGTAACGCTCTTGTGACGTCGGGGTGTTGAGCCGATCGGCGTGCGGCGCATACCGCGCGGCTGCGGCATGGAGCTTGACAACCGGCCGCGCAGGGACGGTAGTTCACCCTCGTGTACGAGCGCCGCGCCGGGGAGCGGGCGCCCGGCGGGGGCACGAGGCGCCGCGAGCGGGTCTCCCGACGGGGCGCGGCATCGGAACTGGCGCCACGGGAGTTGACCGTCCGGCGGGCCGAAGGCCCCGGCTCACCCGTCCCCGCCGGGCCCGTCCAGCAGCTCCGCGACGAGAGCGCGGACGTATCCGTCGTCCGTGCCGGGGAGCGAGAAGACGACCCGGAAGTAGAGCGGTGCGACGATCCGGTCCAGGACCCGCTCCAGGGACGGGGGCGTCTCGCCCCGCTCCCGTGCCGCGTCGAGGGCGGGGCGGAAGCGTGCGCTGACGCGGTCCAGGCATTCCCGCAGCCCGGCGTGGCGTTCGTCGATGCCGGGGGCGACCTCGGCGCGGAAGAAGGCGATGCCGCCGGGCCGGGACAGCTCCGTCAGCGTCCAGGCCGCGCGGCACTCCAGGTCGGTGCGGAGATCGCCGGCGAGCGGGGGCGCGCCGGCGTCGTCGCGGTGGCCGGCGACATCGGCCAGGAGGGCGGCGACGGAGCCCCAACGGCGGTAGAGCGTGCTGGAGTTGACCCCGGCGCGGCGGGCCACGGCGGGGAGGGTGACCCGGTCGGCGCCGCGCTCGGCCACCAGCGCGACCGCGGCGTCGTGCACGGCGGCGCGGACGCGGCCGCTGCGGCCGCCGGGCCGTTTCGTCGAGGCGTCAGCGTTCACCCCGCCATCTTAAAGCAGAGACTTGTGCGTTAGCTGCCGACCTGCCTACAGTCGCACTAACGCAGAGATCTCTGCGTTAAAGCCGCCGAAAGGGATCGCCATGTCCACCGACGAAGCCGCCCTCACCCTCGGGCACCGCTTCCACCAGGCCCTCACCGCCCGCGACTGGGACGGCATCCGGGCCCTGCTGCACCCCGACGCCACCTGGACCCTGCCCGGCGACAACACCGTCTCAGGCACCGCCGACGGCGCCGACGCCATGGTGGACCGCGCCCGGCTGATCGCCTCGTACGGCGTGGACTTCGCGCTGCGGCACGTCCTGGTCAGCCGGGAGAACGTGGCGCTCTCCCTGCACAACACCGCGCGCCGCGCGGACGCCGTGCTGGACGAGCACCTGGCCACGGTCTGCACGCTCCGCGACGGGCGGATCGCCCGGATCGAGACCTACCTCTCCGACGTGCCCGGGATGAACGCCTTCTTCGTCTGACGCCGGGCCGCACGGTACGTCCGCGCGCCGCGGCCCGCCGCCCGGCTTGCGGGCCGCGGCGGCGCCGGGCAGACAATGGTCCGGCAGGGACGAAGAAGGTCGAAGAAGGCAGAACGGGACGAAGGGGCCTGCGCCCCCGCACACCGACCTGCCCCGTGCCGCCCGCCCACCGGACGCCGGACGATCGGAGAGGGCCGTGACCACGACACCACCCCCGCCGGACAACGGGCCCCCCGACCCGGACGGCGCCGCCCAGAGGCCGGGGGAGCCGGCCGGCCGCACACCGGCCGGGCATCCGCCCGAGGGGCATCCGGCCGCGGTCGGACGCCCCGTCCGGCCGACCGGACGCGCCCCCTGGTGGCACCGGACCGCCCGGCTCGCGCTGCCCGCCGGGATCCTGGCGGCCGGTCTGCTGCTGAGCGGCTTCCTCACCCACCCGTACCAGGGCGCGCCCGCCGCCGCCGAGGCCCGCACCGGGCTGCTGCCGCTGCCGCTGCACGACCCGGGGCCCGACCCGTTCACCGGCTCGGTGGCCCACCGGACCGGCCCGCCGGCGCCGCACGCCGCCCCGCGCCGCCCCCAGTCCGTCCGCGATCTGCCCGGATCGCTGCACGGCCTCTACGGCGGCAGGCGCTCCACCGCCTCCTGCGACCGCGAGCAGCTGATCCGGTACCTGTCGGCCGACCGGGCGCGGACCGCCGCGTTCGCCGACACCGAGGGCATCGAGGACTCCTCCGTCCCGCAGGCGGTGCGCGCCCTCACCCCCGTCGAGCTGCGCTACGACACCCGGATCACCGCCCACGGCTTCCGCGACGGCGAGGCCACCGACTACCAGGCGGTGATGCAGGCCGGGACCGCGGTGCTCGTCGACGGGCACGGGGTGCCGCGGGTGCGCTGTGCGGGCGGCAATCCGCTGACGCCGCCGGTCGAGCTGAAGAAGGCGCCGCCCGCCGAGGGCCCGGCGTGGCCGGGGTACGACCCGGAGCGCACCATCGCGGTGCGGCAGACCTCGGCCGAGGTGACGGACTTCGTCCTGGTCGATCCGACCACCGGGCGCCAGTTCGTACGGCCGGCCGGGACCACCGGGGACGCCGACCGCACCGCGCCGTGAGCGCCGCCCGCCACGCTCCGGCCGGACGCCGTGCGGAGCGGGGGCGGCGGCAGCATGATGGAGGGACCCGAAGTGAGCGTCGGCCGGGCCGGACGGTGAGCAGGTGTCCGGCGGGCCGGAAGAGGAGGAATCCGTGAGCGCTGACGACGAGGGAACGACCACCGAGCGGCCGAAGGACCTCTTCACCGGAAGCGAGCGGCCGTTCGACGCGGAGGATCTGGTGCGGGCGTCGGGGCGGGAGCCGACCCCCGAGAACCTGGACTGGGCACGGCGTCTGATCGAGGAGAAAGGGGCCGCCGCCATCGAGCGCTATCTGCCGTGAGCGGCGGCGACACGGACGTGCTCCGCGCCTCCCGGGCCACTGCGCCCCCGGGGGACGCGGAGCACCGCCGTGTGGGGGCCGCAGGGCTGCGCCGGACACCCGAACACCGCTCACACGATCAGCTCTTCTCCCGTGATTCGGCACCGACACGGAGGCATTCCGGGCGTAATGTCCCCCTCGCGGCAATGGGCGTCATTGCGCGTCGAGAACAGGAGACCTCCCATGTCCATGAGCGGCACCCTCGCACGCGGCAAGAAGTTCGTCACCACAGCGGGCGCGCTGGCCGCGGCCGCCGCCCTCTCCACCACGGTGCTCGGCGCGGCTCCGGCCCAGGCGGCCGCCGCGCAGCCGTACGGCAAGGTCCTCTCGGCCACCGGCATGAAGGAGCGCCAGTACCCGAGCACGGACGCTCCCACCGCCGGCTTCCAGCGCCACGGCGCGCAGGTCGGGCTGCGCTGCAAGGTCCGCGCGCAGAACGTCGGCGGCAACGACGTCTGGTACCAGCTGCGCGACCGTGCGACCTGGGTCTCCGCCAAGTACGTCGCCAACACCGCCCCCGTGCCGTTCTGCAAGGACGTACAGCGCCTCCACACCCCGGACGGCACCGCGCACCACGGCGCCCGGGGCTGACCGCCCCCGCACGGTCACCCCGGCGCGTGTCCACGGGCGCCGCGCCCCGCCCCGCTCCCAGGCGCGGCGCCCGCGCGGACACGCCCCGGGTGCGTCCGCCCACTGGCGCCCCCATCGGCCCGGCACCCCGTGGTGCCGGGCCCCGCGCCTCCGGGGCGGCATCCGGGACCGTGCTCCCGGATGCCGCCCCGGACACCGGGCCGCCCTCCCCCGACGGCGGCCCCGGCACGGACGCCGGGCCCTCCCCCCGCCGGGCCCGCCTCCGTGCCCCCGGTGCGTCCGCCCCCCACGGCCGCCCGGGATCTGGCCGGGCCCTCTCCCCCGTGGCGCATCGGCGAAGGCCCGTACGAAGAGAGTGTGCGTGGCGGGTTGCCGTTCGCTGAACGATGCGTCAACGGCCTTGTGGGACGGGGGTGTTAGCGGGTCAATCGACCGGGGTGCCGCCGACGCGCAGGGTCAGGTCGCGGGCGGTGCGGGCGACCTCCTCGGCCAGCTTCGCGCGCTGGGCGGCGTCCACCTCGGCCGCCGGGAAGGTGGCCGCCACCCCGGCGATCGGATGCGCCCCGTGGTCGAGGACCGGCGCCGCCACCGACGAGAACCCGGCGGTGACCTCGCCCTCCTCCGTGGCGTGGCCGCGCCGGCGCACCTCGACGAGCAGCTGGTGCAGGGCGGACAGCGACCGCGGGCCGGTGCCGGTGCGCTCGACGAACACCGACGGGTCCGGGAACAGCGCCCGCACCTGCGCCCGCGCCAGCCGGGCCAGCATCGCCCGGCCGCTGGCGGTCAGATGCGCCGGCAGCCGCACCCCCACCTCGGTCACCAGCGGCGGTCTGCCCAGGGCCCGTTCCTCGATGACGTAGATGACCTCGCGGCCGTGCAGCACCGCGAGGTGGGCGCTGTGGCCGGTGCGGTCCACCAGACCGGCGAGCGGCACCCGGGCCAACCGGGCCAGGGGTGCCTGACGGCTGTAGCCGGAGCCGAGTTCGAAGGCGCTGACGCCGAGGCCGTAGCGGCGCTCGTCCGCCAGATGCACCACAAAACCGTCGTGGACGAGCGTGTCGAGGAGGTGGTACGTCGTGGAGCGGGGCAGCCCCACGTCGCGGCTGATGGCGGCGGCCTGGACCGGGCCGGCCTGCCGGGCGAGATAGCGCAGTACGGCCAGGACCTGGGCCGCCGCGGGCACGATGGACATGCGGTGACGCTACCGCCGTCTTGGTGCCGAGACTCCCCGGCGGCCGGTCAATGTCTTGGATCCCAGACACAAGAGCCGCGGCGGACGTGGCGGAACCCTTGTCACCCGGTGCTTCATGGAGGCATGAACCACGTTCTCGTTGACGTCGGCCCGCTCAGCGCCGACGATGTCGTTTCCGTCGCCCGCCACGGTGCCCCCGTGGAGATCTCGGCCGCTGCCCAGCAGGAGATCGGCCAGAGCCGCAAGGTCATCGAGGCGCTGGCCGACGACGTCACGCCGCACTACGGCGTCTCCACCGGCTTCGGCGCCCTCGCCACCCGTCACATCCCCACCGAGCTGCGCGCCCAGCTCCAGCGCAGCCTGGTCCGCTCGCACGCCGCGGGCTCCGGCCCCGAGGTGGAGCGCGAGGTGATCCGCGCGCTGATGCTGCTGCGCCTGTCCACGCTGGCCACCGGCCGCACCGGCGTCCGGCTGGAGACGGCGCAGGCGTACGCGTCGCTGCTGAACGCGGGCATCACGCCCGTCGTGCGGGAGTACGGTTCGCTCGGCTGCTCCGGCGACCTGGCGCCGCTCGCGCACTGCGCGCTGGCCGTCATGGGCGAGGGCGAGGTCCGCGACGCCGCGGGCGAGCTGCGGCCGGCCGGTGAGGCGCTGGCCGCCGCCGGGATCACCCCCGTGGTGCTCCAGGAGAAGGAGGGCCTGGCCCTCATCAACGGCACCGACGGCATGCTGGGCCAGCTCGTCCTCGCCCTGCACGACCTGCGGACGCTGCTGGCCACCGCCGACATCGGCGCGGCGATGAGCGTCGAGGGGCAGCTCGGCACCGACGCCGTCTTCGCCGCCGACCTCCAGGCGCTGCGCCCGCACCCGGGCCAGGCCGACAGCGCCGCCAACCTCCGCGCGGTGCTGGCCGGCTCCGCGATCGTGGCGAGCCACCGCGGTCCGGAGTGCACCCGGGTGCAGGACGCGTACTCGCTGCGCTGTTCGCCGCAGGTGCACGGCGCCGCGCGCGACACCGCCGCGCACGCCGCACAGGTCGCCTCGCGGGAGCTGGCGAGCGCCGTCGACAACCCCGTCGTGACGCTCGACGGGCGGGTGGCGAGCAACGGCAACTTCCACGGCGCGCCGGTCGCCGCCGTCCTCGACTTCCTCGCCATCTCGGTCGCCGACGTCGCCTCGGTCGCCGAGCGGCGCACCGACCGCTTCCTGGACGTGGCGCGCAACCACGGGCTGAACGCCTTCCTCGCCGACGACCCCGGTGTGGACTCCGGCCACATGATCGCGCAGTACACCCAGGCGGCGATCGTCTCGGAGCTGAAGCGGCTCGCCGCGCCCGCGTCGGTCGACTCGATCCCCTCCAGCGCCATGCAGGAGGACCACGTCTCGATGGGCTGGTCCGCCGCGCGCAAGCTGCGCAAGGGCATCGACGGGCTCACCCGGGTGATCGCCGTGGAGCTGCTGACCGCCGCCCGCGCCCTGGACCTGCGCGCCCCGCTGACGCCGTCGCCGGCCACCGCCGCGGTCGTCGCCGGGCTGCGCCGCGACGTCGAGGGCCCGGGCACCGACCGCTACCTGGCGCCCGAGATCGAGGCCGCGGTCCGCTACGTCGCCTCCGGCGAGGCGCTGCGCGCCGCGGAGTCCGTCACCGGCCCGCTGCACTGACCGGCCCCCGATCCCTCCACTGAACGCAGACCGATCTCTCCTCACGGAAAAGGACTCACCATGCACGGTGCACGACCGGTACGGGCCACCCGTGGCACGCAGCTGAGCACGCTGGGCTGGCAGCAGGAAGGCGCCCTGCGGATGCTCCAGAACAATCTGGACCCCGAGGTGGCCGAGCACCCGGACAACCTGGTCGTCTACGGGGGCACCGGTAAGGCCGCCCGCGACTGGCGCTCGTTCGACGCGATGGTCCGCACGCTGAAGACCCTCAAGCAGGACGAGACGATGCTCGTCCAGTCGGGCCGCCCGGTGGGCGTCATGCAGACCCACGAGTGGGCGCCGCGGGTGCTGCTCGCCAACTCCAACCTGGTCGGCGACTGGGCGAACTGGGAGGAGTTCCGCCGCCTGGAGCAGCTGGGCCTGACCATGTACGGCCAGATGACCGCCGGGTCCTGGATCTACATCGGCACCCAGGGCATCCTCCAGGGCACCTACGAGACGTTCGCCGCGGTCGCCGCCAAGAAGTTCAACGGCACGCTGGCCGGGACGATCACCCTCACCGCCGGTCTCGGCGGCATGGGCGGCGCCCAGCCGCTGGCCGTCACGATGAACGACGGCGTCGCGATCTGCATCGACTGCGACCCGCGTGCCATCGAGCGCCGCATCGAGCACCGCTACCTCGACGTGAAGGCCGACAACCTGGCGCACGCGCTCCAGCTGGCCACCGAGGCCCGCGATGCGCGCAGGCCGCTCTCCATCGGTCTGCTGGGCAACGCGGCGGAGCTGCTGCCGCAGATGCTCGCCGAGGGCGCGCCGATCGACATCGTGACGGACCAGACCTCCGCCCACGACCCGCTGTCCTACCTCCCCGTCGGCATCGCCTTCGAGGACATGAAGGACGCCGCCGCGAAGGACCCGGCGGGCTTCACCACCCGCTCCCGTGAGTCGATGGCCAAGCACGTCGAGGCCATGGTCGGCTTCATGGACGCGGGCGCGGAGGTCTTCGACTACGGCAACTCGATCCGCGGCGAGGCACAGCTGGCCGGCTACGACCGGGCGTTCGCCTTCCCCGGCTTCGTCCCGGCGTACATCCGTCCGCTGTTCTGCGAGGGCAAGGGCCCGTTCCGCTGGGCGGCGCTGTCGGGTGAGGCGTCCGACATCCACAAGACGGACAAGGCGATCCTCGACCTCTTCCCGGAGAACGAGTCGCTGCACCGCTGGATCAAGATGGCCGGCGAGCGGGTCCACTTCCAGGGCCTCCCCGCCCGTATCTGCTGGCTCGGCTACGGCGAGCGGGACAAGGCCGGTGAGCGCTTCAACGACATGGTCGCCTCCGGTGAGCTGCAGGCGCCGCTGGCCATCGGCCGTGACCACCTGGACTGCGGTTCGGTCGCCTCGCCGTACCGCGAGACCGAGGCGATGAAGGACGGTTCGGACGCGATCGCCGACTGGCCGCTGCTCAACGCCATGGTGAACGTCGCCTCCGGCGCGTCCTGGGTCTCCCTGCACCACGGCGGCGGCGTCGGCATGGGCCGCTCGCTCCACGCGGGTCAGGTCTGCGTCGCGGACGGTACGCCGCTGGCGGGCGAGAAGGTCCGCCGGGTGCTGACCAACGACCCGGGCATGGGCGTGATCCGGCACGTGGACGCCGGGTACGACATCGCCGAGACCGTCGCCACCGAGCGCGGCGTCCGCGTCCCGATGCGGGAGGACGACGCCTCCGCGTGATCTCCGCGGCCGTCCGTGACGCCCGCACGGCGCAGGTTCGCTGCGCCGTGCGGGCGTTCGGCGTGGGGGCGGGTTCATCTCCGGCGCCGGGCCGGGTTCACCTCACGGCCAGCACCGCCGCGAGGCCTTCCCGCAGGTCCTCGACGAAGTATCCGGGGACCTCCAGCGACGGGAAGTGTCCCCCGCTCTCGGGCTCCCGCCACCGGACGATGCGCCGGTAGCGCTCCCGTGCCCAGGGGCGCGGGCACTTCTCGACGTCGCGGGGGTACATGGTGATCGCCGCCGGGACGTCGACCCGGAGTGCGGGGTCGAGCGCGTTGTGGCTCTCGTAGTAGATGCGGGCCGCCGATGCGCCGGTCCTCGTCAGCCAGTACAGGGTGACGTCGTCGAGGACGCGGTCGCGGGAGATCGTCTCGAACGGGCTGTCCTCGGTGTCCGACCACTCGGCGAACTTGTCGAGGAGCCAGGCGAGCAGCCCGACCGGTGAGTCGACGAGCGCGTAGCCGAGGGTCTGCGGCCGGGTCGCCTGCTGCTTCGCGTATGCCGCGCGGTGGCGCCAGAAGTCCCGGGTCTCCTCGGCCCAGGTGCGCTCGGTGGCCGTCAGCCCGTCCGTCGTCAGTCCGGGCGGCCCCTCGGCGAACGTGGTGTGGATGCCGAGCACCTGCGCCGGGAACCTGCCGCCGAGGACCGTGGTGATGTTGCCTCCCCAGTCTCCGCCGTGGGCCAGGAACCTGTCGTAGCCGAGCCGTCCCATCAGTTCCACCCAGGCGGCCGCGATCTTCTCGGTGCCCCATCCGGTGGTGGCCGGCTTGTCGCTGTAGCCGAAGCCGGGCAGCGACGGGGCCACGACGTGGAACGCCGGTGCGTCCGCATCGTCCGGATCCGCCAGTGCGTCCACCACGTCGACGAACTCGGCGACGCTGCCCGGCCAGCCGTGGGTCATGAGCAGCGCGGTGGCATCCGCGCGCGGGGACCGGCGGTGCAGGAAGTGGATACCCAGGCCGTCGACGGTGGTGCGGAACTGGCCGATCCGGTGGAGCCGCTCCTCGAACGACCGCCAGTCGTACCCGGTGCGCCAGTAGTCCACGAGGTCGGTGAGATCGGCGAGCGGAACGCCCTGTCCCCAGCGGCGGGGACCGGGCGCGGCGCCGTGGACCGTCTCGGCCTCCGGCAGCCGGGCGGCGGCCAGCCGGGCGCGCAGATCGTCGAGGTCGGCGTCGGACGCGCGGGCTTCGTAGGCGTGCACATCGCTGCGGGGACGGGGCATGAGACCTCCTGGCATCGCGGAACCGGCTAAGGCGGTTCTAGCAATCCCCCGAGCCGTGCGGCAACCCCCTAAGGTGGTTCCATGCCCGCTCGCTTCCCCGACTTCCGCCTCGGCAAGGTGCTGGCGACCAGCTTCACGGCCACGCTGACGGAGCGCCGCGGCGACGCCGTCGAGCGCATCCCCACGCCGCAGCGGCTCATCGACTGGCTGGCGGTGAGCGGCCTCACCGTGGAGTCCTGCACCGCCGCCCAGCTCGGCCGCGCCCGGGAGGTGCGGGAGGCGATTCACGCCGCCGCGACCGCCGCCGCGCTCCAGGAGGCTCTTCCTCCGTCCGCGCTCCACGTGATCAACGACGCCAGCGTCCAGGGACGGGCCGCGGCGGTCCTGACGCCCGAGGGCGAGCGGCGGTGGCGGCTCGGCTCGGCGTCCCGGGTCGAGGACGCCCTCGGTGTGATCGCCGCCGACGCGATCGGCGTCATCGCGGGCGAACGGGACGGAAGGCTGGCCCTGTGCGCCTCGCCGACCTGCCGGGCCGCCTTCTTCGACACCAGCCGGAGCCGCACCCGCAGATGGTGCGACATGAACACCTGCGGTAACCGCGAGAAGAAGGCGCGCTTCCTCGCCAACCGGCGCAGGAACCCCGGGCCGGCGCAGTGATCGCCGCCCGGCCGCGGCCGCGTGCGGCCTCCGCCGCGCGGGGCGCGCCCCGACGGCACCGCTGAGCGCCCTCGGCCGCCGGCGCGCGACGCCCTCGACCGGTACGCCGAAGGGCCCCGCTCCACGCCTGGCACGTGGAGCGGGGCCCTTTGGCGCCCTGGGGTTCGCCGGGTGCGGCTACTCGGCGGCGGCGGGCGCGGCGGAGGGGCTCGGCCGCGCCTCCGGGCCGTCCCCGGACCCGGACCCGGCGGCTGCGGGCCCGGCGGCGGTTGCCGCGGCCACCGCGCGGGCGGCCTCGCGCGGGCGGAGCCAGACGCGGTGGACGACGGCCAGCAGGGCGAGCCAGACGGCGCCGACGATCAGGGCGACGCGGGTGCTCGCGGAGAAGGCCAGCAGCACCGTCACCCCGGCCATGAAGACGACCGCGATGATCTGCCCGTACGGCCAGAACGGCGCCGGGTAGTCGAGCGCCGCCTGCTCCTCGGGGCTCATCGAGCGGCGCGCCTTCATCTGCGTCAGCAGGATCATCAGCCAGACCCAGACGGTCGCGAAGGTCGCGATCGAGGAAATGATGAGGAAGATCCGGTCGGGAATCAGGTAATTGAGCAGCACGCCCAGCAGCAGCGCGCCGATCATGATGGTGACGGTCATGACGGGCACGCCGCTGCGGGAGAGTTTCCGCATCACCTTCGGCGCCTGGCCGCGCTCGGCCATTCCGTACATGATGCGGCCGGCCGCGAAGATGTCGCTGTTGATGGCGGACAGCGCGGCGACCACCACGACGACGTTCAGCACGGTCGCGGCGGATTTGATGCCGAGACCGACGAAGATCTGCACGAACGGGCTGCCGTCGGAGCCGACGTTCTCCCATGAATTCAGCGACATGATGACCGCGAGGGTCAGGACGTAGAAGAGGACGATACGCACGGGAATGGAGTTGACCGCGCCCGGAATGGTCTTCTTCGGGTCCTCCGCCTCACCCGCGGTGACGCCGATGATCTCGGTGCCGCCGAAGGCGAACATCACCACGGCGAAGGAGAGGATGAAGCCGTGCGTGCCCTGGGCGAAGAATCCGCCGTGGGACCAGAGGTTGGAAATTCCGGTATGGGTACCTCCGCCCCCCTTGAGGCCGATGACCAGCACCACGGCACCGGCGATGATCATCGCGATGATGGCGACGACCTTCACCAGCGACAGCCAGAACTCCATCTCCCCGAAGACCTTGACATGGAAGAGATTGAGCACGCCGATGACGAGAATCGCCGCCAGCAACCAGATCCAGCGCGGTACGTCGGGAAACCAGAAACCCATGTAGACGCCGAGCGCGGTGATGTCGGCGATACAGACGATGACCATTTCGAAGGCGTACGTCCAGCCGGTGGTGAATCCGGCGAGCGACCCGAGATGCCGGGTCGCGTACTCGCCGAAGGAGCCCGCGCAAGGATTGTGCACGGCCATTTCGCCGAGCGAGCGCAGCACCAGGAAAACCGCGGCGCCGCCGATGAGATAAGCGAGCAGAACGGCCGGGCCGCCCGCCTGGATCGCCTCGGACGACCCGTAGAAAAGGCCGGTGCCGATGGCGGAACCGAGCGCGATGAAACGAATGTGGCGCGACCGCAGGCCCCTGCGCAGTGTCGCTGTTTCGGTGGTCAAAGGATGCCCCTCCTCGGGGAATGGCACGTCCGTCCCTGACATACGGCGCGCGGCCCACAACCCTCGTCCGCCGGCGCCCCTCGCAAGACCGCAAGAGCGCCTGTATATTCCTGTATAGACAGGCACGTCAAGAGGTGATCCGGTGCAGGAACAGCAGCGCGGGTCGAGCGCATCGCCCGCCGTCGGTCGGGCGTTGGACATCCTCGGCCACCTCGCCACGCGTCCCGGGCCGGTGCGTGCCGCCACGCTCGCCCGCGAGCTGGGAATTCCGTCATCCTCCGCCTACCACATCCTGGCGATCCTGATCGATCGCGGTTTCGTCGTCCATCTCCCCGAGGAGCGGGCGTACGGCCTGGGTGCCGCCGCCCTGGAGCTCGGTGCGGCACACCGCCGCCACGAACCCCTCGAACGTCTCGCCCGCCCCGTCGCGGGCGCCCTCGCCCGGCGGCTCGGACACCCCGTGCACCTGGGCGTGCTGCACGGCGCCGAGACGGTCTACCTGCTCAAGGAGCAGCCGCCCGCCCGGCGCCACGACACCGGCCGGGCGCTCGTCACCGGCGTCGGCGTCCGCCTGCCGGCCCATCTGACCGCCACCGGCCGGGCACTGCTCGCGCACTGCGCCGAGGCCCAGCTGCGTGCCGCCTTCCCGCGCCCGGGCGCGCTCGTCACCCGGACCGGCAGGGGCCCGCGGTCGCTGACCGAGCTGCGCGCGGAGCTGGACCGGGAGCGGGCCCGTGGCTGGTCGGAGGAGACCGAGCTGGTCGCTCCCGGTCTGCGGTCGATCGGCGTGGCCGCCTTCGACCACCTCGGGCACCCGGTCGCCGCGCTCTCGGCGACCTGGTGCCGCCACCATCAGCCGCACGACGCGGAGCGGATCCGCGACGCCCTGCTGAGCGGGGCCGCCCGGCTGACCGCGGCCGTCTCCGGCCGCGCGCCGCAGCGGCAGGCGTCCTGACCGTACCCTCACCCCTCCACTGGGGCGGAAGGGGGCCGTCCGGTCAGCGGGAGTCGAAGGTGCCCATCAGGCGGTAGCGCGAGCCGGGATGGAGCAGCCGCGCGACGCTGACCAGCGCCTCGCCCGACCACGTACGGCGCTGGATCAGCAGGCACGGCTCGGACGCCGCCACCCGCAGGATCCGGCACTCGTCCGCCGACGGCAGCACCGCCTCCACCACGTGCTCGCCCTTGCCCAGCGGCGCCACCTCGGACAGGAAGGTGAACGGGGTGCGCCGGGTGAAGTCCTGATCCAGATAGCCGGGGGCGAAGTCCGGGTGGACGTAGCGGTCCTCCAGCTGGATGGGCACATCGTCCTCGAAGTGCACCACCTGGGAGTGGAACACCGCGGTGCCCTCGCCGATTCCGAAGCGGGCGCCGGTCTCCTGGCCCGCCGCCTCCTCGCGGACGAAACGCACCTCGGTGCGGTGGCGATGGCCGCGCGCGCTCACCTCGTCGGCGATGTTGTGCACCTCGACCAGCGCCGAGCTGCCCTTGTGCAGGGCGACGAAGCTGCCCACGCCCATGACCCGGCGGATCAGCCCCTGGGCCGCCAGCTCGCGCAGCGCGCGGTTGACCGTCATCCGGGACAGGCCCAGCGCCTCGACGAAGCGGCTCTCCGACGGCAGGGCGTCGCCCTCGCGCCACCGGCCGCTCATGATCTGCTCGGTCACCAGGTCCTTGACCCGCTGGTACGCGGGCCTCGCCCCGGACGCGGTCGCCGCGTACCGCCGTGCGAGCTCCGTCGCCTCAGCCGCCACGCCGTTTCCCGCCCTCGTCGTCGTCACTCGTCCGCTCTGCCCGCATCCGTCCACCGGCGCGAGGCCTTGCCGCGCCACAGAGATTCTATGGCGTGCGCGAACACCGTCTCGGATCCGAGGAGAACCGGCGCCCGCCCTGGCCCGCCCGGCGCGGCGGCGCTGTCATGGGCGCACCGGGCGGGCCAGTCCCGGCGAGCGAGGCGGAGAGGGCGGACGATGACCGTGGACGTGGCGGCGCAGGCGTGGACCGGGCGGAGCGACGGGGACGGCGACGACGTGCTGCGCTGGCACCACGTGACCGCGCCGCTCACCGGCCCGGACGCGCCCCGGGACGCCGCGTTCGTCGGCTTCCGCAGCGATGAGGGCGTCCGCCGCAACCAGGGGCGGCCGGGTGCGGCCGGCGGCCCCGCGGCGCTGCGGTCGGCCCTCGCCTCGGTGGCGCTGCCCGCGCCGCTGCGCGCCGTGGACGCCGGGGACGTCGTGGTCGGCGACGGCGCGCTGGAGGACGGGCAGCGGCGGCTGGGCGAGACGGTCACCGCACTGCTCGACGCGGGCGGCCCGGTGGCGGTCCTCGGCGGCGGCCACGAGGTGGCGTACGGGACCTACCTCGGGGTGGCCGGGAGCCGTGCGATGCGCGGCGGGGCGCGGCTCGGGGTGCTCAACCTCGACGCCCACTTCGATCTGCGCGACGCGCCGCGGCCCAGCTCCGGCACGCCGTTCCTCCAGATGGCGCGGGACGAGGAACGCCAGGGGCGGCGCCTGGACTACCGGGTGCTGGGCATCAGCCGCCTGAGCAACACCGAGCGGCTGTTCCGCACCGCGGACCGGCTGGGCGTGGGCTACCTGGAGGACACCGACTGCGGGCTGCTCTCCCTGGCACGCGTGGAGGCGTTCACCGGGGCGTTCCTGGACGCCTGCGATCTCGTCCACCTCAGCATCGATCTCGACGTCCTGCCCGCGGCGGCGGCGCCCGGTGTCAGCGCGCCCGCCGCGTACGGCGTGCCGATGGAGGTCGTGGAGCGGGTCGTGACGACGGTGGCGGCGAGCGGGAAGCTGGCGGTGGTCGACGTCGCGGAGCTGAACCCGGACCTCGACATCGACGCCCGTACCGCCCGCGCCGGCGCCCGGCTGATCCACCGCGCGCTCACCGGGACGCCGCAGACGCGGGGCCGGCGGGGCTGACGGCGCCCCCGCCCCCAACCGAAGGACGGCCGCCCGCGCCGCGCCCTCGTCAGGGCAGCTGCGGCAGGACGGCGTCCGGGGTCAGCGGCAGGGTGCGCAGGCGGACGCCGAGGGCGTGGTGGACGGCGTTGCCGACCGCCGCGGCGGCGCCGACGATGCCGATCTCGCCGATGCCCTTGCTGCCCATCGGGTTGAGGTGCGGATCGTCCTCGTCGAGCCAGTGCGCCTCGATCGTGTGCACGTCGGCGCAGGCCGGCAGGTGGTACGAGGCCAGGTCGCGTTCGGTGAAGCCGCCGGTCAGGGGGTCCATGGTGCTGTGTTCGGTGAGCGCCATGCCGATGCCCATCGTCATCCCGCCGATGAACTGCGAGCGCGCGGTGCGCGGGTTGAGGATCCGGCCGGCCGCGAACATGCCGAGCATCCGGCGCACCCGCACCTCGCCGGTGACGGTGTCGACCTGCACCTCGGCGAAGTGCGCCCCGAACGCGTGCCGGGCGTAGGGCGATCCGGCGGCGATCTCCTCCTTGGTGTCCGCCACGACCGTCATCCCCTCCGGGGGCAGCGGCTGCTGACGGTTGCTCAGGTCCTCGCGCAGGGTGTGGCACGCCTTGTGGACGGCCCAGCCCCAGGAGGCGGTGCCGGAGGAGCCGCCGGCCAGCATCGCGTCGGGCAGATCGCTGCGGCCGATCTCGACGCGGACCCGCTCCTCCGGGGCGCCGAGCACCTCGGAGGCGATCTGCCCGAGGACGGTGCGGGCGCCGGTGCCGAGGTCGGTGGCGTTGATCCGGATGCGGAAACCGCCGTCGGGCGCGGCGTGCGCCTCGGCGGACGAGGGGAAGACCAGCACCGGATAGGTGGCCGCGGCGACGCCGGTGCCGAGCAGCAGATCGCCCTCGCGCCGCACGCCGGGGCGCGGATCGCGGGGGCGCCAGCCGAAGCGTTCCGCGCCCTCCCGCAGCGCCTGCGCCAGGCCCCGGCTGCTGAACGGGCGCCCGGTGTCCGGTTCGGTCGCCGGTTCGTTGCGCAGCCGCAGTTCGACGGGGTCGAGGTCGAGGAGGACGGCGAGTTCGTCCATCGCCGACTCCAGGGCGTACATACCGGGCGCCTCGCCCGGGGCGCGCATCCACGACGGGCTCGGCACGTCCAGCGCCACCACGCGGTGCACGGTGCGGCTGTGCGGCGAGGTGTACATCATCCGGGCGGGGACGGCCGCCTGCTCGACGAATTCCTTGACCGTCGAGGTCTGGGTGACCACCTCGTGCGCGAGGGCGGTGAGCACCCCGTCGGCCCCGGCGCCCAGCCGCACCCGCTGGACGGTGGGCGCCCGGTGCCCGACCACGGCGGGCATCTCCCGGCGCGGCAGGGCGAGGGTGACGGGACGGCCGGTGACCTTGGCGGCCATCGCGGCGAGGACCGCCGGCGGGCGGAGGGTGCCCTTGGAGCCGAAGCCGCCGCCGATGTGCTCGGCGACGACGGTGACGTCCCGGCGGTCGAGACCGAACAGCGCGGCGAGGTCGTCGCGCGCCTTGGTCGAGCCCTGGGTGGAGTCGTGGACGGTGAGATGGCCGCCGTTCCACCAGGCGGTGGCGGCGTGCGGCTCCAGGGGGTGGTTGTGCAGCGCGGTCAGGGTGTACGTGGCGTCGACGGTGACCAGCGCACCGGCGTACGCCGCGTCGAAGTCGCCGCGCTCGCGCGCCCCCGGGTAGCCGCCGTTGACCTCCTTGGGCAGGTAGAGACCGGGATGGTCCGGGGTGAGGGTGACGTCGTGCTCCTCGGCCTCGTAGGTGAGGCGGACGGCCGCGGCGGCGGCGCGGGCCGTCTCCGGGGAGTCGGCGACGGCGAGCGCGACGTACCAGCCGCGGTGCGGGACGCGGGGGCTCTGGAGGACCGCGACGGCCGGGTCCTCGGGCGGCTCCAGGCGCGGCGCGTTCTCGTGGGTGAGGACCGTGTGCACGCCGGGCAGCGCGAGGGCGTCGGCGGTGTCGACGGCGGTGATCCGGCCGCGGGCGACGGTGGCGGGCACCGGCCAGGCGTGGACGCGGTGCGGCGGGGCGTGCTCGGCGGCGTAGCGGGCGGCGCCGGTGACCTTGGCGCGGCCTTCGCGGCGGGCGGTGGCCGCCCCGAGCGGACGGCCGGGCGCCTCCGGGCGAGCGGGTTGCGGATCGTGGCTCATGGGGCGCGTCCTCACAGGGGGTGCGGGGCGGAGCGCGGCGGGGCGCCCTCGGGGTCAGCGGTGGCGGGCGGCGAGGCGGCCCAGGACGGAGACGGTCAGCCGGCGGGCCAGCTCCACCTTGAAGCCGTTGTCGCGCAGCGGGCGGGCGGCGGAGAGTTCGGCGTCGGCGGCGCGGCCGAAGGCGTCGGCGGTCGCCGGGGCGCCGCGCAGCGCCTCCTCCGCGGCCCTGGCGCGCCAGGGCCGGTGCGCCAGACCGCCGTAGGCGAGCGCCGCACGGTGCACCACGCCGTCGCGGACCTCCAGCAGCGCGGCGACGGAGACCAGCGCGAAGGCGAACGAGGCGCGGTCGCGAACCTTGCGGTAGTGCCCGTGGGCCAGCGGCTGCGGCGGGGGCAGCCGCACCGCGGTGATCAGCTCGGCGGGCTCCAGGACCGTGTCCCGCTCCGGACGGTCGCCCGGCAGCCGGTGGAGCGCGGTGGCCGGGACGGTGCGGGCTCCGTCCGGACCGGTCACCTCGACGGCGGCGTCCAGCGCGGCGAGGGCGACGGCCAGGTCGGAGGGGTGGGTGGCGACGCAGCGCGCGGAGTGCCCGAGGACGGCGAGATCGCGGTGGACGCCTTCGACCGCCGGGCAGCCGCTGCCCGGCTCCCGTTTGTTGCACGGCGTGGAGACGTCCTGGAAGTAGGGGCAGCGGGTGCGCTGGAGGAGGTTGCCGCCGGTGGTCGCGGCGTTGCGCAGCTGCCCCGAGGCACCGGCCAGCAGCGCCTGGGAGAGCACCGGGTAGCGCTCCCGGACGGCCGGGGCGGCGGCGAGGTCGCTGCCCCGGACCGTCGCGCCGATGCGCAGCCCGCCGTCGGGCAGCTCCTCGATCCGGTCCAGCGGCAGCCGCCCGACGTCGATGAGCAGATCGGGGCCGCTCACCCCCAGCTTCATCAGGTCGACGAGGTTGGTGCCGCCGCCGAGGAACGCGGCGCCGGGGTGCGCGGCCCGGGCGCGTACCGCCTCGTCGACGGTGGTGGGGCGCAGATAGGCGAAGGGTTTCACGACGCCTCCCGGGCGCCGTGGACGGAGACGGACCCCAGGCCGTGGACGGTGTGCGGCACGGGAGGGGCGGCCGGTTGCGCGCAGGCGTCGCCGATCGCCTCGACGATGCGCGGATAGGCGCCGCACCGGCAGAGGTTGCCGCTCATCCGCTCCCGGATCTCCTCGGCGGTCAGCTCCACCGGGGCTCCCGGGGCCGCGGTGTCCGGCGTGACCTGCGAGGGGTGCCCGTCGGCCGCCTCCTGGAGCACCCCGGCCGCCGAACAGAGCTGGCCTGGTGTGCAGTAGCCGCACTGGAAGGCGTCCCGCTCGACGAAGGCGGCCTGGAGCGGATGGAGGCCCTCGGCGGAGGCGAGCCCCTCGACGGTGGTGAGGGTGCTGCCGTCCAGCGCGACGGCGAACAGCAGACAGCTGTTGGCCCGCCAGCCGTCGACGAGGACGGTGCAGGCGCCGCACTGCCCGTGGTCGCAGCCCTTCTTCGTGCCGGTCAGCCCGAGGTGGACGCGGAGCGCGTCCAAGGCGGTGGTGCGGTGGTCGAGGGTCAGCCGGTGCGGTACGCCGTTGACGTGCAGGGTGACCGTGGAGCGGGTGGCTCCGGGCGGCGGTCCCGCGGCGTCGGGAGGGGGTGCGGTGGACTCCACGCGCTCGCCTTTCGGGCTGGGCCTGGCGCCGCGGTGCGCGGGCGCACGCGGCGGGAGGGAGGTGCGGCTGCGGGACGGTCCGGCGGGGCGGGCCGCCCGCACCGGGCCGGACGCCCGTGCCCGGGCCGGGTCCGCCGGTGGCGGGTCCCCTCTGCCTATCAGGCACGGTGGCCGCCCGCGCGCCGGCGCGGCCGTGCGGCGCGCGGCCTCGCCCGGCCGGTCCGGTGCCGTCCAGGTGACGGTCAGCGGTTCTCCAGCTGAAGCTCGACCTCCTCCTCCTGGTCCCCGGCGACGGTGCCGGTGACCCGGACGGCGAAGGCGGGGCGGAGGCTGTCCCGCAGCCGGGCGACCGCCCAGTAGCCGCCCTGGAGGCTGATGGAGACGGGCGCGGTCAGCCGCCGGGGCTCGGGCTCCTTCCGGAGCTCGGTCACGTCGAAGGTCGAGGTCCACACGGTGGGGTGGGGGCCGGCGACGGCGCGCGGCACGTCGTCCGGCGCCCGGTCGCACGCGAAGGAGGTGCGCAGCGCGCTGAAGACGGCGTGCGCGTCCTCCGTCGCGCAGTCGGTGACCTCGACGACGACCTCGGCGTCCGGGTGGTACGCCGCCTCCGGCCGCGGGGGACGCCCGCTGCCCTGCACCGGGCCCGGCTGCCCCGGCTGATTCGCCTGCTGCGCGCTGTTCACGGTGGGCCTTCCTCTCGACGGGACGACATCTCCAGGCTCGCCCGCGCGCCGGGCACATGCGACCGGAGCCGCCCGGGCCGCGCGCCGGACGGGTTCATTCCGCGGCGCCCCGGGGACACCTGGTACGGACGGGCGGCCCGCCACGTCACCGCACGGCGCGCGCCCGCCGCTCCCCCGCCCGTGTCAGGGCCTCGTCGCACCGGGAGGAACCATGCTCCGGCCACCGCTCGGCGGCAGCTGCGCGCCGGGATTTGAGGGCGTCCGCACCGCCTTCGAGCGGAACTTCACCGCCCACGGCGACCTCGGCGCGGCCGTCACCGTGCTGCGGGACGGCGTCCCGGTCGTCGACCTGTGGGGCGGGTACGCCGATGCCGCCCGCACCCGCCGCTGGGAGCGGGACACCCTGGTCAACGTCTACTCCACCTCGAAGGGGATGACCGCGCTCTGCGCCCACCTGCTGGTGGACCGCGGCGCGCTGGACCTCGATGCGCCGGTGGCGCGCTACTGGCCGGAGTTCGCCCGGGGCGGCAAGGGCGACCTGCCGGTGCGCTGGCTGCTGAGCCACCGCGCCGGGCTGATCGCGCCGCGCACCCCGCTGCCGCTGCCCGCCGCCTACGACCACGCCCGGGTGTGCGCGGCGCTCGCCGCGACGGAGCCGTGGTGGGAGCCGGGCACCGCCCAGGGCTATCACGCGGTGACGTTCGGCTATCTGGTCGCCGAGGTGATCCGCCGGATCACCGGCCGCACGGCCGGGGCGTTCCTGCGTACGGAGATCGCCGGGCCGCTCGGCGCCCGGGTCTTCCTCGGCACCCCGCCGGCCGAGCACCCGTCCTGCGCCGACACGGTCGGCCAACTCGACGCACGGCTCCTCGCCGAGCGCCACCCCGGCGTGCCGCGCCCGCCGCTGGCCTCGCTCGCCGACCATCCGCTGGCCGCCGCGGCGCTGAGCCTGCTGTCCGTCCCCACCGGCGACGTCAACAGCCCCGGCTACCGCACCGCGGAGATCCCGGCGGGCAACGTCCACGCCTCCGCCCACGGCCTGGCCACGGTCTACGCGGCGCTGGGCGGCGGCGAGCTGGTCACCCCGGACACGCTGGCCGCGATGCGCCGCCCCCAGGGCCGCCCGGGCGAACCCGACCTCGCCATGGGCCCCCTCGCACCACCCGGCACCGACATCCGCTGGGGCCTCGGTTACCTCCTCAACACCCAGGGCCGCGCGGGCCCCAACCCCCGCGCCTTCGGCCACGGCGGCGCCGGCGGCTCGTACGCCTTCACCGACCCGGAGAACCAACTGGCGTACGCGTATGTGATGAACCGCTACGGGGGCGGCACCACCGGGGACGATCCGCGCCATGCCGGGTTGGTCGCGGCGGTGTACGAGGCGGTGGGGGTGTGACCCCGCCCGAAGGAGGGAACGGCGCGGCGGCGCCGCCCGGGTCCGGTCAGCCCCGGAAGTGCCGACCAGGGCCGTTGTGGCCGGTGATCAGCCCTTCGGTGAGCAGGGTGCCCACCGAAGGTCAGCACCCCGCCGATACCGGGTTCGGCGCCCACCGTGTTCCGGCCGCCGGACGGCGCACCGCCGCTCGGACGGGGAGCAGTCAGATGATCTGCCGGGCCCGGAGTTTTTGCCTTCTCGGGCAACGGCGTCGCCCCCGCCCCTGAGCTGGCGGAAGCCGCGTTCGTCACAGCCCCGTGGCTCACAGGTCTCCCAGCCGTGACGGAAAGCCGGGAACCGATTCCCGGCACGACCGGTCATCAATAGGGCGCAGGAGTGCACAAGTGCGCATGTCCGCATACGCACCCGTGCACACCATGAGTCGCGCACGACCGGAACATCACCGACGTCAACCCGTGCCGCTCTTGCGGTACTCGGTATACGAAAGGTCTGCCGGATGAAGATCCGCCGCGCCCTGACGGCCGCCGCAGCGGCCGCCGCGTTAGCGCCCGCCACCGTACTGACCGCCCCCGCCGCGTTCGCGGCGCCGCAGGCGTCCGACACCGCCGCCCGCACGCCCGCCGCCGGGAACGCCGGCGACTCCGACGGCGCGGACCGCTCCTGCGCCTTCGAGTCCGACCAGCTGAAGGTCACCGTCAAGGGGCTGCCGCGCGAGCTGGCCGCGGGCGGGGACTGGACGCCTTTCTCCATGACGCTCGCCAACACCACCGACAAGCCCCTGGACCAGGTCCTGCCCTTCTTGACCGTGTCCTCCGCCGAGGACGTCGACCGGCCGTACTGGGAGCTGGAGACCGAGTACCACGATGCCGAAACGGGGAAGTGGAAGACCTTCCACGACGCGTCGCCCGACGACCTGTTCGGCTACTTCGCCCTCGCCCCGCACCGCACCCGCACGCTCGAACTGCGCACCCACGCGGTCAAGACCGCCAAGCCCGGCGCCGGATACGCGCTCGCCGCCGGCGACTTCCGCAACGGCGACGGCTCCTGCGGTTCGGCCAAGGAGGCCTGGTCCGACTTCACCATCCTGCCCGTGGGCGCGAAGCCGGCGCGGTCCGCGACCGGCGAGCCGGGCCACCGGGCCCCGTCCGCGCTCCCGCTCACGCTCGCCGGCAGCGCCGCGGTGGCGGTCGGCGCCGGCGCGGCCATCGGCATCCGCCGCCGCAGGAGCGCGGCCGGCCCGGACGCCACGGACACCGCCGCGTAGCCCGGCCGTCTCCCCACCGCCCGACACCCCAAGGATCCGCCACCTCGGGGCCCGGCGGCACCGGCCGCGACGGGCTCCACGGATCCGAAGACCAGGAAAGAGATCTCCATGAAACTGCGCCGCGCCCTGTCCGCCTCGGCCGCGACGATCGCCCTGCTCCCCGCGGTGACGGCCGCCGCACCCGCCGTTGCGGCAACCCCCACGGCCGACCTGCCGAAGTGCTCCGACGTCGGGAAGCAGAGCGACAACTTCCTTGAGGGCCGCGTGTTCGGCATCCCCAAGTCGATCACGCTCGGCACCGACTGGACGACCTACACCGCCACGCTCACCAACTCCTCCAAGAAGGAGCTGACGTCGTTCACCCTCACCGCCGAGCTGGGCAGCCACGTCTACAACCCCGGCGAGAAGGACCTGAGCCCGTACGGCGATCTGCAGTACCGGGACACCGCGCAGCACGCCTGGAAGACGCTGCGCCGGGCGGACGGGGACGCCGGCGGCACCGTCCCCGCCCCGAAGACGCTGAAGCCCCGTGAGTCCGTCCATCTGCAGCTGCGGTTCCGGGTGAGCAAGGACCTGCCCATGGACCACAACTACGACGCCTACACCGGCCTCACCGGCAGCTTCGCCGACCGCTACAACGGCACCGACTGCACGGACAGCTCCAGCGCCACCGGCGCCTTCTACCCCCGCGAGAGCTGACGCCGCTCCTGGCGGGAGGGCTGCCGCCGCCACGAACGCGGCGGCAGCCCCCGGGCCGGCCCGTCCCGCGCTCTCCGGCTCCCCGTTCATGACGCTGCGGCTACACGTTCATGCACTCCGTGACCCCGCCCGGGGCCTGCGCCCTCACCCGTCGACATTTCCCCCGATCCCGCCCACCGCGCCATAATGGACGGATAAGGCGCAAGCTGCCTGGTATGCCACCGATGAGGTCCCGCCGCCCGGACCGCGGGGCCACGGAAGGATGTGGGTGGACATGGACCGCGAGGCCGAGACCGTTCACGAGGCGTACTCCTTCGTCTGTCTGCACTGCGGGCACGGATGGGAAGAGCGCTACGAGATCCGGCACACCACCGACCTCGCCGGCCGGCGCCGCGCCGTGTACTACTCCGGAGGGGCCCGCGTCCCCTCGCCGCTGTCCCGGAGCGAGTGCCCCGCCTGCAATCTCGGCCCCCTGCGCATCCTGCGTCCCGGCCGGGTGGAGTCGGCACGGACGTTCCTGCCCTGACCGGTTCGGGCGGGACACCGCCGCTGCAATTCGGTAACGGGGCGCATTCGAGGTAATTCGCCCACCGACCAGTGCTTATGCTCTGCTCCGGCGGGCCGGGCCCGGCGCCGCCCGTCCCATCCCTCGAAGCGCCGGAGCACCCGTTGGCCGTGGACCACCCGAAGCAACCCCTGAGCGCCCGCGTGCTGGCCCAGCTCCCCTACGGCGTGATGGCCGTGGTCACCGCGGTCGACGTGACCGCCGGGCCCGGGGTCGGGTTCCTTCCCCTCGTCTCGCTGGGGCCGGCGTTCGCCGGTCTGGTCGGCGGCTGGCGGCGGACCGCCGTGGTCGGCTCGGCCGCGTTCCTGCTCTGCCTGGGGCTGGGCATCTACGACGGGCTGTTCGAGGGGCGCCGCGGGCTGCCCGCGCTGCTGTCGGTGGCCGGGGTGACGGTCGCCGGTGTGGTGGCCGCGGTGATGCGCCAGCGGCGCGAGGCGGAGCTGGCCAGCGTCCGCTCCATCGCGGAGGTCGCCCAGCGGGTCCTGCTGCGGCCGGTACCGCGCGGCGCCGGGCCGCTGCGGATCGCGGTGTCGTACACCTCGGCGGTGGCCGAGGCGCGGATCGGCGGCGATCTGTACGAGGTGGTGACCTCGCCCGGCGGCGTACGGATCATCGTCGGCGATGTGCAGGGCAAGGGGCTGGAGGCGGTGGAGAGCGCCGCGGTGGTGCTGGGCGCGTTCCGGGAGGCGGCGCACGACGAGACGGATCTGACCGCGGTCGGCGCGCGGGTGGAGCGGGCGCTCGGCCGTCATCTGGGCGGCGAGCGCTTCGTGACGGCGGTGCTCGCGGAGATCGGCGACGGGCCGGCCGCGACGCTGCTGAACTTCGGGCACCCGGCGCCGCTGGTGGTGCGCGCCGGGGGCGGGGTGGACTTCGCCGCCCCGCCCGAACGCGCCCTGCCGCTCGGCCTCGCGGCGTACGGCGACGACGACGGCCCGAAGCCGCACACGGTGCCGTTCGCCCCCGGGGACCAGCTGCTCTTCTACACCGACGGGGTCACCGAGGCGCGGGACGGCGGGGGCCGGTTCTACCCGCTCGACACCCGCGCGATGCTGCTGGGGGACGACGACCCGGAGGAGGCGCTGCGCGCGGTCCGCGAGGACGTGGTCGCGCACGCCGAGGGGCCGCTCCACGACGATGCGGCGATGCTGCTGGTCCGCTACCGGAAGGCGCCCTGAGGCGAGGGGCGGCCCGTCACCGGCGGGCGTCGCCCCGTGGACGTTCCAGGGTGACGCCGTCCACCGGGGTCAGCTCGCCGTAGGGGCCGTCGAAGGTGTAGTACGTGACCCGCATCCGGGTCCGGCCCTCGCGCGCGTCACCGGGATCGACGTCGAACGCGGCGAAGCCGTGGGTGTGCTCACGGTCCTGGAACGCGCGCCAGGGCGCGTCCTCCGTGAACCACACGGGCTTGCGGTGGCGGCCCTCCTGCTCCTTCGTCAGCTCCACCACCACCCGGCCCTTCGCCTCCTGGAACAGGTCGTCCTGCGTGGTGGCGAAGTTCCCGCCGCCGCCGATCGTCAGGTGCACCGTGCCCCGGCCCGTGTCGGCCACATCGGTGCGGGTCTGCGTCGGCACGGGCGTACGGGCGTCGTTGGGCAGGGTGCCGCGTACCGGCAGGGAGCGCTCGTAGTAGTGCTCGTGGCCGCCGAGCACCAGGTCGACACCGTAGGCGTCGAAGAGCGGGCCCCAGGCGCTGCGCACCCCGAGATCGCTGCCGGAACCGCTCCGGCTGCTGGAGATCATCGGATGGTGCATGCAGACCACGATCCAGTCGATCTCCCGGCTGTGCCGCGCCGCCTTCAGCTCGCGCTCCAGCCAACGGCGCTGGGCGCCCCCGGAGTAGCCGCGCACATAGGTGTCGCCGGTGTCCTGGATCGCCACGTCGTCGTTGGCGAGCGAGAGGAAGCGGACCGCGCCGACGGTGAACGCGTACCAGAGCCCGCGGGTCTCCGGATCCGATGACGCGCTCGATGCGGGCAGCGCGTAGTACGCCTGGTATCCGGCGGTGCCGAGGGGACCGTTGCCCGCTTCGTTCTCGGCGTTGCCCACGCAGGGCATCCACGGGCGCAACCGGGTCGAACGGCTGTTGCTGATGAACCAGTCGGCCCACGTCGCGACGCGGTTCTCGTGGAACACACCGGCGGCCGACGCGTAGCAGAGATCGCCGTTGAGCAGGTGGAACAGCGGGCCCACCCGCTCGATCGCGGCCACGATGTCGGCGGAGGCGGCGGTGCCCGCCTGGCTGCTCGTGTACAGCGGGAAGCGGCCCGACGGCGACGGGGTGTCGCTGCCCGCGGGCCAGTGGACGTCGCGGCGCAGGTTGGGGGCGCCCTGGTCGCCGAAGCTGGTGAAGGTGAAGGCGGTGCGCCCGCGCGGGGCGGTGGTGAAGGATCCGGTGTCGGGGACGGCCCCGGCGTGCCCGGCCGAGTAGAGGTAGGTCGTGTCCGGGCGCAGGCCGGTGAGCCGGGCGTGGTGGACGTACACCTCCTCCTTCGACAGCGCATCGCGGTAGGTCACGGTCTCCGCGCCCACGACCGAACCCACGCCGCCGTCCGGCGAGCCGAACCGGACCTGCGGGCCTCGTACGGACTGCGGGCTGATCCAGGAGACGGTCATCTCGGTGGCCGGGTCCGTACCGAACTGGAGATGCACGCCGCTCACCGCCGGTGTGCCGAACCGGTGCGGCTGCCGTTGGAGCAGGGGCGCGGGGGTGCGCTCCCGCGGGCCGGGCCGGCCGGTGGGCTCCGCCGTCGCCGGGGCCGGTAGCGCGGCACCCGCCACGGCGCCGGCGGTCACCGCCGAACCCCGGAGCACGGATCTGCGCGCGAGCGTCATGCGTTCCTCCTGCCCGAAGGCCTCCTGCGAGGCGGAACGTCAGCGTAGGCAACTTCCCACCGCCCGGCCCGCGGAACCGCCGACTCCGGCCGGGGTGACGGGAATTGCCCTGACGGGAGCCGGCGCGGCGCCGGCCGCCACGTGGCGGGCGGTCGTGTCGTGACGGGTGGCTCCGCCGCGGCTCCTCGGCAGGTCAGCGGTGGTGCGGGCGCCGGCGGAAGCGGCGCGGCAGACGGCCGCGGATCTCCTCGGGCGGCAGGAAGCGGGCCCACCGCTCCGGATACTCGGCGGGCGGCAGCGGCTCGTCCGGATCGTCCGCCCCGTCGTCCTCTTCGTCCTCGTCGTCACAGCCGTCGGCCCCGTCGCCGGCCTCGTGCGCCGAGGCGGCCGCGGCCGCCTCGGCCGCCCGGCGTTCCTTCTCCGCGCGGGCCGCGGCCGTGGCCACCGAGGGCCAGACGCGGTCGGTCGCGGCGTTCATCGCGGCGCCGACGAGGACCGCGAACGCCGAGACACCGATCCACAGCAGCACCGCGACCGGCGCCGCCAGCGAGCCGTAGATCGTCGGGCCCTCGACCGTCGCGGTCAGATAGATCCGCAGCAGGAAGCTGCCCAGCACCCACATGGCGAGGGCCACCACCGCGCCCGGGATGTCCTCCCGCCAGGGCGAGCGGACCGGCACGGACACGTGGTAGAGCGTGGTGAGGAAGGCGACCGACAGCAGCAGGACGACCGGCCAGTACAGCGCCCGGATGACGTTCGCGCTCGCCGGGAGCCAGTGCACCAGGGTGTCCGGGCCCACCACCATCAGCGGCAGCGCGACGGCGCCGACGACCAGCGCGGCGAGGTAGAGGAAGAAGGCCAGCAGCCGGGTCCGGACGACGCCGCGGCGGCCGTCCAGCCCGTACATGATCGTGATGGTGTCGACGAAGACGTTCACGGCGCGCGAGCCGGACCACAGGGCGAGGGCGAAGCCGAGGGAGATGACGTCCGGGCGGCGGCCGGTGAAGACGTCTTCGAGGAGCGGCCGGGCGATCTCGTTGACGCCCTGTTCGGAGAGGACGGCGGAGGAGGCGTGGAGGATCTCCTCCCGGATGCCGTCGATGGTGGCCCGGCCGATCCACGGCTCCAGGTAGCCGAGCAGACCGATGAGGCCCAGGAGCAGCGGAGGCAGCGACAGCAGGCAGAAGAAGGCCGCCTCGGCGGCGAGTCCGGTGACCCGGTACGTCATGCAGCTGTGGACGACGTCCTTGAGGAGCAGCCAGCCGAGCCGCCGCTTGGAGACATTGCGGTACAGGACCCTGGCCCTGGTCAGACGACCCTCGGGCCGCTCGGTCGGTTCGTTCTCCGGCTGCACCCGCCCACCGTATCCGGGCGGTGGACGCGCGGCGGTGGAGCCCTCGCGGGTCCCGGTGCGGTCTCAGGGCCGGGTGCCGGGCCCCGGTCCGCGGCGTTCGCGCAGTGCCGCCTCGATGACCACGTACAGCTCCTCGTCCGGGACGTCGGGGCGGAAGCCGATGAGGACGCCGCGGGCCTCGTAGTAGCGGATCGCGCGGTGGGCGGCGCCGACGCCGCCGGCCACCGTCCGCAGATACAGCATCAGATCGGCGCAGGCCAGGGCCGGTGGCGGGCCGCCGGCCGCGGCGAAGCGGGCGAGCAGACCGGGCGCGGCGTCGACGACGTAGCCGGCGGGCGGCGGGGACGGCGCGGCGGGGATGTCGGCGGCGGCGCGGCGCGGGACGCCGTAGTGGGCGGCCAGCCGGTCGGCGCGTGCCGCGCGCAGCGGCCCGTCGGCGCCGAGCACCACGACGCACGGAGCGGCGTTGCCGGCGACGTGCATGGCGCTCTCCCTCCCGCACCGGCCTGGTGTGGCCCGCCGCGCCGGGTTCCGGCGCGGCCCCTTCCGTTTCCGTTCGCGGTCCTTCCGCCGCCGCGGCGGCACTGGGGCAACGGTGCCCGCCGCGGCGGTGTTCCCGTACGGCAGCGCCCGTCCGTTCACGGTGGCGTGACGTTTCAGCAGCTGCCTTGCACCCGTCGGGCCGGGCCGTGGCGTCCGCCCGCTCCGGTGTCCGTCGTCACGGACGGGCACGGCGGCGCGGGCCGGCCAGAACCGCGGGGGACGGTGCCCGGCCGGCCGCCGGGAACACGTTCCCCGGGAACATCGGAGGTCACAACGGTTGCGCTCCGTTGCACCGGGTCGGTGCAATGGGCTCTCCCGTTACGGCCTGCTCCCCCAGGCCGTCAGTCGTCCGACGGCACCACGGCCCGGACGGGAGGCCCGGCACCACGGAGAGTTGCGTGAGCGAGAGAACGACCGGCGGCGACGCGGGCGCCCACGACAGCCGCGCCACCGCGCGCCGCCTCGCCGCACTCCGGGAGGCGACGCTCTCCGGCGACGGCGCCGAGGCGCCGCGGGCCGTCATCGACGCGTCCTGGCGCCGGGTCCGCGGCTGCGGCGTCGACCCGGACCACGACCGGCGCGAGCGGCCGCTGAACGTCGCCGAGTTGGAGCACCGCAAGGCCACCTCGCCGCTGTCCGCGGTGCTGCCGGTGCTGCACGAGGCGCTGCTGCCCGCCGCGAACGCCGCGCAGCAGATCATGGTCGTCACCGATGCCGACGGGCTGGTCCTGTGGCTGGAGGGGAGCGCGCCGGTCCGGCGGATGGCCGACCGGCACGGCTTCGACAAGGGCTGCGACTGGACGGAGCCGGTCGTCGGCACCAACGCCATCGGCACCGCGCTGGTGGCCCGGCGGCCCGTCCTGGTGCACAGCGCGGAGCACTTCGTCCGCTCGCACCACCAGTGGACGTGCGCCGCCGCGCCGCTGCACGATCCGCGCGACGGGCGGCTGCTGGGCACCGTCGACGTCAGCGGGCCGGCGCACGGTTTCCATCCGGCGACGCTGGCGCTGGTGTCGGCGGTGGCGAAGCTGGCCGAGGGGGAGCTGCGGGAGCGTCACCACACGGCGGTGGAGCGGCTGCGGTCGACCGCGGCGCCGGTGCTGGCGCGGATCGGCGGGCGGGCGCTGGCCGTCGACCCGGACGGCTGGGTCGCGGGTGCGGTGGGGCTGGCGCCGCCGGACCGGGTGGCGCTGCCGAAGTCGCCGGAGCCGGGGCCGCTGTGGCTGCCGCGGCACGGTCCGTGCGTGCTGGAGCCGCTGCCGGGCGGCTGGTTGATCCGGATCGGCGGGGAGCGGACGCCGCAGCCGCGCCGGGCGCTGCTCGACCTCACCGAGCCCGGCCGCGCCGCGCTCACGGTCAGCGGTCCGGCGGGCAGCTGGACGCACGGGCTGAGCCCCCGCCACGCCGAGCTGCTGTTCCTGCTCGCCACCCATCCCGAGGAGCGGACCGCCGCGGAGCTGGCGCGGGACCTCTTCGGCGACGGCGGCCGCGCGGTCACCGTCCGCGCGGAACTCTCCCGCCTGCGCCGCCATCTCGCCGGGCTCCTGGCCCACCGCCCGTACCGCTTCGCCGACGGGATCGTGCCGGAGCTGCGGCTGCCGAGCGATCCGGGACAGCTGCTGCCGCACTCGGTGGCGCCGGGGGTGCGGGCGGCCAGGGGTGAGGGGGGTCCGTCGGCGTAGGCGGGCACCGGGGTGTCCGGGGGGCGCCTGTGCCGGAGCGAGTGCCGGCGGGGGCGGCGGGGCCGGAGCCGGGCGGACCCGGCGGGGGCGGACCCGGCGGTTCCGGCAGCCGGGCCGGTGCGGCGCGCCGGCGCCCGGCCGGGGCGCCCCGTCGCGGGCGGGCGCACCATCGCGAGAAGGCGCCCCGCGCGCCCGCGCCGCCCTCCCTCCCCCGTTCGCCCCTCCCCGATCGCCCGCCCCGCCCCGCGTGCCTACGGTGCCGGGAGCGGAGCGCGGCGGTGGGCGGAGGGAGTGCGATGAGCCTGATGGCGGGGTGGCCGGAGCGGCGCCCGGAGCCGGAGGCCCGGCGGCGCCGGCCCTGGGGTGCGCTCGCGCTGCTCGCGCTGACGGGGATCTTCCTCATCCGCACCGGGCTGCCGGAGGGGCCGGGCGGCCCGCCGCGGCCGGGCCCCACCCGCGCCGCGCCCGCCGACCACGCCCCGGCCGCACCGCCGTTGCCGCGCTCCGTCCCCGACCGGGTGGTGATCCCGGCGCTGAAGGTGTCCGCCCCGGTGATCGCCCGCGGGCTGGACGCACACGGTGCGATCGAGGCGCCGCCGTCCGCCGACACCCGCGTCACCGGCTGGTACCGCGACGCCCCGACCCCCGGCGAACGCGGCACCGCCGTCCTCGTCGGCCACGTCGACAGCTACACCGGCCCCGCGGTCTTCTACGGTCTCGGTGGGCTGAAGCGGGGCGCCACCGTCGAGGTGCGCCGCCGGGACGGGCGCCGTGCGGTCTTCGCGGTCTACGCCGTGCGGACCTTCGCCAAGGACCGCTTCCCCGCCGAGCAGGTCTACGGTTCGACGGGCCGCCCGGAGCTGCGGCTGCTGACCTGCGGCGGCACATACCACGCGGGCTCCGGGTACGCCGGCAACGTCGTCGTCTTCGCCCGGCTCACCGCTCCCCGGGGCGGGCACCGGGCGGCCGGGGCGCCGTGATTGGCTGCCGCCATGAGCAGCCTCACCGTCACCACCTGGTACCTCGAACAGACCGCGCCGGGCGATCTGACACAAGCCGCCGAGCCGCCCGCCGCGCAGGACGTCCGGATCGTGCGGGCGCAGCGCCCGCTGCCGGAGTTCAGCCGGTTCCTCTACTCCGCCGTCGGCGGCGACATCCTGTGGACCGACCGGCTGACGTGGCCGTACGCGCGGTGGGCGGAGTATCTGTCGCGGCCCGGCGTGGAGACGTGGGTGGCGTACGCGCACGGCACCCCGGCGGGCTTCATCGAGCTGGACGGCACCATTGACGGCGTCACCGAGATCGCCTACTTCGGTCTGGTCCCGGCCTTCCGCGGCCAGGGCATCGGCGGCCATCTGCTGTCGGTGGGCACCGCGCGGGCGTGGGATCTGGGCGAGCGGTACGAGGGGCGGCCGGCGACGCGGCGGGTGTGGGTGCACACCTGCAGCAAGGACGGGCGCCATGCGCTGCGCAACTACGAGCGGCGGGGCTTCCGGCTGTACGACACCACGGTCGAGCAGGAGGCCGTGACCGAGACGCCGGGGCCGTGGCCGGGCGCCGGGGACACCGCCCTGCCCGCCTGGGAGGGCGCGCCCCGTCCGGTGTGACGGGCCGCCGCGCACCGGGGCGCGCCCGCTTCCCGCGTGCCCCGGTACGGCGCCTGCATAGGGCACGATGACCGCGTGACCAAGACCACAACATCTCGCCATCCGGGACAACGCTGTCCAAATTTCGGACAATGGTGGACTGCCGCGAGAACGGCGTGCCACGCTGCCGTCATGTCTCGAACAGGAATTGCGTTGGTGAGCCGACTCCACGTCGACCTCGGCCGCCTGTCCAGCGCGATCTGTCCGGCGCGCTGACGCTGCATCGGCCAGGGGCCACCGCCCCGGCAGCACCGCCGGCACCACCGCGTTTTCCCCGCACCCGCCGTCCCCGTCGTCGCGGACGCCCCGAGACCTCTTCCCCTCCCTCTTTCACGACGCGCCGCCGCGCGCCGCCCCGCCGCGTGTCCACGCAGGTCACCGCGGGTTTTCCCGCGCCCTCCCGCCTCCCTTGAGCCGCCCCGAAGGACGTACACCCATGGCCGCCACCCCGGAACGCCCCGCAGCTGCCACGACCCGCCGCAAGGCCGGACGCCACCGCGGCGAGGGTCAGTGGGCCGCCGGTCACTTCACCCCGCTCAACGGCAACGAACAGTTCAAGAAGGATGACGACGGTCTCAATGTGCGGACACGCATTGAGACGATCTACTCCCGGCGCGGTTTCGACTCCATCGACCCCAACGACCTGCGCGGGCGGATGCGCTGGTGGGGCCTCTACACCCAGCGCCGCCCCGGCATCGACGGCGGCAAGACCGCGGTGCTGGAGCCGGAGGAGCTGGACGACGAGTTCTTCATGCTGCGGGTGCGCATCGACGGCGGGCGGCTGACCACCGATCAGCTGCGGGTCATCGGCGAGATCTCCCAGGAGTTCGCCCGCGGCACCGCCGACATCACCGACCGGCAGAACGTCCAGTTCCACTGGATCCGCATCGAGGACGTCCCGGAGATCTGGCGCCGCCTGGAGGGCGTGGGCCTGTCCACCACCGAGGCGTGCGGCGACACCCCGCGCGCCATCCTCGGCTCGCCGGTCGCCGGGATCGCCGAGGACGAGATCATCGACGGCACCCCGGTCATCGAGGAGATCCACCGCCGGATCGTCGGCAACCCCGCCTTCTCCAACCTCCCCCGGAAGTTCAAGACCGCGGTCTCCGGCTCCCCGCTGCTGGACGTCGCCCACGAGATCAACGACATCTCGCTGGTCGGCGTCGTCCACCCGGAGCTGGGCCCCGGCTTCGACGTCTGGGTCGGCGGCGGTCTGTCCACCAACCCCAAGCTCGGCGTACGGCTCGGCGCCTGGGTCTCCGCCGAGGAGGCGGCCGAGGTCCACGAGGGCGTCATCTCGATCTTCCGCGATCACGGCTACCGCCGGCTGCGCACCCGCGCCCGCCTGAAGTTCCTCGTCGCCGACTGGGGCCCGGAGAAGTTCCGCCAGGTCCTGGAGGACGAGTACCTGGGCCGCAAGCTGCACGACGGCCCGGCCCCCGCCGAGCCCGCGCAGCGCTGGCGCGACCACGTCGGCGTGCACCGTCAGAAGGACGGCAGGTTCTACGTCGGCTTCGCCCCGCGCGTCGGCCGGGTGGACGGCGCCACCCTCACCAAGATCGCCGAGGTGGCCGCGGCCCACGGCTCGGGCCGGGTGCGCACCACCACCGAGCAGAAGATGCTCGTCCTCGACATCACCGAGGACCGCGTCGACTCGCTCGTCGCCGCTCTGGAGGCGCTGGACCTGCGGGTGACCCCGTCGCCGTTCCGCCGCGGCACGATGGCCTGCACCGGCATCGAGTTCTGCAAGCTCGCCATCGTCGAGACCAAGGGCCGCGGCGCGTCCCTCATCGACGAACTGGAGCGCCGCCTGCCGGACTTCGACGAGCCGGTCACCATCAACCTCAACGGCTGCCCCAACGCCTGCGCCCGCATCCAGGTGGCGGACATCGGTCTCAAGGGCCAGCTGATGCTGGACGGCAACGGCGAGCAGGTCGAGGGCTACCAGGTGCACCTGGGCGGCGCGCTGGGCCTTTCGGCGGGCTTCGGCCGCAAGGTGCGCGGGCTGAAGGTCACCGCCGCCGAACTCCCCGACTACATCGAGCGGGTGCTGACCGCCTTCACCGAACAGCGCACCGAGGGCGAGCGGTTCGCCCAGTGGGTGGGGCGCGCGGAAGAGGGTGCGCTGAAGTGAGCGAACGCGCCGCGCCGTTCCACTGCCCGTACTGCGGTGACGAGGACCTGCGCCCCTCCGAGACGCCCTCGGAGCGGGGCACCGGTGCCGCCTGGGAGTGCCGTGCCTGCAACCGCGCCTTCCGGCTGAAGTTCCTCGGCCTGCTCGCGCAGGGCCTCGCCGCCCCGTCCCCGTCCGACAGCTTTGCCGGAGGTGCCCCGTGACCACCGCATCCGCACTCCCGCAGCTCGCCGAGCGCGCGGGCCGCGATCTGGAGGACGCCGATCCGCTCGACATCCTCCGGTGGGCGACCGAGACCTTCGGGCCGCGCTTCTGCGTCACCTCCTCCATGGAGGACACGGTCGTCGCCCACCTCGCCGCGCGCGTCGCCCCCGGCGTGGACGTCGTCTTCCTCGACACCGGCTACCACTTCCCCGAAACCCTCGGCACCCGGGACGCGGTCGCCGCGGTCATGGACGTCACCGTCCGCACGCTGACGCCCCGGCAGACGGTGGCCGAGCAGGACGCGGAGTACGGGCCGAAGCTGCACGACCGCGACCCGGACCGGTGCTGCGCGCTGCGGAAGGTCAAGCCGCTTCAGGAGGGGCTCGCCGGATACGACGCCTGGGCCACCGGGCTGCGCCGCGACGAGTCGCCGACCCGCGCGAACACCCCGGTCGTCGGCTGGGACGCCCGCCGGGGCAAGGTGAAGATCTCGCCGATCGCCCGCTGGACGCAGGCGGACGTCGACGCGTACGTCACCGAGCACGGCGTGCTCACCAACCCGCTGCTCCAGGACGGCTACGCCTCCGTCGGCTGCGCCCCGTGCACCCGCCGGGTCCTCGCCGGCGAGGACGCGCGGGCCGGGCGCTGGGCCGGCAGCAACAAGACCGAGTGCGGACTGCACGGATGACACACCGACCACCTGCGCGCGACGCAGCGGACGTTGAGGAGATACCCATGACCGGCGCCACCGTGTGGCTGACGGGCCTGCCGAGCGCCGGCAAGACGACCCTCGCCCGCGCCCTCGCCGACCGGCTGCGTGCCGAGGGCCGCCGCGTCGAGGTGCTGGACGGCGACGAGATCCGCACCTTCCTCTCCGCCGGGCTCGGCTTCAGCCGCGCCGACCGCGACACCAACGTCCAGCGCATCGGCTTCGTCGCCGAACTCCTCGCCCGCAACGGCGTCACCACGCTGGTGCCCGTCATCGCCCCGTACGCCGCCTCCCGCGCGGCGGTCCGCGAACGCCACCGCACCGCGGGCACCCCGTATCTGGAGGTGCACGTCGCCACGCCCGTCGAGGTCTGCTCCGAGCGCGACGTCAAGGGGCTCTACGCCAAGCAGGCGGCCGGCGAGATCTCCGGTCTGACCGGCGTCGACGACCCGTACGAGCAGCCCGAGGCGCCCGATCTGCGGATCGAGACGCACCAGCGGACCGTGCCGGAGTCCGCCGCCGCGCTCCACTCCCTGCTCACCGAACGGGGCCTTGTGTGAGCGCCCCCGAGCCCGCCGTGGCGCCGCCGCCCCGGGCCGCGGCGCGCGCCGAAGGACAGCCCGACGAAAGGGGCAGCATGACCACGACGACCACCACCGCTGCCGCCGGCGGCACCGGCGGCACCGGGCCGTACGCGCTGTCGCACCTGGACGCCCTGGAGTCCGAGGCGGTCCACATCTTCCGCGAGGTGGCGGGGGAGTTCGAACGGCCGGTGATCCTCTTCTCCGGCGGCAAGGACTCCATCGTCATGCTGCACCTGGCACTCAAGGCGTTCGCGCCCGCGCCGGTGCCGTTCGCGCTGCTGCACGTCGACACCGGGCACAACTTCCCCGAGGTCCTCGACTACCGCGACCGGGTCGTCGCCGAACACCGGCTGCGGCTGCACGTCGCCGCCGTACAGGACTACATCGACCGCGGTGAGCTGCGCGAACGCCCCGACGGGCTGCGCAATCCGCTGCAGACCGTGCCGCTGCTCGACGGCATCGTGCGAGGCCGCTTCGACGCGGTCTTCGGCGGCGGGCGCCGCGACGAGGAGAAGGCCCGCGCCAAGGAACGCGTCTTCTCGCTGCGCGACGAGTTCGGCGGCTGGGACCCGCGCCGCCAGCGCCCCGAGCTGTGGCAGCTCTACAACGGCCGCCACTCCCCCGGCGAACACGTCCGCGTCTTCCCGCTGTCCAACTGGACCGAGCTGGACGTCTGGCAGTACATAGGCCGCGAGAAGATCGAACTGCCCGCCATCTACTACGCGCACGAGCGCGAGGTCTTCGCCCGCAACGGCATGTGGCTCTCGCCCGGCGAGTGGGGCGGTCTCAAGGACGGCGAGCGCCTGGAGACCCGGACGGTGCGCTACCGCACCGTCGGCGACATGTCCTGCACCGGCGCCGTCGACTCCGACGCCGCCACCATCGAGGCGGTCATCACGGAGATCGCCGCCTCCCGCCTCACCGAGCGGGGCGCGACGCGGGCCGACGACAAGATGTCCGAGGCCGCCATGGAGGACCGCAAGCGCGAGGGGTACTTCTAGCCATGAGCACTGTTGTTGAGCACGGAGTCGTTGAGCACGAAGCGGCCTCGCTGCTGCGTTTCGCCACCGCCGGAAGCGTCGACGACGGCAAGTCGACGCTGGTCGGACGGCTGCTGCACGACTCCAAGTCGGTCCTCGCCGACCAGCTCGAAGCCGTCGAACAAGCCTCCCTGGGCCGCGGCCAGGAAGCCCCCGACCTGGCCCTGCTCACCGACGGCCTGCGCGCCGAACGCGAACAGGGCATCACCATCGACGTCGCCTACCGCTACTTCGCCACCCCCCGGCGCCGCTTCATCCTCGCCGACACCCCCGGCCACGTGCAGTACACCCGCAACATGGTCACCGGCGCCTCCACCGCCGAACTCGCCGTCGTCCTCGTCGACGCCCGCAACGGCGTCGTCGAACAGACCCGCCGCCACGCCGCCGTCGCCGCCCTCCTCCGCGTCCCCCACGTCGTCCTCGCCGTCAACAAGATGGACCTCGTCGACTACGCCGAGCCGGTCTTCGCCGCCATCGCCGAGGAGTTCACCGCCTACGCGGCGTCGCTCGGCGTCCCGGAGATCACCGCCATCCCGATCTCGGCGCTCGCCGGCGACAACGTCGTCTCCCCGTCGGCGCACATGGACTGGTACGGCGGCCCGACCGTCCTCGAACACCTGGAGACCGTGCCCGTCGACACCGACCCGGCGCGCGACCCGGCCCGCTTCCCGGTGCAGTACGTCATCCGCCCGCAGACCGCCGAACACCCCGACTACCGCGGCTACGCGGGCCAGATCGCCTCCGGCGTGCTGCGCGTCGGCGACGAGGTGAGCGTGCTGCCGTCCGGCCGCACCTCCACCGTCACCGGCCTCGACATGCTCGGCCGGGCCGTCGACGCCGCCTGGGCGCCGCAGTCGGTCACCGTCACCCTCTCCGACGACCTCGACATCTCCCGCGGCGACCTGCTCGCCCCCGCGACGAGCGCACCGGCCGTCACCCAGGACGTCGAGGCGACGGTCTGCCATGTGGCCGACCGTCCGCTCACCATCGGCCGGCGGGTGCTGCTCAAGCACACCACCCGCACCGTCAAGGCGATCGTCAAGGAGATCCCGTCGCGGCTGACGCTGGACGACCTCTCCCAGCACCCGGACCCCGGCGAACTGGCGGCGAACGACATCGGCCGGGTCCGTATCCGCACCGCCGAGCCGCTGGCCCTGGACGCCTACGCCGACTCCCGCCGCACCGGCTCCTTCCTGCTGATCGATCCCGCCGACGGCACCACGCTGACCGCGGGCATGGCGGGCACCGCCTTCGCGGCGCAGGCGGCCGAGGAGACCGCGGCCGACGACGAGGGCTGGGACTTCTGACCGTGCACCAGGACGTGTTCTCGACCTTCGCGAAGGAGGGCGGCCGCATCGGCAGCGGCGCCCTCGGCAGCGGGCAGGGCGGAGTCGGCCGATGTGTGAGCTGACGACGCACCACTTCGCCCGCCCGCTCACGCCCGTACGAAGAACCATCGCACCGCCGGGCGCGCCCTAGAGGGGCGCGTACTGCCCCGGCCCTACGAGAGGAACGCCTCCCGTGCCTGCCGTTCGACCCCGCCATCCGGCGGCCGCCGCCCTCGCCCTGCTGCTGCTCGGGGCGGTCAGCGCCTGCGGCTACGGCTCCGAGGCGAAGAAGGACCCGGCGGCGGAGGTCGCCGCCAAGGGCCCGAAGACCGACGGCCTGGACACCGTCAAGATCGGCTTCTTCGGGAACGTCACCCACGCCACCCCGCTGATCGGCCTCCAGAAGGGCCTGTTCCAGAAGGAGCTGGGCGGCACGGCGGTGAAGTCCTCGGTCTTCAACGCGGGCCCCGCCGAGATCGAGGCGCTCAACTCCGGCGCCATCGACATCGGCTGGATCGGCCCCTCCCCCGCGATCAACGGTTACGCCAAGTCCCACGGCAAGAGCCTGAAGATCATCGGCGGCTCGGCCTCCGGCGGAGTCTCGCTCGTGGTCAACCCCAAGAAGATCAAGAGCCTCGACGACCTCAAGGGCCGGACGATCGCCACCCCGCAGCTGGGCAACACCCAGGACGTGGCGCTGCTCAACTACCTGGCGGAGAAGGGCTACCGCGTCGACGCCACCACCGGCAAGGGCGACGTCACCGTCCAGCGCACCGAGAACAAGGTGACGCCGACCGCCTTCCAGCAGGGCGCCATCGACGCCGCATGGGTGCCCGAGCCGACCGCCGCCAAGCTCGTCAGCATCGGCGGCAAGACGCTGCTGGACGAGAAGGACCTGTGGAAGGACGGCAAGTTCGTCATCACGAACATGATCGTCTCGCAGAGGTTCCTGGCCCAGCACCCCAAGGCCGTCGAGGCGGTGCTGCGCGCCTCGGTGCGGACCAACGCCTGGATCCGCTCGCACCCCGCCGAGGCGGTCAAGGCGCTCAACGAGAAGCTCGCCGACCCGCAGATCTCCGGCAAGGCGCTGCCCGCCGACATCATCGGCCCCGCCTTCAAGAACACCGATGTCACCGACGACCCGCTGGCCGCCACCCTCCAGCTGGAGGCGGACCACGCCGTCAAGGCCGGTCTGCTCCGGAAGCCGGACCTCAAGGGCATCTACGACCTGCGGCTGCTGAACAAGGTCCTCAGGGCCGAAGGCAAGAAGCCCGTCGACGCCGCCGGTCTCGGCAACGACTGACGCCCGCCCCGCAGCACTCCAGGAGGTGACCTTGATGACGACCACCACCCTCTCCAAGCGGCCGGACACCACGGCGGACGCGGGCCCGGCGGCCCCGTACGCCGCACGCATCGACCATGTCTCGAAGTCCTTCGGCCGCCCCGGCGCCCGGCAGCACGTGCTCGACGACATCAGCATCGATGTCGCACCCGGCGAATTCGTCTGCCTGCTCGGCGCCTCGGGCTGCGGAAAGTCCACCCTGCTGAACCTGGTGGCCGGGCTCGACGCGCCGACGTCCGGCTCCATCGCGACGCCCGGCGGCCGCCCGGCGCTGATGTTCCAGGAACACGCCCTCTTCCCCTGGCTGACCGCCGGACGCAACGTCGAACTGGCGCTGCGGCTGCGCGGGGTGCCGCGCGCGGAGCGCCGCGAGGAGGCCGAACGGCTCCTCGAACTCGTCCGCCTCAAGGGCGCGTACGCCAAGCGCGTCCACGAACTCTCCGGTGGCATGCGCCAGCGCGTCGCGATGGCCCGCGCCCTCGCCCAGGACAGCCGGCTGCTGCTCATGGACGAGCCGTTCGCCGCGCTGGACGCCATCACCCGCGATGTGCTGCACGACGAACTGACCCGCATCTGGCACGCGTCGAACGACGGCTCCTCCGGCTCCGGCGGCCTGTCGGTGCTCTTCGTCACCCACAACGTCCGTGAGGCGGTACGGCTCGCCGAGCGCGTCGTGCTGCTCTCCTCCCGCCCCGGCCGGGTGGCCCGGGAGTGGCAGGTCGGCATCACCCAGCCGCGCCGCATCGAGGACGCCGCGGTCGCCGACCTTTCCGTCGAGATCACCGAACAGCTGCGTGGGGAGATCCGCCGCCATGGCCAGCACTGAGACCACCACCGGGCCCGCCGGGGACACCCCGGGCGACGCACCGGACGCCACGGACGCCCCGGCCGGGCCCACCGCCGCCGACACCGCGACCGCCACGACTGACGGCGGCGCGGACCGGAACGGCACCGATCTGGCGGGCCTGGAGGCCGGGCTCGACGCCCTGGAATCCGCCGTCGCCGCCCGGCAACCCTGGCTGCGTACGCTCGCATCGAAGGCACTCCCTCCCGCCATCGCCGTCGTCATCGTGCTGGTGCTGTGGCAGCTCGCCTACCACTTCGAGGTCAAGCCGCACTATCTGCTGCCGAGCCCCGTCGACGTGGCCCGCTCCCTCCAGGAGAAGTGGCTGCAGGGCACGCTGCTGAGCTATGTGTGGACCAGCCTGTCCCGCGGTGCGCTCGGCTTCCTCGCCTCGGTGGTGCTCGGCACCGTCCTCGGGCTGATCGTGGCCCGCGTCAAGGCGGTGCGGGCCGCGATCGGGCCGATCCTCAGCGGGCTGCAGTCGCTGCCGTCGGTGGCGTGGGTCCCGGCCGCGATCATCTGGTTCGGCCTGAGCGACGCCACCATCTACGCGGTGGTCCTGCTCGGCGCCGTCCCGTCGATCGCCAACGGCCTGGTGGCCGGGGTCGACCAGATCTCCCCTCTCTATCTGCGGGCGGGCCGCACCATCGGTGCGACCGGTGTGGCCGGGGTGCGGCACGTCCTGCTGCCGGCCGCGCTGCCCGGCTACATCGCCGGACTCAAGCAGGGCTGGGCGTTCTCCTGGCGCTCCCTGATGGCCGCCGAACTCATCGTCAACGCCCCCGACCTGGGCACCGGCCTCGGCCAGCTCCTGGAGCAGGGCCGGGAGTTCCAGGACATGCCCTGGGTGCTCTCCGCGATCCTGCTGATCCTCATCGTCGGTATCGGTATCGAGCTGCTGGTCTTCGCGCCTCTGGAGCGGCGGGTGCTGCGCAGCCGCGGACTCCTGGTGAAGAGCTGACCCATGGACACCTCACCCACCCTTCTCGTCGTCGCCCACGGCAGCCGCGACCCGCGGCACGCGGCCACCGTCTCCGCGCTGTGCGCACGGGTGCGGGCGCTGCGGCCGGGGCTGCGCGTGGAGGTCGGGTATCTCGACTTCAACGCGCCGGCCGTGCCCCGGGTGCTGGAACGGCTGGCCGCCGAGGGGGCGCGGGAGGTGGTGGCGCTGCCGCTGCTGCTCACCCGCGCCTTCCATGCGAAGTCCGACATCCCGGCGGCGCTGCGGGAGGCCACCGCGCGCCTGCCGCGGCTGACCGTCCACCAGGCCGATGTCCTCGGCCCCTCCTCCTTGCTGACCGCCGCGCTGGAGCGGCGGTTGGCCGAGGCCGGGCTGCGGCCCGGCGACCGCCGCTCGACCGGGATCGTCCTGGCCGCGGCGGGCTCCAGTGACCCGGAGGCGATCGCAGTGATCGCTGAAACCGCGCGGGAGTGGCGGCGCACTGCTGGTTGGTGTGCCGTGCGACCTGCGTTCGCCTCCGCATCTCTGCCCCGTACGGCCGATGCCGTGCGGGAGCTGCGGGCCGAGGGTGTCGCGCGCGTCGCCGTCGCCCCGTACGTCATCGCGCCCGGCTTTCTGCCGGACCGCATCACCCGGGGTGCCCGGGAGGCGCGGGCCGATGTGCTGGCGCCGGTGCTCGGCCCCGCCCCGGAGCTGGCCCGGCTGCTGCTGCGGCGTTACGACGCATCGGCCACCGCCCCGGCCGGCCGGCCGGCGCGGCCCGCGCTGATCGCCTGAGCTGCGCGTTCTCGGCCGGCGGCGGTGGGCTGCGCCGCCGGTGTGTCGGCCCGCCCCTTCTCGTAGACCGTCAGCCCCTTCGACAGGCCGAGCGGGACCAGCAGCAGTTCGACGACGAGGGCTTTCCAGGCGTAGACGAGGTTGACCGCCTTGGTGGCGTAGACGCAGGGCAGGTCGCGCAGGACGGCGAGGGTCCGCAGTCCGCGGCGCCGGGCGGCGTAGAGGAGGGGTGGCGCGGTCAGGAGCAGGTCGGTGCCGGCCCACCAGCCGAGCGTGGCGGGCAGCGGCCGGTCGGTGAGGGCCGCCAGCGCGAACGGGGTGGCCCACCACAGCGGGGCGGTGACGATCTCAAGGACCGCGAGCGTCACCCAGAGCGCAAGCAGCGGTTTGCGGCGGATCAGGGCGCCGAGGTGGAGCCGGACGTTCTGGCAGAAGCCCGCCATCCACCGCCAGACCTGCTTGCGCAGATAGGTGAGGTCTTCCGGGTCGGCGGCGAGGGCCACGGCATCGGAGACATAGACCGCCGTGCGCCCTGCGATCTGCTGGCTCCAGGTGTAGTCCATGTCCTCGACGATGGTGCGCTCCGGGAAGCCGCCGAAGGCCACCAGATCCGCGCGGCGGAAGACGGAGCAGCAACCGGAGCAGACCATGGGGCTGTTGGCACGCGCCTGGATGGGCCGGTGCCAGTGGAACCCGAAGAGGTACTCGGTGGAGCGGCCGCGTTCCCAGACCGTGCGGGTGTGGCGGGTGCGTACCGTGCCGGCGGCGACGGTGACGGACGGGTCGTCGAAGACCGGCAGCACCGTCTCGATGTAGTCGGGCGCGAGGACGGTGTCGGCGTCGACGGCGAGCACCAGGTCGGTGGTGCAGTGCGGCAGCGCGTAGTTCTGTGCCCGGGCCTTGCTGCCGAGGTTCCGCGGCGGGCGCAGCACGGTGACGCCGTGTGCGGCGGCCACCTCGCCCGTGCGGTCGGTGGAGGCGTCGTCGACAACGAGGACGCGGTCAGGTGGGACCGTCTCCCGCGCCAGCGACTCCAGCGTGGCGGGCAGTCCTTCCTCCTCGTTGTGTGCGGGAACGATGACGGTGATGGTGTGCATGCCGAACTCCCCCTGCGGTGCGAAGTGCGCCGGCCACGAGCGTGAGCAGCCCGATCAGGCCGTAGACGAGTGTGCTGATGCCGATGAACGGCAGTCCTCCGTGCATGCGACCGACGGTAGTGAGAGGACGCGCACCGCGTTTTCCGGAGGCATCCTCCTGTGGATAACTCCGCGGCTGCGCACGGCACTTCGACGCAACGGCGCCGGCCGCCGCGCCCCGTGGGGGCGAGCGCGACGGCCGGCGTGTGGCGCTGAGGGGGGAAGTCGGTTACTCGACGACCTTCAGCAGCTTGTTGGGCGTGCCCTCGCTCGGGTTCGAGATCTTGTCCGGCGTGGCGCCGTCCGTGAGGGCCTTGGCGACCTCGTCCGGCTTGGCGTCCGGGTGGGCGCCGAGGTAGACCGCGGCCGCGCCCACGACGTGCGGGGTGGCCATGGAGGTGCCGGAGATGGTGTTGGTGGCGTTGTCGTCGGTGTTCCAGTCCGAGGTGATGTCGGAGCCGGGGGCGTACAGGTCGACGACGCTGCCGTAGTTGGAGAAGTCGGACTGCTCGTCCTTGTTGGTGCTGGAGGCGACCGTGATGGCCTCCTTCACCCGCGCCGGGGAGCCCTGCGAGGCGTCGGCCGACTCGTTGCCCGCCGCGACGGCGAAGGTCACGCCGGAGGCGATGGCCTTCTTGACGGCCGCGTCGAGCGCCTCGTCGGCGCCGCCGCCGAGCGACATGTTGGCGACCGAGGGGCCCTTGTGGTTCTTGGTCACCCAGTCGATACCGGCGACGACCTGCTCGGTGGTGCCGGAGCCCTGGTCGTCCAGCACGCGGACGGCGACGATCTTGGCCTTCTTGGCGACGCCGTGGTCGGCACCGGCGATGGTGCCCGCGACGTGGGTGCCGTGGCCGTTGCCGTCGTTGGCGTCGTTGTCGCCGTCGACCGCGTCGAAGCCGTAGGAGGCACGGCCGCCGAAGTCCTTGTGCGAGATGCGCACGCCGGTGTCGATGACGTAGGCGGTGGCGCCCTCACCCGCGGAGTCGGGGTAGGTGTACTTCTTGTCGCCCTGGGTGTCCGCCTGGTCGATGCGGTCCAGGCCCCACGACGGCGGGTTGTCCTGGGTGGCGTCGATGTGGAACTTCTTGTTCTGGACGACCTTGTCGACGGCCGGGTCGGCGGCGAGGCGCTTGGCGTCCTCGTCGCTCAGACCGGTGGCCGAGAAGCCGTTGAGGGCGGCGCTGTAGTTCCGCTTGACCTTGCCGCCGTACTTCGAGGCGAGGTCGTTGTGGGCGGTGGCCGACACCGAGGCGCTGCCGATCGACTTCTTCAGCATGACGATGTAGCTGCCGTTGACAGCGCCCTTGGCCTCGGCACCGTAAATCTTGCCTTCGGCGGGGGTCGCACCAGCGGTGACCGCGGTGACGGCGGCGATACCAGTGGCGGCTACGGCGGCGGCGATTGCCGTGACGAGCCGCTTCTTGCTGGAACGCTTGTGAGCCATAGCGAGGGTTTCTCCTCGTTCGTGGTGTGGGGGGAAAGCGTTGCGCAATGGCCCGGTTCGACAGGAAGACCTGCACCGGGCCGGATCGAAACCCTGTCGGATTGACGAGTTCAATTCAAGGCCAGAGGCCCCGTGTGAGATAAACAACAACCCTGCATAAAGACAAAATCGGTCACAAGTGGACCAAAAGATGCGGGTAGTTGAATATTCGAACCTCAACACCGTTTACATTTCGGCAATCTGCGGTTACAGAGGGTGGATTGGCCGCTACCGAGGGCCCGTTGGTGCGGGCATCACCAAACGGTGGAGCTGACGGCCCGGAAGCCGGAGTGGCCGTCAGGCGTCGTTGGGTCAGTCTGCCGTCAGGCAGGACCGGTTCGCCGGGTATGCCGCGAAGGTGCCGCGGCCGGAGGAAGGCGTCCGGTACGGGTGCCCCGGCCCGGGTGCCGCTCCTCGTACGTGGGACCCCGGCCCGTCGGCTTCGGCCGCTCGCCCCCGCCCGTCGCCGTGCCGGATCCGTCCGCGGCCGTCGCGGGGCCGCCCGCCGGGCCCGGGGCCGGCACCTGCGAAACTGGGCACGTCACGCCCGGCAGGAGGAATCACCATGAATGAACCGCGCCCCGGCGCCTTCACCGAGGCACGCGCCCGCGCCGCGCTGGCGGCCGCCGGGCGGCCCGACGCCGCGGCCGACGCCCGGCTGCTGTCGCTCGGCGAGAACGCCGTCTTCGCACTCGGCGAGCATGGTCCGGTCATCCGGGTCGGCCGCAGCGCCGAACTCCTCGAACGCGCCGAGCGGGAGCTGGCCGTGGCCCGCTGGCTGGCGGACGCGGGCATCCCCGCCGTACGCGCCGCCGAGCCGCAGGCGCAGCTCGCCGACGGTCACCCCGTGACGTACTGGGAGCGGCTGCCGGACACCGTCCGCCCGGCCGAGCCCGCCGACCTCGCCGCGCTGCTGCGGCTGGTGCACGCGCTGCCGGAGCCGCCGTTCACCCTGCCGCGACGCGAACTGCTCGGCGGCGTCGAACGGTGGCTGCGGCTGGCCGGGGACGCCGTCTCCCCGCAGGACGCGGAGTACCTGCGCGGCCGCCGGGACGCCTTCGCCCTCGCCGCGACGGCGCTGGAGCCGCACCTGCCGCGCGGCCCCATCCACGGGGACGCACTGCTCCGCAACGTCCACGTCGGGCCCGACGGGCCGGTCCTGGTCGACCTGGAGACCTTCTCGTCCGATCTGCGCGAGCACGATCTCGTGGTGCTGGCCCTCAGCCGCGACCGCTACGGGCTGGCCGCCGAGGCGTACGACACCTTCGTCTCCGTCTACGGCTGGGACGTGCGGGACTGGGAGGGGTGCGCGGTGCTGCGCGGCTCCCGGGAGACCGCGAGCTGCGCCTGGGTCTCCCAGCACGCTCCGGGCAATCCGGCGGCCCGTACCGAATTCGCCCGGCGCATCGCCTCGCTGCGCGAGAAGGACACGACCGTGCGGTGGTACCCCTTCTGACGGCGCGCCGGGACGGCCGGCGGATCAGTCGTGCGACGCCTGGTGCGGGATGAGCGGCCAGGCCCCCTCCACATACGCCTCCGGCTTGCCCGAACGCCGCAGATACGCCTGGAAGTCGGCGGCCTGCTCCGCCGCCGCGCCCTCCTGGAGCACGTGCAGCGCCTCCGGGGACGACAGCGCGACGGCCGGGTACCGCTCGCCTATCCGCCGGGCGACGCCGGCCGCGGCGACGGCGTCGGCGCCCGCCTCGTGCGCGCCGTCGAGCGGCACGCCGTAGTGGCCGCAGAGGGCCTGGAGGGCGCGCTTGCCCTTGCGGTAGCGGTCGACGTGGCGGTCCAGGACCAGCGGGTCGATGACCGGGGAGGGGGCGCGGCCCAGCCGCTCGGTCAGAGGCCGCACGCCGTGGCGGCGGCACTCGCGGTCCAGGAGCGAGAGGTCGTACCGGGCGTTCATCACCACCAGGGGTATCCCGGCGCCCAGGGCCTCGGCCAGGGCCGCGGTGATCTCCTCCACGGCGGTCCTCGGCGGGGCGCCGTGCTCGCGGACGTAGGCGGTGGACATGCCGTGGATCGCGGCGGCCTCCTCGGGCACCGGGACGCCCGGGTCGATCAGCCAGCTCTGCCGGATCACGGTCGTGCCGTCGCCGTCCAGGCGGATCAGTGCGGCGGTCACGATGCGGTCCCGCTCGATGTCGGTGCCCGTGGTCTCCAGGTCGAAACCGGCCAACAGGTCCTGATGCCAGCTCATGGCGGGGCCTCCTTCGGTGGTGCGTCCCCCGTTGCTCCGCCACTCTCGCACGCGCCACTGACAACGCGACCGGTGCCCGCGACCGGAAAGGGGCAAAGAGGACAGCCGGCCGGTGGGCGAGGCCCGGTGGGCCCGGTGCGGCACTCTGCGCCGGGCTCCGGCCCGCCCGGCGCCGTCGCAGGTCAGGACACCGGCCGGGAGTCCGCCCACTCGCTCTCGAACTCCTCGCGGTACGTCTCGAAGAGCCCGGCCTCGCCCTCCCGGCCCGCGCCGCCCTGACGGACCACGTCCCGGCCGCCGCCGCGCAGCACCAGCACCGGCGACTCCATGCCGCGGCTGCGGCGCAGATAGCTCTGGACGACGGCCAGCCCGTCGGGCCCGTCCCCGTCGACGAGGTAGGCGGTGAACCGCGGGGTCTCGTCGAAGACCTGGATCTCGAACGCCCCCGGGTCGCGCAGCCGTGCCCGCACCCGCCGCATGTGCAGGATGTTCATCTCGATGGACCGGCTCATCTCGCCCTTCTTCAGCCCGATCTCGCGCTCGCGGCGGCGGACCGCGCTGCTCGCGGGGTTGAGGAAGAGCAGGCGGATGCGGCAGCCCGATTCGGCGAGGTGGACCAGGCGGCGGCCGGAGTAGTTCTGCACGAGGAGGTTGAGCCCGATGCCCACCGCGTCGAGGCGGCGGGCGCCGCCGAACAGGTCCTCGGCGGGCAGCTGCCGCTGGAGCCGCACCCGGTCCGCGTGGACGCCGACGACATCGGCGTAGCGGTCGCCCACCAGGTCCTCGACGGCGTCGATGGGCAGCCGTCCGGAGGTGCGGGTGCCGCTGCCGGAGCCCAGGAGGTCCAGCAGCCGGGCGGAGGCGCGCTCCGCCTGGGCGAGGACGGTCTCCGACAGGGCGCGGTTGCGGGAGACGATGTTGCGGGCCACCTCCAGCTCGTCGAGGCCCAGCTCGACGTCGCGGCGGTCGTCGAAGTACGGCGCGAAGCAGGGCCAGTGCTGGACCATCAGCTCCCGCAGCTGCGGCAGGGTCAGAAAGCTGACGATGTTGTCGTCGGCGGGGTCGAGGAGGTAGCCCTTGCGGCGGCTGACCTCCCGGACGGCCACCGCGCGCTGGACCCACTCCTGTCCGGCCGGTCCGGCGGCGGCGATCACCCATTCGTCGCCGTGCACCGGCCCGTAGATGGGGCGCAGCACCGCGGAGACCACGGCGCGGAGCCGCTGCTCGACGAGATTCAGCCAGATGTAGGCGCGACCGGCCCGGCGGGCGCGGGTGCGCACCTCGCTCCAGGCCTCGGCGCCCCAGTCGAGCTCCGCGCCGATCTCCAGTGGCCGCGCCAGGGACACCGCGCCGGGCGGCGCATCGACGGAGCCGCCCTCATGGCCCTCGTGACCCTCGTCACCAGGGGGCAACTCCAGCCCGCCGCTCACCTGCCACCGCCTTCCGAACCTCCGTGCCAACGATCAAGGCAGACTACTGCGGAGCGGGGAGCGGTGCAGCAGGATGGGGCGACCCATCCGTCAACTCCCCATGTCAGAGGTGGCCGTTGCGCCCCGAAATGCGGGGTGGACGTGAGCGGATTCATAGCCGTATCGCCCCCGGATGGCCCGCGTGCGGCCCCGAGGTGCGGGGCCGGGGCCGGACGGGAGCGGCCGTTCCGGTCGCCGCCGCGGACCCCGTCCGCCGCAGGTCCGCGCTCTCGGCGCGACGCCGGGGGCGGCCGGTGCAGGGGCGCGTGGCGGCGCGCGGTGGCCCCTGGATGCGCGGGCGTCGAACGCCCGGGCGCCGGGTGATTGGCCGGGCCGTCACTGGTGAACTCCGTCTGGATGAGCTAGCCGCTACCGCATCTGGCGTATGGGAGCTGGTCACCGCCCACCAGGGCCGGCGGCACGACGGAAAGGTCCCAGTGGGGTGGAAAATGCCCGCTTTCCGTGAAGCCCGCGTGGCGACCGGGCCGAGGCGCCGCAGCCGCACCCGCCCAGTCGGGCTCGGGTGCCGCCCCGTTCAGGGCGTCCGGAGAGGGGAGCGCGCGCAGCGGCCCGCCGAGGCACACGGTGAACGTGCCGGCCGCCGCCCGCGGTTGAGGCGGTGCCCGGCGCCGTTGCCCCGTGGCGGGCGGTCAGCGCACCAGTAGATCGATCACGCCCGTCAGGTCCTCCTCTCCGCCGCCTTCGGCCAGGCGGCGGTGCATCAGTGCGAAGTAGGGGCTGAGCAGTTCCGGGCTGACGCCCTGCTGCTCGGCGGTGGTCACGAACGTGGGCACGCCGGCCACCTGCATGGCGAGACGGGAGGCGACCCCCGTGGTGTAGTCGTCGCTCCGCAGCTGCTCGGCGGTCCGGTGCACCGAGGGGGCCATCGCGGCGAGCCAGTCGGCGAGCAGCGGGGCGAGCGACGCGGGGTCGATGTCCTCCTTGCGGATCAGGGCGAAGGCGTGGGCGACCCCGGCGAACATCCCGTACATGGCGCTGAGCAGGGCGACGTCGTGCAGCGCGGCGAAGCCCGCGTCCGCGCCGACGTAGGTGGTGCCGACCGGGACGCCCAGGGTCTCCCGGTGCCGCTCGAACAGTTCCCGCGACCCGCTGTAGAAGACGTAGCCGCCGGCTTCCGGCACGCCGATCGCCGGAGGGACGGCCATGATCCCGCCGTCCAGGTAGCGGGCGCCGCGCTCGCGGGCCCACGCGGCGCGGGCACGGGCCTGGGCAGGGGTGCCGGTGGTCAGGTTGACCAGGTCCTTGCCGGTCAGGTCGGTGCCGGCCAGCACCTCCTCGACCGAGGCGTCGTCCAGCAGGCAGCAAATGATCAAGGGGCTCGCGGCGACCGCCTCGGCGGCGCTGTCCGCGGCCCTCGCGCCCTCGGCGGCGAGCGCGGCGGCGCGGGCCCGGGTGCGGTTCCAGACGGTGAGCGGATGGCCCGCGGCGAGCCAGGCGCGGGCCAGTGCGGTACCCATCGAGCCGAGGCCCAGCAGGGTGACGGAGGTCTTCTCAACGGTGGGCTGTGTCATGCCGAAGATGCTGGTCACCGGCGTGCGGGCAGACAAGTACGCACTTGGGAGTGGGTGGTTACCCTGAGGTGAGCATGCACGTCAGCAGCGTTCAAGGGGTGGGGGCCATGACGACGCCGAGCCGGCCGGGCGCACCGGACGGACACATCTGCGGGATCGACATCGCGCTGGAGGTGATCGTCGGCAAGTGGAAGGTGTCGATCCTCTGGGCGCTGCACGAGCACCCCTACCGGCGCTTCGGCGAGCTGCGCCGGCTCCTCCCGGGGATCACCGAGAAGGTGCTCGCCTCCCATCTGCGCGAGATGGAAGCGGCCGGCGTCGTGCGCCGGGTGTCCTACGACGAGGTGCCGCCCCGCGTCGAGTACTCGCTGACCGAGGACGGCACGCGCCTCAACGAGGCACTCCGGCCGCTGGGCGCCTGGGGACGCGCACGGTCGACCGCTCCAGGGCCGCGGGAGACGGTGGGCTAGGAGTCCCGGTCGGCGATGGCGGGGAACCTGCGCGTGGGTGAAGGCCGCGCCATGGCCGATGTCCCCGCGGCCGGCTGTGCGTACGGCGGCGCCGTGCCCACGCAACGTCCCTGTGTGGCTGCGGGAGTTGGCGAGGGGTGGCGCACGGTCACCGATGGCCCCGAAGCGCGGCGGTCACCGCTCCGTCAGGACGTAGTCCATGTTGCCGAAGCTGATGTGGTCGCCGGGGCCGACCGGGACCTCGCCGACCACCCGGAGGCCGTTGACGCAGGTGCCGTTGGTCGAGCCGAGGTCGCGCAGCATCCAGCCGCTGCCCTCGCTGCGGAGTTCGGCGTGGGTGCGGGAGACCGTCTCGTGGTTGAGGCGCAGCCCGGCGCCGGGCGCCCGCCCTATGGTCAGCGGGATCGGCCCGGGCACCGGGAGCATCAGCTTCGGGAGCCGCTCCGTGCGCCAGGCGCGGCGGATGCGGAGGTGGAACGCCGACACCCGGCCCACCGCCCGCAGCAGCGCGCCCTGTACCTTGCGGCTCTCCAGATCGGCGGTGGCCAGGGAGAGGTCGGAGTGCTGCTGCGCGGTGAGAACCAGCTCCAGCCGGCGCAGAAAGGTGTCCTGCGACAGCCGCCCCTCCGCGGCGCCCTCGCGCAGCAGATGCAGCGCACGGTCCCGGTCCGCGTCCGACGGGCGCGCCGGTCGGGCGGGGAAGTCGAGCGAAGTCATGCGGTGATTCTGCGGGGCGGGTGACCTGCTGTCCAGGCGAGGTGGCGGTTCCGGCCGCCCCGGGCCGCGGACCTGACGTCGTACCAGGTCCGCGTGGAGGCAGGGGCACGGACGGGTTGCCGGGCTCGCCCCGGTACGGACCCCGGCGGACGCCCCGGGGCAAGCCGGTACCGCGCACGGCCCGGGCACGGCGGCGCACACGGCGACCGGTGCGCCGGGGCGCGGCCCGGCGGGCGGCGGCGCGCGGCGGATGCCCGCGCGCTCCTGTCGCCACCGGTGACGGAAACTGTCCCCATGCCCCTGCGTATCGCCGACCTGCTGGCCCGGACGGACCTCGCGCTGTCCGCCGGCTACGACGTCCCGCCACCGCTGCAGGACCGCGCCATCGAGGCCGCGACGGTCTCCGACCTGCTGCGGCCCGGAAAGTGGCTGCAGGGCGGCGAACTGCTGATGACCATCGGGCTGCTGCTGCCCGACGACGCGGCCGGCTGCCGGGAGTACGTCCGGGACGTCGCCGGGGGCGGCGCCGCCTGCCTGGCGCTCGGTCTCGGGCACGACCTGCCGTACCAGGAGGCGCCCCGGCCGCTGGTCGATGCCGCGCGGGAGGCCGGGCTGCCGCTGCTGACCGTCCCGGACGAGGTGCCGTTCATCGCCGTCACCAAGGCGGTCTTCGCGGCCCGGGCCGACGAGCGGCGCGCGGCGCTGCACCGGTCGTTCGCCACCCAGCGGCGGCTGACCGCCGCGGCGGTCGGCGGCGGGCTGCCCACCGTGCTGCGGGAGTGGACCGCCGCCACCGGGGTGGGCGCCGCCGTCCTCGACCCGTTGGGCCGCCCGCTGGCGACCGGCGCCGGCCCGGCGGACGACGTGCCGCCCCCGGAGGCGGCCCGCGACCTCGTCGACCGGGTCGCAGCCCAAGGGCTGCGCACCAGCGCCACCAGCGTGGCGGACGGCCGCCATCTGGAGGTGCAGCCGCTCGGCGCGCGGCGGCTGCGCGGGCTGCTGCTGCTCACCGGCCGCCCGGACGGCGCCGCCCGCGCCGTCGTCCCCGGCCTCGTCTCGCTGCTCTCCCTGGAGCTGGAGCGCCGCCATCTGCGGGACGAGCCGGAGCGCCGCCGCCGCTCGGCGCTGCTGTCCGAACTCCTCGCCGACGCCGGGCCGACCGCCGAACGCGCCGGTGACCTGCTGGTTTCGGCGGGCCTGACGGCCGGGCGGGTGCGGGGCGTCGCGGTCGAGGCGCCCGGCGGGCCGGACGAGGCGGCGCGGGCGGCGGCCGCCCAGGACCTCGCCGCGGATCTGGCGCTGGCGCTGCCCGGCGGCCTGGTGCGGATCAGCGGCGGGGTGATCGAGGCGGTGGCCGCGGAGGAGTGCGACGTCCGTGAGGTGCTGGGGCGGTTCGCGCCGGGCCGGCCGGCCGGTATCGGGCCGGCCACCGCGCCCGTGTCCGCGCGGGTGTCGCTGCGTCAGGCCACCGGGCTGCTCGGCGTCAGCCGGGCCACCGGCGAACCGGCCGAGGCCCGCAGCTCCGGCACCAGCCGCCTGCTGCTGGGCCTCGGCGACCGGCCGACGCTGCTCGGCTACGCCGACACCGTGCTGGGCCCGCTCGACCTCGACGACCACGGCGCGGAGCTGGTGGCGACGCTCACCGCGTGGCTGGAGACCGGCGGCGCCTGGGACGCCACCAGCCGCCGCCTCGGCGTCCACCGGCACACCGTCCGCAACCGCCTGGACAAGGCCATGGACCTCACCGGACGCCGCCTCGACGACCCCGACGACCGCTTCGACCTCTGGCTCGCCACCCGCATCCGCCGGGGCACCGCTCCATGACGTCCGCCCCGGAGCGCCCGGGGCGCGCCCACCGGCACCGGGCCGCCCCCGGGAAGGCCGTACGGACACCGGCCCGCCCGGGTACGCCCCGGAACCGGCCCGCCCGGGGACGGCGGGACCGCCCCCGGAACACCGCCCGACCGGCCCCGGTTGCGCTCCGCCGGTCCGGTCCGACGCGCCCCGCCCGCACCGGTGGCCCCTTCCCTCCCCCCTCCCCCACGGTCTTTACTGCGCAGGTGACTTACGAGATCCGTGCCACGGGCCCGCTGCCCCACGCCCCCGACCTCTCCCGGCCCGCCGGCGGCCCCGGCACACCGGGCGACCGGCCCGGGAAGCTCGTCGCCGTCAGCGACCTGCACGTCCGGTACGGCGAGAACCGCGAGATCGTCGAAGAGCTGCGGCCGGAGTCGGACGCGGACTGGCTGCTGGTCGCCGGGGACATCGGCGAGCAGGTCGCCGACATCCGCTGGGCCCTCGGCCTGCTCCGCGACCGCTTCGCCCAGGTGGTGTGGGTCCCCGGCAACCACGAGCTGTGGACCCCGCCCGACGACCCGGTGCAGCTGCGCGGCGTCGCCCGCTACGACCATCTGGTCGGGATCTGCCGGGAGTTGGGCGTCCTGACCCCCGAGGACCCGTACCCGGTCTGGGAGGGCGACGGCGGCCCCGCCGTCATCGCGCCGCTCTTCCTCCTCTACGACTACACCTTCCGGCCGCCGGGCACCCACGACAAGGACTCCGCGCTCGCCACCGCCCACGAGGCGGGCATCATCTGCACCGACGAGTATCTGCTGCACCCCGATCCGTACCCGACGCGCGACGCCTGGTGCCGGGAGCGGCTCGCCCTCACCGAGGCGCGGCTGAGGGAGATCCCCGAGGAGCTGCCCACCATCCTCGTCAACCACTTCCCGCTGGTCCGCGAGCCGCTGCGGCCGCTGCGCTACCCGGAGTTCTCCCTGTGGTGCGGCAGCGAGGCCACCGCCGACTGGCCGCGCCGCTTCCGCGCCCGGACCGTCGTCTACGGCCATCTGCACATCCCGCGCCTGCTGACCTGCGACGGCATCCCGCACCAGGAGGTGTCGTTGGGCTATCCGCGCGAATGGCGCCCGCGCGCGAAGGAGCCGGGCCGCCCGGTGCAGATCCTGCCGCCGGTCACCGCCGGGGTCCCGGCATGATCGAGAAGCTGCTGCCGCCGCCGATCGCGACCGCCGAGGCGTTCGAGGACCGGCCGCTGGACGAGATGTTCCCCGAGGAGCGGGCGGCCGTGGCCCGCGCCGTCCCCTCCCGGCAGCGGGAGTTCGGCACCGTACGGGCCTGTGCCCGCGCGGCGCTCGCGACGTTCGGCATCCCGCCGGCGCCGCTGGTGCCCGGGGCCGACCGGGCGCCGCGCTGGCCGGAGGGGCTGGTCGGCGCGATGACGCACTGCACCGGCTACCGCGCCGCCGCCGTCGCCCGCGCCACCGACCTGCGCTCCGTCGGCGTGGACGCGGAGCCCAACGAACCCGTGCGCGACCCCGGCGTCCTCGGCCTCATCACGCTGCCCGAGGAGCGCGCCGCGCTGCCCGCGCTGCAGGCGGCCCAGCCGGAGATCCACTGGGACAAGCTGATCTTCAGCGCCAAGGAGAGCGTCTACAAGGCGTGGTACCCGCTCACCGGCCGCTGGCTGGGCTTCGAGGACGCCGTCCTCACCCTCGACCCCACCGACGCGTCGTTCACCGCCCGGCTGCTGGTCGAGGGCCCCGAGATCGACGGGCAGCGGTTGACCACCTTCCACGGCGGCTGGCTGGTCGCCGACGGCTTCGTGGTGACGGCGGTGACGGTGGAGCGCTGAGAGCGGGCCGGGGCTCGCCGCCGGCGCGCCCCGGCCCGCCCCGGCGTCAGCCCGCGTCCGGCGTCAGCCGCAGCGAGATGGAGTTGATGCAGTACCGCTGGTCCGTCGGGGTCGGGTATCCCTCGCCCTCGAAGACGTGGCCCAGGTGGGAGCCGCACCTCGCGCAGCGGACCTCGGTGCGGACCATGCCGTGCGAGCGGTCCTCGATCAGCTCGACCGCCGTGGAGTCCTTCGGGTCGTAGAAGGACGGCCAGCCGCAGTGGCTGGCGAACTTGGTGTCGGAGCGGAACAGCTCGGCGCCGCAGCCGCGGCAGGAGTAGACGCCCTCGGTGGTGGTGTCGGTGTACTCACCGACGAAGGCGGGCTCGGTGCCCGCCTGGCGCAGCACCTGGTACTCGCCGGGGCTCAGCTCGGCGCGCCACTGTTCGTCGGGCTTGTCGATCTCGTACGGCATCAGGTCTCCTCAGCTCAGCCGGCCAGGCGGGACAGGATCGCGGGGCCGAGGTCGGTGACGTCGCCCGCGCCCATGGTGAGAACAAGGTCACCGGCCCTCGCCATTCCGGCGACGGCGTCCGGGACGGCGGTGCGGTCGGCGACGGCGGTGACCTCGGCGCCGGCGGCGCGCGCGGCGTCGACGATCAGGGCGCTGGTGATGCCGGGGATCGGGTCCTCACGGGCCGGGTAGATGTCGAGGACGACGGAGGCGTCGGCGAGGGCGAGCGCCTGGCCCATCTCCTTGCCCAGCTCCTGGGTGCGGGAGAAGAGGTGCGGCTGGAAGACGACCAGGACGCGGGCGTCCTCGGCGGCGCCGCGGATGGCCTCCAGGTCGGCGGTCATCTCGGTGGGGTGGTGCGCGTAGGAGTCGATGACCTGCACCCCGGCCGCCTCGCCCTTGAGCTGGAGGCGGCGCTTGACGCCGGTGTACGTGCCGAGCGCGGAGGCGAGGTTGTGCGGCGGCAGGCCCAGGGCGATACCGGCGGCGAGGGCGGCGACGGCGTTGTGGGCGTAGTGGCTGCCGGGGACGGAGACGGTGAAGGTCAGGATCCGGCCGGTGGCCAGGGAGACGCTGACGTCGCTGGTCAGACCGCGCGGGTTGATCTTCAGGATGCGGACGTCGGCGTCCTTGGACTCGCCGTAGGTGACGACCTGGATGTCGAACTTCCCGGCGATCTTCGCCGTCAGCTCCCGGGCGCCGGGGTGGTCCGCGGAGATCACCAGCGTGCCGCCGGGGCGGATGCGGCCGGCGAAGGTCTCGAAGGACTCGTAGATCTCGTCCATCGAGGCGTAGTTGGCGTGGTGGTCCAGCTCGACGTTGAGGACGATGGCGACCTCGGGCGCGTACTTGTGGAAGCTGCGGTCGCTCTCGTCGGCCTCGGCGACGAAGATCTCGCCGCTGCCGTGCTCGGCGTTGGAGCCGGGGGCGTCGAGGTCACCGCCGATGGCGTACGACGGCTTGAGGCCGAGCGAGGTCAGGGAGACGGCGAGCATGGAGGTGGTCGTCGTCTTGCCGTGGGTACCGGCGACGGCGATCGGGCGGACGCCGTCCATCAGGGCGGCCAGCGCGTCGGAGCGGTGCACCACCGGGACGCCGCGCTCGCGGGCGGCGGCCAGCTCGGGGTTGTCGTCGCGGATCGCGGAGGAGACGACGACGGCGGTGGCGTCCGATGCGACGTGCTCGGCGGCGTGGCCGATGTGGACGGTGGCGCCCAGCTCGCGGAGGGCGGCGGCGGTCGCGGACTCCTTGGCGTCACTGCCCGCGACGCGGGCGCCGCGCTGCGCGAGGATCTTGGCGATGCCCGACATACCGGCTCCGCCGATGCCGATGAAGTGCGGTCGGTCCATCGAGGCTGGGATGGCGGCTGCCATGGGTGACTCCCTGATCGTCGCGGCTCTCGTGCTGCCGTCGATTCTCGCACCCACCGGTGACACCGCGTGCCCGGCCGCTCCGCGCCACGGCGGACGGGCGCCGGCAGACGGGCCCGTCCGGCTCAGCGGCGGATCAGACCGCGCGCCGTGGCGGCCGCCACCGCCGCCGTACGGGAGTCGACGCCGAGCTTGGCGTAGATGTGCACCAGGTGGGACTTGACGGTGGCCTGGCTGAGGAAGAGCCGCTTGCTGGCCTCGGCGTTGGACAGGCCGTCCGCGACGAGCTGGAGCACCTCCGTCTCGCGGCGCGAGAGCGCGACGGCGGGGTCGCGCATGCGGTCCATCAGGCGCAGCGCGACGGTCGGCGCCAGGGCCGACTTCCCGGCCGCCGCGGCGCGGACGGCGGCGGCCAGCTCCTCGGGCGGGGCGTCCTTGAGGAGGTAGCCGGTGGCGCCCGCCTCGATGGCCGCGAGGATGTCGGCGTCGGTGTCGTAGGTGGTCAGCACGAGGACCCGGGGTGCGCCGGGACGGCCGGTGATGGCGGCGGTCGCCTGGGAGCCGCGCATCTCGCCGCCGAACCTGAGGTCCATCAGCACGACGTCGACGCCCGGCAGCGCGGCGAGGGTGACGGCCTCCTCGGCGGTGGCGACGTCGGCGACGACCGAGAACCCCGGTTCGGTCTCCAGGACGGCGCGCAGTCCGGCCCGTACGACGGGGTGGTCGTCGGCGAGCAGCAGCCGGATCGGGGCGGGGTCGGTCACGGGGCGGTCTCCTCGCTGCGGTCCGGGGTGCCGGCGTCCGCGGGCGGCAGGGGCAGGGTGACGGCGACGGCGGTGCCCTCGCCGGGGGCGGATTCGACGGCGAGTGCGCCGTGCAGCGCGCGGGCGCGGGCCCGCATGGCGGCGAGGCCGAAGCCGGTGCCGTCGGCGGTCGGCGTCCCGGCGGGCGGCAGGGCGCCGGGGTCGAACCCGGTGCCGTCGTCGACGACGTCCAGGGCGACCTCGGTGTCCATGTAGCTCAAGGTCAGCTCGGCGCGGCGGGCCCCGGCGTGCCGGACGGTGTTGGCCAGCGCCGACTGGGCGATGCGCAGCAGGGCGACCTCGTGCGGGGTGGGGAGTTCGGCGGGGGTGCCGGAGACGTGGCAGTGCACGGCGAGGCCACTTGCGCGGGCGGTGGTGGCGCAGAGCCGCTCCAGGGCGGCGGGCAGCGATCCGGCCTCCAGGTCGGGCGGGCTCAGTTCGCGGACGAAGCGGCGGGCCTCGGCGAGGTTGTCGACGGCGGTGGCGCGGGCGTGGACGACGTGTCCCAGTGCGGTCTCGGGGCGCGACGGCAGGGCGCGTTCGGCGGCCCGCAGCAGCAGCTGGATGCTGGACAGGCCCTGCGCGAGGGTGTCGTGGATCTCCCGGGCCAGGCGTTCGCGCTCGGCCAGCACCCCGGCGGCGTGCTCGGCGGCGGCCAGCTCGCTGCGGGTGGCGGTCAGCTCCTCGACGATCCGGCGGCGCTGTTCGCTCTCCCGGTAGAGGGCCTGGTAGCCGAGGACGACGGCGACCGCGACGGCGGCGCCGAGTACCGGCCCGATGACCGTGCCGACGCCCAGCGCCCCGGTGTGGCGGGCGAACCCGGCGACCGCGAGGACCGCGGTGACGGCGACGGCGGGCAGCCCCCAGCGCGGCGCCAGCAGGTGCAGCTGGACGAAGTAGAGCGGGAAGGCGAGCCAGACGCCGTCCTGGGTGAGCGCCAGCAGCACGACCCAGACGGCCGCGAGGACCGTCAGCCACAGGGCCGCGGCGCCGCTGCGCGGGCGGACGCCGGGCAGCAGCGGGCCCGCGACGTAGCAGCCGAGGAGGACGGCGCTGACGGCGACGACGGCGCCGGTGTGCGGGTTGCCGTCGACGGCGGCACGGGCGGCGGCGAGCGCGAGGAGCGCCGCCACCATCAGGTGCAGGCAGCTGCGCAGCACCCGCACGGCGGGAGTCAGGGCGGGGTCGGTCACGATTTCTCCAGGTTAGGCATGGCGCGCGGGGAGCGGCATCCATCGAAAGGTTGAGCGGGTGCCGCACCTTTCGATCCGGGGGAACCGCTCCCGGGCGCGATGCCCCGGGGCGCCCCGGGGCGGGACGGTGGAGTCCTTCGCCGGGCAGTGGGCCCGGCCACCGCGGAACAAGAGGGACGGTGCCGTGTTCGTCGCCTGGAGGGATCTGAGATTCGCGAGGGGCCGGTTCGCCCTGATGGGCACGGTCATCGTGCTCATCACGGTGCTGGTCGGTCTGTTGTCGGGGCTGACGGCGGGCCTGGGGCGGGAGAACACCTCGGCGATCACCGCGCTCCCCGCCGATCACCTGGTGTTCTCGAAGCCCGCCGACGGCGGCGCTGTGTCGTTCACCGACTCGCGGCTGTCGCGGAAGGCGGTGGCCGGCTGGTCCGCCGTACCGGGCGTGCAGCGCGCCGAACCGCTGGGCATCGCCACCACCAAGGCCGAGGCGGGGCGGCACACCGCCGCCGTGTCGGTGTTCGGGGTCGGGCCGGCATCGAAGCTCGCGCCCGGGGGCGCGCCGGTCGCCGGGCGCGCCGTGCTCTCGCAGAAGGCCGCCGACGAGCTGGGCCTTTCGCGCGGCGACCGGCTCACCCTCGGGGGCCGCACGGTGACGGTCGGCGCCGTCACGGGCGCCGCGATGTACAGCCACACCCCGGTGGTGTGGACGACGCTGGACGAGTGGCGGGCGCTGCCCGGCGGCGGGGACGGGGCGACGGTGGTGGCGCTGACCGCGTCCGGCGCGGATCTGGCCGCCGCCGACGCGAAGCTGGGCACCACGACGGTGACGCTTGACGGAGCGCTCGCGGGCATCGGCTCGTACACCGCCGAGAACGGCTCGCTGCAGCTGATGCGCGGGTTCCTGTTCGTCATCTCGGCGCTGGTCATCGGCGCGTTCTTCACCGTCTGGACGATTCAGCGCAGCGGCGACGTGGCGGTGCTCAAGGCGCTCGGCGCGTCCACCGGGCTGCTGCTGAAGGACGCGCTCGGCCAGGCGGTCGTGCTGCTGGTCCTCGGCACCGGCCTGGGCGCTGCGCTCGTCGCCGGTCTCGGCATGGTCATCGGCGGGGCGGTGCCGTTCGTCCTCACGCCGTCGACCGTGCTGCTCCCCGCGCTGATCATGATCGCGCTGGGCGCCGCCGGCGCCGCCCTCGCCATCCGCCGCATCACGTCCGTGGACCCGCTGACCGCCCTGGGGAGTGCCCGATGAGCCTCGAACTGACCGATGTCACGCTGACCTACCCGGACGGCGACGCCCGGCTGACCGCGCTGGACCGCGTCTCGCTGACCGTTCCGGCCGGGTCGCTGACCGCGGTGATCGGGCCGTCGGGCTCGGGCAAGTCCTCTCTGCTGGCGGTGGCCGCGACGCTGATCACGCCGGACAGCGGCCGGGTGGTGCTCGCCGGGCGGGACACCACCGGACTGGGCCGCGCCGCGCTGACGGCGCTGCGCCGCACCACCGTCGGAACCGTCTTCCAGCAGCCGAACCTGCTCCCGTCGCTGACCGCCGCCGAACAGCTCCAGGTCATGGCCCACCTCGACGGCCGCCCGGCCCGCGCCGCGCGGCAGCAGGCGCGGGAGCTGCTGGCGGCCGTCGGGCTGGCGGGCGAGGCGGACAAGCGGCCGCACCAGCTCTCCGGCGGTCAGCGCCAGCGCGTCAACATCGCGCGGGCACTGATGAACGACCCGGCCGTGCTGCTGGTGGACGAGCCGACCAGCGCCCTCGACCATGCGCGCGGCGCGGCGGTGCTGGAGCTGCTGACCACGCTCACCCACCGGCGCGGTACGGCGACGGTGCTGGTCACGCACGACCGGTCGCATCTGACGGCGGTCGACGCGGTCGTCGAGGTGGCGGACGGGCGGCTCACTCCTGCGCCTGGGGCGGATCTTCCGGGGCGTGCGAGAACAGTTTGAGGACCGGCACGCCGACCTTGTGGCGGGCGCGGGAGGCCCAGTCGCGGTGGAAGAACTCCTCCACGAAGTGGGGGGTGGTCAGCACGATCACCTCGTCCGCGCCCGTCTCGTCGACGATCTCGCGCAGCCGGTCCAGCGGATGCCGCTCGACGACCTGCCCGGTGGCCTCGGCGCCGGCGTCGCGCAGCGCCGCGAGGGTGTGCGCCAGCGCGCGTTCGGCCGGTGCGTCCGCCGCGTCGCCCTCCGGCTCCTCGCCCTCGCGCACCGCGTCGTCGAACTCGCCCAGGGCGACGTCGTCGATGGCCCGCAGCAGCAGGTCCTGCGCGCCGCGCGGCTGCATGAGGACGACGAAGGAGACCGGGTCGTCGCCGTGCAGCGTGGTGACGAAATCGACGTCGGCGGGCGTCAGAGGCTTCTCGATCATCAATACGCTCGTGAACACGACGGACGCCCTTCTTCTCTTCTTCCGGGGCACGGCATGCCGCGGCACCCCACAGAAACCATCCTGCCCCCGCCGTCACACGGGGGTTCCGTTGGCTCTAAGTGTGCCCAAAGGAAGCTAAGCGGAACGGATAATTCCGCTGATTGTCAGCTTCGACGGTATCGGGTGAACAGGAACCCGGCCTCCTCCAGGACGGACGCCAGGACGAACCGCTCCGGGACGGCGACCGACGGGCCGTCCATGATCCGCGGCGCGTCGCCCAGCGCGACGACCGGCGCCAGCGACAGACACATCTCGTCCAGCACCCCGGCGGCGGCGAACTGTCCCAGCAGCGACGGCCCGCCCTCGGTCAGCAGCCGCCGGTGCCCGTGCGCGGCCAGTACCGCTGGGACCCGCGCCGGATCGACGCCCTGTCCCTCGCCCGCGAACAGCACCTCCACCCCGGCATCGCGCGCCGCGGCCACCCGCTCGGCCGGGGCGCCGGCGCCGGTGACGACGAGCGTGGGCACCAGCGGCTCGGTGAACAGCGGCAGGGTGAAGTCCAGGCCCAGCCCGGCGGTCACCACGGCGACGGCGGGCGCGGGCCCCTGTCCGGCGGCGGCCCGGCGTGCGGCGAACGCCGCCCGGGCGCGGGCCGGCCGGTACCCCTCCTGCCGAACCGTTTCCGCGCCGACCACGACCGCATCGGCGAGCGCCCGCAGCACCCCGAAGATCCGCATGTCGGCGGCGCCGGAGAGCGGCTGCGAACGGCCCTCGTGGTGCGCCGCCCCGTCCAGCGACGCCACCATGTTGGCGCGCAGCCAGCCCGGCCGCCCGGCGCGCAGCGGATCGTCCTCGGCCGGGTACGCGTAGGCGTCCGCCAGCTCGTCGAGCGTCCACTCGCGGTCGGTGGCGGCGTCCGGGCCGGGCGGCGGCCCGGCCGGGTCCGGGCGAGCGGGGGCAGGTGCGGGGAGGGGGTACAGGCGTCGCATGGGCCGCAGTGTGACATGGCTCGCCCGGCGGCCCGGGACCCACCACGGAGCGACTAGGCTGGAGCGCTGTGTCGTCTTCCCAGCCCTCGTCCGCACCGTCCGCGCCGATAGCCGAATCGCCGGACGGCCCCGACGCCGCGCCCGCCGCGCTGACCTCCCGCACCCCGCACGTCCCCGCCGACCGGCTGGTCGCCGAGATGGTGCCGCCGCCGCGCTTCCAGGGCGCCCGCTTCGACACCTACATCCCGGACCCGAACCAGCCCAGCCAGGCCGAGGCCGTGACGGTGCTCAGCGCCTTCGCCGCGGGCATCGGCGGCGGCGCCTCGGCCGTCGGCGGCGGCCGGCGCCGCTGGTTCGCCAAGAAGCCCGCCGCGCCCAAGGGCCCGCGCGGCGTCTACCTGGACGGCGGCTACGGCGTCGGCAAGACCCACCTGCTGGCCTCCCTGTGGCACGCCACCGACGCCCCGCCCGAGCGCAAGGCGTTCGGCACCTTCGTCGAGCTGACCAACCTCGTCGGCGCGCTCGGCTTCCAGGAGACCGTCCGTACCCTCGGCGACCACCGCCTGCTGTGCATCGACGAGTTCGAACTGGACGACCCCGGCGACACCGTCCTCGTCTCCAGCCTGCTGTCCCGGCTGGTGGAGTCCGGTGTGGCGCTGGCCGCGACCTCCAACACGCTGCCCGGCAAGCTCGGCGAGGGCCGCTTCGCCGCCGCCGACTTCCTCCGCGAGATCCAGGGCCTGAGCGCCCACTTCCGGCCGCTGCGCATCGACGGCGAGGACTACCGCCACCGCGGTCTGCCCGAGGCGCCCGCCCCGTACGACGACGAGACCGTCACCCGGACCGCGTACCGCACCCCGGGCGCCTCGCTCGACGGCTTCCCCTCCCTTCTGGAGCATCTGTCGAAGGTGCACCCCAGCCGCTACGGCGCGATGTGCGACGGCATCCAGGCCGTCTGCCTCACCGACGTACAGGCCGTACCGGACCAGTCGACCGCGCTGCGCCTGGTGGTCCTCGCCGACCGGCTCTACGACCGCGAGGTGCCCGTGGTCACCTCCGGCAAGGCGTTCGACGAGCTGTTCAGCGAGGAGATGCTGCGCGGCGGCTACCGCAAGAAGTACTTCCGCGCGATCTCCCGCCTCACCGCCCTGGCCCGCGACGCGGGCCCGCTGGTCACCGGCGCGTAGCGGGCCCCACCGGCGGGGCGCGGCGCCCCGCCGGTGCGCCGCGCCGGACCGTCAGCCCCGGCGGGCGGCAAGGTGGCAGACGGCGGCCACCACCGCCGCGGATATCGGTATCGCGGCGGCGAGCGGCAGCCACGGCATCGCGGCCGTGCCGCTCACCGAGCCCGCCACCAGGCCCCGGACCACCGCGCCGGCGGGCGAGAGGGCCGGTACGACCAGCAGGACGCAGCCGAGCAGACCGGCGCAGACCGGCCATGCGGTGCCGTGCAGCACCGGACGATTGCACACCGCCCCGACCGCGGTGCCCAGCAGCAGACAGACCACGGCGGCCGCAAGGCCGCAGGCCGTCGCGGGCAGCAGCGCCACGGGGACCTGCTGGTCGTTGGAGCGGGGATCGGAGAAGAGCGCGACGAACGCCGTTCCCGCCAGCGCGGGCGCCAGCGCGGCGAGGGCGGCCGTCACCACCGCCGCGAGGTGCGCCCGGGCCGGCCCCGCCGTGGCGGCGACACAACTGCGGGCGGCGGGCGGCTCGTTGGTCACGCAGACCCGGGTCAGCCAGACCGTCAGCGGAAGCAGGGCCGCCGCGGCGAACGCGAAGGCGTCGAGCACCGGACTGCCCGTCCCCACGCCGACGACCAGGAAACCGGCGTACAGGAGCACCGGCGGCAGCCAGCGGTGCGAGCCCGCCAACAGGGCCGCCTGGTAGCGCAGCAGGGCGATCACCGGTGGCCTCCTTCCGTGTCTGCCGGAGCGGTGGCGGACGGGGCGGCGGGGCGTGCCGGGGCCGGACCGGTCACGGCCCGGGAGGAAGCGCCCGCCGGGCCCGGACCGGCCGCTTCCGCCGCTCCGGGACCGGCCGGGGCGGCGTCCGGAGTCGCCGTTCCCTCGCCCGGCGCTCCCCCGCCGGACACGGCGCCGCCGCCCGGCGGCCACTCCGGCTGCGGCGCCTCCGGGGTGGTCACCGTCCGGATGTGCCACGGCGGACGGGCCGTCAGCAGGGCCCGCAGCAGCGCGTCGGAGGAAGCGGCGGGGACCGTCAGCCGGGCCGTGCCGTCCGGCTCCCGCACGCTCACGGGCCGACCCGGCAGCTCCCCGGGCAGCTCCGTACCGGCCCCGGGCGGCTCGGCGCGGACCGTCACCCGGGGGCCGGCCTCCGCAGGGTGGTCCGCCGGGCCCGGGAGCGGCGCGGGGCGCAGCCGCCCGTCGGCGATGCGGTGGCAGGCGTCGGCGGCGCCGGCCAGCCGCCGGGGATCGTGGTCGACGAAGAGGACCGTCGCGCCGTCGGCGACCCGCTCGGCGACCGCGCGGTCCAACTCCCCGCGGGCCGCGGCGTCCAGGCCCGTCCACGCCTCGTCCAGGACGAGCAACTCCGGTGCGGCGAGCAGCGCCTGGGCGACCGCCACCTTCTGGCTGGTGCCCTTCGACAGCGCGGACAGCGGCGTACCGGCGTGCCCGGCGGCCCCGAACCGCTCCAGCCACGCCCCGGCCGCGCGGGCCGCCGCCGGGCCGCGCAGTCCGTGCACCCGGCCCAGGTGGGTGAGGTATCCGAGGGCCGTGAAGGGCAGTGCGGGCGGGAAGCGTTCGGGAACGTACGCGGTGCGGGGGCGGCCGCGGATCCGGCCCGTGGTGGGCCGGTCGATCCCGGCGCACAGCCGCAGCAGGGTGGACTTCCCGCTGCCGTTGGCCCCCTCGATCCGTACCAGCGCGCGCTCCGGCAGATCGAGGTCCACCCCGCGCACCACCCACGGCCCGCGCAGTCCGTACCTCCGGCCGACGCCGTCCAGTCGCATCTCTCCCCCTCGCCGTTCCGTCCCGTCCTCACCGTGCCAACGGCGACGGCCGCGGGACCGTTCCCCGGACCGCCGCACCCGTAGGAGGGCCGGTGCGGCCGCACCGATCGGCGCGCGAAGAGCCCGGGAGCGGCTGGCACACTGGGCGGATGACCAGCACCGAAGCCCATGACTCCGCCTCCTCGACCGCGGTCGGGGCGCATCTGAGGAGCGCGGCGGAGCGGGACGCCGCGCCGCAGTTCGTCCTGCCGCTCGTCGTCCGCATCGAGCGGGCCGATCCCCCGGCGCGCACCGACGCCCTGGAGACGGCCGCCCGCGCCGTGCTGGTGCTGCTCTCCGATGCCCGTGCGAACGGCGACGGCGAGTGGGCCGCGGCCGTCCGGGACTGGCAGGACGCCCGGATCCGCAAGGTGGTGCGCCGGGCGCGCGGCGCCGAGTGGCGGCGGGCCGAGGCGCTGCCCGGCATCACGGTGACCGGCGACCGCGCCGAGGTGCGGGTCCATCCCCCGGTCCCGCTCGACGGCTGGCCCAAGGACCTGGCCCGCCTCCAGGTCTCCGGCACCGAACTGGACGACCCGGAGCCGCCGTCCGCGCCGCCCGCCGGGAACCCGGTGCTGTGGCTCAACCCGGGCCTTGCGATGTCGGCGGGCAAGACCATGGCGCAGGCCGGGCACGGCGCGCAGCTGGCCTGGTGGGAGCTGTCCGCACCGGAGCGGGCGGCCTGGCGGGACGCCGGTTTCCCGCTGTCGGTGCGGACCGCGCCGGCGGACGCCTGGGACGGGCTGACCCGCAGCGGGCTGCCGGTGGTGCACGACGCCGGCTTCACCGAGATCGCCCCCGGCCCGACCGTGGTGGCGGAGGGCGGCGAGCGGTTCTGCCCGCTGCCCGGGCCGCGGCGCCCGTAGAGGGATCTCCGGGGCGGCGCCACCGGGTGCGCCCACAGGTGCCGACCGCCCCGGCAGGACCTCGGGCGGGCGGGCCGCCGCACGGGGCACGGCCGGGGCGTCCGGAACTCCGGACCCCCTGGAAGTGGCCAAAACCCGACCCGTACCGTTATGGCGTGTTCACGTCTCTTCTCGGCTTCACCGCCGTCGCCGCGCTGCTGACCATCTCGCCGGGGCCCGACTTCGCCGTCGTGCTGCGCACCGCGCTCGGCTCGGGGCGGCGGGCCGCGCTGTGCAGCGCCTTCGGCATCGCCGCCGGGTGCTTCGTCTGGGGGCTGGCCGGGGCGGTCGGGCTGACGGCGATGCTCTCCGCCTCCGAGGCGGCGTACGGCGTGCTGCGGGTGGCCGGGGCGCTGTACCTGATGTGGCTGGGCGTGCAGGCCCTTCGGGCCGCACGGCGCAACCGGACCGCCCCGGGAGCGGCGGCGCCGGCCACCGCCGAGGCGGCGGACGGGGCGGGCGCGGACGCCCTCTCGCCGCTGCGGGCGTTCCGCACGGGGCTGCTGACCAACGTCCTCAACCCCAAGGTCGGCGTCGTCTATCTGTCGCTGCTGCCGCAGTTCATCCCGCACGGCGCGCCGGTGGTGGCCACCACGCTGCTGCTGGTGGCGGTGCACGCCGTGCTGGGCGTCCTGTGGCTCTCCGCCCTCGCCTGCGCCGTCCACCGGGCGCGCGCCTTCTTCGGGCGTCCCCGGGTGCGGCGGGGGCTGGATCGGGCCACCGGCGGGGTGCTGCTGGCCCTGGGGGCGGCCGCCGGGTTCGAGGCGGCACGCTGAGCGCCGGCGGCGCGCACGGCCGGTCGGCGCCGCGGTACGGGGAAGCTCAAATCCAGCTCTGAAACCGGTGCGCACAGGGTTCGGCGGGTGGTGCCGGGGCGAAGTACCGGTGAGTTCGGCAGTGCGAGGGGGAACGCATGGAACGCCTGGGGACAGGCATCGGCTGGCGGCCGGAGATCGCCACGGAGATCGCCGGGTTCGACGGCCTCGACTGGGTCGAGGTGGTGGCCGAGAATCTCTGCCCCGGCCATCTGCCGCCGGCGCTCCAGGAGCTGCGCGCACGGGGGCTGACGGTGATCCCGCACGGGGTGTCGCTGGGCCTGGGCGGCGCCGACCGGCCCGACCCGGATCGGCTCACCGCGCTCGCGGAGCGCGCGGTGGCGCTGGACGCGCCGCTGGTCACCGAGCACATCGCCTACGTCCGCGCCGGGGGCCGGGCGACCGGTTCGCCGCTGCTGGAGGCGGGTCATCTGCTGCCGGTGCCGCGCACCCGCGACGCGCTCGACGTGCTCTGCGCCAATGTGCGGATCGCGCAGGACGCGCTGCCGGTGCCGCTGGCGCTGGAGAACATCGCGGCGCTCCTCGCCTGGCCCGGCGAGGAGATGTCCGAGGGGCAGTTCCTGACCGAACTGGTCGAACGGACCGGGGTGCGGCTGCTCGTCGACGTCGCCAATCTGCACACCAACCGCGTCAACCGGGGCGAGGACCCCGCCGCCGTACTGGACGCGCTGCCGCTGGAGGCGCTCGCCTATGTGCACGTCGCGGGCGGCGTGGAGCGCGACGGCGTGTGGCACGACAGCCACGCCCACCCGGTGACGGGCCCGGTGCTGGACGTCCTTGCGGAGCTGTGCGCGCGGACGGCGCCGCCCGGGGTGCTGCTGGAGCGTGACGAAGACTTCCCCGAGCCCGGCGAGCTGGCCGGTGAGCTGAGCGCGATCCGCGCGGTGCTGGAGGGGCCCGGCAGGACGCGGCGGCCGGACGGCGGGCCGGGGCGCGGCCCGATACGGGCGGCGTCCGCCCGCGGCGCCCAGGCGTCCGCGCAGGGCGCCCAAGGGACGGCGCACGCCCCCGGAGCCGACCGGTCCCGCCCCGCTCCGGACGCCGCCGAAGCGGCCCGCGCCCGGCTGGCCCGTGCCCAGGAGGAGCTGCTGGCGGCGCTGGTCGCCGGGGCGCCGCCGCCCGCGGGGTTCGATCCCGTACGGCTGGAGGTGCAGCGGCGGACACTGGCCGCCAAGCGGGCCACGGTGATCGCGAAGATCGCGCCCGAACTGCCCGGGATCCTCGGGGACGGCTACCGCCCGGCGTTCCTCGCCTATGCGCGGGGCCGCCCGCTGACCGGCGGCCACCGGCGTGACGCCCTGGACTTCGCCGCCCATCTGCTGGCGCAGGGCCGGCCGGACGACGCCGGGGCGCGGGCCCGGCTCTCCCGGTGGTGGCAGGACCGGGCGGGCCCCCGGCCGCCCGGCACCGGCCCGCTGGCCCGGCTCACCCGCTCCCCCCTGCTCTCCCGACTTCTGCGGACCGCCCGGTCCGCCTCGCACCGGAGGTGACCGCGGTGTCCTTCGTTTCCTGGGTGTACCTGGCGATGGTGGTGTCCTCGGTGGGCCTCGTCGTGGCCACCGTGCGCGGGCGGCGGCCGGAGAACCGGATCCGGCTGGTGGACGCGCCCACTCACGACGTGTGGGAGATCGCGTTCCTGGGCGGCGGCCCGGCCCGCGTGGTGGACGCCGCCGTCGCCGCGCTGCACGAGGACGGCCGGGCGGCCGTCGGCGAGCCCGGTGTGATGACCGTGCTCCGCGACGACCCGCGCGACGCCGTGGAGGCGGCCGTGCTGAACGCCGCCGCGGCCACGCCCGGTGGTGCGCTGGCCGAGGTGCGGCGCCGGGCGATGACCGATCCCGCGGTCCAGGCGGTCGGCGACCGGCTCGCGAAGCGCGGGCTGATGCGGCACCCGGCACGGGGGCGCTGCGCCCGGGCGTGGGCCAACGTCCAGCTGGCGGGCTCCGTGGTGCTGTTCCTGTGCACCCTGCTGCTCACCGTGGCCGGCGAACTGGACGCGGACCCGTCCGAGGTGCCGACCGTCGTGGTGATCGTGCCCGCGGTGATCGTGGCGGCGGTCGTCGCCGGGATCTGCAGGCAGAGCGGACGGCAGCGGCTGACGGAGGCCGGCCGGCTCGCGCTGCGCGCCGCCCAGGCCACCCACCATCCGCTGACGGCCGCGAACGTGCTGGTCCCGGCGGCGCTCCTGGTGGCGATCGGCAGCGCCGCGCTGCTCACCGACGAGCTGCTGCGGGAGCAACTGGCCCAGGCGCAGACCGCGATGACCGTGGGCGGCGGGTCGTCGGACGGCGGCTCGGGCACCTGGGCCGACCAGTCCTCGCAGGCCGCGTGGTGCGGAGGGGCCGGCGGCGGATCGAGCTGCGGCGGCTCGCACCACCACGGCGGCGGGTCCTCCTGCGGCGGCTCCCACCACGGGGGCTCCTCCTGTGGCGGCGGGTCGTCCTGCGGCTCCTCGTGCGGTTCCTCCTGCGGCGGTTGACCGCGGACCACGGGAGCGCGCGGCGGCCGTGCGGGACCGGTTCCGACCGGGCCCCCGGGCCGCCCGCTCCCGTGGTCCGCGTCCTGAGGCGCCCCGTGGGCGATGCCGCGCGCCGGGCGACGGAGGCGGGCGCGGGCCGGCCGCCCCGCGGTCCCCGAGGACGCGCCGACCGCCCTGGCACCGCACGGCCCGCGGGCGCTCGACGACCAGGCGCTGCGCCCGGCCCTCCACTCATCCGGGGTATAGCGGGCAACACCGCGGCCCGGTGCTTTACTTCACCGACCGCCCGCCCAACCATCCCTTTTGTATGCCCGTATGCGGCCGCGCGCGGGCCGCCCGTGTGCCGGGCACGACGAAGGGACGGTTCGTGAGAGCACTCGCGTTGTACGGAACCATCGGGTCACTCCTCCTGGGCGCCCTCGCCACCTCCCCCGCGGACGGCGCCACCCGCGCGCCCGCCGCGCCGCCCGCGCCCCTCGCGCGCCCCCTCACCTTCGGGCGCTGCGCCCCGGTCGAGCATCTGCCGTCGGACGTCGAGTGCGCCGCGCTGACCGTGCCGCTCGACTACGCCCGTCCCCAGGGCAAGCAGATCAAGCTGACGGTCAGCCGCATCCGGGCCACCGCACCCAAGGAGCGGCAGGGCGCCCTGATCTTCAACCCGGGCGGGCCGGGCGGCTCCAGCATGGACTTCCCGCTCTACGGCGCGCTGCCCAAGTGGCGCCGGACCGCCCGCGCCTACGACTTCGTCGGCTACGCGCCGCGCGGCGTCGGCCGGTCGGCGCCGCTGTCCTGCCAGGACCCGAAGGAGTTCACCAAGGCGCCCACCGACAGCCAGGTGCACCCCACCGCGGCCTTCAAGCAGGAGAAGACCGCGCAGGCGAAGGCGTACGCACGCGGCTGCGCCCGGAACGCCGGTGCCGATCTGCCCTTCTACAACTCCGTCAACAACGCCCGCGACCTCGACATGCTGCGGGCCGCGCTCGGTGAGCGGAAGCTGACGTTCATGGGCGCGTCCTACGGGACCTACTTCGGCGCCCTGTACGCCACGCTCTACCCCGGCCACGTCCGCCGGATGATCTTCGACAGCATCGTCGACCCGGACCCGCGGCAGATCTGGTACCGCAACAACCTCTCCCAGAACATCGCGTTCCAGGGCCGCTGGCGCGACTGGCTGCGCTGGGTCGCCCGGCACCACGGCGTCTACCACCTGGGCACCACGGAGCGGGCCGTGCAGCAGGCGTACGACACCGCGCTCACCCGGCTGCGCAGCCGTCCGGCGGGCGGCACCGTCGGGCCCGCGCAGCTCCAGTCGGCGTTCTTGAGCACCGGCTACAACGACGTCTACTGGCCGCGCCGGGCCCAGGCCCTGTCGGCGTACCTGCACGGCGACGAGAAGCCGCTGCGGGACCAGGCGGCGCCCGATCCCGAGGACGCGGTCGCCGAGGAGAACAGCAACGCGGTCTACACCGCGGTCTCGTGCAACGACGCGGCCTGGCCGCGTGATCTGGGCACCTGGGACCGCGACAACGCCGAGGTGGCGCGGGTCGCGCCGTTCGAGACCTGGGACAACGTCTGGATGAACCTGCCGTGCGCCTTCTGGCCGGACGCCGTGCAGTCGGCCCGTGCCTCACTGAGCGCCGCGACCGACCGGGCGGTGGACCGCGCCGCGGCCGGCGCCCCCGGGACGGACGAGGTCGGCGAGGCCGCCCGGTACGCGGTGGCCGCCCGCGCGGCGCAGGCGCTGACCGGGCACCACGGGCCGGTCGACGTCCGTACCGCGCCCGGCGCGCTGCCGCCGGTCCTGCTGCTGGCCGCCGAGCGCGACGGCGCCACGCCCTACCCGGGCGCCCTGGCGCTCCAGGAGCGGCTGCCGGGCTCGTCCCTGGTCACCGAGAACGGCGCCGGCACCCACGGCATCGCGTACGGCCCCAACACCTGCGTGAACGCGCATGTGGAGGCGTATCTGCTGCGCGGCACCGTGCCCGGGCACCGGGTGTACTGCGCGCCGCGCGCCGAGCCGAAGCCGGAGGACGGCAAGCGCGCCACCGGGAAGACCCGAAGGGGCGCGACGAACCCGCTGTGACCTCGCAGGACACGACGGCGGCGGGCCGCCCCGGGTGGGGCGGCCCGCCGCCGTCGTGCACGGAGGTGTGCGGCCGGATCAGGCCAGACCGGCGACCAGTTCCGCGAGCGGCTTGCGGCGACCGGTGTAGAACGGCACCTCCTCGCGGACGTGCAGCCGCGCCTCGGAGCCGCGCAGATGACGCATCAGGTCGACGATGCGGTACAGGTCGTCCGCCTCGAACGCCAGGATCCACTCGTAGTCGCCGAGCGAGAACGACGGCACGGTGTTGGCGCGGACGTCCGGGAAGCCGCGGGCCATCTTGCCGTGGTCGGCGAGCATCTTGCGGCGCTCGTCGTCGGGCAGGAGGTACCACTCGTAGGAGCGGACGAACGGGTAGACGCTGACGTAGTCGCGGGGGCGCTCGTCGGCGAGGAACGCCGGGATGTGCGACTTGTTGAACTCCGCGGGGCGGTGCAGCGCCATGTTGGACCACACCGGGGTGAGGGCGCGGCCCAGGCGGGTGCGGCGGAAGAGGTTGAACGCCTCCTGGAGGGCGTCCGAGGTCTCCGAGTGCCACCAGATCATCACATCGGCGTCGGCGCGGAGCCCGGAGACGTCGTAGGTGCCGCGCACCACGACGTCCTTCGCGGCGAGCTGCGCGAACAGCTCCTCGACCTCGTCGGCGTACCCGCTGCGGTCCTCGGGGAGGACGTCCCGCAGCCGGAAGACCGACCACAGGGTGTAGCGGATGGTGTCGTTGAGGTCCTTCGCCTTCTTGCCGGCGTTCTGTGCCCGCTCCGCGGCGGGGGTGGAAGCGTCTGTCATACCGACCATTCTCACTCGCCTGCGGAGAAGTCCGGCGCCCGGGTCTCCAGGCCCGCCAGGATCTCGTCCGCGGCCCGCCGCGCCGAGCCGATGCACGCCGGGATCCCGACGCCGTCGTAGGCCGCGCCGCAGACCCGCAGCCCCCCGGGGAGCGCCGCGCGGATCCGCGCGACCCGGTCCGGATGGCCGACGAAGTACTGCGGCAGCCCGCCCTCCCAGCGGGTGACGGTGGACGCCACGGGGCGGGCGGTGAGGCCGACGGCCGCGCCGAGGTCGGCGCGCGCGATCTCCACCAGGTCGGCGTCGTCGCGGCCCAGCAGCGCGTCGTCGCCGTAGCGGCCGACGGAGGCGCGCAGCACGAACAGCTCCGGGTCGGCGTCGGCGATCCAGCCCCACTTGCGGCTGGCGAACGTCGAGGCCTTGATGCGGTGCCCGTCCACGGGCGGGACGAGGAAGCCGCTGCCCTCGGGGACGCGTTCCAGGTCGGCGCGGCGGAAGGCCATCGTGATCAGCGCCATCGAGGCGGATTCGACGGTGTCCAGCTCACCGGCTGCCGCCGGGCAGTCGTCCCGCAGCAGCCGCGCCGCGGGCCCGGCGGGCGCCGCCAGGACCACCGCGTCCGCGTCGATCGTGCGGTCGCCGGCCGTCACCCGCCAGCCGTCGGCGCCGCGGCGGCGCAGCGCCCGGACGGGGGTGTGCAGCGCGATCTCGCCACCGGCGGCGCGCACCGCGTCCGCGACGGCGCCGGGCAGGGCGCCGATGCCGCCGTCGATGCCCGTGAAGACCGGCCGGTCGGCGGGGAGATCCCGGGCGGCCTCGGCGGCGCGCTCCTGGATACCGCGGACCCCGGCGGTCAGGGACCGCTCGGCGCGGGCCGCCTCGAAGAGCTGCGGGACGGCGGCGCGCATCGAGATGCGGTAGGCGTCGCCCGCGTAGACGCCGCCGAGCAGCGGCTCGACGAGCCGGTCGACGACCTCGCGGCCGAGGCGCTCGGCGACGTACGCGCCGACCGCGACGTCGTCGCCGACCTCGGTGCGCTCCAGGGTCGCGTCGGCGGCGATGCGGTCGAGGCCCGCCGCCGAGATCACGCCGGAGGCGGCGAGCGGGGCGAGGTCGCCGGGGACGCCCATGACGTGGCCCTTGGGCATGGGGCGCAGCGCCCCGCGCGTCCAGAGGGTGGCGGAGGCGGTGGCGGGCGGCTGGAGGCGGTCGCCGAGGCCGACGGCGCGGGCCAGCTCCACGCCCTCGGGCCGCCTGGCCAGCATCGACTCGGCGCCCAGGTCGACGGGGACGCCGGCGATCTCCCCGGCCCGCAGCTTGCCGCCGAGCCGTCCGGACGCCTCCAGGACGGTCACGGTGGCGCCGCCTTCGAGGAGGCGGTGCGCCGCGGCGAGGCCGGCGATCCCGCCGCCGATGACGACCACATGGCGGCCGGCTGCCCGGCCCGTACTGGTGTGCGCTGCGCTCATGCCTCCACTCTCTCAGAGCGCCCTCCACGCCCGGACGCGGGCCGCGGGCCGGCCCGGGACGTTGGCCGAGGAGCGCGTTGACACCGCCCGGGGCCCGGCAAAGACTCGGGCGGGCGGCGGCTCGGCGCCCGCCCGCGCCGCTGCCGCCTCGCGCGCCCGGACGGCCCGGTCCTCCGCTCCCCGGACAGCCCCACACAGCGAGGACAGTGCCGATGACCGAGCACCGCGCACGGGACGTCTACGTCGTCGACGCCGTACGGACCCCGGTCGGCAGATACGGCGGCGCGCTGGCGGGCGTCCGCCCCGACGATCTCGCCGCGCACGTGCTGGGGGCGCTGGTGGCGCGCAGCCCCGAGCTGGACCCGGCGCTCATCGACGACGTCGTCCTGGGCGGGGCGAACGGCGCCGGGGAGGACAACCGCAACGTCGCGCGGATGGCGGTGCTGCTGGCCGGGCTGCCGGACACGGTGCCCGGGGTGACGGTCAACCGGCTGTGCGGTTCGGGCCTGGAGGCCGTCGTCCAGGCGGCGCGGGCCATCGCGCTCGGCGATGCGCACCTGGCGGTCGCGGGCGGGGTGGAGTCGATGAGCCGGGCGCCGTACGTCCTCGCCAAACCGGACCGCGGCTTCCCGACGGGAAATCAGGAGCTGTACTCCACCACGCTGGGCTGGCGGATGGTCAACCCGCGGATGCGGCCCGAGTGGACCCTCGCATTGGGCGAGGGCGCCGAGAAGATCGCCGAGCTGCAGGGGATCACCCGCGAGCAGCAGGACGTGTACGCGCTGGCCAGCCATCAGAAGGCGAGCCGCGCCTGGCGGGCGGGGCACTACCGCGCGGAGGTGGTGCCGCTGCCCGGGATCGCGCTGGAGCGTGACGAGACGATCCGGGAGGCGTCCTCGCTGGAGGCGCTGTCCCGGCTGAAGCCGTCGTTCCGCCGCACCGGCGGGACGGTCACCGCCGGCAACTCCGCGCCGCTCAACGACGGTGCGGCGGCGCTGCTCCTCGCCGACGAGGAGGGGCTGCGGGCCACCGGCCGGGAGCCGCTGGCCCGGATCGGGGCGAGCGCGGTGACCGGCGTGGAGCCGCAGTTCTACGGGCTCGGCCCGGTCGGCGCGGTGCGGCGGGCGCTGGAGCGCGCCGGGCGCGGCTTCGGCGACCTGGCGGTCTTCGAGCTGAACGAGGCGTTCGCCGCGCAGGCCCTGGGGTGCATCGGCCGCTGGCCGGAGCTGGACCCCACCCTCGTCAACCCGCGCGGCGGCGCCCTCGCGATCGGCCATCCGCTGGGGGCGTCGGGCGCCCGGCTGGCCGGTGCGGTCGCCCACCAGCTCGCGGCCCGCGGCTCCGGCACGGGCCTGGCGGCCCTGTGCATCGGGGTGGGGCAGGGGCTGGCGGTCGTCCTGGAGCGGTGAGGCGCCGGGCCCCGGCGCCTCCTTCCGGCGGCCCGGGCGCCGCCCGCCCGCCGCGCTCCCCGGCCGTTGTCGGTGCCGGGCCGTAGCCTGGCTCACGACCTTGCCCGCGGGGGCCGGTGGACGCCGGCGGGTGTGGGCGAGGTCGCGGGTGTGGGCTCGCGCGGGCGTTCCGTGGCGGGCACGGCGGACGGCGTGAGGGGCTTCCATGACGGAACGGCTCGTGGTCATCGGCGGCGATGCGGCAGGCATGTCCGCCGCCTCGCAGGCCCGGCGGCTGAAGGGGCCCGGCGAGCTGGCCATCACCGCGTTCGAGCGCGGCCACTTCACCTCGTACTCCGCGTGCGGCATCCCGTACTGGGTCGGCGGCACGGTCGACGGGCCCGCCGCGCTGATCGCCCGGACGCCCGAGGAGCACCGGGCGCGCGCCATCGACCTGCGGATGCGCACCGAGGTCACCGAGCTGGACCTGGCGCGCGGCCGGGTGCGCTCCCGGGCGCTGGACGACGGCGGGCGGGAGAGCTGGACGGACTTCGACAAGCTGGTGCTGGCCACCGGCGCCCGGCCGCTGCGGCCGCCGCTGCCCGGTATCGAGGCGCGCGGGGTGCACGGCGTGCAGACCCTCGACGACGGCCGCGCCCTGATCGACACGCTCGCCGCGTCCCCGGGCCGCCGCGCCGTGGTGATCGGCGCCGGGTACATCGGCGTGGAGATGGCCGAGGCGCTGATCCACCACGGCTACGCGGTCACGGTGCTGGACCGCGGCGAGCAGCCGATGTCCACGCTCGACCCGGACATGGGCGCGCGGGTGCACGCGGCCATGTGCGGTCTGGGCATCGAGACGGTGCGCCGCGCCGTCGTCACCGCCGTCCTGACCGACGACGAGGGGCGCGCCCGCGCGGTGGCCACCGAGGACGCGGAGTATCCGGCGGACGTGGTGGTGCTGGGGATGGGCGTCCGTCCGGAGACGACGCTGGCCGAGGCCGCGGGGCTGCCGCTCGGGGCGTCCGGCGGGCTGCTGACGGACCTGTCGATGCGGGTGCGCGGCCAGGAGAACGTCTGGGCCGGCGGTGACTGCGTGGAGGTCCTCGACCTGGTCGCGGGCCACACCCGTCACATCCCGCTCGGCACCCACGCCAACAAACACGGCCAGATCATCGGCGCCAACGTCGCGGGCGGCTACGCCACCTTCCCCGGGGTGGTCGGCACGGCCGTCAGCAAGGTCTGCGATCTGGAGATCGCCCGCACCGGCCTGCTGGAGCACCAGGCCCGCGCCGAGGGGCTGGAGTTCGTGACGGTCACCATCGAGTCGACCAACCACGCCGGCTACTACCCCGGCGCCCGGCCGATGCACGTGAAGATGCTCGCCGAGCGGCGTACGGGGCGGCTGCTGGGTGTGCAGATCGTCGGCCGGGAGGGCGCCGGGAAGCGGGTGGACATCGCGGCGGTCGCGCTGACCGCCGGGATGACGGTGGAGCAGATGACCGTGCTCGACCTGGGCTACGCCCCGCCGTTCTCCCCGGTCTGGGATCCGGTGCTGGTCGCGGCCCGCAAGGCCACGGCGGCGGTCCGGGCCGCCGGGATGTGAGGCCCGGCGGCCGGCAGGTCAGCGCGCGGTCTGCGTGTGGACGTACTCGACGAGGCGGGTCAACGCGTCCGGGTCGGTGGCGGGCAGCACGCCGTGGCCGAGGTTGAAGATGTGGCCGTCGAGCCCGGCGGCCGCGTCCAGCACCTCGCGGGCCTTGGTCTCCACCGCCTCGCGCGGGGCGAAGAGCACGGCCGGGTCGATGTTGCCCTGGAGCGCCTTGCCGGGGCCGACCCGCCGGGCCGCCTCGTCCAGCGGGACCCGCCAGTCGACGCCGACGACGTCCGCCCCGGCCTCGCCGAGCAGGCCCAGCAGCTCGCCGGTGCCGGCGCCGAAGTGGATCCGCGGCACACCGTGGTGGGCGACCGACTCGAAGACCTTCGCGGAGGCGGGCATCACCGAGCGGCGGTAGTCGGCGGGCGAGAGCGCGCCGACCCAGGAGTCGAAGAGCTGCACGGCGCTCGCCCCTGCCTCGATCTGCACGTCGAGGAAGGCGGAGGTGATCTGGGCGAGGCGGTCCAGCAGGTCGGCCCAGAGCTGCGGGTCGCCGTACATCAGCGCCTTGGTGTGCTCGTGGTTGCGGGACGGGCCGCCCTCGACGAGGTAGCTGGCGAGCGTGAACGGCGCACCGGCGAAGCCGATGAGCGGCGTGGACCCCAGCTCCTGGACGAGCATCCGCACCGCCTCGGTGACGTACGCGACGTCGCCGGGCTCCAGCGGACGCAGCCGCTCCAGGTCAGCGCGGGTGCGGATCGGGTTCTCGATGACGGGGCCGACGCCGGGCTTGATGTCGAGGTCGATGCCGATGGCCTTGAGCGGGACGACGATGTCGCTGAAGTAGATCGCGGCGTCGACCTGGTGGCGGCGCACCGGCTGGAGGGTGATCTCGGTGACCAGCTCGGGCCGCATGCAGGAGTCGAGCATCGCGATGCCCTTGCGGACCTTGTGGTACTCGGGCAGCGACCGTCCGGCCTGCCGCATGAACCACACCGGGGTGTGCGGCACCGGCTCGCGCCGGCAGGCCCTGAGGAAGGGCGAGTCATACGTTCCGGTCTGCTGCTGGCCCGTCGGGCGGTCGTTGGCGCTCACGCACGGAATCTTCGCATGCGGCGCCGGACACCTCCGAACGGGCGACGCGCACTCCGGGTGTCCTCCCCCTGCGCGGCGCGACTTCCGCCTACGCTTCCGGGCATGGCTGCGGCGTACGAACACCTCTCGGACAGCGCGGACGAGACCCCGATCCCCTTCCGTCGAGCGGTCGAGTCGCTCCGCGCGGCCCGGCTGCGCCCCGAGATCTCCCTGGACGTGCTCCCCGCGCCGAAACGGCTCGCGCCGTACGCCACCGCGCTGGAGGCCACGGTGGTCGAGCGGGGCGCGGACGGCGAGGACACGGATCTGGCGGACGGGCGGCTGGTGCTGCTGCACCAGCCCGCCGGGCACGAGGCGTGGCAGGGCACGTTCCGGGTGGTGACGCTGGCCCGCGCGGAGCTGGAGCCGGAGATGGGCGCCGATCCGCTGCTGCCCGAGGTCTCCTGGTCCTGGCTGACGGGCGCGCTGGACGCCCGCGGGGTGCACTACGGCGAGGCGAGCGGCACGGTGACCCGGGCCTCGTCGCACCACTTCGGCGGGCTGGCGGTGCGGGAGCCCGCCACGCAGATCGAGATCCGCGCGTCGTGGACCCCGGCCGAGGGCCCCGGCGGCGTACCCGATGCGGGCGCACACCTGGCGGCCTGGTGCGATCTGCTGTGCCAGGTCGCCGGGTTGCCTCCGGTGCCGCAGGAGCCCGGTCCGCGCGGCGGCGTGGTGCCGCTTCCCCAGCGCCGGGGGGCCCAGCCGCGCTGAGCGGCCGCACGCCGGGGCGAGGCCCCCGGCCGACCGCCGCGCACGACCGTCCGGCCGCCGGATCACGGCCCGGGCCGAGGGCGTCGCACCGCACGGTGCGACGCCCTCGGCCTCCTCCGCGCGGTGTGCCCGGCGCCGTCTCACGGGCCCGGTGCGGGAACACGTGCACCGTTGATCACCCCGGTGTTCACGTATGATCGCTCACGCATCCGATTTGTCCGAATTGGCACTAACTAAATCGTGATCGATGCCTAAAGTCCCCTCGGATTGCTGCCGAAGAGGTCAGTGACCCTTCAGATACGGAACGTCCCGGCTCGCCCCTTGCAGCCGGTCGCAACCGTCCCGCCACTCCCCCAGGAGGCCCGGTGTCTGTTCTCCTCGAGCAACCTTCGAGCCTGGTCGCCTACCGCCCGAACAAGCCGACGGCCATGGTCGTCGTGGCCGACCCTCGCGTCCGCTCCACCGTCACCCGCCACCTGTGGGCCCTCGGAGTACGGGACGTGATCGAGGCGTCGTCGATCGCGGAGGCCCGCCCCCGGGTCGGCAACCCACGCGACATCTGCGTTGCCGACGTCCATCTGCCCGACGGCTCCGGCCTGACGCTGCTGTCCGAGACCCGCGCCGCGGGCTGGCCCAACGGCCTCGCCCTCTCCGCCGCCGACGACATCGGCGCGGTACGCAACGCCCTCGCGGGCGGCGTCAAGGGCTACGTCGTCACCGGCACCCGCACCAACCTCGGCCTGCCGGGCCGGCCGGGAGCCGCGCCCATCGGCGCCCACGCCGCCCGGATGCAGCGCCGCCCGCCGGGCGCCCCGGGCCACCCCGGCGGCTACCGCGAGCTGTCGGGCCGGGAGGTCGAGGTGCTGCGGCTGGTGGCGGAGGGCCAGTCCAACAAGGCGATCGGCGTGTCGATGGGGCTGTCCGCCCTGACCGTCAAGAGCCACCTCGCCCGCATCGCCCGCAAGCTCGGCACCGGCGACCGGGCCGGAATGGTGGCCGTGGCGCTGCGCACCGGCATCATCCACTGACCCCCCGCCCCGACACATCGCCCGCCGAGGGAACGTTCCCCTCGACGGGCGATGCGCATACACAGATACCCTTGACCGGTGACCGACGCCCAAAAGACCGCAGCAGACACTCCACTGCGAGCAGCCGGAGACTCGCCTCCGGATTCCCGACCGGCGCCGGAACCCCTGCTGGAGCCCCGTGAGGGCATCCCCCCGGTGACCGCCAGCGGTGACGCCCTCGCCGAGGTCGTCGCCGCGCTCGCGGCGGGCACCGGCCCCCTCGCCGTCGACGCCGAGCGCGCCTCCGGCTACCGCTACGGCCAGCGCGCCTACCTCGTCCAGCTGCGCCGCCAGGGCGCCGGCAGCGTGCTGATCGACCCGGTCGGCTGCCCGGACCTCGCCACGCTGGGCGCGGCCGTCGCCGACACCGAGTGGGTGCTGCACGCCGCCACCCAGGACCTGCCGTGCCTGCGCGACATAGGGATGGTGCCGACCCGGCTGTTCGACACCGAGCTGGCGGGCCGCCTCGCCGGTTTCGCGCGGGTGGGTCTGGGCGCGATGGTCGAGAACGTCCTCGGCTTCGCGCTGGAAAAGGGCCACTCCGCCGTCGACTGGTCGACCCGTCCGCTCCCCGACCCGTGGCTGCGCTACGCCGCCCTCGACGTCGAGCTGCTGGTGGACCTCCGCGACGCGCTGGAGGAGGAGCTGGAGCAGCAGGGGAAGCTGGAGTGGGCCCGGCAGGAGTTCGCCGCCATCGCCGCCGCTCCCCCGGCCCCGCCGCGCAAGGATCCCTGGCGCCGCACCTCCGGGATGCACAAGGTGCGCCGCCGCCGTCAGATGGCCGTCGTCCGCGAGCTGTGGACGGCGCGCGACAAGGTGGCCCAGAAACGCGATGTCTCCCCGGGCAAGGTGCTCGGCGACTCCGCGATCGTGGAGGCGGCGCTGCACCTGCCGCCGAACGCCCACGCGCTGGCCGCGCTGCCCGGCTTCGGGCACCGGATGGGCCGCCGTCAGCTGGAGCAGTGGCAGGCGGCCGTGGACCGGGCGCGGGCGCTGCCCGACAGCGAGCTGCCGCAGCCCGGTGCGCCGCTCAACGGCCCGCCGCCGCCCCGCGCCTGGGCGGACAAGGACCCGGTGGCCGCGGCGCGGCTCTCGGCGGCGCGGGCGGCGGTGACCGCGCTGGCGGAGGAGCTGAACCTCCCGCAGGAGAATCTGATCACGCCCGACACGGTCCGCCGGCTGTGCTGGGAGCCGCCCGCCGAGCCGACCGGGGACGCGGTCTCCGCCGTGCTGGCCGGACACGGCGCGCGCCCCTGGCAGGTCCAGCTGGTCACCCCGCTGCTCACCCAGGCGCTGGCGCAGCACAGCGACTGACGCAGCACAGCGGCTGACACCGCACCGCACCCCGGCGGGCCCAGGTGGCCGCCGGGGTGCGGTGTGACCGCTGCGGGCCGTTCGGTCCGGAGCGCGGGCGTCAGTCCTGGTCGGTGTGCTCCTTGAGGATCTTGTTCTCCTTGGCGTCGACGTCGAAGGTCGTCTTCTTCCAGTCGGAGGGCGAGACGACCTCCACCTTCCAGACCGGCTTGCCGTGATCGGCGTTCTCCAGCTCGACCCCGGCGACCTTGCCGTTCTTCTTCGCCATCGCGGTCTTGGCGGCCATCGGCGCGGTGACCGTGGCGTCCCGCAACCGCGTCGCCAGCGCCTTGCGGTCCTCGACCTTCTGCTGCTCGGTGACCGACTTGCCCGCCTTCCCGGTGACCGCGTCGACGCGGAGGCTGTGGGCCGTGCCGTCGGACGACGCCATCACCGTCTCCCACACGGGGTTGCCGCCGTCGCCCCCCTTCAGCTCGGTGGAGACGGGCTTGGTGTGCGGCACGGCGCCCGCCGCGGCGGTCAGCGCGTGCTCGTAGTCGGCCTTGGTCTTCGCGAAGAGCTCCTTGCGTTCGCTCTGATCCTTGGTCAGGTTCCGGCCGGGTGAGGCGGCCGGCGAGCCGCCCGGGGAGGTGGCCGCCGCCGGGGAGGCCACCTCGGGGCTGTCCGGCGCGCCGCTCACGCTCTTGCCGCTGCCGCCGCAGCCCGCGAGGAGCGCACCGGCGGCGGCGACCGCGCACACCGCTCCGAGTGTGCGGCGCCCCACGGGACGCCGCCGACCACGCACCACCAGATCCTTACGCTTTGTGTCCATAAGGGCACTTTATGTGCGCCACCGACTGATCACATCTCCACGACGCCGCCGCTCGCGCCATGTGACCTTCACCGCTCCGGGCGAGGGGGCTGTGCAGCATGGTTACCCGTAAGTAGCATGTCGGTGTGATGCGTCCCTCCGGGGGCGCCCCGCAGCAGTGCCATCCCGCACCTGGAGGAGAGCCAACGTGCCTCGTACCGCTAGGGACGTCGTCTTCGTCGACGGCGTCCGCACCCCGTTCGGCAAGGCGGGCCCGAAGGGCATCTACCACGAGACCCGCGCCGACGACCTGGTCGTCAAGTGCATCCGGGAGCTGCTGCGCCGCAACCCGGATCTGGACCCCGCGAAGATCGACGAGGTCGCGCTCGCGGCGACCACGCAGATCGGTGACCAGGGCCTGACCCTGGGCCGCACCGCCGGCATCCTGGCGGGTCTGCCGCAGTCGGTGCCCGGCTTCTCCATCGACCGCATGTGCGCCGGTGCGATGACCGCCGTCACCAGCATCGCCGGTGGCGTCTCCTTCGGTGCGTACGACATCGCCGTCGCCGGTGGCGTCGAGCACATGGGCCGGCACCCCATGGGTGAGGGCGTCGACCCCAACCCGCGGTTCGTCAGCGAGAAGCTGGTCGACCAGTCGGCGCTGTTCATGGGCATGACGGCGGAGAACCTCCACGACCGGCTGCCGCACCTGACCAAGGAGCGCGCCGACGCCTACGCCGTCCGCAGCCAGGAGAAGGCCGCGAAGGCGTACGCCAACGGCCAGATCCAGGCCGACCTGGTGCCGATCTCGGTGCGCCGCACCAACGCCGAGGCGGGCGAGACCGGTTGGGGTCTGGCCACCGCCGACGAGCCGATGCGCCCGGGCACCACGCTGGAGAACCTCGCCGGGCTCAAGACGCCGTTCCGGCCGCACGGCCGGGTGACCGCGGGCAACGCCGCCGGTCTCAACGACGGTGCGACCGCCTCGCTGATCGCCGCCGAGGACGTGGCGCGCGAGCTGGGCCTGCCCGTCAAGATGCGCCTGGTCGACTTCGCGTTCGCCGGCGTGGAGCCGGAGGTCATGGGCATCGGCCCGGTCCCGGCGACGGAGAAGGCGCTGGCCAAGGCCGGTCTGACCATCGACGACATCGGCCTGTTCGAGATCAACGAGGCGTTCGCCGTCCAGGTGCTCTCGCTGCTCGACCACTACGGCATCGCCGACGACGACCCGCGCGTCAACCAGTACGGCGGCGCCATCGCCTTCGGCCACCCGCTGGCCTCCTCCGGCGTCCGGCTGATGACGCAGCTGGCCCGCCAGTTCGAGGAGCAGCCGCACGTCCGCTACGGCATCACCACCATGTGCGTCGGCTTCGGCATGGGCGGCACCGTGATCTGGGAGAACCCGCACTTCGAAGGGGCAGGCAAGTGAGCGACACCGCAGAGCTGTTGAAGGGTGCGGCCGAGCTGTTCCCCGACGAGGTCGTGACCCAGGCGCACGTGCGCCACCTCGACCTGCCGAAGGGCGCGGGCCGCTTCGCCCTCATCACGCTGGACAACGGCCTGGACCACACCAAGCCGACCACCTTCGGCCCGCAGTCGCTCGCCAACCTCAACGCGGCGATCGACCAGGTCGAGCAGGAGGCGGCGGACGGCTCCGTCGTCGGCGTCGGCATCACCGGCAAGCCGTTCATCTTCGCCGTCGGCGCCGACCTCAAGGGCGTCGAGCTGCTGAAGCGTCACGAGGACGCGCTGGCCATCGGCAAGGGCGGCCACGACGTCTTCAAGCGGCTGTCGGGCCTGGCCGTGCCGACGTTCGCGTACTACAACGGCGCGGCGATGGGCGGCGGCGTCGAGGTCGGTCTGCACTGCAGCTACCGCACCGTCTCGAAGGCCGTTCCGGCGTTCTCGCTGCCCGAGGTCTTCCTCGGCCTCGTACCGGGCTGGGGCGGCTGCGTGCTGCTGCCCAATCTGATCGGCCCCGAGCGCGCGGTCTCGGTCATCATCGAGAACTCGCTCAACCAGAACAAGCAGCTCAAGGGCCAGCAGGTCTTCGACCTCGGCATCGCGGACGCGCTGTTCGAGGGCGCGGACTTCCTGGAGCAGTCGCTGATCTGGACCGCCTCGGTGCTGACCGGCGAGACCGAGGTCGCCCGCCCCGAGCTGGACCGCGGCGCCGCCTGGGACGAGGCCGTCGCCCGTGGCAAGGCGATCGCCGACGGCAAGGTGCACGGCGCCGCCCCGGCCGCCTACCGCGCGCTGGACATCATCGCCGCCGCCAAGAACGGCGACCGGCAGCAGGGCTTCGACGCCGAGGACCAGGCGCTCGCCGACCTGATCATGGGCGGCGAACTGCGCTCCGGCCTCTACGCGTTCAACCTCGTGCAGAAGCGCGCCAAGCGGCCGGCCGGTGCGCCGGACAAGAAGCTGGCCCGCCCGGTCACCAAGGTCGGTGTCGTCGGCGCCGGTCTGATGGCCTCCCAGCTGGCGCTGCTCTTCGCGCGCCGCCTGGAGGTCCCGGTCGTCCTCACCGACATCGACCAGGCCCGGATCGACAAGGGCGTCGCGTACGTCCACGGCGAGATCGACAAGCTGCTGCTCAAGGGCCGCGTCAACCAGGACAAGGCGAACCGCCTCAAGGGCCTGGTGACCGGTCACCTCGACAAGGCCGCCGCCTTCGGCGACGCGGACTTCGTCATCGAGGCCGTCTTCGAGGAGATGGGCGTCAAGCAGCAGGTGTTCGCCGAGGTCGAGGCGGTCGTCCCGGCGCACGCGATCCTGGCGACCAACACCTCCTCGCTGTCGGTCACCGAGATGGCGTCGAAGCTGAAGAACCCCGAGCGGGTCGTGGGCTTCCACTTCTTCAACCCGGTCGCGATCCTGCCGCTGCTGGAGATCGTCCGAGCCGAGAAGACCGACGACGCGTCGCTGGCCACCGCCTTCGCCGTCGCCAAGTCGCTGAAGAAGACCGCGGTGCTGGTGAAGGACGCCCCGGCGTTCGTCGTCAACCGCATCCTGACCCGCTTCATGGGCGAGATCCAGAACGTCATCGACGAGGGCACCTCGGTCGAGGTCGCCGAGAAGGCGGTCGAGCCGCTGGGCCTGCCGATGTCGCCGCTGGTCCTGCTGGAGCTGGTCGGCCCGGCCATCGGTCTGCACGTCTCCGAGACGCTGCACGGCGCGTTCCCCGAGCGGTTCACCGTCTCGCCGAACCTCAAGGCCGTCGTCGAGGCCGGCAAGCGCGGCTTCTACGTCTACGACTCCGGCAAGCCGGAGCTGGACCCGGAGGTCGCCGCGCTGCTCAAGCAGGGCGACTCGGTGCTCACCGAGGAGCAGGTCCGCGACCGCGTGCTGGACGCCGTGGCGCAGGAGATCGGCCTGATGCTGGACGAGGGCGTCGTCGCCGAGGCGCAGGACATCGACCTGTGCCTGATCACCGGCGCGGGCTGGCCCTTCCACCTGGGCGGCATCACGCCGTACCTGGACCGCGCGGGCGTCTCCGAGCGGGTGACGGGCAAGAAGTTCCTGGCCCCGGGCCTGGCGAGCGTGCCCGCGTAAGGCACCCGGCAGCACGGCGGCGCGGGTCGGCTCGGCGGAGCCGGCCCGCGCCGCCGTGTGTGGGGGCGTGGCAGGCTGGAGCCATGGATTGCCTGGTCATCGTCGATGGAGCGAACGTCGTCGGGTCGGTACCGGACGGCTGGTGGCGCGACCGGCGCGGCGCCGCGGAGCGGCTGCGGGACGGGCTGGCCGCGCGCGCCGGGGCGGGCCTGCCCGGGTACGCCGAACCGCCGCTGGAGCTGGTGTTGGTGGTCGAGGGCGCGGCCCGGGACGTGGCGTCCGTCGACGGGGTGCGGGTGGAGTCCGCGCCCGGCAGCGGCGACGACCGGATGGTGGAGCTGGTGGCGGCCGAGGGCGCCGGGCGGGACTGCCTGGTGGTGACCGCCGACCGCGGGCTGCGGGCCCGCGTCGAGGCGCTGGGCGCCCGGGTGGCGGGCCCGCGCGCGGTCCGCGACGCCCGGGGCGGCGGCCGCCGCCCGGGAGCCGTGGCGGACGGCTGAGCGCGGCTTACGCAACGCCACCGGCGCGCAGGACGGTTGAGCGCGTCCTCAGCCGCCGCCCACCGCGCCCTTCTCGGCCGCCCGGCGGCCCTCCAGACGGCTGTGCGTCCGGCCGTACAGGACGTAGACGACGAACCCGACGACCATCCACGCGGCGAAGCGGAGCCAGGTCTCGGCGGGCAGGTTGAGCATCAGCCAGAGCGAGGCGAGCACCGACAGCACGGGGACCAGCGGGACCAGCGGGGTGCGGAAGGACCGGGGCAGGTCGGGGCGGGAGCGGCGGAGCAGGACGACGCCGAGGGCGACGACGACGAAGGCGAAGAGCGTGCCGATGTTGACCAGTTCGGCGAGTTCGTTGATCGAGGTGAACCCGGCGACGACGGCGACGACCGTGCCCAGCAGGACGGTGGAGCGGTAGGGCGTGCCGAACGTGGGGTGCACCCGGGAGAAGAACTGCGGCAGCAGCCCGTCGCGGCTCATCGCGAAGAACACCCGGCTCTGCCCCAGCAGCAGGATCATGCAGACCGAGGTGAGGCCGACCGCCGCGCCGAAGCTGATGATCCCGGCGTAGACGGGGTGGCCGACCGCCTTGAAGGCGTCGGCGAGCGGGGCGTCCGTCGACAGTTCGGTGTACTTCTGCATGCCGGTGACCACGATCGACACCGCGACGTAGAGGAAGGTGCAGATGGCGAGGGAGCCGAGGATGCCGCGGGGCACGTCGCGCTGCGGGTGGCGGGTCTCCTCGGCGGCGGTGGCGACGATGTCGAAGCCGATGAAGGCGAAGAAGACGACCGCGGCGGCGGCGAAGATGCCCATCACGCCGAAATTGGACGGGGTGAAGCCGAAGAGGAGCTGGGAGAGCGGGGCGGCGTAGCCGCTGCCGCCCACGTGCGGGCGGGTGGGCGGCAGGAACGGGTGGTAGTTCTCGCCGCTGATGAAGAACGCCCCGGCGATGACGACGAGCAGCACCACCGTCACCTTGATCCCGACGATCACGTTCGTCACCCGGGACGACAGCTTCATGCCGAGGACGAGGATGGCGGTGAGCACCAGGACCAGGACGCAGGCGAGCAGGTCGAAGCCGAACGTGCCGCCCTGCGTCCCGGAGAGCACGGACGGCAGATGCCAGCCCGCGGAGTCCAGCAGCGAGCGGATGTAGCCGGACCAGCCGACCGCGACCACCGCACAGCCCAGCGCCAGCTCCAGGACCAGGTCCCAGCCGATGATCCAGGCGGGGAACTCGCCGAGCGAGGCGTAGGAGAAGGTGTACGCGGAGCCGGCGACCGGGACGGTGGAGGCGAACTCCGCGTAGCAGAGCGCGGCGAGGGCGCAGACCACGCCGGCGACGACGAACGAGAGGGCGACCGCCGGGCCCGCCTGCTCCTTCGCGATCTTGCCGGTGAGGACGAAGATGCCGGTGCCGATGACGACACCGACGCCGAACACCGTCAGGTCCAGCGCCGACAGGGACTTCTTGAGCGCGTGCTCCGGCTCCTCGGTGTCCTGGATGGACTGCTCGACGCTCTTCGTCCGGAACACCCCGCGGTCGCGGCGTGACCGGGCCTGTGGGCCCTGCTGTGTGCTCATGGGCGAACCTCCGCCTGGACGACCCTCACCTGAACAGGCAGATTCTCCGCAACACAGACAAATCGTCAGGGGTGGCGGGCCCGGGCGGCGGCGATTCACCCTATGGAGCGCGACGGCGGGCAAACGGATGGGCCGGTCGGCGCACCCGGAGGTGGCCGGCCGGCCCGATGCGTGCCAGGGGCGTCAGTCGCCCGCGACCTCCGCCGGACGGGGCGCGCCCGCCGCGCCCGCGGACGCGTCCTCGAAGCGGCCGTCGAGCTTGGCCACCAGGCCGGTGACCTGCCGGGCGATGTCCGGCGCGGTCAGCCCGATCTCGGCCATGACCTCCTTGCGGGAGGCGTGGTCGAGGAAGCGCTCGGGGATGCCGAAGTCACGCAGCGGGAGGTCCACGCCCGCGTCCCGCAGCGCCTGCGCGACGGCGGCGCCGACGCCGCCGGTGCGGATGTTGTCCTCGACGGTGACGACGACGCGGTGCTCGGCGGCGAGGCCGGGCAGCGCCGGGTCGACCGGCTTGACCCAGCGCGGGTCGACGACGGTGGAGGAGATGCCCTGCTTGTCGAGGAGGGCGGCGACCTCCAGGCACATCGGGGCGAGCGCGCCGACCGAGACCAGCAGCACATCGGGGCGCCCGGCGACCGCCACCGGGGCGCGCAGCACGTCCATGCCGCCGACCGTGCCGACCGCCTCGACGGCCGGGCCGACCGCGCCCTTGGAGTAGCGCACCACCGTCGGCGCGTCATCGACCTCGACGGCCTCCCGCAGCTGCGCGCGGACCTGGTCGGCGTCGCGCGGCGCGGCGATGCGCAGGCCGGGCACGATCTGGAGCAGTGACATGTCCCACATGCCGTTGTGGGAGGCGCCGTCGCTGCCGGTGACGCCGGAGCGGTCCAGGACGAAGGTGACGCCGCACTTGTGCAGCGCGACGTCCATCAGCACCTGGTCGAAGGCGCGGTTGAGGAACGTGGCGTACAGCGCGAAGACCGGGTGCAGACCGCCGGTGGCCAGGCCCGCGGCGGAGACCGCGCCGTGCTGCTCGGCGATGCCGACGTCGTAGATCCGGTCGGGGAAGGCGGCGGCGAACTTCTTCAGGCCGACGGGCTGGAGCATCGCGGCGGTGATCGCCACGATGTCCTCGCGCTCGTGGCCGAGCTTGACCATCTCCTCGCCGAAGACGGAGGTCCAGTCGGCGCCGGAGGCGGCGACCGGCAGACCGGTGTCCGGGTGGATGACGCCGATGCCGTGGAAACGGTCCGCCTCGTCCTGCTCGGCGGGCTTGTAGCCGCGGCCCTTCTCCGTCAGGCAGTGGACGATGACGGGGCCGCCGAAGCGCTTGGCGCGCGTCAGCGCCGACTCCAGCGCCTCGATGTCGTGGCCGTCGATCGGGCCGACGTACTTCAGGCCCAGGTCCTCGAACATGCCCTGCGGGGCGATGAAGTCCTTGAGGCCCTTCTTGGCGCCGTGCAGCGTCTCGTAGAGCGGCTTGCCGACGACCGGGGTGCGCTCCAGCAGGTCCTTGCCGCGGGCGAGGAACTTCTCGTAGCCGTCGGTGGTGCGCAGCGTGGCGAGGTGGTCGGCGAGACCGCCGATGGTCGGCGCGTAGGAGCGCTCGTTGTCGTTGACGACGATGACGAGCGGGCGGTCCTTGGCGACCGCGATGTTGTTGAGCGCCTCCCAGGCCATGCCGCCGGTCAGCGCGCCGTCGCCGATCACCGCGACGACGTGGTCGTCCTTGCCGCGGACCTGGTTGGCCTTGGCCAGGCCGTCGGCCCAGCCCAGGACCGTCGAGGCGTGGCTGTTCTCGATGACGTCGTGCTCGGACTCGGCGCGCGAGGGGTAGCCGGACAGGCCGCCCTTGGCGCGCAGCCGGCCGAAGTCCTGGCGGCCGGTGAGCAGCTTGTGGACATAGGACTGGTGTCCGGTGTCGAAGAGGACGCGGTCCTTGGGGGAGTCGAAGACCCGGTGCAGGGCGATGGTCAGCTCGACCACACCGAGGTTGGGGCCGAGGTGGCCGCCGGTCCGGGCGACGGCGTCGACGAGGAAGGTACGGATCTCCCCGGCGAGCTCTCCGAGCTGCTGCGGGGTGAGCCGGTCCAGGTCGCGTGGACCTTCGATACGGGTCAGCAACTCCCGTCCGTCTCCGGCCACCGCCCCGGCCTGGCGCGCTTCGCGCGGCACCTTCTGCACTGTGCCTCCCTGCTTGTCGTGCTTCGAAACTGGTCGAGGTTGCTGATCAGCCGAGTCTAATGTTCCGGTGCCCGCCGCGACCTTCGGGCCTCGCGATGTATGTCACTCGGGTGACCCGTGGGATTCGGCCGTCCACCGCACACGGGCGGCCCCCACCGGAAGGTGCCTGGTGGGGGCCGCTGCGCACGGGTGCGGGAGGGGGATCAGGTCCGTCCGGCGGTCTTCTGCGTACGGCGGGAGAGCGAGTCGATGACGACCGCCGCGAGCAGCACCGCACCGGTGATCATGTATTGGATCTCACTCGCCATGCCGAGGAGGTTCAGCCCCTGCTGAATCGACTGGATCACGAGCATGCCGAGCAGCGCGGACCAGATCTTGCCGCGGCCGCCGAAGAGGCTGGTGCCGCCGATGACCGCCGCGGCGATCACGTTCATCAGGGTGTTGCCGGCGCCGAGGTTCTTGGTGGCGCCGCCGGAGAGGCTGGCGATGAAGAGGCCGCCGAAGGCCGCCAGCATGCCGGAGACCGCGAAGACCGTGATGCGGACGCGGCCCACGTTGATGCCGGCGCGGCGGGCCGCCTCCGCGTTGCCGCCGACCGCGAAGATCTGCCGCCCGTAGGCGGTGCGGCGCACCACGAAGTCGGCGAGGACGAGGACGGCGAGGAAGAGCACCAGCGCCAGCGGCAGCCCGCGGGCGCCGGCCGGTTCGTTCAGCACGTAGGCGACGGCGAAGGCGAGGACCGCGACGACGCCGGTGCGCAGCGCGATCTCGCTCGCCGGGCGGGACGGCAGCGCCGCGGCCCGGCGGCGGCGCGCCTCCCACAGAAGCGATCCGGCGTAGGCGAGGACGGCGACGAGGGCGAGGCCGTAGGCGGCCGCCTTGTCCTCGAAGTAGTAGCCGGTGAGGTTCTCCACCACGCTGCCCGAGGGCGTGTTGATGGAGCCCTCCTTGCCCATCAGCCAGATCTGCAGACCGCTCCAGCCGAGGAATCCGGCGAGCGTGACGACGAACGCGGGGACGCCGACCCTGGCGAAGAAGAAGCCGTGGAGCGTGCCGATGGCGGCGCCCGCGGCGACGGCGATGAGGACGGCGAGCCAGTCGCTGACGCCGTGGGTGACGCTCAGCACCGCCCACACCGCCGCGCCGACGCCGGCGACCGAGCCGACGGAGAGGTCGATCTCGCCGAGCAGCAGCACGAAGACGATGCCGACGGCCATGATGCCGAGGCCGGAGGTGTAGACGCCGATGTTGGCGAGGCTGCCGGCGGAGAGGAAGGAGCTGTTCTTCAGCTGGAAGACGACGGCGATGACGATCAGCCCGACGACGACCGGCAGCGACCCCAGCTCACCGCCGCGCAGCCGGCGGGCGAACTCCTCCAGGTACCCGGCCAAGCCCCGCTCGCGGACGAGGAGGCGGGGGTCGACGGCCGGGGCGGCGGGCGCCTCGGCGGGCTCCGGTGCGGTGGCGTCCGCCGTCTTCTTGGTGAGGTCACTCATCGCGCCTCCTCCTTCCTGCCCTGCTCGGTGCGTGCCCGGCGGCGGGTGACGGCGTTGTCCGAGGCGCCGGTGATGGCCGCGATGATCTCTTCGTGCGAGGTGGCGGCGACGTCGAAGGTGCCGTTGTTGCGGCCGAGGCGGAGCACCGCGACCCGGTCGGCGACGGCCTGGACGTCGGCCATGTTGTGGCTGATGAGGATGGTGCCGAGGTTCCGCTCGCGCAGCCGCTCCACGAGGTCGAGGACCTGTGCGGTCTGCTCGACGCCGAGCGCGGCGGTCGGCTCGTCGAGGATGACGACCTTCGGCTCGCCGATCAGCGCGCGGGCGATGGCGACGACCTGCCGCTGACCGCCGGAGAGCGCCGCGACCGGGATGCGGACGCTGGGGATGCGGATGGAGAGCGTGTCCAGCAGCTCCTTGGCCCGCTTCTCCATCGCGATCTCGTCCAGGACGCCCGCGCCGCGCAGCTCGTTGCCGAGGTAGAGGTTGGCGACGACGTCGAGGTTGTCGCAGAGCGCGAGGTCCTGGTAGACGGTGGCGACGCCCAGCTCCTGGGCGTCGTGCGGCTTGGTGATGCGGACCGGCGCGCCCTCCCACTCGATGGTGCCGTCGTCGACCGGGTGCACGCCCGAGATCGTCTTGACGAGGGTGGACTTGCCGGCGCCGTTGTCGCCGACCAGGGCGACCACCTCACCGGGGTGGATCTCCAGCGTGACGTCGGTGAGCGCCTGGACGGCGCCGAACCGCTTGGAGACCTTGCGCAACGCCAGCACGGGCGTAGCGGACACGGACATCATCTCCTTCGCCGCCTTCACAGGGGCGGGACGGTGGTGCGGGGCACCGGGTTCTGCGAGGGGGGTGGGGGTGCGGCGGGGCACCGGGGTGCCGGGGGCGGCGGCCGGTGCGGGCCCGCGGCGCGGGGGCGGTGCGCGGCGCCGGCGGCCCGGGGCCGTCCGCGGTGGCCCGCCCGGGGCGCGGGACGGCGGACGGTGCCGCCTCCCGCGCCCCGGGCCGGGCCGGGCGGGCTACTTGATACCGGCCTTCTCGCACGCCGCCTTCACATCGGCGGTGCAGAGCTGGCTCACCTGGTAGACCTTGTCCTTGATGATCGTGTCCTTGACGTTGTCCTTGGTCACGACCTGGGCGTCGTAGAGCTTCGCCGGGATGCCCTTGACGTCGCCGCTGAGGCTGTCGACCTTGGTGGGCGCCAGCGCGTCGATCTTCCCGCCCTTGAGGAGCTTCACCGCGATCTCGGCGGTGGCGTCCGCCTGCGGCTTGATCTGCTTGTAGATGGTGAACGCCTGGTCGCCCTTGAGGACGCGCTGCAGGCCCGCCAGTTCGGAGTCCTGGCCGCCGACCGGGACCTCGACGCCCTGCTGCTTGAGGGCGGTGATCACGCCGCCCGCCTCGCCGTCGTTGGCGGCGTAGACGCCCTGGAAGCCGTCCTTGCCGAGCGAGTCGATGGCCGCGCTCATCTTCTTGTTGGCCTCGTCCGACGACCAGTCGGGGATGTCCTGCTCGTAGACGATCTTCTTGACCTGCTTGTCGAGGACGGTGTGCGCGCCCTTCTTGAAGAACGGCGCGTTGGCGTCGGTCGGCGAGCCGTTGATCATCACGACGTTGCTGTCCTTGGCGTCGCTGCCGAGCGCCTTGACCAGCGCCTCGCCCTGGAGACGGCCGATCTTCTCGTTGTCGTAGGAGACGTACGCGGAGATCTCGCCCTCGGCCAGCCGGTCGTACGCGACGACCTTGACGCCCTTCTTGGCCGCCTGGTTGACCCAGGACTTGGTGGCCTTGTAGTCGACCGGGTCCAGGATGATCACCTTGACGCCCTGGGTGATCAGCGCGTCGAACTGCTTCTTCTGGGTCTCGGTCTCCTGCGCCGCGTTGTTGTACTTGACCTCGCAGTCGGCGCACAGCGCCTTGATCTTCGCCTCCATGAGCGGCCGGTCGAAGGTCTCGTAGCGGGTGGTCTTGTTCTCCGGCAGCAGCAGGCCGATGGTCTTGCCGTCCCCGCCCGCGGCCTTGTCGCCGTCGCCCGCCTTGCCGCAGGCGGCGACCGAGAGGGCCATCGAAACGGCGGCGGTGCCTATGACGGCGCGACGCGTCCAGACATTCATGTGAGCTTGCCTCCCTGACGAGGCCGCGTCCTTGCGGCCGAGGTGGCTGGAAGTCAACTCGGCCGCCAGCGGGCCGTCAAGGAGTAAATTCTTAACGAGATGACAACGGTGCCATACGTTAGGTGTCTGAAGTCAGCCGCACCTCGGCCACATTCCGTGCACCGGACCTTCTCAGGCCGGCGCGGCGCCGTGGGCGGCCTGCGCGCCGTCCAGCAGGGTGGCGTCGCCCATCTCGCTGAGCACCAGCGCGAGCGCCCCGAGCACCTCGGCGCGGCCGCCCAGCGTGCCCGGCACCACACCCAACTGCCGTGCCGCACTGGGGATCGCGTACCGCGACACCGACTCGCGGATCGGGCCGAGCACCAGCTCCCCCGCCTCCGCGAGATCGCCGCCGAGCACCACCCGGCTGGGGTTGAGCAGATTGCAGAGGTTGGCGACGCCGCTGCCGATGTGGCGGCCCACGTCCGCGATGACCCGGCGGCACCCCGGGTCGCCCTCGCGGGCCAGCTCCACCACGCGCGCCATCGTCAGATCCGGGCCGTGGCTCGGCTGGAGCAGCGGCAGGACGTAGCGGGCGGCGGTGAAGGTCTCCAGGCAGCCGCGGTTGCCGCAGCGGCAGACCGGCCCGGACTCGTCCAGCGTGATGTGGCCGATCTCGCCCGCCGTGCCGCCGGGCCCGCGGTAGATCCGCCCGCCGATGACCAGCCCGGCGCCGACGCCGCTGGCCACCTTGATGTACGCGAGGTCGGCGGCGCCGCGCCCGGCGCCCCACACCAGCTCGCCCAGGGCGCCTAGGTTGGCGTCGTTGTCGGCGTGGACGGGGACGCCGAGGCGGCCGGACAGCTCCGCGCCCGGGTTGGTGCCGCTCCAGCCCGGCAGGATCGCGGTGGAGCCGAGGGTGCCCGACTCGACGTCGAGGGGGCCGGGCACGCCGAGTCCGACGCCGATGACCTTGCCTGGGGCGATGCCGGTCGCCTCGACGAGCCGGGCGACCAGCCGCTCGGCGCGATCCAGCCCCTCGGCGGCGGAGGCGTCCACGTCGATCGGCTCGGCGTCCTCGGCGAGCACCTGGTGGGCGAGGTTGCCGACCGCGACCCGCAGGTGGGAGTGGCCGAAATCGACGCCGACGACGATGCCGGCGTCGCCGGAGAGGGACACGCTGCGGGCCCGGCGGCCCCCGGCGGAGGTGGGCGTCACCTCGACGGTGCCGCCGTCCTTCAACTCACGAACGATATTCGAGACGGTCGCCGCGGACAGCCCCGTGCTGCGGGCGATCTCCGCCTGGGTGAGCGAGCCCGCCATGCGCACCGCCCGCACGACCCGCTCCAGATTGGCCCGGTGCAGCGAGGACTGCGACCCCGGAGTCTCCATCGGCTCATCCACTCCCGCCCAAGGCGTACGGCACGACGACCGTCCGCCGGACCGGACCACACCAGCGGGGCCCGGCTTGTCTCCAACATGTGAATCTAAGCTGAGCCGTACGGATCACCTCCCGTCAAGTCCTCGACCGGAGGTGGCAGGGGCGAGGCGGGCGCGCCGGAGCGGTCGCCCCACCACGCCGGACGGGCGCCCGCGCCGGAGCGCCCCGGGGCGGCCGGGGGCCGCGCGGCGTGGACAGCCGAAAGCCCCGCGCCCCCCTGTGGGCGGCGCGGGGCCCTCGCGGTCCGGCGGCTACTTGAGCGCGCCGGCGGTGAGGCCGGCGACCACCTGCCGCTGGAAGATGATGTATGCCGCGAGCACCGGCAGCATCGCGATGGTCAGCCCGGCGAAGAGCCCGGACCAGTCGCCCTTGTACCCCTGGCTGACCGCGAGCGCGACCAGTCCCTGGGTGAGCATCTTCTTGTGCGGGTCGCCGACGTTGAGCACGGTCGGCAGCAGGTACTGGTTCCACTGCCCGAGGAAGTTGAAGATGCCGACGCTGATCAGGCCCGGCTTCGCCATCGGCAGCATGACCTGGAAGAACGTACGGGTGTGGGAGGCGCCGTCGATGAGCGCCGCCTCCGCCACCGAGGTCGGCAGCGTCTTGAAGAACCCGCTGAGGAAGAAGACCGTGAACGGCAGCGAGTAGGCGATGTAGACGCCGATCAGCCCGTGGTAGGTGTCCAGCAGCGCCATGTTCTTCATGACGAAGAAGAGCGGCACCAGCGCCAGGATCACCGGGAAGCCCATGCCGCCGACGAAGAGGAAGTAGACGAAGCGGTTGCCGGGGAAGTCGAAGCGGGCCAGCACATAGGCCGCCATCGAGCCGAGCACCATCGTGCCGATCAGCGAACCGCCCACCACGATCAGCGAGTTGAGGAAGTACTCGCCCATGTTCGCCTTCTCCCAGGCGCGCACCCAGTTGTCGGGGTGCAGCACGGAGGGCAGGCTCCACGGCGAGCTGAAGATCTCCGCGTCGTCCTTGAAGGAGGAGACCACCGCCCACAGCAGCGGCATGGTGACCAGCAGGCCCCAGATCACCAGGACCCCGTGGGAGAAGACGTTCAGCACGCCGCCCTCGCCGCCGCGGCGCCCCGCGCGGCCCGGTCCGCCCTTCGGCGTGGCGTGGCGGGCGGCGGGCTCGGTCTGCGCACTCATCAGAACTCCAGTCGCTCGCGCCGTCCCAGCCGCATCACGACGGCCGAGAAGACGAGGGTCACGATCAGCAGGGAGACGCCGATGGCGGTCGCGTATCCGGCCTGACCGTCGCGGAAGGTCCGCTGGTAGACGTAGAGCGGCAGGACCTCGGTCGAGTAGTCGGGGCCGCCCGGGCCGACGCTCATGATCTGCACGAAGGCGAAGGCGGAGACGTCCAGCGCGAGAATTCCCATGTAGATCCAGCCGGTCTGCACGGTGTCCCACAGCAGTGGCAGGGTGATCCGGAAGAACGTGTTCACGCGGTTCGCGCCGTCCAGCAGCGCGGCCTCGTAGAAGTCCTTGGGAATCGAACTCATCCCGGCCGAGAACAGCACGACGTAGAAACCGACATTGGCCCACACCATGGCGCCCATGACGCACCACAGCGCGAGCTGCGGGTCGCCCAGCCAGTTCGGCTGCACGCCGTCGAGGCCGACGGCGTCGAGAAAGGCGTTCAGGGCGCCGCTTTCCGGGTTGTACGCGAACTGGAACAGCAGCGCGACGATCGGGACGGACAGCACCTGCGGGAAGAAGTAAATGATCTTGTAGACGCCGGATCCGCGCACTCCGCCGATGACCGCCTTCTTCCGGCGGCGGCCGCCGACATTGAGCATGAAGGCGAAGAACAGCCCGAGACTGAGCGTGACCATGGGCAGCAGCAGCAACAGCGTCACGCTGTTTCCGACCGCGGCCCAGAAGACGGAGTCATGGAAGAGGCGTAGGTAGTTGTCGAAGCCGACCATCCGCAGGTCCGGGCTCAGGCCCGTCCAGTCCGTGAGGGAGTAGTAGATGGCCTGTACGAAGGGTGAGATCACGAAGACCGCGTAAATCACCAGCGGAACGATCAGGAATCCCGCGATGAAACGGTATTTACCGTGCTGCATGACTGCCGGTCCCGTTCTTGCGCTGCGGATGGTGCCGGTGGCTCGCTCCCCTCATGGGTCAGCGCTTGTACTTGGTGACGCTGGAGTCCGCGCGGGTGTCGTCCGCGTACTTCTGGATCTTTTTGATCGCCTCGTCGGGCGTCATCCGGCCGGCCATCATTTCGCCGATGGCGCCGACGCCGATCTTTTCCTTCTGCAGCGCGACATACCAGTCCTGGAGCCGGGGGTTGAGGACGTTCTTCCCCGCCTTTTCCAGTACGGACTGCGCGGAGGCGAGCCCCGGCGGCAGCTGGACGCCGTCCGTTCCGCCGTCCAGCGAGGTCAGCGAGGAGACCTGCTTGATGAAGGTCTGCGCCGCCTTCTTGCCGAGCATGACGCGCAGCAGCTCCATGCCGCCCTCGGCGTTGTGCGCCTGCTTCGGGACGATGTACGGCTCGCCGCCGGACGCCCAGAGGGTGCCGAAGGGCATCTTGTCCGCGGCGGAGAGGCTGGACGGGGCGCCGACCGCGAGGTCGAAGTGCGGGTCCTGGGCGATCTGCTTGGCGGATTCGTTCTCCACCCAGGAGCCGTTGGGGATGAAGAGCGCCTTCCCCTCGGCCCAGGCGTTCTGCGACTGGAGGTGGTCGAGACCGGGCGAGCCCTTGAGGATGTAGCCCTTGCGGTACAGCTCGTAGTACGCCTCGAACGCCGCCTTGACCGCCGGGTCCAGCCAGGCGTTCGGCTCCAGGTTGTCGATCCGCCGCAGCACCTCCGGGCCGCCGATCTTGCCGATGAAGGGGTAGAGGGAGAACGGGAAGTAGTACGGGTACTTACCCGGATACGTCCACCCGGCTATGCCCTTCTTCTTGGCCTTCGCGCAGAGCGCGAGCATGTCGTCCCAGGTTTCGGGATATTCCGCGTCGAGTTTCGCGAGATTCCCTCTCGAATACCACACGCCGTAGACGGTGTACGCGTAGTAGAGGATCCAGGTTTCCTTGCCGCCGAACTGTCCCATTTCGACGACGCCGGGGCGCAGCGTGTCGCGTACCTTCTTGGCCGGGTCGTCGATCGACGGGGCGTCGAGGAGGGCGTTGAGGTCGGTCAGCTGGTCCTTGCTGACGAGGGTTCCGAAATCCATCTGCTCGGCGCCGGAGTTGTCGACGAGATCCGGCGGGTTGCCGCCGTTGAAACGCGGCTGCAGCGTCGACTGGATCTTCTGGGTGGAGGTCAGCTTGGCTTTTCCGGCGGCCTTCGGAAAGGCCTTGGTGTACTCCGCCAGTGCGCTCTTGGCGTAGGCGTCGCCGAAGCCGCCGTCGAAGATGACGACGTCCAGACCTGCGCTGTCATTGACCGCGAGCGGATTCTTCGCCGACTTGGTGCCCTTCGCCGCCTTGTCGCCGCCGCCACCGCCGGAGCTGGCGCAGGCGGAAAGGAAACTCATGGCGGGGAGCGCGACGATTCCCATGGCCGCTGCCCGCTTGACCAGATCGCGCCGGTTGAATTCCGAGGTGGATCCCATGCTCAAGTCCTCGCCTTCTTCAGGACTCAGGCGGTGCACGAAACTCCCCGGCACCGCAGGTCGTCAGATGGAGCTGAGTGGTACGGGATGTGCGCCGGGTCTGCCAGGGAACCGCGGGCGCATTCGGCCACCCGCATTTCCCCCCGGATCCACGGCCGTTGACGGGCCGTTCGGACGCCGACAGGTATAGTCCACTTTCGGGTGACGGGGCAAGATCGAATGCGGCGTTCCTCACTCTCTTTCCCGAGTTGAGACCTGGTCGAACCGGCCGGGCGCACCCCGGCGCGCACCGCGTCGCACCACGGCACACACCCCGGCCCGTGCGCCGCCTCCCCCACCCTTGACACCCGACGGGCCGCCCTCCTTACTTGTCTCCGAACGCTGCAACTGACAACGATGTCAACCTTGTTGAGAGGGTTCGCGTGCGGATCGGACACCGGCACACCCCGTTACGGACGCTCGCCCGCCCCACCGCACTGGTGGCGGCCGCGCTGCTCACCGTCACCGCCTTCGGCCCGGCGGCCGGGGCCACCCCGCGCCAGCCCCCGCCCGCGGCAGGCGGGTTCAGCTCCTCCTTCGAGCCGGGGCAGCCGGCGCCCGACTGGACCGACACCGCCGAGCGGGGCCCCGACGGCCACCCCAGGGCGGACGGGGTCACCCCGCCCGCCGGCCCCGCCGCCCCGGGCATGGCCACCCGTACCGGCACCGGGCCCGAGTCCACGCCGACGTCCAGGAACGGCGCCGGTTTCTCCGGCCGGCACGCCCTGGAGTACGCCGGCACCCACACCGCCGCCGGCCGCGGCTACGCGTACAACAAGGTCTTCGCCGTCCACGCGCCCGTCACCGCGGACACCACGCTCTCGTACAAGATCTTCCCGGAGATGGTCACGGCCGATCCGGAGTACCCGGCCACCCATGTCGCGGTGGATCTGGCCTTCACCGACGGCAGCCACCTCAGCGAGCTGGGCGCCACCGACCAGTACGGGGCGCCGCTGACGCCGCGCGGCCAGGCCGACGCCCGGATGCTCTACGTCAACCAGTGGAACGCGCGCACCGCCCGCATCGGCGCGGTCGCCGCCGGGAAGACCGTCGAGCGGATCCTCGTCGCGTACGACGCACCGCGCGCCCCGCGCACGGCCCCGGCCTTCCGCGGCTGGATCGACGACCTCACCCTCGGCCGGCAGGCGCCCGAGAAGCCGCGCGCCCATCTCTCCGACTACGTGCGGACCACCCGCGGCACGCTCTCCAGCGGCAGCTTCTCGCGCGGCAACACCTTCCCGGCGACCGCCGTCCCGAACGGTTTCACCTTCTGGACGCCGGTGACCGATGCCGGCTCGACGGACTGGCTCTACGAGTACGCCCGCAAGAACAACGCCGACAACCTCCCCACCCTCCAGGCGTTCGCCGCCAGCCACGAGCCCAGCCCGTGGATGGGCGACCGGCAGACGTTCCAGGTCATGCCGTCCACCGCGGCGGGCACCCCGAACGCCTCCCGCACCGCCCGCGCACTGCCGTTCCACCACGAGAGGGAGACGGCCCGGCCGCACTACTACGGCGTCACCTTCGACAACGGCCTCAAGGCGGAGATCGCCCCCACCGACCACGCCGCCCAGATGCGCTTCACCTTCCCCGGCGACGACGCGAACCTGATCTTCGACAACGTCAACAACAAGGGCGGTCTCACGCTCGACCCGGAGCACGGCACCGTCAGCGGCTACTCCGACGTCAAGAGCGGCTCGTCGACGGGCGCCACCCGCCTCTTCGTCCACGGGACCTTCGACGCGCCGGTCACCGGAGGCGGGCGGCTCGACGGAGGCGGCGGCAAGGACGTCACCGGCTATCTGCGGTTCGCGCCCGGCAAGGACCGCACGGTGACGCTGCGGCTGGCCACTTCCCTGATCGGCACCGCCCAGGCGAAGGCCAACCTCGACCGGGAGATACCGGCCGGGACGCCGTTCGCCACCACCGAGCGCCGGGCCCAGGCGCAGTGGGACGCTCTGCTGGGCCGCATCGAAGTCGAGGGCGCGACCGGCGACCAGCTGACCACCCTCTACTCCAACCTCTACCGGCTCTACCTCTACCCCAACTCCGGCTCGGAGCAGGTCGGTTCGCGCACCCGCTACGCCAGCCCGTTCTCCCCGCCGGCCGGCGAGGACACCCCGACGCACACCGGCGCGAAGATCGTCGACGGCCAGGTCCATGTCAACAACGGCTTCTGGGACACCTACCGCACCGCCTGGCCCGCCTATGCGCTGCTCACCCCCGGCCGGGCCGGGAAGCTGGTCGACGGCTTCGTCCAGCAGTACAAGGACGGTGGCTGGACCTCGCGCTGGTCATCGCCCGGCTACGCGGACCTGATGACGGGCACCAGCTCGGACGTGGCGTTCGCCGATGCGTACCGCAAGGGCGTGCGCTTCGACGCCGAGGCCGCGTACGAGGCGGCGGTGAAGAACGCCACGGTCGCGCCGCCGCAGTCCGGAGTGGGCCGCAAGGGCATGACCACCTCACCGTTCCTCGGCTACACCTCGACCGACACCCGCGAGGGCCTGTCCTGGGCGCTGGAGGGCTACCTCAACGACTTCGGCATCGCCCGCATGGGACAGGCGCTGTACGCGAAGACCCACCAGGCCCGCTACAAGGAGGAGTCCGCCTACTTCCTCGGCCGGGCACGGAACTACGTCCGGCTCTTCGACCCCGCGGTCGGCTTCTTCCAGGGCCGCGACGCCAAGGGCGCCTGGCGGCTGCCGCCGCAGAAGTTCGACCCGCGCGTATGGGGCCACGACTACACCGAGACCAACGCCTGGACGTACGCCTTCCCCGCGCCGCAGGACACCCGCGGCCTGGCCAACCTCTACGGCGGCCGGGCGGGCCTCGCGAAGAAGCTCGATGCGTACTTCGCGACGCCGGAGACGGGCGCCAAGGAGTTCGCCGGCTCCTACGGCGACGTCATCCACGAGATGACCGAGGCGCGCGACACCCGCATGGGCATGTACGGCCACAGCAACCAGCCCTCGCACCACATCGCCTACCTCTACGACGCGGCCGGTCAGCCCTGGAAGACCCAGGCGAAGGTGCGTGAGGTGCTGGCCCGGCTCTACACCGGCAGCGACATCGGCCAGGGCTATCCGGGCGACGAGGACAACGGCGAGATGTCCGCGTGGTACGTCTTCGGCGCCCTCGGCTTCCACCCGCTGGTGATGGGCGAGGGCGAGTACGCGATCGGCTCCCCGCTCTTCACCAAGGCCACCGTGCACCTGGAGAACGGCCGCGACCTGGTGATCAACGCCCCGCGCAACAACGCCCGGAACGTCTACGTCCAGGGCCTGCGCGTCAACGGCAAGGCGTGGACGTCCACCGCGCTGCCGCACGCCCTGCTGGCCCGCGGCGCCACCTTGGACTTCGCCATGGGCGAGAGCCCCTCGTCCTGGGGCACCGGGAAGAACGCCGCCCCGGCCTCCCTCACCCATGACGACAAGGTGCCGGCCCCGCCCGCGGACGTCACCGACCCGTCCGCCGGCCCGCTCTTCGACAACACCTCCGCCACCGCGGCACCGTTCACCCCCACCCGCGTCGACCTGCCCGAGGCCGCCCAGGTCACCACGTACACCCTCACCTCGGCCGACCGCGCCACGGCCCCCGGGGGCTGGACCCTGGAGGGCTCCCCGGACGGCACCTCCTGGACGAAGCTCGACCACCGCACCGCCGAGACCTTCCGCTGGGACCACCAGACCCGGGCGTTCTCCGTCCCGTCCCCCGCACGCTACGCGCACTACCGCCTCGTCCCGGAGGGCGGCGGGACGTTGGCGGAGGTGGAGTTGCTGAGCTGATCCCGGCACGCCGAAGGGCCGCACCCCGGTCGGTCGGGGTGCGGCCCTTCGGCTTCTCCGGCCGTCAGGCGGCCGGAAGATCCCGGATCAGCTGTTGATCAGCGAGCGCAGGACGTACTGCAGGATGCCGCCGTTGCGGTAGTAGTCCGCCTCGCCGGGGGTGTCGATGCGGACGACCGCGTCGAACTCCACGCCGGAGTCGGTGGTGACCTTGACGGTGCGCGGGGTGGTGCCGTCGTTCAGCTCGGTGACGCCGGTGACCGAGAAGGTCTCCTCGCCGCTCAGGCCCAGCGACTCGGCGGACGCGCCCTCGGGGAACTGGAGCGGCAGGACGCCCATGCCGATGAGGTTCGAGCGGTGGATGCGCTCGTACGACTCGGCGATGACGGCCTTGACACCGAGGAGCGCGGTGCCCTTGGCGGCCCAGTCGCGGGAGGAGCCGGAGCCGTACTCCTTGCCGGCCAGGATGACCAGCGGGGTGCCGGCGGCCTGGTAGTTCTGCGACGCGTCGTAGATGAACGACACGGGGCCGTCCGCCTGCGTGAAGTCGCGGGTGAAGCCGCCCTCGGTGCCCGGCGCGATCTGGTTGCGCAGGCGGATGTTGGCGAAGGTGCCACGGATCATGATCTCGTGGTTACCGCGGCGCGAGCCGTAGCTGTTGAAGTCGCGGCGCTCCACACCGTGCTCGGTGAGGTACTTGCCGGCCGGGGTGTCGGCCTTGATGGCACCGGCGGGCGAGATGTGGTCGGTGGTGACCGAGTCGCCCAGCTTGGCGAGGACGCGGGCGCCCGCGATGTCGCCGACCGGCGACGGCTCCATCGCCATGCCCTCGAAGTACGGGGGCTTGCGGACGTAGGTGGACTCGCCGTCCCACTCGAAGGTGTTGCCGGTGGGGATCGGCAGGGCCTGCCACTGGGCGTCGCCCGCGAAGACGTCCTCGTAGGACTTGTTGAACATGTCCTCGCCGATGGCGTTCGCCACGACGTCGTTGACCTCGGCCTCGGTCGGCCAGATGTCCTTGAGGAAGACCGGCTTGCCGTCCTGGTCGGTGCCGAGCGCCTCCTCGGTGATGTTGATCTTCATCGAACCGGCCAGCGCGTACGCGACGACCAGCGGCGGGGACGCCAGGTAGTTCATCTTGACGTCGGGGTTGATCCGGCCCTCGAAGTTCCGGTTGCCGGAGAGGACCGAGGTGACCGCGAGGTCGTGGTCGTTGACGGCCTTGGAGACCTCCTCCGGCAGCGGGCCGGAGTTGCCGATGCAGGTGGTGCAGCCGTAGCCGACGAGGTTGAAGCCGACCTTGTCCAGGTACGGCGTCAGGCCCGCCTTGTCGAAGTAGTCGGTGACGACCTTCGAGCCCGGGGCGAGGGTGGTCTTGACCCACGGCTTGCGGGTCAGGCCCTTCTCCACGGCCTTCTTCGCGACGAGCGCGGCGGCGACCATGACGTACGGGTTCGAGGTGTTGGTGCAGGAGGTGATGGCCGCGACCGTCACCGCACCGTGGTCGATCTCGTAGGTCGAGCCGTCGGGGGCGGTGACGGTGACCGGGTTCGACGGGACGCCGTTCGGGGAGACGGCCGGGGCGTCGGACGCCGGGAAGGACTCCTTGCCGGCCTCCTCGTCCACGGAGACGTAGTTGCGCACGTCGACGGCGAACTGCTGCGCGGCGTTGGCGAGGACGATGCGGTCCTGCGGACGCTTCGGGCCGGCGATCGACGGGACGACCGTGGAGAGGTCCAGCTCCAGCTTCTCGGAGAAGTCGGGCTCGGCGGCCGGGTCGAGCCAGAGGCCCTGCTCCTTGGCGTACGCCTCGACGAGCGCGACCTGCTGCGCGTCACGGCCGGTCAGACGCAGGTAGTTCAGGGTCTCGTCGTCGATCGGGAAGATCGCGGCGGTGGAGCCGAACTCCGGCGACATGTTGCCGATGGTGGCGCGGTTGGCGAGCGAGGTGGCGGCGACGCCCTCACCGTAGAACTCGACGAACTTGCCGACCACGCCGTGCTTGCGCAGCATCTCGGTGATCGTGAGGACGAGGTCGGTGGCGGTGGTGCCGGCGGGCAGCTCGCCGGTCAGCTTGAAGCCGACGACGCGCGGGATCAGCATGGAGACCGGCTGGCCGAGCATCGCGGCCTCGGCCTCGATGCCGCCGACGCCCCAGCCCAGGACGCCCAGGCCGTTGACCATCGTGGTGTGCGAGTCGGTGCCGACCAGGGTGTCGGGGTAGGCCTGGCCGTTTCGCACCATGACGGTGCGGGCCAGCTTCTCGATGTTGACCTGGTGGACGATGCCGGTGCCCGGGGGGACGACCTTGAACTCGTCGAAGGCGGTCTGGCCCCAGCGCAGGAACTGGTAGCGCTCGCGGTTGCGGCCGTACTCCAGCTCGACGTTCTGGGCGAAGGCGTCGTTGGTGCCGAACTTGTCGGCGATGACGGAGTGGTCGATGACCAGCTCGGCCGGGGCGAGCGGGTTGATCTTCGCCGGGTCGCCGCCCAGCTCCTTGACGGCCTCACGCATGGTGGCGAGGTCGACGACGCAGGGGACGCCGGTGAAGTCCTGCATGATCACGCGGGCCGGCGTGAACTGGATCTCCTGGCTGGGCTGGGCCTGGGAGTCCCATCCGCCCAGCGCCCGGATGTGGTCGGCGGTGATGTTCGCGCCGTCCTCGGTGCGGAGCAGGTTCTCCAGCAGCACCTTCAGGCTGTAGGGCAGACGGGCGGAGCCCTCCACCTTGTCCAGCCGGAAGATCTCGTACGACTCGTCGCCCACCTGCAGCGTGCTGCGGGCGTCGAAGCTGTTCGCCGACACGACAGTCTCCTTCATGCATGAATTCGCGCGTACCCACCGCATCCTGCCGTCGCAGGTCCGCGCCGATCCGGTAAGGTGAGCCTTAGTTAGGCATGCCTTACTGGCGCGGCGGCGGTACGCCTTTCGGCAGATATCTCGATGTCGAGATAACTCTAGTACATCGCCGCGGCGTGGTCATGCCCCGGCGGGCCCGATACCGCATCGCGCCGCCCGCCGCGACCCCGAACGGGGGCCCGGCCCCGGGCAGCCGCGCGCGGGACGGGGCCGTTCGGGTCGCCCCCCGGAACCGCTCCACCGCACAGCCGACGGGACGGCGGCGCGGCGCGGGCGGTAGGTTCGGGCCGCTGCCCGGCCGGGCGCCGCACCCGCGGTGCGCCGGGACCGGGCCGGAACGGGGGGCACCCATGACCGTCGAACGGATCGATCCGCCGCGCACCGGCGACGAGCGGGTCACGCTGCGCGCGACTCTCGACTTCCACCGCGCCACGCTCGCCATGAAGTGCGACGGTCTGACGGACGAACAACTGCGCCGCCGGGCCAGTCCGCCGTCCACGCTCTCGCTGCTCGGACTGGTGCGGCATCTGGCCGAGGTGGAGCGGGCGTGGTTCCGGCGGGTGGTCGGCGGCCAGGACATCCCGCTGGTCTGGTCGCCGGAGGGCGACTTCCAGGCGGCGTACGACGCGCGGGGCTGCACCCGGGCGGAGGCGTTCGCCGCCTGGGAGGCGGAGGTGGCGCACGCCCGCCGGATCGAGGCGGCGGCCCCGTCCCTCGACACCGCGTACCACGCGGCCCGCTGGGGCGAGGACGTGTCGCTGCGGACGGTGATGCTGCATCTGATCCACGAGTACGCACGGCACAACGGGCACGCCGACTTCCTGCGCGAGGCGGTGGACGGGGCGACGGGGGCCTGAAGCCCGGGACCGGCGTCGTGCCGGGCAGGGCGTGCGGCGCCGGGCCCGGGCGGAGCCGGCGTGGGCCACGGGCCCGGCCCGGACGGCGCCGGGGCGCGGCCCGCGCGCGCCCGCCGTGCGCACCCGGAAGCAATCCCCGGCCGGGCGCGCCGTACGGATCACGGGGCGCCGCCCCCGGGCGATCAGCGCGGCGCCAGCCCCTGGCGCACCACGCCCACGATCTCGTCGTCGGTCAGCCCGAGCCGCCGGGCCTCGGCGATGAGGCGGTCGGCCGCCTCGCCGAGGCGGGCGCGGGCCGGGGAGGCGACGCCGGTGACCACCGCGCCGCGGCCGCGGCGGAGTTCGATCAGGCCCTCGTCCTTCAGGCGCTGGTAGCCGCGGAGGACGGTGTGGACGTTGACGCCGAGCGAGGCGGCCAGCTCCCGGCCGGCGGGCAGCCGCTCGCCCGCGCGGACCGAACCGTCGGCGATGGCGCCGCGGACCGCGGCGGCGATCTGGTCACCGAGCGGCACGGCGGAGCGGGGGTCGACCCGGAACAGCACTCAGTCTCCTCGGTCCAAACGGGCGCGGTCGAGCAGGGCGTTCAGCAGTGCGGCGGCGGTCGCCGCGTCGTCGACCGTCACCACGAATTCCCGGCCGCTGCGCAGCTGCAGGACGATCCCCTCACCCGATCGGAGCACCAGCCCGCTGCGGTGTGCGCGGACCCGGTAGCCCCAGCCGCCGAAGTCGGCGAACGGGTCGACATTTCTGCAGGTGGCCTCGGTCACCCGGTCGAGGGGGATGCGGCGGAAAGCGTACGGCAGCAGCGCGGGCGCGAGGGCCAGCCCGCGCCGGTCGACGGTCACCCGCACCGAGGCGAGCGCCCCGGCCGCCACGCCCGCCGCGCCCAGCGCGACGCCGGCGAACGGCCCGGCGACGAAGCCGAGGTACAGCCCGGCGCAGCAGGTGACCAGGCCGAGGACGGCGAGCAGCGGGGAGCCGGTCGTCCGGCTCCATCCGGCGCGCTCCCCCGCCGCGAGCGGCAGCCGTGGCGCGCCCTGCGGCCCGGTCGGCCGCGGGCGCGGAAGCGGCCCCCCGAGCCACAGCCCGACGGCGCCCGCGAGCAGCCCGGCGGCCATCACCACCAGCACCTCCCACAACGGCGCCCGGACCGCCCGGGCCTGTCCCGCCGCGGCGTTGTCCAGCAGCGTCATACAGGCCGGTACGGCGAGGAAAGCGGCGAGGGCCCAGCCCAGGGCGAGCACCCAGGGCGCGGCCGGGGTCAGTCGCCGTACGCGGGTGAGGACGGCGCAGCCGACGCCCAGTACGAGCAGCGCGAGGACGGCGCCGAGGAGGAATCCGCGGACCGAGGCGAAGCCGTCGGCGGCGCCGTCGGCACCGAAATGGATGGCGAGCGGATCGGGCAACCGGTCGGCAGTCTTGTGATGGACGCCGGCGACGACGGCGACCGCGATCAGGAAGGGGAACGCGGCGATCGCGACCCGCAGGGTGTCGGCCGGGGGACGGGTGAAGGGAGTGGCAGGGTTCATGTCAACCTCCAGTTATTCGCATAGTAGTAGAACAATTAGCGAAAGTGACCACATCTCATATCTGAGATACGGTCATGCCATGGCAGACGACTACCTCGAACGCATCGGCCGGCTGATCCGCGACGCCCGACAGCACCGCGGTTGGACACAGACGCAGCTCGCCGACGCTCTCGGCACCAGCCAGAGCGCGGTCAACCGCATCGAACGCGGCAACCAGAACATCAGCCTTGAGATGATCGCCCGCATCGGCGAGGCCCTGGACAGCGAAATCGTGTCGCTCGGGTTCCCCGGCCCGATGCATCTGCGCGTGGTCGGCGGCCGCCGGCTCTCCGGTTCCATCGCGGTGAAGACCAGCAAGAACGCCTGCGTCGCGCTGCTCTGCGCCTCGCTCCTCAACGCGGGCCGCACCACCCTGCGCCGGGTCGCCCGGATCGAGGAGGTCTACCGCATCCTCGAAGTGCTGAACAGCATCGGCGTGCGCACCCGCTGGATCAACGACGGCAACGACCTGGAGATCGTGCCGCCCGCCGAACTGGACCTCGCCTCGATGGACACCGAGGCGGCCCGCCGCACCCGCAGCGTCATCATGTTCCTCGGCCCGCTGCTGCACCGCATGGACCACTTCCGGCTGCCGTACGCGGGCGGTTGCGATCTCGGCACCCGCACGGTCACCCCGCACATGACGGCGCTGCGGCACTTCGGGCTGGAGATCACCGCGACCGACGGCGTCTACCTCGCCGAGGTCGACCGCTCCGTCACCCCGCGCCGCGCGATCGTCCTGACCGAACGCGGCGACACCGTCACCGAGAACGCGCTGCTGGCCGCCGCCCGCCACGACGGCACCACCGTCATCCGCAACGCCTCCTCCAACTACATGGTTCAGGACCTCTGCTTCTTCCTGGAACAGCTGGGCGTCCGGGTCGAGGGCATCGGCACCACCACGCTCACCGTGCACGGCGTCGCCCACATCGACCGCACCGTCGACTACGCGCCCTCCGAGGACCCGGTCGAGGCGATGAGCCTGCTGGCCGCCGCCGTCGTCACCGAGTCCGAACTCACCATCCGGCGCGTGCCGGTGGAGTTCCTGGAGATCGAGCTGGCGGTCCTGGAGGAGATGGGCCTCGACCACGAGCGCAGCGCGGAGTACCCCGCCGACAACGGCCGCACCCGGCTGATCGACCTGACGGTCCGTCCGTCCAAGCTCCAGGCGCCGCTGGACAAGATCCACCCGATGCCGTTCCCCGGCCTCAACATCGACAACGTCCCGTTCTTCGCGGCGATCGCCGCCGCCGCACAGGGCCAGACCCTGATCCACGACTGGGTCTACGACAACCGCGCCATCTACCTCACCGACCTCAACCGCCTCGGCGCCCAGGTGAAGTTGCTCGACCCGCACCGCGTCCTGGTCGACGGCTCCACCCGCTGGCGCTCCGCCGAGATGATGTGCCCCCCGGCCCTGCGCCCCGCCGTCGTCGTCCTCCTCGCCATGATGGCCGCCGAGGGCACCTCGGTCCTGCGCAACGTCTACGTCATCAACCGCGGCTACGAGGACCTGGCCGAACGCCTCAACTCGATCGGGGCACAGATCGAGACGTTCCGGGATATCTGAAAGTCTTCAGAAACAACGCCACTAAACCCCTCCTGACCTGCATGTGTGTGAGCCAGGAGGGGTTCGGCTCCGCCCGTGGGACTCCTCAGGGACTTTTGGGCCGAGGCCGAGGGAGTATCGGCCTCGGCGGCTGGGGGGACAGATTGCCCAGCACTCCACGTGGTGGGTCATCGGGAAGATGTGGAGCCAGAAACAGATTCAAGAAAACTGCAGTTCAGAGACGTATGGTGCGCAATACGGACTCAAGGTCCACGTGCACTACGTGCGTCATGGGCGCTACGCGCGGCCTCTCGACGCACGCATACTGCCCCTCGATGGCCCGAAGGCCGCCACCCAGTGGGGCGTGCTCACCAGGGTGACCTCTTTCGCCGGACGGTGGGGCCCGCCGAGACTGCACAATGCGACCGCGAGGTCCGCAAGTCACCCACTGTCGCTTGCGACGTCGACCTTCTAGTGATCGCCTCAGCCGCCGTGCTCACCGAAGTGATCACTGCAGCTCAGTGCCAGCACGCTGAAGCGGACGCTCTCCCGACTGCGGCTGGACCCCGCACCCAGGCCCTCGCCCAGCCGGGCCCCGTCACGGTCCTCACGCGAGATCGGACAACAACAGCTCCAGTTCCCTCTCCTCCTCGACACGAACACCGAGTTCGGCGACGGCCACAGCGAGTGCGGGCTCCCAAGGGGTCTCCGTCGGGGTGCTGACGAGCGGTGACAGGGGAGGTGAGACGCAGCGGAGCACGGCTGCGCGGTAGTCCACGGCCGTGTAGCGCCAGGGTCGCCACGGGACGCGGCGGCGAAGGGCACCGGCGATCCGGAGCCCGCCCCAGTCGAAGTCCCCGTGGTAGTACAGGGCCGCTCCGTGGTCGTGCAGCCCCCGGAGCAGCGTGAGGGCGGCGGCGGAAGGCTGGCCCTGGAGACAGACCAGGGGCGGGCAGGCAGGGCCGAGCACATCGGCCGCCGCTGCGAGGACGGTCGGGTTCTCGCAGATCCGCACCTTGGGAGCGGCAACTGCCGGAGGCGTGCGGGTGAGCTGGCGAAGGGTGAGCACGCAGGGTTCGCCGTCTTCGGCCAGGCGGTCCAGGGCTGGGGTGCCGCGCAGGTTCAGAGTCAGGACGGTCGAGGACAGCTCGTCCCGCAACAGTCCCGCCGAGGCCCACGCCTCGCGTCGCCATTCGGTGCCCTGGCCGTCATGGAAGCCGGTCAGCGCACGGGCCCCGGACAGGGTGAGGGTGGCCAGTGGTGTGCCGTCGTCGAGGGCGTGGGCCCAGCCGAGGACCCGGGCGGCGAAGGCGGGTAGCGAGACGACCGGGACGGCGGGGAGCGCGCGCAGGGCTGTGCACACTCCGGCGAGTAGGCCGAGCGTGACGTCTGGAGTGCGCCCCAGGCGCCGCGCGAGGCCGTCGGCGCGTATTCGGGCCGCCCACTCCGCGAGCGCGGGGACCGTGGCGACAAGCTCGTCGAGCGGCGCATGCGCCCGCTTCCAGTCGTCCTCCTCCTCTTGGCGGGTCCGGGGGAGCGATGTGGCAGGTCCCGTGAGTGCCTCGACCGCAGCGGCCAGGCCGTTCGGGCTCGTGCCTGAACGGCGTAGTACGGCGTCGACCGCGTCCAGACGCACCGTCAGGGACCTGCCGCCACCGGGAGCTCGGGCGAGAAGACGTTCGACCGCCGCCCGCTGGGCCGGAGTGGGATCGCCCAGAGAAACGGAACCGGTCAGGGGCTGTTCGGTCACCAGGCGTCGGCGCGCTCGTTCGACGAGCCAGGCGAGTTCCGGTGCGCCGAGCAGCCGAGCGAGCCGCGGGCCGTCGACCGCTCCGGTCTCCGGCTCGTGCCCGTGGCTCAGTTCCACAGCGGCTCGGGCTCCTCTGCGCCGGGCGTGTCCTGGGGCGCGTGCCGTACGGGATCCTCGCGACGCCGTCGTCTCGTACCGTCCCACTCCCAGCGGGTGACGAGGACCGCCGCCACCTCGTCGATCCGGGACAGCTGGGCGATGGCGATGCCGGGCACCTGCGGGTAACAGGCCCATTCCCGTTCGCTGGTCATGACCACATCGAGGTCGAAGGCGCTCAGAAGGCCGAGGCACTTGGCCCGGGAGTCGTCGTCCACGCCGGCGAACGCCTCGTCGAGAGTGACCAGGCGGGGCGCGTACGAGCTGCCCGCGCTCGCGTAGTGCGAGGAGGCGGCGGCGAACAGCGGTACGGACACGGCGAGGACACGCTCGCCGCCGGAGGCCGGGCCGGTGGCCGGGACCCAGCGCCCGTGCTGGTGGCGTTCGATGCCGAACTCGTGCCAGGAGCGGTAGTCGAGCGCCGCCGTGAGCTGTTCGAGGCGGCTGCCCGAGCCGTCGTCGGAGTGCTGGCGGGCGATCTGGGCCTGGAGGAACTCGCCGACCGCCGTGCGGTCCTCGGCCGCCCAGGCATCGGCCGACTGACGCAGCCGGTCACGTGCCTGGGCGAGTCCTGGCGGGGCCTTGCGCGAGGCCCGCCACACCAGGCGGAGTTTCATGCCGGTGGAGGTGGGGCGGTCCTCCAGTTCGGTGTTCATGTCCCGCACCTGCCGTTCGGCGGCGCCGATGAGGTCCTGGAGAGTGCCGGCGACCTCGGTGATCAGATGGGTTTCGAGGATCTCGCGTTCGTGGACGGACAGGATGCGGGTGAGCTCTCCGACCTCCGTGGCGAGCGCGTCGGCGAGTTCGGGCACAGCCCGCTCGCGCCCCTGGTAGACGATGTCGACGACCATGCCGTCCTCGACCATGCGGGCGGAGGCGCTGTGGCCGTGCCGGGACAGGGTGTCCTGCAGGGTCTTCAGTTCCTCGCTGAGCCGGCGCTGTACGCGTTCCCAGGCGGCGTCCGTGTCGTCGGTGGCCGACAGACCGGAGTCGATGGCGCGGGCGAACGCGATGGCCGGTGTCGCGATCCAGGGGCCGTCGTCCGAGGCGGGGACGGTGAGTTCGGGCAGCGCGACCGCGACCAGGCCGGTGGCCGTGAAACGCCGGAGCGCGGCGATGGCCTCCGCACGTGCGTCGACGGCTTCGGCGAGGTCCGTCTCCAACTGCTCGATCCGCCCCTCGGCCCGGCTCTCCTCCCGGTCCGCCTGGGCGTAACGCTGCCGGGCGTTCTTCTGGTCGGTCTCACAGATCCGCTGTGCCTCGACGGTCTCGGCAAGGCGCCGTTCGAGTTGGGCGACGGCAGCGCCGACGGTGGAGCGCAGGGTCCGATGGCGTTCGTCGGCCGCCGCCGCATCGCGCACCGCGTCCTGGGCCCGCTGGGCGAGGTCAACGACCCGCTGCTCCGCCTCGGCCGCATCGGCTCCTTCCTCGTCCACCTGCCGTACGGCCTCTCCTTGCTCACGCACCGCGGGCCAGTGCGCGGCCAGCACGGTGGCGAGGGAACCGAGGGCGTGACGCACGGCGGTGAGTCCGGCCCGGTCGGTGGGCAGCCCCAGATCCGCGGCGACCTCGTCGAGCTCGGCGGCGGCCCTCTCGGCGTGCCCGGCTGCCTCGGTGACCTCGGCGGCACGCCCCTCATGGCGTGCGCGGGCCGTGCGTACGGTCTCGGCGGCGGCGCTCACGAGCGCGTGTGCCCTGGTGAGCGACGACTCGTCGGGGACGTCGGCGAACTCGGAGTCAAGTGTGCGACGGCGTGCCGTGATGGTCACGGACCGAGCGGCGAGCGTCTCCGACTCCTCGCGCAGGGAGGCGAGTTCGATGCCGAGCAGGACGACGCGGGCCCGGCGTGCCGCCTCGCGCGCGCCCTCGCCGATGTACGTGGCGGCGGGCTTGGCCCACGTGCCGGTGAGCGCACCGACCCTGAAACGTCCGTCGGATGCCACCCAGGTCTCGGCTCCTCCCCCGCCGTCGAGGCCGATGGCGGCGAGCAGTCGAGGCACCGTCGTCTCGTCCAGAGCAGCGGCCTGTCCGTCGCCGTGGTCCACGGCCGGGCACAGCACGTCTGCCAGAGAGGGGCCGTTCACCGGTCCGTTCGACGGGGAGAGCAGGACGTCGTGCCCGTCCGCGGCGAGGGCGGAGCCGTCGGGCAGCACCCAGGCGTCGAGGAGACCGGAGGCTTCGAGTGCCGCTTCAAGTCCGGCACGCTCCGGCTCGGTCAGTCCACCCCGGAAGTCGACAAGGCGCCAGAGCGGTGCGCCCGGCAGCGTTTCGCGCAGGCCGGGGGTGCGTGTCGACGGGGGCTGGGGCTCGCGTCCGCCGCCGGCTTGCAGCGTGGTGAGCTCCCGTCGTGCCTCGTCGGTGCGCGCCGCCAGCTCCGTGGCTCTGCGGGCGGCTTCGGCCGTCTGGTCGGCGAGGTCCGCCGACCGGGCCGTGTGGGCACGGGTGGCATGGACCCGCGCCGGGTAGGGGCCGTCGAGGCGACACGTCCACTCCTGGAGTTCGTCCAGGAGTCCGGCCTCGTCGCCGAAGGCCAGTTCCTTCCAGGTGCGGGCGCGCTCGCGCACGTCGTCCAGGAGGATCCGGCCCGCCCGCGCCGTGTTCTCCTCCGCCTCACCGTGTGTCTCGGCGGCCAGCGCGAGGTCGGTCTCCGCTTCGTCGAGGCGTCCCGACGCCCGGCGGTGCGCTTCGGCGGCCCGCTCGGAGGCTTCGAGGAGGCCCTCGACGTGGGCGAGCGCCCGCTGGGCGCGGGACGTGGCGTCCTCGACGGCACACCGCGATTCGGGCTCGGGCAGCAGGTCGTCCGCTGGCAGGGCTACGCGCGCTGCGGCTGCCTGTTCCCGCACGTGAGCGAGGGTCTCCTCGACTCGGAGCCGCGTGGCACGCAGCCGGTTCTCGGCGGCGCCGAGCCGACCGAGCGCCTTGGTGTGGAGGGCGTCCGCCTGCTCCCGGTCCCCCTTCGCCCGGTCCGCCTCCTGGGTCGTGCGCGTCACGGCCTGAGCGGCGTGCTCCAGCTCTCGGGCGTCGCGCATCTCGGGCGCCTCGCGCAGCGCGTTCTCCTGGGCCCGCAGACGTTCCCTGGTCTCGGCCAGGGAGCCGATCTCCTCTTCGGCTGCCGCTCGCTTCTCCTCCGCGCGGGTGCGCCGCTCCTGCGCCTCTGCCAGATCTCGCTGCACGCGCTCGTAGCGGGAGTGCTCGGCGCGCGGAAGCCGGGCGCGGCGTCGGGTGGCGATCCGGGCGTACCGCCGGTAGTGCTCCAGGAACGCGGCGGCGGCGCGCTCGGCGGCGGAGGCGGCGGCCAGCTCGTCCCTCTCCTCGTCCAGGGAGCGGAACGCCTCGGCCACGTCGGCAATGACGGCCTGGTCCATGGGCGGCAGGGCCTCGGTGAGGGCACGGGAGAGGGCCGCTTCGTTGGGTCGCTTGGAGAGCTGGGGCTGGCGCAGCTGGATGAGCAGGTCGACGAGGGCGGCGTACCGCTGCTCTCCGAGGCCGAAGAGCGCTTCGTCGACGGCCCTGCGGTACGCCTTGGCCTGGTCGTACACCATGCCGTACCCGGCGACGGCCTCGGCGAGGCGGTCCCGGGACAGGGCCGTACCGGTGGCGTCGAGGAGCCGGAAGGTCCCCTCCGTGCGTTCGGCGGAGCTGTGGTCGATGCGCTGGCGGGTGACGGCGTACCAGTGCCGGGCAATACCGCGCCCGCTGACGGCCTTGAGCCCGCACAGCAGCGTACGGAAGTGCTGCTCGCCGGTCGTGTCGTCGAGCCTGCCGAACTCGACCCAGGTGTAGCCGAGCCGTTCGGAATGCGGGTGCTCGCCGCCGAGGAGCAGGTTCCACTCCATCCGCTTGCCCGGGTCGCCGTCGGGCTCGACACGGCGCGGGCTGAGGTCGCCGTCGAGCAGGAAGGGCAGGGTCAGGGCGAGCACCTTGGATTTGCCGGTGCCGTTGTTGCCACGCAGCAACAGACGCCCGTCCCGGAAGTGGAACTCGTCCACGTCGTAGTGGAACAGGTCGACGAGCCCGACACGCAGGGGCTGCCAGCGGGTGCGTCGCGGGGTGGGGAGGCGGGTCACGAGGTGGCCTTTCGCGGCGGAGGCACGGGGGCGGAGCCGGGTTCGCGGATGACGGTCTCGCCGACCGCGTACCGGGCGAGGGCGGGTCGCACCACGACCGCGTGCGGAGTACGGGAGACCAGGCCGAGCGCGGCGAGCCGGGCGACGGCCTGGTCGACGAGCTCGGTCTCCGTGCCTGGCTCCCGGGCGGACTTCGACCAGAAGCCGCCGTGCCGGGATGCGAGTTCACGGACTCGGAGGGCCAGCTCGTCGAGATCGACGGGTCCGTCGGCGGCGGCCAGGTGCTCGGCGAGCAGCAGGGTGACATGGCCGTGGGTGCCCTGTTCGGGCATGCGGACGTCGGTGAGGTCGTCTTCGGGGTCGACCATGGCGATCCCCTCGGCCCGCACCTCGGCGACCAGTCCGGTCAGCTCGGTGATCCGGGCGGTGAGGAAGCCGCGCTGCCGGGTGAGGTAGCCGAGTTCGGCGTCGGTCAGGTCGTCGTAGTAGAGCACCGGGTCGTCGAGCATCCTGCGGGTGAGGGAGCGGCGCATGGCGCGGAAACGCAGTTCGTCGCTGTCCAGAGCGGTTTCGGTGACGAGTTCGGTGAGGCGGTCGTCGAGGTCTTCCGCGTGGACGGTGGAGGGGCCGCGGCGGGAGGCCAGAAGTCCGGCGAGGACCCGACGCTCGACGTCGTACAGGACATCCCCCGCCCCGCTGACGTATGCCTCTTCCTCGCCCGCGACCCGACGCAGCACGCCGAGGTCGAGCAGCAGCCCTACGACGGTGGCGAGGTCGAGGCGCTCGTCGCGGCGTTCCAGGGCGAACTCGATCCCCGTCACGGCGAGTCGGGGATCGGCGGCATCGAGGACGATCTGGTCGGCAAGGCGTCCGAGAGCGATCTGGGCTTCGCCGCGTTCGAGGGCGGCGAGCGCGAGACAGAGCAGGACGTAGCGGCGGCGGGTGAAGGGGGAGGCGCCGCGGGTCGTGTCCCGCGCGGGATGGGTGGGGTCGGTGAGGACACCGGGACTCTTGCGCAGCCGGGCGACTTCGGTGTCCACCTGGAGTGGCCAGCCGGTGTTGCGGTCGAACCACTCCCGTAGTTCCGATGCGTGCCGGCGAGCGAGGCGGAACTCGTCGGCGTACCGGCCGCGCGCGAGCAGAAGTGGCTGCTTGAGCAGGGCGCGGGCGGCCTTGCGCAGTTCGGCGGCATGCTGGCCGTCCAGCACCTCGGCGAGGGGTGTGGTCATCGGCCGGGCTCTCCGTCCGTCGGGTCGTCTCTGTGCGTCGGGCCGTCTCCGCCCATCAGGCCGTCTCCCTCCATGAGGTCGACGATCTCGATGAGGTGGTCCGGGCCGCTGAAGACTCCGCCCGGGGTACGAACCTCGGCGGTCGTGCCGTCGGCGAGTGCGGTGAGTCTGATCTCCATGGAGCCGTCGTTGCTGGTGGCCGTGGTGTGCCGCATGCCGGGCCGCCACGTGGCCAGGGCGTCCCCGAGCAGCTGGAGGAACAGCCCGAAGGAGGCAGGGTCGAGCTCGCCGAGACCGGACAGGCGCGTGACGCCATGGGTGACGAGCCGAGCGCGGGCGGCGGCCGTTTCGGCGGCCTGCTTGGCGGCGGTCTCGGCGAGCGAGCGCCGTCGCTCCTCCCGGTCCTCGACTTTGCGGGGCTTGCCACGCCGCTCGTAGCTGCCGGTGCGACGCAGCTGTGGGCTGATGCGCAACGGCTCGGCCTCGGCCCACGGCGTGGCGGCCGGGACGGGCCGCGCCGCGCGGGCGGCGAGGGTGTCGGCGTCGACGGTGAAGTGCCGGGCCGGATAGAGGCCGAAGGCGGCCCGCCACAGCCGGTGCCGGGCGTCGTCGTCGGCTGCCTCGGCAAACCAGCGCGCGAGCGTGCGGAAATCGGCCGACCGGTCGGAGCGGCCGGCCCGGCGCTCGTTCAGCGCTCGTACGGCGGCAAGGAGCTGGGGAATCGCGCCGAGTGCCCGCCCGCGCAGGAGCCTGGCCTGCGACTCACGCCCGTCCCTGCTGATGAACCACGCGCCGAGCCCCGACCAGCGGGCCGCCCACCGCTCGTACACTTCCCACTCCGCGTTCGCGGCCTCGTCCGGCGAGGCGTCGGCGGCCTCCCGGCCGGCGGCTGCCCGCAGCAAGGGCTCCACCCTTCCGTCCTCTTCCAGCTCCATGATCAGCCGCGCGATCCGCCCGCCCAGCGTGATCAGGTCCTGGATGAACCGCTCCAGGTACTGGATGAGCCGGTCTTTGTACGCGAGGAAGACCTCCTCCTCGACGTCGTGCAGGTCGATGGTCCGCTGGAGCGATCCCATGAAGGCCCGGGCGTTGTCGGCGAGCGCGGCGAACCGACTGGCCAGCGAGTCGAGCGCCAGATGCGTCTTGGCCGGATCCGGCTCATCCTCGGCAGCCAGGACGAGAAGGGCACGGAGCTGGGTGACGATGTCGTGCAGGGCCACGGCCTGGAGGGCGCCGCGACGCCCGAGCGCCTCGTCGTAGGCGGACAGCGCCTCCTCGGCGGCCTCTCCCTCCCGCGTGAGCTGGTAGATGAATCGCTTCCGGTAGAAGTCCTCGACCGCGGTCACACGGGCGGTGTCGGGGTCCGCCCGCAGATTGCCCCAGCCGACGAGCTTGTCGAGCGCACCGGCTACGGCGTCCAGCTCGGCGGGACGGATGTCGGCCGGCAGTGCGGTGTGCACGTCCTCGGGCCGTAGGTGGACCGCGAACCGTTCCTTGGCCGCGAGGAACGCCCGCATCACCTGGCGGTAGAGCGGGGTGTTCGGCACGGTGAGGTGAGCGAAGGGGCCGAAGCCCGACGGCTCGGGAGGCGGGCCGGTAGAGGCGCTGGGGGCGGTGACGGTCATCGCCCGCCATTGTCCCCGGGGCGCGGCGACCGCGGAAAGAGACGAATGTACCTGGCTGATTTACGCCGATCCGCGCAACTCGGAAAGGCGGACGCGGTCGGAGAAGGGCTTTCCTCGATCACCGCGCGTGGTATCCGGCCAGAGTATGGGCGGCGGCCTGCCCCGAACCGGACCCGATGTCGGACACCGCCGATACCCTTGGCCCGTACACACGCGACCCTCACGCGACTTTCGGTAGATCTTCAAGGTGGGAACCAGGTTGAACGCAACGCCGCTGAGCCCGGACGATCCGGCCGAGCTGGGCGGGTTCACGCTGCTGGGACGGATCGGCCACGGCGGCATGGGCCAGGTCTACCTCGGCGAGTCCGCCGCCGGTGAGGCCGTCGCGGTGAAGGTGATCAAACCCACGGTGGTCGATTCGGAGACCCGGCAGCGGTTCGCCCAGGAGATCGAGGTCCTCAAGACGATCTGGGGACCGCGCATCGCCGCGTTCGTGAAGGCCGACACGGAGTCGGAGCAACCGTGGCTCGCGACCGAGTACGTGGAGGGACCCGACCTGCGTCGGCTCCTCGACACCCGGGGTGTCCTGTCGCCGCTGGCGGCCGCCTCGCTCGGGGCGACCCTTGCCGAGGCGCTGGCCGGAGTCCACAGCCAGGGGCTGCTGCACAGGGACCTCAAGCCGGCGAACATCCTGCTCGGCCCCAACGGCCCCAAGATCATCGACTTCGGCCTCGCCGTCTTCGCCGAGTCCAGCGCCTCCCTCACCGCGCCGAACACGGTGATGGGCACCCCCGCCTGCATGTCTCCGGAGCAGGCGAACGGAGAGAAGCCGCTGACGGCCCCGGTGGATGTGTACGCACTGGGGGCGGTGCTGCTCTTCATGACCACGGGCCACTATCCGTACCAGGCCGATCACGTACAGGTGCTGTTCAGCCACATCGTCGACCCCGACAAGGCTCCTGACCTGTCGGGAGCCCCCGAGGAACTGGTCGGTCTCCTGTCGTCCATGCTGCGGTACGCGCAGCACGACCGTCCGACGATGGACGAGGTGGTCACCCGGTGCGTGGCGGTCATCAAGGCCCACGGGGCGACCGTGGCGCAAGCCCGACGGCAGCTGACCTCCCTCGCCACGGCCGCGTACACACCGCCGGAGCCCTCCCCCGTACCGGCTCCCGCCCCGCCGCCCACGGATGCCGAGGCCTTCGCCGAGGCGTCGACGCTCCTGGCCCCGAACCCGGCGCCCGTGGCGCCGACCGTCCCGCTGCCGCAGCAGTCCGCCGCCCACTCGCCGGGCTACACCCCGACGGTAGCGGTGACCGCCCCGGACGCCGAGCCCGCGGCCGTGGCCCCACCCCAGCCCACGCCCGCGCCACCCGCCGGCCCGCGCCGTTCCGCCGCCGCGCTCCGGATCGCGGGTCAGTTGCGGGAGACGTACGCGTCGACGGCGCCGTTCTGAGCGGGCCGGCAGGCGGCGAGGCGCCGGGGCGGCCTGGGCGGAGGTGACCATCGCCTCTTGTCCCGGGCCGTGGCCCGCACCAGTAGCTACACAGTTCAGCAGCTATCAGGAGGTACCGCGGGTGACCGCGCAGCAGTCCAGTTCGCAGTCCGGTGGGCAGCCCACCCCGGGAACCGGTACGAGTCTCCCGCCCGGCGCCCAGATCGTCGTACGCGACGAGGAGTGGCTGGTCAAGAACGTCACCCGGACCGATCACGACGGCGACCGCATCGAGGCCGTCGGGATCTCCGAGTTCGTCCGCGATCAGGAGGCCGTCTTCTTCACCGGCCTGGAGCGCACCCGCGACGGCGCGCCCGGCATCGAGCTGATGGACCCCGCCAAGACCACCCTGATCAGTGACGACTCCCCGAATTTCCGCCGCAGCCGGCTCTTCCTCGAAGCGATCCTGCGCAAGACCCCGCTGCCCCAGTCGGAGCGCGGCCTGGCCCTCGCCGACAGCTTCCTGCTCGACTCGCTCCCCTACCAACAGCGGCCCGCGCAGCTCGCACTCTCGGGCCGGAACCTGCGCCCCCGCATGCTGATCGCGGACGTCGTCGGCCTCGGCAAGACCCTGGAGATCGGGCTCACCCTCGCGGAGCTGATCCGCCGCGGCCGCGGCGAGCGGATCCTCGTGGTGACCCCGCAGCACGTTCTGGAGCAGTTCCAGCACGAGCTGTGGACCCGGTTCGCGATCCCGCTGATCCGCCTCGACTCCGCGGGCATCGAGCGGATCCAGCGGGAGATCCCGGCGGGCCGCAACCCCTTCACGTTCTTCAAGCGCGTGATCGTCTCGATCGACACCCTCAAGAACACCGATCAGTACAAGCACCACCTGGAGCACATCCGGTGGGACGCCGTCGTCATCGACGAGTCGCACAACCTCATCAACCGCGGCTCGCTGCGCAACCAGCTCGCCCAGCTCCTCGCCCCGCAGACGGACGCCCTCATCCTCGCCAGCGCCACCCCGCACAACGGCAACGCCCGCTCGTTCGCCGAGCTGATCGCGCTGCTCGACCCGGCGGCGATCCGTGACCCCGAGCGGTACTCGGCCGAGGACATCAAGCACCTGTTCATCCGCCGCACCAAGGTCAGCGCCGAGGTGCGGGAGAAGATGTCCGGCCAGTGGGCCGACCGGGGCCCTTCCGAGTCGGTGCACTGCCCGGCGACCCCCGCCGAGGAGAAGATCTTCGAGGAGCTGGCCCAGGTCTGGCTACCCGCCGAGGGCCGCTCGGTGAGCGAGGTCCCGCTCTTCCCGTACACCCTGCTCAAGTCCTTCCTCTCCTCGCACGCCGCCCTGAGCTCGACGGTCGAGACCCGGATCAAGACGCTGGAGAAGAAGAACGACCCGGACGCGACGGGCACCGAACTGGCCGCTCTCCAGCGCTTGCGGGAGCTGACAGGCGGTCTGACCGCCCAGGACTCGGCCAAGTTCACCGCTCTCGTCGAGCAGCTGAAGGCCATCGGAGTCGGACCGCGCAGCGAGACACGCGTCGTGGTCTTCTCCGAACGCGTCCAGACCCTGGAATGGCTGCGATCCGCCGTGCCGGCCGCGCTCGGTTTCAAGGGCAAGGCCCTGGAGGCAGCCGCCCGTGTGATGCACGGCGGCCTCTCCGACGAGCAGCAGATGCAGTGCGTCGAGGACTTCGGTCTCGCCGACGCACCCGTACGCATCCTCTTCACCGGTGATGTGGCCTCCGAGGGCGTCAACCTCCACCGGCAGTGCCATCAGCTCATCCACTACGACGTGCCGTGGTCGCTGATCCGCATCGAGCAGCGCAACGGCCGTATCGACCGTTACGGCCAGGTCCACAAGCCGCAGTTCCGCGCCCTGATCCTGACCAGCGAGGTGGACGGCGCGAAGGACGACCGCACAGTCGCCGAGCGCCTCCTTGAGCGGGAGGACGAGGCACACCGCTCGCTCGGCACGGCGGAAGCGGTCTCCGGCCTGTACCGCGCGGAGGCCGAGGAGAAGTCGCTGATCCAGGACCTGCTCAAGGGCCGCACGGTCGACGAGTCCCTCCAGCAGACCGCCCAGGAGGCGGGCGGGGCGGACGACTTCCTGGCCGACTTCTTTGCCCAGGTCGACGACGTGTCCGCCGAGCCCGCCGCCGAGACTCCCACATCGGACGGTTCCTCGGCCGCCCCGCCGAAGGCCCACGTGCCCCGTCTCTTCACGACCACCCGCGAGTTCGTCGACGAGGCGGTAAGGGAGGTCTTCCCGGACGCCCAGCAGTCCCTCGGGATGGACCGCGACCCCGAGAACGGCCTGATCTCCTTCAAGCCCCCGGCCGACCTGGTGCACCGGCTGAAGGCGCTGCCGCCCGACTACCGCCGCGAACAGCGCCTGAGCGAACGCCTCCTCGTCACCCTCAACCGCAAGCTCGCCGACCGCGCCCTCGTACGGGCCCGCGAGTCGGGCACCTCCAGCTGGCCGGAGATCTCCCTGCTCACCGACCTCCACCCGGTGGTGGAGTGGCTGACCGACAAGGTCCTGGTGAAGCTGGGCCGCCAGGAGGCCCCGGTCATCACGGCCGATGTCGACGCCCCCGTGTACCTCGTGCAGGGCATCTACTCCAACGCCCTCGGCCGCCCGACGGTCGTCAAGTGGATGGCCGTCACCGGCGAGGACGTCACCGACGACATGGTGGGGACACTCCGCGAGGCGGGCATCGGCCCGACGATGGCCAACCCGTTGCGGCCCCACGACGTGGACGGTCTGCGGGCCGGCATCCCGGCGGCCCTGGACGCCGCCGAGGCCTTCCTCTCGCGCCACAGCTCGCAGTGGGACAAAGCGCTCCTCGCGCCGATCGAGGAGTACCGGCAGCGCCTCGGCCGGTGGGAACAACCCACCCTCGCGGGCGAAGAGACCAAGGACGACCTCTCCCGCCTCGCCGACTCCCTGCTGACGACGGGCCGCCCGATGCTCCGCGTCCTGGCCGTCCTCGACTCCGCCCACGACTCCGCCGCGCACGCCTAGGAGAACCCCATGACGTACGACTCCCTGGTCAACCGCGGTGACTACTTCTCCGCGCACTACCTGGCCGAGGTCTTCCCGAAGGACCTCAAGTCCGGGCTCCTCGCGGCCTGGAAGACCCGCGAGGAGGAGGCCAAGTCCTCGGACCTCGCGGATCACGAACCGGCCGCTGACGCCCTCCCGGTCACCCCGCGCCTGGGCCTGCGTGCCCTGCGCCGCCCGTACTTCCGCACCCGCGCCTTCTTCGCGGAGGCGGCGGTCACGCCCGACGACGCGACGACGTACGACGCGCCCGAGTGGCGCGAGCGCGCGGCCTCCCTCAACTCCTCGGTCCTCCGCGCCCTCGGCTACGACGCCAAGCCCCAGATCCTGACGGTGTCCCGGGCTGACCACACGTACGAGATCCCCGTCGCGCACACCGAACCGGGCCTGGTGGCCGTCGACTGCGGCTGGGCGGCTGAGCCGGACGCGGCCCTGGACCCGGACGGCCCCGGCCGCCTCCTCACCCCCGTACAGCTGGACGCCTCCGCCTCCCTCCGTACGGGCTCGAAGCTCGCCTCGTTCCTCTTCGCGAGCGAGGACGCACCGCGGTACGTGCTGCTGCTCGCCGGCGGCGTGATCGTCCTCGCGGACCGGGCGGCGTGGGGCGAGGGCCGCTACCTGGCGGCCTCACTCGACACGGCCTTGGACCGCAACAACACCAAGGACGGCCAGGAACTCGACACCCTGGCCGCTCTGTTTGGCGCGGACTCGCTGCGCACTCCGGAGGAGGGCGGCGTGAACCCGCTCGCCGGGCTCGTCGACAAGTCCACGAAGCATGCGGTCGGCGTCTCGTCCGAACTCCGGGACGGCCTGCGCGAGTCGGTGGAACTCATCGCGAACGAAGTCCTGGAACGGATCACTAGCCATGACGGTGTCCGCCTGGAGGACGTGAAGGAGCTCCCCGAACTCTCCCGACAGTTGACTCGCGAGTCGCTCCGCTACCTGTACCGCATCCTGTTCCTCCTGTACGCGGAGGCCCGCCCCGAGCTGGGCATCCTGCCGTCCGACTATCCCGAGTACCACCAGGGGTATGGCCTCGGCCGCCTCGGCGAACTCGTCGCCGAACGCGACCTGGTGGGTGAGAAGGCCCGCGAGGGTGTCTACCTCTACGAGTCTCTGGACCTGCTCTTCAGCAAGGTCCAGGAGGGCTACCGGCCGCGCCGCACGCACGGGGTGACGGAGAAGGAGTCCGAGACCGCGACATCGGAAGACGTCGGCCTCCGCTTCGAACCCCTCCACTCGAAGCTCTTCGAACCGGAGTCGATCCGCCTCATCGGCGCGGAGTCGGTCAAGGACCCCCGCCACGACGACGACTCGGACGAGGGCCCGCGCTACCTGGACACCCGCCTCCGCAACGCGACCCTGTACAAGGTCCTGCGGAAGCTGATGCTCACCCGGGGCAGGAAGGGCGAGCGCGGCGGCTTCATCTCGTACGCCCAGCTCGGAATCAACCAGCTCGGCGCAGTGTACGAGGGGTTGATGTCGTACGCGGGCTTCATCGCGGGCGAGGAGCTGTACGAGGTCGCGAAGAACGGCGACCCGAAGGACGGTTCCTGGCTGGTCCCGTCCTCGAAGGCCGACGAGTACGCAGATTCCGTCTTCGTACGCCGCCGGGATGAGGAGACGGGCGCCGACGTCCGGGTCAGGTACTGCCCGGGCTCGTTCGTCTACCGCCTCTCCGGTCGCGACCGCCAGACCTCGGCCTCGTACTACACGCCGGAGTCCCTGACGAAGGTCACCGTCCAGCTGGCGTTGCAGCACCGCCTGGACCAGGACGACACGGTCACGGAGGCCCGCGAACTCCTGGACTGGAAGATCTGCGAGCCGGCCCTCGGCTCGGGCGCGTTCCTCAACGAGGCCATCAACCAGGTCGCGGCCGAGTACCTGCGCCGCCGCCAGGACGAGACCGGCCGGGCGATCGACACCGAGCAGTACCCGGTGGAGCTCCAGAAGGCCAAGGCGTACATCGCGCTGCACAACTCCTACGGCGTGGACCTCAACTCGACGGCCGTCGAGCTGGCAGAGGTCTCGCTGTGGCTGAACACGATGCACCCGGGCATGGAGGCGCCGTGGTTCGGCCTCCACCTGCGGCGGGGCAACTCGCTGATCGGTGGCCGCAGGGAGATCTACGGCCCCGAACGCCTGAAGAAGGGCGGCTGGCTGGGCGCCACGCCAGAACGCTTCCCCCTCACGGAGGCTTCGTCCGGGCTTCCCTCCGGTTCCGTCCACCACTTCCTGCTCCCGGCGAAGGAGTGGGGCGCGGTCGCCGCCGAGAAGGAGGCGAAAGCTCTGGCCCCGGAGGAGGCGAAGGCGCTGGGCGCCTGGCGCAAGGCGATCACGAAGTCGCCGCGCGCGAAGCAGACGGCCCGGCTCCAGGGGCTCGCGCGCCGGGCGGAGTACCTGTGGCAGCTGGTGGTCCACCGCCTGGAGATCTCCGAGCGGGACATCAGCCGCAAGATTGATGTCTGGGGCGCGGAGCCGGAGTGGCTGCGGCAGCCGGTGGAGGCGGTCCAGCGCGAGGAGGTCCTTGCGGACCTTGAGGCGGTCGACACCCCGTACTGGCGCCTGAAGACGCTGATGGACGCGTGGTGCGCGCTGTGGTTCTGGCCGGTCCAGGAGGCGTCGCTGCTGGATGGCACGAACCCCCGCTACCGACAGGCGGCGGAGCTGGCGGAGCAGTCCGCCGCCTATGAGCTGGCCGTCTCGGGGGCGGAGGACGAGGACGCCGGCGTCCTGATGTCCTGGGAGGAAGAGACCCTCCCCGGTTTTGGCATAGAGGCCAAGCAGCTGTCCTTGACCCAGGAGGACGTGGCGAAGCGGCGGATGGGCCGCCGCAAGGAGGCGATCGCTGAGCGGCGCCGCGAGGTGATCCCGCTGGCGAACCTGGACGACTGGCTGGACTTCGCGGAGTCGCTGCTGGGCACGCAGGATGTGCCGTCGGAGTCGCTGATCGCGGAGTTCGAGTCACTTACGGAGCTGACGCCTTACGAGGACGCGCTGCCGGATTTGATGGGGATGGATCGGTCTTATTGGCTGGAGTCTCGGTTCCCGTGGGCGGCCCATGCGAAGGACGTCGCCACCCAGCAGGGGTTCTTCCACTGGGAGCTGGAGTATGCGCAGGTCTTTGAGCGGGGTGGCTACGACTTGCAGGTGGGTAACCCGCCGTGGGTTCGGCCGGACTGGGATGAGCGCACCGTGCTGGCCGAGCTTGATCCATGGTTCTCCCTCGCAGACAAGCCTGACATGACGGAGTGGCGCGTACGGAAGGAGGACGCGCTCAACAAGAGCGCAGGGACATCATTCTTCCTCAATGAACTCGTGAGTAATTCTGGCGCAGTGGCAATACTGGGAAGCGAATCAGCTTACCCCCTCATCGCCGGGACCCGCGCCAACCTCTATCGCGCGTTCATGTGCCAGGTCTGGAAGCATTCAAGTTCACCCGGAATGGCTGGGCTGATCCACCCTGACACCCACTTCACCGGAGCCAAAGAGGGGAATCTCCGAGCATCGGCGTACAGGCATCTACGCTTCCATGCGCACTACTGGAATCAGCGCCATATCTTCACCGACATTAAAGAAACACGGCAATTTTCAACGAACGTATACGGCCGTTCGGGCCCTGTGAATTTCCAGCACATGAGCTGGCTTTTTGCACCCGAGACCCTATCCGCCTCAGTTTCCCACAACGGGACAGGAGAATTCCCCGGCATCAAGCACGAGGGCACCTGGGATCTTCGCCCCCATCAGGCTCGCCTCGTGACCGTCGACGACGATCTCCTGTCTCAATGGCAGGATCTTTCCGGCGAAACCGGGTCGCCCACCAGCCAGGCGACCATGCTCTATCCGGTGACCGGTGGCGAGCAAGGAGCGATCACCGCCCTCTCATCCTTTAAGGATCGCCTGGGGTCACATCACCCTCGCATCACCGTCGGAATGTTCGAGAATCTCGCCACAAAGAAGCTCGGACTGTACCGCCATGCCACAGGCACCCCTTCAACCCTATCGGAGGCGATCCTCCAAGGGCCCCATTTCGGAATCGCTACCCCATTCGAGAAGCAGCCGAATATCCCGCTGCGAAATCGCAACGACTACGACACCTGGGACCTCACACGACTCCCCACAGAGATAGTCCCGCGCACCAACTACGTCCGCGCATGCGAACCAGATCACTATCTCAGCGTCCAGGATCGCTGGGATAATGTTCCATACACAGAATATTTCCGTCTCGCTTGGCGACGCATGATCCCCTTCGATACCGAGCGAAGCCTATTCGCAGCTCTCATTCCGCCAGGCCCGGCACACCTCGACACGGTGCGCTCTATGGCACTTACAGACAATCTCACGACCGCGCTGAACGCCGGGTTCTGGGCGTCCCTCCCCCTCGACTACCTGCTCCGCATCACAAGCCGCTCCGATCTGGTGGTTTCTGATGCGGTCAAGATGCCTGCACCAACCCCAAATCACCCCCTAACCCACCCCCTCCTCCTTCGAACACTGCGTCTCAACTGCCTTACCAACACTTACGCTCCGCTCTGGCAGGAGCTATTCCACGCCACGTGGCCGCACTACGAGGATTGGGCGCACTCGTGGCCAAACCTCCCTCCACTCGCGCAGCGCCTCACATCGACCTGGGGGCCCGAATCTCCCCTGCGGAGCGAGTACGAGCGCCGCGCAGCACTCGTCGAGTTGGATGCCCTCGTCTCCGTCTGGCTCGGAATTACCGCCGACCAACTGGTCACTATCTACAAGTCACGCTTCTACATCCTCGCCCAGCGTGAATCCGAGATGTATTTCGACGCGAGCGGCAGGAAGATCGCCGCAAGCCACCACACCTACGGCCACGGCCAGATCAAGGAGACCTACCCGGCGCTCCTCGACCACCTGGACAACCCGGCCACCGTCCCGCCGCCCGAGGGCTACACTGCCCCCTTCTACAAGGCCGACCGCGAGACCGAGATGCGGGCCGCGCACGCGCACTTCTCCGCTCGGCTCGACGCGGAGATCGCTGCCGGCCGGTGGACGCCGCCCGTGAAGACCGACGCGTAGGAAGACGAACGGGCCGCGCCAACCGAGGTTGGCGCGGCCCGCGTTGTCGTACAGGTCAGTGCGACGCGAAGGCGACGAATATCGCCCACTGCTCCGCGTCGAAGCTCAGCACAGCCCCAGCCTTGTTCTTCGAGTCGCGGACGTGGGTCGAACCGACGGCGTTCGCCACCTCCACGCACTCGCCACCTGCGCCACTGCTGTAGCTGCTCTTGAACCAGGCCGATTCCGGCACAGGCCGCACAGGCTCCGTCGTGTTCATACCTCTCCCAGCGCCTTCTCGATGACGTTCAACGACTCACGTGGGGTGAGAGCTTGGGCCCTGAGGAGCCCGTACTGCTCCTCGAACTCTCGCACCGGCTTGCGTTCGGTGTACAGGCGGCTGTCCTGGTGCGCTTCCACGTAGGCCATCCTCCGCGCTTCCTTTGTCTCGATCAAGGTGAACGAACCGCCGAGCCCGGCATGTTCTTCCAGACAGGTCGGCATCACCTGGATCGAAACATTGCGCCGCTGGGCGGCCAGCAGGATCTGCTCCAGCTGCCCCCTCATCACTTCCCGGCCGCCAAGTGGGCGCGTGAGCATCGAGTCCTCGATCACGAAGCTGATGGTGGGCATCGGCATCCGCGAGAAGATCGCCTGCCGCTCCAACCGGGCCGCGACCCGCTCCTCGATCGTTGTCTCGTCCAGCAACGGCAGCCACATCGCGAACACCGCCCGCGCGTACTCCTCCGTCTGCAACAGCCCCGGCACCGCCTGCACCGCGTACACGTGCAGTTCGACGGCCTCCTTCTCCAGCTTCGCCGCGCCCCGGAAGAACGCCGGGTACCGCGCCCGCGCGACCTCCTCCTTCATCTCCTTCAAGATGCCGCGCGCTCCGAGCAGCTCGTCCGCCTGGTCGATGAACTTCGGCGGCGGGATCCGCTTCCCCTGCTCGTACGCCGCGATCGTCGATGTCGAGTACCCCGTCATCGACCCGAACTCGGGCCGTTCCAGCCCCGCCCGCTCCCGGAACCGCTTCAGTTGCCGCCCGAACACCTGAAGGATGCCCGTCGCCCCCTGCTCGGCTTCGTACCCGGCTTCCGCCTGCTGATCGTCCATAATCCACGCCTCCCGCACCCAACGCCCGGCCGTCCCGCCGGTCACGCCCCGTATCGCCACACCCTCCGCACCGACGCATACAGCCCGTACGCGTCCGCGCGTCACTCCTGGTCAACGCTACTCACGCAACGCCACCGTTGGCGGCATGACATCCACAACTCACCCGACCCAGGCCCCACGCGAACTCCACGCCCACGTCCAGGAGTTCGACATGCGTTTCACCTCCACCCCACGCGGCGCACGGCTCGCCCGGCGTCTCGTCTCGCACCGGCTCCACGAGTGGGGCCACCCCTACGAAACGACCGCCAACGACACCGCCACCCTCCTCGCGGCCGAACTCACCGCGAACGCCATCCGACACGGCCACGTCCCCGGCCGGGACTTCCACCTCCGCCTCACCGTCCACGCGGACGCCGACGCCACCACCATCCGCATCGAGGTCACCGACACCCGCACCGAGCGGATGCCCGCCCTCAACACCCCCGCCCCGGACGCCGAAACCGGCCGTGGCCTGCTCCTCGTGGCAGCCCTCGCCACCCGCTGGGGCACCACACCCCGCGTCGTCGCCCCCGGCAAGACCGTCTGGGCACAACTCGTTGTCAGTGGTCGGGTACAGACTGTTTCCAGAGCCACCAACTGACAGAGAGGTTCTCTTCCTTGGCCAAGAGCAAGCAGCGCAGCACCACTCGCTGGCGCGTCGGATACCTCTTCGTACACGGCATCGGCAACCAGAAGCCGGGCACGGCCCTGGAGTGGGGCAGAGCCACCTTCGACGCCCTCCGTGACGTGCACGGAGAGCAGGTCCTTGCCTGGAACGACCAGCCTCTGGCGGCCTCACCCGAGGACGCCGCCATCCGGCACGCGGAAGTCGTCATCTCTCTCGGCGGCGGTGGCGCGAGCCGTCGTGCTCTGTTCGCCGAGGCGCTCTGGGCCGACAAGTTCACCACACTGGGCCGGCCCTCCATCCGGCGGACGCTCACGTTTCTCGTAGCAAGCCTCCCCCTCCTCCTCTGGGTGGTCGGTCCGGACCGGCGCGACCTGCGGGTTCTCGCCTCCCCCTCTCGCGGCCTCCAAACCCGCGGAGAGGCCGGGCTCGCCCAGATGCGGCTGCTGTGGCGCCTTCTCACCCTGACGGTGATCGCGACCGCGCTTGCCTACGGGATCTCGCTGACGGCACACAGCCTGCTGGCGTCGGCCTTCCTGCTCGGCCTGCTGGCCTGGTTCGCCCGTTCCCGCCGCAATCTCCTGTGGCACGTCCGGGTCGCCGCAATCGACGAGGAGCGTACGCGGCTGCTCCTCGCGCACCTCCACCGCAAGGTGTCCTGGATGGAGCGCCACTGCGACGAGGTGGTCATCGTCGCCCACTCGCAGGGCGGCTATCTCATGCACCGTGTCCTGTCCCCCACCGCCGACCGGCACCACCCGAAGGTCCGGAGGTTCATCGGCGTCGGCTCCGGCCTGAAACCGATCACCCTCCTCAAGACCTTCGACAACAGCCGCATCGGGCCCGGCCTGTGGGGCCTCGTGTTCCTCGTCCCAGGGTGGTTGTGGGGGCTCGGCCCTTGGACGTGGCAGCCCATCGGGTGGTTGATGCAGAGCGTCCTGCGCCAGCTCTACCTGGCCCTGCAAGTGACGGTGACGCCGTCAGCCGCCTTTGCTGATCCACGCCTCGCGGAGCTTCATCGCGAGGCCATCGCCGCAGAACTGCATCGAGCCCTCACAGCGGCACCCAGTCTGCGTCTCGACCTCGCCCACGGAGCCGCCATCGTTGTGTCCCTGGTCCTGGCCTCCCTGCTCGGGCGGCTGATCCATGCCGCTCTGCAGGCCCGGCCGCCGTACCCCCTCGACCTCGACCACCACCGCCGGGACATCGAGTGGCGCGAGTACAGCAGCCCCCACGACATGGTCGGCCGGATGCTGGGCCCCACCCTCCCCGACAATGTCGAGCAGCCATGGATCGCCCCTGTGGGCCAGCCCCTCAGCGACCACACGCTGTACTTCCATCGCACCGGTGTCCTTCCCCGCCGCCTGGCGGCCGACCTCCTCGGGGATCTCGATCTAAGGCCCGAGGCGGCCGACTGGAACAAGGCCGTCAGGGGGCTCGACGAGGTCCGGCGCCAGCAGGGAACACGTCGGCGCACCCTGCACGGGCTGCTGATCGGCACCTTCGCCACCTTGCTCGCGGCACCCCGGCTCTTCGACAGACCGTCCGTACTCCTCGCCTACCTGCACGCCTGGCTGCCGCTCGCGCTCCTGCTGCTGGTGCTCACCGTTCTCTTCAGCCTGCTGGCCCACCGGTCGGCAGGCAGGGCGGCCCGCCGCTTCACCGCTTCCCTGTCAGGAGACACGCCTTCGCGGCGCACTCGGTGGCGCGTGCGGATCGTGCCGCTCGGCCCCCGCCTCCTGCCGACGATCGCCACGTCGACCGGAGGGCTGCTCGCCGTGTACGGCACGGTTCGGTTCTTCCTGGCCGCCCGCGAGTACGGGGAGACTCACGTCTGGCAGGGCTACCCATTCCTCTTCCCCATCGGCATCGGGCTGCTGTTCGTCGCCTGCGCCTCGGCCGCCGGGTATCCCGTACGAGTGCGCTGGTACGGGGTGATCGCCGTCCTGGGATGCATGGCCCTGTACTCGGCTCCGGCGCCCGCCACCATGGGCTTGTCCTGGGAGCTGCGCCCCGAAGGGACGCTGCTCGGCACTCTCGGCATGTGCCTCGTCCTGGGTCTCGTCGGCTCCCTCCACGCCCGGCTGAGAGCAATCGATCTGACCGCACAGGTGTGAGGCAGAATCGATGCGGGTCGACAGGAAGCCACACCTACGAGGGAACGGACACGAAGACATGTCACCGGAGGACAGCGGCAGCCACCGCGCACCCCAGCCGAAGGACCAGCTGTCCTTGTACGGCCGCTACCTGGACGATGCGTCCCCCGAGGACAGCGGGGCGTTCCTGGTGGAGATCGGGGCCGGTGGGCGGAGCACCGATGTCGAGCTGGAGCAGCCCGACGAGGAGCCGGACGGCGCGGGCGACCAGATCACGGCACCGTACGACCCGTCCAAGATCGAGATCCAGACCCTCAACCCGACGATCAACCTGCTGATCTCCCGGCTGGTCAACGGGATGATCGACCTCGCCCCGGACTTCCAGCGCAAGGCGGGCATCTGGTCGGACGAGCAGCAGAGCCGGCTGATCGAGTCCCTGCTCCTACGCATCCCCATCCCTTCCTTCTACGCCTCCGAACTCACCGACAGTTCATGGGCCCAGGACAGTTCCTGGGCCATCGTCGACGGCATCCAGCGCCTCACCGCCATCGCACGGTTCATCGCCCCCGAAGCGCTGGCGGAGGCGGGGATGGATTCCGGGCCGCTCACGCTGCGCGGCCTGGAATACCTCAAGAAGGACTTCGAGGGCAAGGGGTACGCCGACCTGTCGGGGCGTATGCAGATCCGTCTCAACGAGAGCCAGGTCGTCGTCCACCTCATCCGCCCAGGGACTCCGGAAGAGGTCAAGTTCAACATCTTCGCGCGCATCAACACCGGCGGCCTCCCGCTGACCCGCCAGGAGATCCGGCACGCGCTCATCCCCGGCCCGGCCCGCCAGCTCCTGTCCTCGCTCGCAGAATCGCCGGAGTTCGCCTCGGCCACCGGCGACGGCGTCTACAGCGAGCGGATGGCGGACCGCGAGATGGTGCTGCGCTATCTCGCCTTCCGGCTGACCGACCCCAGCCAGTTCAGGCGCCAGGACTTCGACCAGTTCCTCGCGCTCACCATGCGCCAGGTCAACCGGCTCACCGAGGACGAGCGGGAGACTCACGCCCACGACTTCCGCCGGGCCATGGCCACGGCCGAGAAGATCTTCGAAGGCCATGCCTTCCGTAAGCAGTTCCCCGGCCAGACCCGGCGCTCGCCGGTCAACAAGGCCATCTTCGAGACGGTTTCCGTGAATCTGGCCGCTCTCTCGGAGCACGAACGATCTACACTGCTGGCGTCCCGCGAACAGGTGGTCGAGGGCTTCCAGCAGCTCATGACCGACCGGAACTTCGAGCGGGCCGTGTCCGTGGGCACCGGCGACCGGGCCAAGGTGGTCGACCGCTTCGCCAAGGTCCGCGGACTCTTCCGCACCGTCCTGCAGAACAACGGGGGCAGCAACCAGTGATCGAGCAATTGTCACTGACCAACTTCAAAGCGTTCCGGTCCGCCGACATCCGGCTGGCCCCGGTCACGCTCCTCACCGGCCTCAACTCCTCGGGCAAGAGCACGGTCCTGCAGTCTCTGGCGATGCTGCGCCAGTCGTACGACTCGGGCATCCTCATGTCCACCGACGGGGACGCCGACAGCCGTGGGGGTTTCCTCCTCGACGGTGACCTCGTGGAGCTGGGCACGGGCCAAGACCTCCTGCACGAGGACTTCACCACCGAGCGGCCGGGCACGGACCCGCTGATCTCCGTCGAGTTCGAAACCACCGACAAGGAGTCGTACGCCTGGTCAGCCCGGTACGCGCCGGAGCAGGACGTACTGCCGCTCGAAAGCTCCACCCGCCCGGCGGACTGGGCTGACGTGCCCCTCTTCTCCCGGCGCTTCCAGTACCTCAAGGCCGACCGGATCACACCGGCCACCACCTATCCCCGGTCTCACCACCACGCGATCGGCCGCGGCTTCCTCGGGGCACGCGGCGAACACGCCGTCAACTTCCTGCGGCACCACGCGCAGGACGTCGTGCCGGACGGCCACCCACTCCGACACCCGGAGGCCGGCGGTCACACCCTGCTCGACCAGGTCGTCGCGTGGATGCAGGAGCTCTGCCCCGGGGTCAACCTCGAAGCTTCGGAGATTCCCGGGATCGACTCGGTACGTCTCAGCTTCGGATTCGGCGGCACCGCCGGCCTGGACTCCACCCGGCGCCGACGGCCGACAAACGTCGGCTTCGGTCTCACTTATGCTCTCCCCATCGTCGTGGCGTGTCTCACCACCGGGCCCGGCAGCCTCATCCTCCTGGAGAACCCCGAGGCCCATCTCCACCCGCGCGGCCAGTCCCGTATGGCCTCCCTCATCGCCGCCGCAGCGTCCGCCGGCGCGCAGCTCATCGTCGAGACCCACAGCGACCACGTGCTCGACGGGACCCGGCTGGCCGTCAAGCAGGGACGCCTTGCGGCCGCGGACACCGCGGTGCACTTCTTCCGGGGCAACGGGGCCGGCGTGGAGACCATCACTCCGACGGTCGCCGAGGACGGATCGCTCTCCGAATGGCCGGAGGGCTTCTTCGACGAGTCGGAGAGCACGCTCGACCAGTTGCTGGGCTGAGCGCCCGCTTGTCAGTCCGGAAGTCACAGAGGGGGGCGCTTCATGGTGCTCATGTTCTTCAACGAGAAATCCTGCGTCTCCGATTGCTCGCAGGACGAGGCCGGGCAGGCCATGCGCGACTTCGTGAAGGTCTGCCAGGCGGTCAGGCGGGTGGACAACGGAGCGAGTCTCGTCAGCGAGGTCCGACTGGAGGAACTGGAGATCGCTCCTGGCTACTACCTCGCCCAGTGGCGGAACGAGAGCCAGAACCGCGACCACTGGCGGTTCATGCGGCTACTCAACCGCAAGTCCCCGCACTCCACGGTGCTGCCTGCACCTCCCGAGGACCAGGAGGTCGAATACCGTCACAACGGCGACCGGGTTCTCGGGCTCGCCGCCGCCCATCTCATGGAGACGCTGGCCGTCAGCCTGCCCACCGCCCAGCCCTGGGAGCCCTCCTGGCTGAGTGTCGAGTACGTCCTCGTCGACGAGGACGAGGTCCAGGAGGACAGCGCGGAGGTCCGGCACGCCTCGACACCCGAGCACGTGGCGGAACACGCCGACTGGATACGCGAGAGCGCGGCGAACGCCGTCACCTCCGGCGCACAGCTCTGGGAGGAACGCAAGAGCCTCTTCGCCTCGCTTCAGTTCACCCCTGGCGTGGAGGACGACCTGAGGAAGCTCCCGGGTGTCTCCGTGCCCTCGGTCCGGGCGGCGCTTTTCGCGCTCAACACAGCGGCCGAGGCCTGGAGGCCCGGCGACTCGGAACCGGCCTGGCCCATCAAGGTGGTCCCCGAGAGCGACACCCGGATCCATCTCGGATTGTGCAACTTCACCGACACGGACGGGGAGAAGCGGCTGTTCAGCCTCCACACCCGGTTCCGTCCGCGGCCCGGCCGCATCCACCTGCGGGTGGTCACCGAGGAGGGCCGCGTGCGCATCGGCTACATCGGCCGGAAGCGCCTGACGGAGGACGTCCCGCGCAGCTCGCGGTGAGCTACGGCAGCCATCGCGCTGCCTGTTCCCGGGTGATCCGGTCCGCGTCGACCCACCAGTGCTCGGCCTCCTTGTCCCACTGGGCCCTGAGCAGGCGCTTTGCCTCGTCCTTCTGCGCGTACGGAACTTTGAGATATAGACGGCCGTCCCGCACAAGCCCCGGGTACACCTTGCCGGCCGGCGCCTCGGCTCGCTGGGCAGGCACCGCGGACACCGGAGCGGTATCTCCGGCGGGACGCCACGGTCCACGCGCCGGGCGTTCCATGCGAGTGCGCTCCATCAACCGTCGTACGCGGTCGCAGGAGGCGGGGTCGGTGTAGCGCATCATCAGGTCCGTGGGCCCGATGTTCGCGAGCAGGTTCTTCGAGCCGTGCCACAGGACCGAACCGTCGAGGATGAGGACCTTCTCGTGCATGCGGTCGCGGAACTCGACCCGGCAGCCGACGGCCTCCAGTTGCTCCACCAGTTCCCGGTGCCGCGCCACGCGGGACGGTTCCTGCTGCTCCTCCGGCGGGCGGGTGAAGACCGTGACCTGGAGCCCGGCAGCCACCTTCGGCCCGAGCATCCGGGCCCACCGGCGGACTGGAGGCGCGTCCATGAACGCCGAGTACAGCTCGATGCTGCGCTGCGCTCGCTCCACGTCCCATGCCACCGCCTCCAGGACCTCGCTGTGCTCGAAGAAGGCGGGTCGTGCCAGCTCCTCCTCCGACAGGATGGCCAACTGGTCCGCATCGCGGATCGGGATCAGCTGGTCGGCGGAAATGGTCTGCGCGTGCGCTTCCAGATGGTCGACCATCGCCAGCGCTTCGCTGTGCGGGGCCAGGTGCTTGCGCAGGAAGGCGACGTCCGCCACGACGACCAGGTGGTCCTGGGCCCGGCTGAGAGCGACGTTGAGGAGACGGCAGGTCTGCGAGGACAGCCCCGTTCCGCTGTAGAAGAAACCGGGGTCCTTTCCGGCTCCCGCCACCGTGTCGAGGAGCACGACGGGGCGCTGGCTGCCCTGGAACCGGTGGACGGTGTCGACCAGGCCGTCGTAGTCCTCCCCGAAGCGGTGGGCCAGGCTGCTCTTGAGTGCCTTGACCTGCTCCCGGTACGGGGAGATGACGGCTAGCCGATCGGTCGCCCGTTCCCCCTCGGGTACCTCCTGCCACTTGCGGCCGGGCAGGACTCCCTCGTACTGGAGCCCCCGGACCAGTTCGTGGATGACCGCGGCATGGACGGCGTTCGTCATGTGGGGCTTGCGGCTGCCGCCGGGGATCCGGCGACCGGACGTGTCGATCAGGATCACCGGTGAGTCGATGAGCGGGGCGAACGGCAGACGGCTGGTGTTTCCGCGCCCGGTCCTGAGCGGTGCGTCCGGATACGCCACCTCGTTGACGACCGCGCAGATCGGCTTCCGCATCCGGTACTGGGTGTCGAGCGCCACCAGGCGAGAGTCCTGGCGTATTCGCCCGGACGGATCGACCAGGCCGGCGGCGTGGAAGGCGTCGCGCGCCGTCCACTCGCGGGAGTGGGCGCGCTCCGCCTCGTTCGCCTCCCGATCCCCGTCGCCTTTGGTCACGGCGGGCAACTGCCGGAAGTCGCCTGCCACGACCACCCGCTTGCGGGCGAGACCGGCGGCGAACCAGGCCGATGGCAGGTTGACCATCCCGGCCTCGTCGATCACCACGACATCGACCTCGTCGAGCAGTTTCCTCGACTGAACGGCCTTGGCCACGGTCGCTCCGAGCACTCGGCAGTGGGAGCGCACCTCGTCCTGGATTCGCTTGCGTTTCCGTCCGAGTTCGTCAAGTCGTGCCTGGAGCGAGGCCGCGGAGTCGGCGACGGTCTGCCTAGGCGGGATTCCAACGAGGGCAGCATGGGCCGCGGGGAGGGCTCGGCGGGCCTCGGCCGCCCGCTTCTCGCCCGCCGTGTGGCGATGGGCCGCGCTCGTGACGTCCGTCCTGGCCCGCGCGGCCTCGTCCTCTTCGTGCGCCAGGGCGGACCAGAGGTCGCGCAGTTTCGCCGCTTTGTGTTCCGCGCGGAATCCGGTCGGTGGCCCCACCTTCTCCATTTTCAGCCGCAGCTGCGCGGCCAGGGTGTCCGCGGCCGCCACCGTCCGAGCCGCCGTGGCGTGGTCGCGGGCGGCCTCGGCCATCTCCTCCGTGGCGGTGGCCAGGTCCGACTCCAGGTCCCGGACCCGGTCGTGCAGGGCCAGCGCCGCCCTCGCGCCCTTGAGCTGGTCGGCCGCCGTGCTGATCTGCCGGTCGATGCTCTCCACGAGCAGGGCGGCGATCCGGGCCGGGTCGACCTGGTCTCCGTAGCGGCTACGCAGCGACGGCAGGACGATGGCCCCGGACCGCTGGACGATCCCCTCGGCGAAGCCCTCCTCGTGCTCCAGCAGGGAGCACATCCGCTCAAGCGCCTGGTCCACCGCGACGTTCGTGGGCGCCAGGAAGAGGACCTTGAGTCCTTGGCGGAAACTACCCTCGACGATGTGGCCGACGACATCCGTCTTCCCGGTGCCGGGCGGCCCCCACAGGAACAACACCTCACTGGCGAGGGCCTGTGCGACGGCGTCACGCTGACGCGGGTTCAGCTGGAGCCCCGCCCAGTTCGCCACCCACTGTCCCGGGTTCTCGGCACGGCCGGTGCGCGGGGTGCCCCGGCCGACCAGCCAGCCCGCGTGTTCGGTGTCGACGGGGCTGTCCTGGCTGCCAGCTGCCTCCAGGCGCTCGGCCAGCGCGGCCCAGTTCGCGGAGTCGTCCTTGCGGATCTGGATGTTCGCGGGCGCCGCCCCGAAATCGGCTTTCGTCACGAGCCGTACGGTCCCGTCCGGAGCACGCGAGGCCTCGGCCGGATCCCAGGCCTTCCGGGAACGTGACGGCCGGGCGAGGACAGGAACACCGTCCAGGCTGTCCTGCCAGGTGCGGCACTCGAAGAGATACTCGCGCGTCCCACCGGATTGCGAGAGGAGCCGTCCTTTGGACAGGGCGACCTTCACAACGCCCTCGGCGTCGCTCCGCTGTTCTGCGAGGATCTCGGCGCGCACGGCCGTCAGAAGCTCCTCGACGGGATAAGGCCGCCCTCTACCGGTCATGTTCACCGCTCCCCCCACATCGCCCCACAGGTCCGGAGACTGTACGTGAGTCTGTCGCCGCCGAACGGTGCATTCGAGAGCCACTGGCCAGTCACTGGCCGGAATCATTCGCGATCGGTCATTGCCCGGAGCGATGTCACCGGCTCCGTATACCGTTGACGCAGCTCACCGACCTGGCACGAAGCAAAGGAGAACGTCGTGAGGCCCACGCTGGCCGCCGCGCAGCTACGGGGCAGTCTCACCCAATACCTCACGACGACATACGCGCTCACCGACGAGGACACCCGGCGGGCGCTGGAGCGGTTCCTTGAGCATCCCGAGACCGGGATGTTCCGCGGTCCCTATCTGCGGATCAGGACCCCCTTCCACAAGGCTGGCGCCGGCTGGGAGAAGCACCTGGAGTGGAACCCGGGATTCACCCCGTACCGGCATCAGGCGAAGGCGTACGAGCGGCTGAGCACGCTCCATGGGCCCGCCCTGCCAACGCTGGTCACGACGGGGACGGGTTCCGGAAAGACCGAGTCGTTTCTCGTTCCCGTCCTTGACCACTGCCGCCGCGAGAAGGCCCTCGGCCGGCGTGGGGTCAAGGCCGTGCTCCTCTATCCGATGAACGCGCTCGCCACCGATCAGGCGAGCCGCATCGGTGACTATCTCGCGCAGCCGGACCTGGCCCAGGTGACGGCGGGGCTCTACATCGGCGACCGGCCGGACACCGACTTCCGCCGGGTGATGACGCGGCGCGAGGACATGCGGCAGTCACCGCCTGACCTGCTGATAACGAACTACAAGATGCTCGATCTGCTGCTCCAGCGGACCGAGGACCGCGCGCTGTGGCAGGACTCCAGGATCCAGTACGTCGTGCTGGACGAGTTCCACACCTACGACGGGGCGCAGGGCACGGACGTCGCCATGCTGCTGCGCCGCCTGGCGGCGAACACGGGCCGCAGCGAGCCCGGACGGCCCCTCGGTTCGATCTGCCCGGTGGCCACCTCGGCGACCCTCGGTGAGGGCGGGACCGGGGCCGGCCCCGACTCCATCCTGGAGGTGGCTGCTCAGGTCTTCGGGATACCGTTCTCCCCGGACGCGCTGGTGGGCGAGGAACGGATGACGCCCGAGCAGTTCACCGGACCGGTGAACTACGCGCTGCCCGAACCCCCTTCGCCCGAGGAGGTCATCGCCTGCTCGGGCGGCCCCGATGTGGTCTCCCGTCCGGACAAGCTCGATCTCAACGCCCTGGCGGCACGGATGCTGGGACAGCAGGGCCTGTCCGCCTTCGAGATCGGACGGCTGCTCAAGCAGCACGACTTCACCCAGGGAGCGCTGTCCCTTCTCGACGGGGACCCGCTGAGCGAATGGGAGCTCCGCGACCGCCTCGGCCGGTTCGGGTACACCTGGGGCCGGACCGCCCGTGAGAATCCCCGCCTCGCCCTTGCCGCGCTCGCGCGATTCGTCGCTTTGTTGTCGGCCGCCCGCGATCCGGAGTCGGACGAGCGCCGCCCACGCCCCCTGCTTCACGTGGAGACCCATCTGTGGATCCGGCCGGTCGGCCGGATCGTGCGCGGAGTCGGGCCCGGCAAGCCCGAGTTCCACTGGTACGAGGACGATCACGCTCGGCGCTCCGCCCTGCCCGCGACACCTCCTGAGGGCGATGAGGGGCCCGAAACCGGTCAGATCGGGTACGTGGCGCGCTCACATCGCGCACAGTCAGCGATCGGCGCGGACACGGCCGTACGGCAGGCGAGCATAAGGCTGCCCGCCGTTTACTGCCGCAACTGCGGCCGCTCCGGCTGGGCGGCCGTCTCCCCGGAGGCCGATCCCCAGCAGCTGGTGATGGCCCACAACAAGATCTGGCGCGCCAGCGTGGGGCGGGAGAAGCGGCGGGTCCGCTATTTCATCGCCGCCACGGCCGCAGAGCAGGAGGACACGCTGGCGGTAGTCGGCCAGTCCCGGCCCACGACGGCAGGCGGACAGTCGCCGGCGCTGATCCTGGACGGTGCGCAGGGGACGTACCGGCTACCGGTCGCCCAGGACACCGGAAACCTGCAGGACGCCTGCTTCGTCCTGGCGATCACCGAGAAGAAGACCGCCGACCGGGCCGCCGTCGATCAGCGCTGCCCCGCCTGCGAGACCGACAACGCGATGCGTTTCCTCGGCACTCGGCCGGCCGCCCTGGCGGCAGCGACGGTGACCCAGCTGTTCACCGGGCAGGAGGTCGCGCTCGAAGCGGAGGAGCGCAAGACCCTCCTGTTCAACGACTCGACCCAGGACGCGGCCCACCGCGCGGGTTATGTGGCGAACCGGTCGTTCACGTTCTCACTGCGCTCGCTCCTCGCACGCAACCTGGACGAGTCCGGCACGCCGTCGGCGCTCAACGACCTGATCGGGAACGTGCTCGACTCCGTCGAGGATCCGCAGGCACTCGCCGCCGTCGTCCCGCCCGACCTGTACGACGAACCGGGCGTGGACCGGCTGCTCTCCGGGCGGGGCACGGGCGACCTGCGGACCTGGAAGCTCATCGGAGAGCGGCTCGCCTTCGCCACCGTCATGGAGTTCGGGCTCCGTTCCCGGCAGGGCCGCACCCTGGAGCTGACCCGGACGGCGGCCGCCGAGGTCGTCATCGAGGACCAGCACCGGATCACCGTGCTCGCCCGCGACGTGCACATGGCCCTGCCCGGTCAGCTGCTGGGCACCGGGCTGCCGACGGCCGAGCGCTATCTTGCCTTCGTCCGTGGGCTGCTGGAGCGGATCCGGCTTCGTGGCGGGGTCCGGCACCGGTGGCTGGAACCGTGGATGAAGGACGCCGGGGCGACCCGGTTCAAGATCTGGGGCGGCCGGCCCGACGGCATGCCGGCGTTCCCCGACAGTGTCGCCGCGCCGCGCTTCCTGCTCGACGGCGACAAGGGCAGGTCCGACTTCGACTCGACGACGGCTCGCGCCGGCTGGTACCAGGACTGGGCGCGCCGGTGCCTGGGCCTCGACGCCCCCGGGGCGGCCGAGTACCTCCGCAGGCTGCTGCCTGTCCTCGTCGACGAGGGGCTCCTCGCGGTGCGGACGGCCCAGGACCGGACGATGAAGGTCTATGGCCTGCAGCCCGGCCACATCGAGGTGCGGCTGCTCGAGGACGACATCGTCAACAAGGCCTTCGTCGCTTGTGAGGCGTGCGGCTGGCAGCAGGTGGTGCACCCCTCCCGGCGGACCCGCTGGTACGGCCATCCTTGTCCGCGATACCGATGCCGTGGGCAGATCACCGCGCCGCAGCCGGGCCAGGCCACGGTGCCGTCCTCCGGTTCCACCAGCTTCGGCGGCCCCCGGCCCCGCGACTACCGCGATGACTACTACCGGCACCTGTACAGGACGGGCGGCACCTTCCGTGTGGTCACCGCCGAGCACACCGGCATGCTCACCCGGCCCCAGCGAGAGCGCGTGGAGCGGGCCTTCCGCGACGGCACGCACTACACCGACCCGAACGTGCTGTCGTGCACTCCGACTCTGGAGCTCGGCATCGACATCGGAGACCTGTCCGCCGTCCTGCTGGGGTCGCTTCCGAAGGGCCCTGCCAACTACGTGCAGCGAGCGGGCCGCGCGGGCCGTAAGACGGGCAACGCCCTGGTGGTGGCCTTCGGCGGTCGCCGGGCACGCGACCTGTACTACCTCGACGAACCGCGGGAGATGATCGCCGGGGACATCGTGCCGCCCGGCTGTTACCTCTCCGCCGTGGAGATCCTCCGCCGTCAGTACACGGCGCACCTTCTGGACCTCGCGGCCCGGGGCCGGCTCACGACGAGCGATGGTGAGCCGCTGCAGCCCGCGCCGCGCCTGGTGTCGGCGCTGTTCGGCAATACGGCCTGGTGCCAGGAGCTCACGGACGCGGCCCTCGCCCATGGCGCCGTGCTCGTCGAATCGTTCCTGGACCTCTTTCCCTCCCTTCCCGGCCGGCCGGACACCGGGGTCTCCGAGCAGGCCGCCGAGGAGCTGCGCACGTACGCGTGCGGTGGCATCGTGCGCGCGCTCCAGGAGGCCGAGGAGGAATGGACCGGGCGCGGTGAGGAACTCCGGCGCCGGATCCACGCCATCGACACGGCGATGGACCAGCTCGTGCGCAGCGATCCCGAGCAGGAACGCGAATGGCGCGAGTTGCGCGCCGAGCGCTACGCGACGGGCAACCTGCTGCGCGACCTGAACCAGACCAGTGCCCACGGAGCTCTCGTCGAGCTCGGGCTCCTGCCCAACTACACGCTCTCGGACACCACCACCCAGCTGGAGGCCACCCTCTACTGGACCGAGCAGCCCGAGGCCGAAGGGACCAAGAAGACCTACCACAGCGAGGTCCGGGACTACGAACGCGCACGCCGGTCCGCGCTGTCCGAGCTGGCGCCCGGAAACAGTTTCTACGTCAACGGCTACAAGCACGTCGTCCGGGCCCTGGACATCGGCAGTCCGGAGCGTCGTGCCTGGTCGGTGTGGCGGCTGTGCCCCGCCTGCGGCTACGTCCGCACGGAGAACGCCCAGGCCGATGCCTCGCCCTGCCCCCGGTGCGGCGGGCGGGAGATCGCCGACGCCGGCTGTGTCCAGCGCGTTCTCGAACCGAAGCGGGTCATGTCGCGCGACAAGCGGGACGACGCCCGGGTCCGCGACGACAAGGACGAGCGCGACAGCAGGCGGTACGCCGTCCTCACCACCGTGGACATCGACCCGGTGCACCTGGCCACGGGCTCCTGGCGCCACGACACCGCCGTCTTCGGGGTCGACTTCACCCGCCAGGCGGTGGTGCGCACGCTGAACCTGGGCCTCGACCGCCAGGACGGCAGCAGCACCGTGCCCCTCGCCGGGGCCGACGTACGGATCAATCCGTTCTACGTCTGCACGAGCTGCGGCGGCGCCACCTCCGAGGGGCGCCCGGTCGTGGACCACCACCAGGACGCACTGACCGAATCCCTTGCCGCGGCGACCAGGGCCAGCGCTCACCACCAGCTGTGGTGCCCGCGCCGCAAGGTCCGTACGAGCACCCCGGAAGGGCAGGGGAAGGGGGAGGACGTCCCCCTGCTCCTGGCCCACGAGCTGACCACCGAGGCCGTCCGTGTCCTGCTCCCCGCGTCGGTCGCCCGTGTCAAGGAACGCCTCGCGTCCTTCACCGCCGCCCTGTTCGTGGGCATCGCCGCACGCTACGGCGGCGATCCGGACCACATCGACATCACCGCCGCGTCCATGCCCGACGGCAACGACCCGGAATGGCCTCGCCGCTTCCTCGTCGTTTACGACCGTCTGCCGGGCGGCACCGGCTACCTGCACCGGCTCGCCTCCTCCGACGGCTTCCGCGAAGTACTGCTGAGGGCTCGCGAGGTGATCGACAGCTGCCCGTGCATCGAGAAGGGCCTCGACGGCTGCCATCGCTGCCTGCTGCGCCGCGTACCCGCCGGCGACTACGACAAGGTCAGCCGCAACGAGGTCCGGCAGATGTTCGACGAGCTGCTGGGAGCCGATGGCAGTGACTGGGCCACCTCACCGGTCGCCGCCACCCACCAGATCCCGTTGGAACGACAGGCCGAGAGTGATCTTGAGGTCATGTTCCTGGAGACCTTGGGCGAATGGGCGAAGCAGCCCTCGGCCAAGGCCAGCGCGGACGCCTACACGACCACGGCCGGAACGTACTCGCTGGACCTGCGGCTGACCGGCACCGACGGGGCCACCGTCAGCTGGCGCGTCTCCCAGCAGCGGGTCCTCAACGGCACCCGCCCCGACGTCCTCTTCGAACGCACGGACGCACCCGGTCCGCGGATCGCGCTCTACCTCGACGGATACGAGTTCCATGCCGGGCCGAAACACAAGGACAGGCTGGCCGACGACGCCGTCAAGCGCACCCGGCTGCGCGCCGACGGAGTGCGGGTCTTCCAGCTCACCTACTACGACGTGAAGGAGTGGCGGACCTGGGTCCGTGACACGGGCTACGCGGGCACCGGGCCGGAGCACCCCGTCTGGGTGCCGTACGGCGAGCAGGGCCAGAAGCGTGCCCGTGACTACTACGCGGGTGTGCATGGCGGCCTGCCGGGCGAGCTGTCCGCGAACCTCTGGGTCAATCCGGCGGACCTTCTGATCGCTCATCTGCGTGCCCCGGACGCCTCCTTGTGGCAGCAGCGCGCCGAGGCCGCCGTCGCGGGGCTGCTGGGCGCCGGAGCCCACATCGCCGCTCTGCACCCTCTAGCGGTCGGCGAACAACTCCTCGGCGCCCTGCGGGGCGGCGCCCCGCAGGGGCCCAGGGGACCGGTGCAGCTGCTCTCAGCGGTCGACGCCGCAGGATGCGTGATCACCGCTGCCGCGGACGGTCGACACCGGCCGCCGATGTGGACCGCACTGACCCTGCTCGACGACAGCGACCGGGCTCTCTCGGACGAGGCCGGGCACAAGCGGCGCTGGCAGGGCTGGCTCTACTGGAGCAATGTGCTGCAGTTCCTGGAGCACGGAGGCGGTGACAGTGTCCAGTTGACGACCAGCCTGCTGGAAGGCTTCACCGTCGACGGCCTCGCCGTCACCGGAGGCTCGGGCTGGCTCGAATCCCAGCGGGCCGAGCGGCCGGCCGCTGTGACGGCGAGCCTCACCGGAGACGTTGCGGAAAAGCCTGACCCGGTCATCCCCACGGCTCAGCCGGCCAAGCCCTCCGACACGGCTCATGACACCGGCTGGGAGCAGGTACTGGAGTTCCTCGACCCCGATGAACCCGGCCTGCTCCCACTCAGCCAGGGGCTTCGCGCTCTGGGCGTGATACCGCCGGAAGCCGGCTACGAGCTGGACGAGCACGGCTGGATGGCCGAACTCGCCTGGCCCTCCGCCCGGATCGCCGTGGTGACGGCCCACCGGCCGGCCGACGGGGAGCGGGATCACGACGCGGAGGACCGGGACAGGGCCTTCGCCTCGGCAGGCTGGCTGATCCGCACAGCCGCCTCCTGTACCCCCATGGACATCAAGGACCTCCTCGCCGCGGCGGAGGGCGAAGACACGGGCACGAACGACGGAGGCCAGCAGCGATGACGACCACGGGCGTGACCCTGCGTCTGCTCGACAAGGCGGACAAGGAGATCCTGAGACTGCCGCGTGCGGTCAAGGGCGCGATCTACGACTTCCAGCACAAGTTTAAGGAGAACCCGCAGCTCCGGGGTCTGCGGCTGAAGCAGCTGGAGGGCCACGACCGGCTCTGGTCGGCCCGCGTCAACGACGAGTACCGGGTTCTGCTGCTGCATCTGGCGGACACCGACTGGCTCATCGTCTCCGTCAAGCATCGCAAGGAGGCGTACGAGAAGCTCGACCGGCTCTCGTACGGCATCAACCGGATCACCGGCGGCATCGAGTACGTCAACCTCCAGATCGTCGAGGAGAGCGTCCGCGGCCAAGCGGCGACTCCCAGGCCCACCACCGCCGCTCACACCGAGCCCTCCCCGGCACCCGCGCCCGCGCCCGTCCCGTTGTTCGCCGCGTTCTCCGACGAGCAGCTCACCGATCTCGGCGTCGCGGGACCGCTCGTCCCGGTCGTCCGGACCCTGACCACCGAGGATCAGCTCCTCGGCCTGGCGGAGTACGCCCCTCAGCTCACCTCGGAAGTCCTGCTCGCGCTCCACGACGGTGCGTCGTACAACGTGGTGCTGGAGCAGATCACCCGTCCCGTCTCCGCACCGGACCCGGTCGACACCGATGACTTCCGGGCCGCCGCCGAGCGGCCGGCCACCATGGTCACAACGACGGACGAGGCGCTGCGCGAAGCCCTGGAGGGCGGCGACTTCGGTCGGTGGAAGGTGTTCCTCCACCCGACCCAGTCCCGGCTCGTCGAACGCGAGTACTCAGGCCCCGCCCGGGTGGGGGGCGGTCCGGGCACGGGCAAGACCATCGTGGCCCTGCACCGGGTCAAGCACCTGGTGGACCGGCTGCCTCCCGGCTGTCACAAGCCCGTCCTCCTCACCACGTACAACAAGAACCTTGCCGCCGACCTGAGGTCCCGGCTGCTCCAGCTGGGCGATGAAGATCTGCTGGCGCGCGTGGAGATCAGCCACGTCGACCAGCTCGCGCTGCGCGTCGTCCGCGAGGCCGAGCCCGGGAGCGCCAAGCAGACGCTCGACGAGAGTCAGGCTCTCCGCGAGTGGCGTGCCATGCTCGACGAGCTGGGCGAAACCGGGTGGGACGCCCAGTTCCTGCACGACGAGTGGTCGCAGGTCATCCTGGGCCAGGCCGTCGTCTCCCGGACCGAATACTTCCGCGCGCGCCGAGCCGGCCGGGGCAAGAACATCTCGCGGGCCGAGCGCGCAGAGATCTGGCAGCTCGCGGAGCGGTTCACTCAGCGACTCGACCGCCTCGGACGGCAGACCTGGGAACAGGTCGCCGAGCGCGCGGCGCGGCTGGAGATGGACCGCGAGCAGCGGATCCAGGCTGTCGAGCGTCAGCGCGAGGAGGCGGGCGGTCTCGACAACGTCCATCTTCAGGCCGGGTCAGCGGGATGGCTGCGGCACCGCTTCCAGCACATCGTCGTCGACGAGGCACAGGACCTGAGGGCCGCTCACTGGAAGCTGCTGCGGGCGATGGCGCCGCGCGCCGCCAACGACATCTTCCTCGTGGGCGACACCCATCAGCGCATCTACGGTAACCAGGTCACGCTGGGAAGCCTCGGCGTCCACATCCGCGGCCGCTCGGCCAAGCTGACATTGAGCTACCGGACGACCCGGCAGATCCTCGGCTCCGCACTCGGTGTGCTCAGCGGCGAGAGCTTCGACGACCTGGACGGCAGCACCGAGGACCTGGCCGGGTACAGGTCTGTCCTGACCGGAAGTCTTCCGCACTTGCACGGCTGCGACGACTGGGAGTCCGAGCAGGAGTCGATCGCCGCGCTCCTCGCCGACTGGATCGCCCTGCCGACGCCACCCGGACAGATCGCTGTCTGCGTTCCGACCAACGCCATGGCAAGCGAGCTGGCTTACACCCTTCTCGCCCACAAGGGGATCAAGGCCGTCGAGATCGGCCCCGAGGGCCCGCGTGGAGACGAAGGTGTCCACATCGGCACGATGTTCCGGTTCAAGGGACTCGAGTACCAGCGCATGGTCATCGCGGGGGTTCGGGACGGACTTGTGCCCCGGGAGGCGGTCACCCGTCTACGGAGGGACGATGCCGTCCGATACCGGCGCGAGCTCCAGCGGGCCCGCTCACTCCTCTTCGTCGCGGCCACCCGGTCCCGAGACAGCCTCGCCATCTTCTGGCACGGCCGTCCGAGCCCGTTCCTCGAACCTCTCATGCGGTTGCCCGCTTCATGAACACCCCGGGCGGCTGAGCCTCCCTGGAGCAGGAGAGCCTCGGGGGTGACTCAGCCGCCCCGTTCTGCGGGGCGTACGTGTGCTGGCCGCGGACCCGGCGATGGCGGAGCGTCGCCGCCAGGCGTTCGAGAACGTTGCGAAGCTGATGCAGTCCTTCAAGAAGGCCGACGACGAGATCATGCAGTGGTGTATCCGACTGTCATGGAGATGGAGGCGCAATACACATAGCGCGCGAAGCTCAGCGGCTGAAGGCCCCAACCGAAGCCGCTGGCCTTCTCGCCGGCAGCATGTAGAGGCGAATTGACGGCAAAGGTAAAGATCGCCGCCCGCCCGGACACCCACTTGATGGCAGCATGCAGCTGCCATAGATCACTTCGAGTCGAAGGTGGTCCCATTGGATCGGCAGGTCAACGAACGGCAGCTCTCGGTACTGCAGTGGGTGGGAGCCGGGTGCCCCGTCGGCGTATGGGAAACCAGCTCTTACAAGACCACGTGCCAGGCACTGCAGAACCGGGGCCTGGTCACGGTCTCCCGGAAGGGTGGCCAGTGGAGCGTCGCCCTGACGACCGCTGGCCAGTATTACCTGGCGCACGGCACCTACCCTCCCCGCAGGTCTCGCCCACGGAAGCCCCAGGTCGCCACTCCGCAACCGCGGCCCACCCGAGCCCTGGAGACTCCGGCAGCCGGGCGAAAGCCAAGCCCTCCCCGACAGCCTCGCGTGACGTTCACGGAGCAGTTGCTGCAAGAGCTCACGGAGGCCGGCGGCCGGGTCGTCAAGAGCGGCGGCGGTCCAGGCTCCGCGAACTGGCCGTCCCGCATCGCTGCTGCGCGCAGGTCGGGAAAGATCCCGGAGACGAAGGAGCTGCACGGGAGCTGGTGCCGTGGCGGGTACGAGATCACGCTCGTCGACATCCCTGCCTGGCGTCTGGCGGCTCTCCAGCCCGTACCCGTGCCCTCGCGGCTCACGCGGCCGCACACCGTGGTCCGGGCCATACAGAACGAACCCCGGCCGCTGGGCCTGACCAAGTCCGTCCAGGGACGTACCCTCCGGCTTATCCAGGCTCTGATCACCGCCGCTGAGGCCGAAGGACATTCCAGTTCGGCAGGACAGACCGGCTTCGCACCCCCGTCTCATCGCCGCCGCAGGGCATCTCCCCACTTCACCATCACCGCTCAGGGACAGGCTGTGGGGTTCCTCGTCCTCCAGGAGCAGGACCGGACCGAGCACGTCGCCACCGAGAAGGAACTGGCCGAGGCCAAGAAGAACTCCTGGATCAAGATCCCCCGCTTCGACCACACCCCGTCCGAACGCCTCCGCTTCGTCCTCAGCGGCGGCCAGCCGCACCGGGCGAGCGAATGGGCCGACATCCCCGGACGCTCCCTCGAAGACCAGCTCGCCGAGATCACGCAGGAGGTCACGCTTCGCGGCAACGCCGCCGAACGCAGACGTCTTGACGAGATCGAAGCAGCGCGTCAGAAACGCGTCCGCTGGGAAGCCGCTATGGAAAAAGCGCGCGTCCAGTACGCCGAGGCGTACCGCGTCAGGCGCTTCGAGGCGCAGGAAGCGGCATGGCGCCACGCCATCCGACTGACGGAGTACGTGAGCGCCGTACGCACCCGGGTCGAGGCCATGCCCCCAGGTCAGGCCAGGACCGAAGCCGAAGCATGGATCGACTGGGCAGCAGCCCACGTTGAGTGCCTCGACCCTCTCAACACACCGCCCCGGCTGCCCGACATCCCCGAACCACGAGCCGACGATCTCAGGCCCTTTCTCGGGAACTGGAGCCCGTACGGCCCGTGACCCACCACGTACCGGACACCCACCTAGGGCATAGACCGACCGCCAGTCACGCGGCTCCCAGGCCCCAGGATCTTCACCGGCCGCTAGTCGTTCGATATGCACGCGCTGACGTTCGTTCACGGCGGATCACCGATGCACGAACGTCAGCCCACACCGCGCCCGCACTCCCTGCGTAGGGCCGAAAGAGTGGCTGCGCGCATCGGAGTTCTCTGGGACTTTTCTGGGACTTCCAGCCGCATCAACAGGCACGAGCGCGAAACAGCCGAAAGGCCATTCCTACAGGTCAGCGACCAGCGACCGCCCATTGCAGCAGGTCATCGCGTCCGCTGGTCCCTTCCGGGATATCTGACCCCCACCGCACCGACTCCGGCGCCCCACCCCACCACGCCCCCGCGTCCCGCCATTCCCTGGACGCGGGGGCGCGGCCGTCGCCCGTGCGGCTCGATCGCGCCGCATCCGGTTCGGGCCACCCCGCCTACCGCAGATCGTCCCCGCCCTTGGCTTGAATTCGTCGAAAGGTCCCTGAACGGGTCAATCAGGCTCTCAACTTCCTTGCTTCGTACCGGATGACGGTTAACTGATCACGCAAGTATGAAAGTGCCGGAGCGCGGGGGCAGCCGGTTGCGTGAGGGAGTTTTTCAGGTGGGCAGAAAACTGCGGGGTCTTCGGGGCCGGTTGCGGTACTGGTTCGACGGGACGATGGACCGGGGGACGCCCGCGCTGATCGGCTGGCTGGGGCTCGCCTCGGTGGTGTTGATCGCGGCGGTGACCTCGCTGGTGGTGCTCTTCACCGATGAGGACACGGAGAAGAACGGCGGCTGGCTCGGTGTCGTCTGGATGAGCGTGCTGCGCACGCTCGATCCCGGGACGATGGGCGGCGACACCGGCGGTCCGGTCTTCCTCGGGTTGATGCTGATCGTGACGATCGGCGGGATCTTCATCGTCAGTGCCCTGATCGGTGTGCTGACGACCGGACTGGAGGCGCGGATCGAGGAGTTGCGGCGCGGGAAGTCGCGGCTGGTCGAGCGCGGGCACACCGTGGTGCTGGGCTGGTCGGAGCAGGTGTTCACGGTGCTCGCGGAGCTGGTGGAGGCCAATCAGAGCGAGCGGCGCTCGTGTGTGGTGATCCTCGCCGACCGGGACAAGGTCAAGATGGAGGAGGAGATCCGCCGCCGGATCCCCGAGACCGGGCGTACCCGGGTGATCTGCCGCTCCGGCAGCCCGTTGCAGCGGCAGGACCTGGAGCTGGTGAGCCTGGACGCGGCCAAGTCCGTCATGGTGCTGCCGCCCGTCGGGGACGACAGCGACACCGAGGTCATCAAGGTGCTGCTGCTCCTCAACAGCCGGGAGTGGCGGGGCGAGCGGCCCAACATCGTGGCGGCGGTGCAGAGTTCGCCGAACCTGGCGGCGGCGCGGCTGGCGGCCGGGGACTCCGCGCTGGTCATCGACGCCGACGACATCGCCGTCCGGCTGATCGTGCAGTCGCACCGGCAGTCCGGTCTGTCGACCGTCTTCAACGAGCTGCTCAGCTTCGAGGGGAACGAGATCTATCCGTATCCCGCGGGGCCGCTGGCGGGTGGCACCTACGGCGAGACGCTCAACGGGTTCGAGCTGGGCGTTCCGGTCGGGCTGCGCCGGGAGAACGGGGAGGTGCAGGTCAACCCGCCGATGGATGCGGTGGTCGCGGGCGGGGACGAGATCCTGGTGATCGCGGAGGACGATCTGCTGATCCGGCGGGCGCAGACCCGGCCGGATCTCGTCGCGGAGGCGATGACCACGGGCAGCGGCGGGGAGTCCACGCCCGACCACACGCTCGTCATCGGCTGGAACTCCCGGGCGGCGAAGATCATCACGCTGCTGGACCGGCTGGTGGAGCCCGGCTCGCTGATCGACGTCGCGGCGCCGCGCGAGCCCGCGGCGCTGCCCCGGGAGGGACTGGAGAACCTCGCCGTCGGCTTCCGGCGCTGCGAGCCGACGCACCGGCCGTCGCTGGAGGCGCTGGGGCTGGACCGCTACCGGCACATCATCGTGCTGACCGACGACGACATCGGCTCCGACCGCGCCGACGACCGCACGCTGGTGACGCTGCTGCACCTGCGGGACATCGCCACCCGCACCGGCACCCCGTACTCGATCGTCACGGAGATGAACAGCGACGCCAACCGGGAGATCGCGCAGGTCACCAAGGCGGACGACTTCATCGTCAGCACCAAGATCATCAGTCTGCTGCTGACCCAGCTGGTCGAGGACCGGCATCTGCACGCCGTCTTCAGCGACCTCTTCGACCCCGAGGGGTCGGAGATCTACCTCAAGCCCGCCGGCGGCTATCTCACACCGGACGCACCGGCCAACTTCGCCACGGTCATCGAGGCGGCCCGGCAGCGCGGTGAGACCGCCATCGGCTACCGCCGCGCGGACGAGAGCGACACCCCGCCCGGGTACGGCGTCGTCCTCAATCCGCCCAAGGGCGCGCCGCTTTCGCTGCGGGCGGACGATGCGGTCGTGGTGCTCGCCGAGACCGGGCGGATCTCCGCGCCGGTGCCCGCGGCCCGTAAGGAGCCGGGCCGGGAGGGCGTCGGGGCGCAGGCGTCCCGCGACTGAGCCGGAGCCCGTTCCGTAGCGGCCCCGTTCCCGGAATCCTTGGGGACGGGGCCGTTCACTGTCACCCACTCGGGTGATGGGAAGGCCGGAACCTGACGCCGCGGGCCGGGCGGCCACGATCATGCGGAGGTGACTTCTGCGAATACTCCGGGCCGCCGCCGGCCCCGCACCCCTGTCGTCGCCGGAATCGGCGCCCTCGCCCTGGTGTCCACGCTGACCGCCGGGCCCGCCGCGCACGCCGACGCCTCCTCCGCGGGCGGCGCGCGCGCCGCGGCCCCCGCCGTCCGTCCGATGACCGCGACGGAGCGGGGCACGGACGCCTATCTGACCGCCATCCGCCGCGACCCGGGCGCGCTGCGAACCTTCTTCCGGCAGCTGCCGAAGGGAGGTGATCTGCACAACCACCTGTCCGGCGCGGTCACCCCCGAGTACCTCATCGGGCAGGCGACCCAGGACGGTCTGTGCATCGAGACCGCCACGATGACCGCCGTCGCCCCGCCGTGCGGGCCCGGCGCCCGGCCCGCCGCCGACGCCCGCCGCGACCGCGCCTTCCACGACGCGATCGTGCGCGCCTGGTCCATGCAGGACTTCCCCGCGGACGGCAACGGCCACGACCACTTCTTCGACGCCTTCGGCAAGTTCGGCGAGGTGACCTGGCGCCACCGCGGCGAGCAGCTGGCCCAGGTGGCCAACACCGCTGCCGCGCAGCACCAGTTCTACGTCGAGACGATGGTCACGCCCGCGTCCGACGAGGCGAAGAAGCTGGCCGACGCGGTCGGCTGGGACGACGACTTCGCGGCGCTCCACCACAAGCTGGTGGCCGGCGGCCGGCTCGACCGCGTCATCGCCCGGGCGCGCCAGGAGGCGGACGACGCGGACACCGAGTTCCGCGCCACCGCGCACTGCGGCACCGCCCGCGCCGAGCCGGCCTGCCGGCTGCCCGTCCGCTGGGTCTCCCAGGTGTCCCGGGGCAGCGCGCCGGAGCGGGTCTTCACGCAGATGGCCGTCGGAATGCGGCTGGCCGAGCGCGACCGGCGCTTCGTCGCGATCAACCTCGTCCAGCCGGAGGACGGGGAGCGGGCGCTGCGCGACTACCGTCTGCAGATGCGCATGCTGAAGTATCTGCGCGGGGTCTACCCCAAGGCCCATGTGACGCTGCACGCCGGTGAGTTGTGGCCCGGGCTGGTGAAGCCGCAGGAGCTGAAGTTCCACATCCAGGAGGCGGTGGACGTCGCCGGCGCCGAGCGGATCGGGCACGGTGTGGACCTCGTCCACGAGGACCGCTGGCAGCGCACCGCCCGCACCATGGCGGACCGGGAGATCCCCGTGGAGGTGCCGCTGACCAGCAACGCCCAGATCCTCGGGGTCCGCGGCGCCGCCCATCCCTTCGCGACCTACCGCGCGTTCGGCGTGCCCGTCGTGCTGTCCACCGACGATCCGGGCATCAGCCGGACCGACATCAGTCACGAGTACGCGTACGCCGCCCGGACCTACGGCCTGTCGTACGCGGAGCTGAAGGACCTCGCCCGCGCGTCCCTGAAGTACGGCTTCCTGCCGGGGGCCGATCTGTGGCGGGGCAACCCCACCCGTGACGGCTACCGCACCGTCGACGCCTGCGGCGGGGTGCGCCCCGGCAGTCCGGCGCCGGGCGCGGAGTGCCGCCGACTGCTCGACGCCAGCCCGAAGGCGGCCGCGGAGTGGCGCCAGGAGGGCGCCTTCCAGCGTTTCGAGCGGAGCTTCCGCCGCTGATCCCCGCACCCGGTACCTGTCGCCACGCTCCCGTCCGCCGCGCGACGACAGGAGTTTGACGACAACCCCGAGGCGGCCGCCGGTTCCGGACCGGCGGCCGCCTTCGCGTTGCCGGCCCGGGGGCGGCGGCGGGGCGTGCTTACGCGGAGGTCCGGGAATCGGGGGTGATGTCCGATGTGCCGGTGAGACGGCCGCGGGGCAGAAGCGGACGTTTCCCCGGATCCCCGGCTCCCCACTTGCGTCTTTAGGTTTGCCTAACCTAATGTCACGACGCGTGTTGACGACCAAACCCCCTGCGACGGGGGCCCGTTCGGGGCCCGCGCGGGCCCTTCCGCCGCTGCTGCGGCGCCTGGCCCTGGTGGCCGCCGGGCTCGCCGCGCTGGCGCTCTGCGCCGCCCTCAGCCTCGCCTGGGGCACCCGTTCCGTGCCGCTGTCCACCGTGCTGGACGCCCTGACCGGCACCGCCCACGGCCGCGACGCGCTGGTGATCACCGGACTGCGGCTGCCACGCACCCTGGTGGGGCTCGCGGTCGGCGCGGCGCTCGGCGTCGCCGGGGCCGTCGTTCAGGGCATCACCCGCAATCCGCTGGCCTCCCCCACCACCCTCGGCATCAACGCCGGTGCGGGCTTCGCCGTCGTCACCGCCATCTACGCGCTCCATCTGACCCGGCCGGGCCAGTACGTCTGGTTCGCGTTCGCGGGCGCCGCGGCCGCCGCGCTCTTCGCCCAGGCGCTGGCGCGGCGGGCCGGGGACCTCGATCCCGTCCGGCTCGCGCTGGGCGGCACGGTGCTCCAACTGGTGCTGCTGTCCTGGACGTCGACGGTGATGCTGGCGAGCCGCCGCACCCTGGACGAGGCGCGGTTCTGGCTGGCCGGATCGCTCGCCGAACGGCCGCTGTCGGTGCTGCTGCCGGTGCTGCCCACGCTGGTGATCGGCCTGGTCGTGGCGCTCGCGATCACCCCGGCGCTCAACGCGCTGGCGCTGGGCGACGATTCCGCTCAGGCGCTGGGCGTGCCGGTGGCGAAGATCCGGCTGGCCGGCGGGCTCGCGGTGGTGCTGCTGGCGGGCTCCGCCGTCGCCGTCGTCGGGCCGATCGCGTTCATCGGGCTGGCCGCGCCGCATCTGGTGCGGCAACTGTTCGGCTCCGACCACCGGATGCTGGTGCCCGCCTGTCTGGTCGCCGGTCCGCTGCTGCTGCTCACCGCGGACATCCTCGGGCGTGTGGTGATCCGCCCCTCCGAACTCCAGGTCGGCATCGTCAGCGCCTTCCTCGGCGCGCCGCTGCTCGCCCTGCTGGCCCGGAAGGCGGCGCGGTGAGCGACGTACGAGAACGTCCCCAGGCGCCGGAGCGTCCGGCGGCCCGGCGGGTGCACGGGCCGCGGCGCACCCTGCTGCTGCTCGTGGTCGCCGCGGTGGCGCTGCTCGCGCTGGCCACCGCGTCCGTGGCGGTCGGTGAGATCCCGCTCGGTCCGGTGGTGGCGCTCAAGGGGCTGCTCGGTCTGGGCGAGCGGGCCGATGTGGTCGTGGTGCAGCAGTTCCGGGCGCCGCGGATGGCCGCGGCGGTCGTCGCCGGGATCGGTCTGGCGGTCGCCGGGGCGCTGCTCCAGCGGCTGTTCCGCAACCCGCTGGCCTCGCCGGATGTGATGGGCGTGACCGGCGGGGCGTCCTTCGGGGCGGTCGCGATGCTGGCCGCCGGGGCGCCGCAGGCCCTGATCCCGCCCGCCGCGCTCGGCGGCGGGCTGCTGGCCGCCGTGCTGCTGGGCGCGTTCGCCTGGCGGTCGGGCGCCGGGGTGACCCGGCTGGTGCTGGTCGGCCTCGCCGTCCAGGCGGGGCTGTCGGCCGCGGTGAACTTCATGGTCGTCCGCTTCCCCACCGAACTGGCCGGCTCCGCCCTCCAGTGGACCACCGGCTCGGTCTACGGCCGGACCTGGGCCGAGGTCGGCGCCGCCGGAGGCGCGGTGGCCCTCGCGCTGGCCGTGGCGTTCGCGCAGCACCGGCGGCTGGCCGTGCTGGACCTCGGCGACGACTCGGCCGGTGCGCTGGGCCTCAAAACCTCCGCCGCCCGCCTGCAGATCCTGGTCACCGCCATCGCGCTGGCGTCGCTGGCGGCGGCGCTGACCGGCCCGGTCGCCTTCGTCGCGCTGGCCGTGCCGCATCTGGTGCGGTTCCTGGCCGGGCCGCCGACCGCGGCCACCCTCGCCCTCACCGGTCTGGCCGGTGCCGTTCTGCTGCTCGCCGCCGATCTGGTGGCGCAGTACCTGCTGCCGGTCAGCGGGCTGCCGGTCGGGGTGGTCACCGCCACCCTGGGGGCGCCCTGGCTGCTGGTGTTGATGATCCGTCAGAGCAGTTCCGTCCACAGGAGTGCCCGATGACCGCCGACCGGCTCGCCACCCACGGCCTCGATCTGCGCTACGGCGACCGGCTGATCGTCGGCGGCCTCGACCTGGAGCTGCCGGGCGGCGCCGTCACCGCCGTCGTCGGGCCCAACGCCTGCGGCAAGTCCACCCTGCTACGGGGTCTTACGCGGCTGCTCGCACCGGCCGCCGGAACCGTCACCCTCGACGGCTCCGACATCCACCGGATGTCCGCGAAGGCGCTGGCGCTGCGCATGGGGCTGCTGCCGCAGCAGCCCGTCACGCCCGAGGCGATCACCGTCGAGGCGCTGGTCCGGCTCGGCCGCTACCCGCACCAGAAGCTGCTCAGCCCCTGGTCGGCGAAGGACCAGGCGGCGGTGGACGCGGCGCTGGCCCGCACCGGCACCGACGTGCTGCGCGACCAGAGCGTCGACCAGCTCTCCGGCGGGCAGCGGCAGCGGGCCTGGATCGCGCTGGCGCTCGCCCAGGACACCGATCTGCTGCTGCTCGACGAGCCGACCACCTTCCTGGACCTGCGCCATCAGCTCGACGTCCTCGATCTCGTCGCCGAACTGCACGCCGAGGCCGGCCGGACCGTCGTGATGGTCCTGCACGACCTCGGCCAGGCCGCCCGCTACGCCGATCACCTCGTCGTCCTCAAGGACGGACGCCTCGCCGCGTCCGGCGCGCCCGCCGACGTGCTGGACGCGGAGCTGGTCCGGTCCGTGTTCGGCGTGGAGTGCCGGGTGATCCCGGACCCGGAGACCGGCACCCCGCTGGTCGTCCCGCTGGGCCGGGCCGCCCGGCGCGGCGCCGTGCACGCCTGACCCGCCCCCCGTATCCCGTACACCGCCGACCGAGGAAGACACACTCATGGTCAACAGATCCCTGCCGCGCGGCCGTCGCCGGTTCGCCGCCGCGCTGCTCGCCACCGTCCTGGGCACCGTCTCGCTCGCCGCATGCGGCGGCTCCGGCGACGCCGGGGCGAAGGACACCGCGGGCGGTGCCTTCCCCCGTACCGTCAAGACCGCGATGGGGGACGTGACCGTCCCGTCGAAGCCGAAGCGGGTCGTGGTGCTGGACACCGGTGAGCTGGACGACGTCACGATGCTCGGCGTCGACCCGGTCGGCGCGGTCTCGCCGCACATGAAGACCGAGGGCGGCTTCCCGAACTACCTGAAGTCGGAGATCGGCGGCGTCACCGACGTCGGGCCGCTGCTCGAACCCAACCTGGAGAAGATCGCGAGCCTGCGGCCCGATCTGATCCTGTCGTCGAAGGTCCGCCACGAGAAGGTCTACGACAAGCTCAAGGCGCTCGCGCCGACCGTCTTCACCGAGACGACCGGCGGCCCCTGGAAGGCCAACCTCAAGGTCCACGCCCGCGCGCTGGGCCTGGAGAAGAAGGCCGACGCGGCGATGGCGAGCTACCAGGAGCGCGCCCGCCACCTGGGCGAGGCCATCCGCAAGAAGAACCACGGCACCATGCCGACCGCCTCGGTGGTCCGCTTCATCGCCGGACCGACCCGCCTCTACCAGCGGTCGTCGTTCAGCGGTGTGGTCCTCGACGACATCGGGCTGAAGCGGCCCGCCTCGCAAGCCTCCACCGACCCGGACAAGACGATGGCCGACGTCGGTCCGGAGGAGATCGACCGCGCCGACGCGGACCTGGTGTTCGTCACCGTCGCGGACGTGCCGGAGAAGACCCAGCGCAAGGAGGTCACCTCCAACCCGGTCTGGAAGAGCCTGTCCGCCGTGAAGAACGACAAGGTCTTCGAGGTCCCGGACGAGACGTGGATGTCCGGCATCGGCATCCAGGCGGCCGAGCACATGCTCGCCGACGTCGCCAAGGCCGCGGGCGTTCCGCTGCCGCCGAAGTGACCTGACGGGGCGGGCGGTTCACGTCCCCGGACCGCCCGCCCCGCTCCCCTCCCCCCCTGCACCGCCCCCGACCCCGAAGGGGTTCCCGCTCATGCGGATGTACCTGCTCGCCCGCAACCCCACCGACTCGGTCACCGACGGCTTCCTCCCCGCCGCCGCCGGGCTCGGTCTGGACGTCACCGTCCTGACCGACCACCCGGACGACACCCGGGCCGCCTGTCCGGACACCGAGGTCCTGGCGTGCGAGGTCACCGATGTCGCCGCCGTCATCGGCCGGATCGCCACCCACCACCCGGCCGACGCCGTCTTCACCAACAGCGACCACCTCCAGACGCAGACCGCGCTGGCCGCCGCCTACTTCGGGCTGCCCGGCAAGGACTGGCGCGTCACGCTGCGCGCCAAGAACAAGGCCGAGCTGCGCCGCCACCTCGCCGCCCGCGGCGCCGACACCGTCCGCGCCGTCGAACTCCCCGCCGGCGCCGACCCGTCCGTCCTCGCCGGCGCCGCGCTGCCCTTCCCCTGCGTCGTCAAGCCGCGCGAGGGCGTGGCCAGCGAGGACGTGCTGCTGGCCCGGGACGCGGCCGAGCTGGTGGCGCACGCCACCGCGATCCGCGGCCGCCGCCCGGACGCCGCGCTGCTCGTCGAGGAGTTCCTGCTCGGGCAGCTGCGCACGCTGGAGACGCTGGGCGACGGCCACCGCCGCCACGTCCTGGGCGGCTTCCGTACCACCGTCTCCGCGCCGCCGACCTTCATCGAGGAGCGGCACGACTTCGTGGCGGCCCATCCGGAGCCGGTCACCGCGCAGGTGCTGGCGCAACTCGACGCGCTGGGCGTCGGGTTCGGCGCCTGCCACACCGAGTTCGTGGTGCACGAGGGCCGGGCGCGGCTCATCGAGGTGAACTACCGCGCCATCGGCGACCAGTGCGACCAGGCGCTCGCCGACGTGCTGGGCATCCCGCTCTTCGCCCGCATCCTCCGCACCCACCTCGGCGAACCGCTCCCCGCCGACCTCGGCGCCCGCACCGGCGGCGCCGCCCGCGTCGCGTACGCCCTCGCCGACCGCGCCGGGACGCTGACCGCCGCGCCCGCCACCACCGACCGCACCACGGGCGGCGTCCGCCTGGCCTACCGCCCGCTGCGCGCCGTCGGCACCACCCGGCCGCACCACCGCACCAACCGCGACTACCTGGGCGTGGTCCGGGCAACCGGCGACGACCGGGACGCCGTCGAACGGGCCGCGGACGCCTTTCTCGCCGACGGACGCTGGGAGATCACCGCGTGAGCACCGCCACCGAGACCACCCCGGAGACCACCGGGGACGACGAGGGCGCGCTGCTGCTGCGGGTGCTGAGCGCGCTGCTGCGCGAGGACGTCGCCGGGCTGCGCACCCGCACCACGCCGCTGGAGCGGCCCGACGGCCGCTGGCTGCGGCTGCCCGCCGACGGCGCGGCCGGGGCGCTGCTGCTGCCGGTGACCGGCGACGGCTACCAGAGCGCGGCCGCCGCCCGGCTGCCGCTGCTGGTCCGGGAGGCCGACGGCGCCCGCCTCGACACCCTCGGCGCGGTGCTCGGCGCGCTGCGCGCCCACGCCGATGAGGCCGACCGCGGCGGCCACGACGCCTTCGCCGAGGAGTGCCGCCAGACCCTGGCCACGATGCGGCTGCACACCCGCACCCGGGACGAGGTGGCGGCGGCGCTCACCGCGCGGTACGGCGCCGGCCCGGCGCAGTGGACGGGCCCCGTCGCGAGCCTGGCGTACGACGCCCTCGCCGCCCGCCTGGACCACCCCGTCTACCCCACCTCCCGTGGCCGCTCCGGCCTCACCGAGGACCAGCTGCGCGCCTTTGCACCGGAGTTCCACCCGTCCTTCGCGCTGCGCTGGCTGGCGCTGCCACTGGAGGCGGTGGACGTCGCGGGCGGCCCGGACGCGCTGCCCGCGCTGCTGCCGACGCCCGGCGCGCTCGGCCTGGACGGTCTGGACGCCACGCATGTCGCGCTGCCCGTCCACCCGCTGAGCACCGGCGCCCCGCTGGCCCAGGCGCTGCGCGAGAGCGGCCTTGCGGAGCGGGCGGTGCTCGCGGACCGGCCGCTGCTGGACGTCGTCCCGACGCTGTCGATGCGGACGGTGGCGGTGGCCGCCGACCCGCTGCTCCATCTGAAGCTCCCGCTGGCCACCGCCACCCTGGGCCTGCGCAACCGGCGCACCATCAAGCCCCGCACCCTCGTCGACGGCGCCGCCGGACAGCGCCTCCTCGACCAGGTCATCGCCCGCGAGCCGCGCTTCGCCGGGCGCGTCCTCCAGGCCGACGAGACGGTGTACGCGCACGCCGGGCACGAGATGCTGGCGGTGCTGTGCCGCCGCTTGCCGGCAGGGCTCGACGACAGCTGTGTGGTGCCGCTGGCCGCGCTGCTCGCCCCGGCGCCCGCCGGCGGGCTCGTCCTCGACCACCTCGCCGACCGCTTCCACGACGGCGACCCGCTCGCCCTCCTCGACGCGCTGTTCGCGCTGCTCCTGGACTGGCAGGCCACCCTCTTCGGGTACGGCATCGCGCTGGAGTCGCACCAGCAGAACGTCTCCGTGGTGCTGGACCGTCCCGGCGGCGGGCCGACCCGGCTGCGGCTGCTGTTCAAGGACAACGACGCGCCGCGGCTGCACCCGGCCCGGATGCGGGAGCGGCTGGGCGCCGACGCGCCGGGCCGCGCGGACTTCGACGACCCGCGGATCTTCACCGACGACGACTCCGCCCTCGCCGCCGTCTTCGCCACCATCACCGTCCATCTCTGCGCCGCCTCCTACGCGTTCGCGCTGGCCCGCGCCGGCCGCGCCCCGCTGCCGCGCCTGCTGGACCTGATACGCGACCGGCTGGCCGAGGCCGCGGCCCGGCAGGGCACCGCGCCCGGCACGCCCGGCGCGGTGCTGCGGGCCCGGGTGCTGGACGCGCCGACGCTGCCGGTGAAGGCGATGGTCAGCGCCGGGACGCTGCTCTCCAAGGAGCGCTCGGGCGCCGCCGACATCAACAAGCACTACACCGACGGGCCCAACTACCTGCTGCCCGGCGGTGGTTCCCGGTGACGCTCTCCGCGCCGGCACCCGCCACCGAGGCGCCCGCGCCCGCCCGGCCGGGCCGCCGCCAGGTGCACGCCGTGGCCGGGTGCTACTTCGTGGCGTCCTTCGCGGCGCTGGGCCTGCCGCCGTACCTCACCGCGATCCTGCCCGAGCTGGGCGAGGGCGCCGCCCGCTGGGCCGGGCTGCTCTACGTCGTGCCCACCGTCTTCGGCGCGCTGGGCGCCCCGCTGTGGGGCCGGCTCGCCGACCGCTACGGCCGCAAACGGCTGCTGCTGCGGGCGCAGTTGGGGCTGGCCGCGGCGTTCTTGCTGGCCGGGTTCGCCGACTCGCTGGAGCTGTTCGCCGCGGCGCTGGTCCTCCAGGGCGTGCTGGGCGGCACCTTCGCCGCGTCCAACGGCTATCTCGGCGCGACGCTCGAGGGCGCGGAGCTGTCCCGGGCGCTGACGCTGATGCAGGGCAGCGCCCGCGCCGCGCTGGTCTGCGCGCCCATCGTCGTCGGCGCGCTCACCCCGTGGCTCTCCCCGCACCGGCAGTACGCGCTGCTGGCCGCGTTGCCGCTGGCCGCCGCCGCGATGCTGGCGGCGCTGCCGGAGCCGCCGCGCCGCACCGCCCCGGCCGAGGCTCCCGACGAGGCCGACGGGCGCGCCACCGGAGAGACCGCCGCCCCCGCGGTCGCCTCCCCCGCCGCCCTCCGCTCCCTCTACGCCCTCGAATTCGTCTTCGTCCTCTCGACGGTGATCTCCTTCCCCTATCTGATCTCGCTCGTCGAGGAGCGGCTGCCGGGCACCGGGCCGGTGACCTCGGGGGTGCTGTTCGCGCTGCCGCACATGGTCTACCTGGCCGGCGCGATGGCCGCGCACCGCTTCTGCCGGCGCCGCCCCCGCCTCGGCCTGATACTCGGCTTCGCCTGCATAGCCGCCGGGTCCGCCGGGCACGCCGCCGCCGACTCGCTCGCCGCCTTCGCCGCCGTACGGCTGGTGCTGGGCGCCGGGCTCACGCTGGGCCTGGTCGGGCTGTCGGTGCTGGCCGCCGACTGCGCCGCGGGCCGGGCGCCCGGCGGGCTCTTCGGCTCCATCGAATTCTTCTCCAAGGCCGGCGCGGTCGCCGCCGGTCTGGCCGCCGCGGCCGGCAACGCCTGGTTCGGGCCGTCCGCGCCGCTGCTGATCGGCACCGCCCTCGCCCTGGCCACGGTGTTCGCCTGCGCCCTCCCCCTCATCCGCCGTCCCCGCCTCCGCAGGAGCCTGTGATGCCCCCGCTCACCAACCCCGCCGGTCCCACGACCGCGCCCGGCGCCACCCCCGGCGCCCTGCCCACCGCGGATCACGCCGCGGCCCACACCCTCCTCAACTGCCTGCTGCGCGAGGTCTCCGGGCCCGAGCACCAGACCGCCGTCGACCGCGGCCATCTGCTGCTGCGCCTGCCGCGCCGCGGGGTGCTGCTGCGGGTCGCGCTGCGCCGCACCTCGCTGCTGGGCGCGCACCGCTTCACCGGCCCGGTCACCGCCCAGGACGGCGACGGCTGGCGCGAGATCGGCCCGCGGCGCCTGGCCGAGTACGTCCACACCGAGCTGGCGCTGCGCACCGGCGTCCACAACGACGAGTTCCTCGACCAGTTCGCCTCCGGCCACCGGGCGCTGGCCGCCGCCCTCACCACCCGGCCGCTGCCGCACCCGCCGGTGCCCGCCGGCGCCCCGGAGTGGACCGACGCCTACCTCGCCTCCGAACAGGCCCTCCTCTTCGGCCACCGCTTCCACCCCACCCCCAAGGCCCGCACCGGCGACCCGGCGGCCTGGCGGATGTACGCACCGGAGACCGGCGGCCGCTTCGGGCTGCTGCACCTCGCCGTCCGCGAGGAGCTGATCGCCCAGGAGACCGCCGCCGACGGCGCCGCCGCCCCGCTGGACGCGCTCGCCACCGACGTCCCCGACGGCTACCGCCTGCTCCCCGCCCACCCCTGGCAGTACGCCCTGCTCCGCGACCATCCGGTGCTGCGCGCCGCCGTCGACCGCGGCGACCTCCGCGTCCTGGGCACCGGCCCCACCCCGTTCACCGCGACCGCCTCGGTGCGCACCCTGCACGCCCCCGACACGTTCTTGAAGTTCAGCCTGAACGTGCGGATCACCAACTGCCTGCGGAAGAACTCCGCGTACGAACTCTCCGGCGCCATCGCCCTCACCCGGCTGCTGGCCCCCGCCCTCGACGATCTGGCGGCCCGCTTCCCCGGCAGCGCCGTGCTGCGCGAGCCGGCCTACCGCAGCGTGGCGCTGCCCGGTCCGGACGGCACACGGGACACCGCGCTCTTCGAGGGGTTCGGCGTGATCGTCCGCGAGGGGCTCTCCCGCCGCCTGCTGCCGGGCACCACCCCGCTGCTGGCCGGCGCCGTCGCCGACGAGTACCCGACCAGCCCCGCGCACATCTCCCAGCTGCCCGCCGGACGCGGCCCCGAGGAGGCGCTGGCCTGGTGGGGCGCCTATCTCGACCTGCTGATCCCGCCGGTCCTCGCCGCCTACTTCGACCACGGGCTCGTCCTCGAACCGCATCTGCAGAACGTGCTGATCTGCGTGGACGGCGACGGCATGCCCGCCCAGGTCGTCTTCCGCGACCTGGAGGGCACCAAGCTCGTCCCCGAACACCACACCGCCACCCTCGCCGCGCTCCCGCCGGACGTCGCGGGCCCCATGACGTACGACGCGCAACGCGGCTGGGACCGCGTCGTGTACTGCCTGCTCGTCAACCACGTCGCCGAACTCCTCGCCGCCCTCGCCGATCTGCACCCCGGCACCGAGGCGGCGCTGTGGGCACGGGTCCGCGCCACGCTGGCGTCGCACGCCGAGCGGCACGGCTGCCCGCCGCGGCTGGCCGCGCTGCTGGCCGGGGTGCCGCTGCCCGCCAAGGCCAATCTGCTCACCCGCTGGGAGCGCAAGGCCGACCGGGACGCCGGATACGTCCGGCTGCCCTCCCCGCTCGCCGAGTCCGTCCTCACCGGCGCCGGCACCACCCCCCGGAGCACCGCATGACCGACCCCACCCCCGCCGTCCGCGCCCGCATCGCCGCGCTGGCGCCGGAGGAACTGCCCGCGTACGTCTACGACCTGACGGCGCTGGCCGCCCACGCCGCCCGGGTACGGGCCGCGCTGCCGCCGCGCGTCGAGCTGTACTACGCGGCGAAGGCCAACCCCGAGCCGCGGCTGCTGGCGGCGCTGCGCCCGCATGTCGACGGCTACGAGGTGTCGTCCGGCGGCGAACTCGCCCATGTGCACGGGGCGGTGCCGCACGCGCCGCTGGCGTTCGGCGGCCCCGGCAAGACGCCCGCGGAGATCGTCCGGGCGCTGGAGCTGGGCGTGGCGCGGTTCCATGTGGAGAGCGGCCACGAGCTGCGGATGCTCGGCGCGCTCGCCGCCCGGCACGCCCCGGGGCGGCGGATCGCGGTGCTGCTGCGGTTCAACCTGCCGGTGGAGGGCGACGCCCTGGACGGGGTGTCGCTGGCGATGGGCGGCCGCCCCACCCCGTTCGGCGCGGACCCCGCCGAGGCCGACGCCCTGGTCCGGGCGCTGACCGGCGGCGAGCTGCCGCAGCTGGAGCTGCGCGGCGTCCACGCCCATCTGGCGAGCGGTCTGCGGGCACCCGAGCAGCTGGCGGTGGCCACCGCGATCGTGACGTGGTCGGCGGCGCTCGCCGCCCGGCACGGCGTCCCGCTCGCCGAGGTCGTCGTCGGCGGCGGCATGGCCGTCGACTACGCCGCGCCCGAGGAGCGCTTCGACTGGGCCGCCTACGGCGCCGGTCTGGCCCGGCTGGCGGCCGACCACCCCGGCCTGACGCTCCGTATCGAACCGGGCCGGGCGCTGACCGCGTACTGCGGCTGGTACGCGACGGAGGTCCTGGACGTGAAGACCAGCCACGGCGAGGAGTTCGCGGTGGTGCGCGGCGGCACCCACCATCTGCGGACCCCCGCGACGAAGGGCCACGACCAGCCCTGCACCGCGCTGCCGTCCGACGCACCGTGGCCGCACCCGTGGCCGCGCCCCGCCGCCACGGGCGAACGGATCACCCTCACCGGCCAGTTGTGCACCCCGAAGGACCTGCTGGCCCGGGGCGTTACGGCGCCGGGGCTGCGGGCCGGTGACCGGGTGGCGTTCGGCCTGGCCGGGGCGTACGCCTGGAACATCTCGCACCACGACTTCCTGATGCATCCGCGCCCCGGCTTCCACTTCGTCGGCGCCGGCGGGGAGGCGTGAGGTGCTGCGCCCCAACGAGGTCAAGCGGAAGCTCGCTGCGGGCGAGGAGGTGCACGGGCTGTTCGGGGTGATCCCCGACCCCGCGGTGACGGAGATGATCGGGCACACCGGATACGACTTCGTCATCCTCGACACCGAGCACACCCTCGTCGGCGCCGAGCGGCTGGAGCATCTGATCCGGGCAGCCGAGACCTGCGGCCTCACGCCGTTCGTCCGGGTGCCCGAGGGCGATCCGGGCGCCGTGCTGCGGGCGCTCGACGCGGGCGCCATGGGCATCGTGGTGCCGCATGTGCGCGGCCGTGCGGACATCGACGCGGCGATCCGCGCCGCCCGCTACGCACCCGAGGGCATGCGCTCCCTGAACGGCGGCCGCGGCCCCGGCTACGGCACCCTCCCGCTGCCCGAGTACCTCACCGCGGCCAACGACGCGGTCATGGTGATCGCGCTGATCGAGGACGCCGAGGGGGTCGACGCCATCGACGCCGTCCTCACCGGCGGCGGCGTCGATCTCGTGCTGCCCGGGCCGGGCGATCTGTCGCAGTCGTACGGCGTGCCCTGGCAGGTGCGCCATCCGCGGGTCCGGGAGGCGGTCGCCGCCCTCCGGGCTGCCTGCGCCCGGCACGGCGTGCCGTTCTGCGCGATGGCCACCACCGAGGAACGCCGCCGCGACTGGCGGGCCGACGGCGTCACCGCCTTCGTCCTGGGCGAGGACCGCGACCTCTTCTCCCGGGCGCTGCGGGCCCACCGGGGGACACCGACCGGATAGCGCGGCCCGGCCGCTGTCCCCGGGAGGCTTCCCGGTGACCACGGCCCGCGGAGGGTCAGGGAGACACCCCCTGGCCCTCGGCGGGCGTCAGCACCACGAACTCCGCCCCCTCCGGATCCGTGCAGACCGCGAGGCGCCCGACGCCCTCGACGTCCTCGGGGCCCATCCGGACGGCGCCGCCCCGCGCGGTGACGGCGGCGACGGTGGCATCGCAGTCGGCGGAGCCGAACACCGGGTGCCAGTACGCCGCGCCGCCGGTCTCCGCCAGCGCCTGGGCCGGGAGCTGCATGATGCCGCCCTGCGTCCGCTCCTGCCCGGCGCCGTGCGGCGTCACCAGCGTGTAGGTGCCCTCCGCGCCGCCGGGCAGCGGAATCTCCTGGGTGTGCCAGCCGAAGACCTTGCCGTAGAACTGCTGCGCGGCCGCCGCGTCGGTGGTGAACAGCTCCGTCCACTCCAGACTGCCGGGTACGTCCGCCACCTCCAGGCCCGGATGCGCACCGGGCTGCCAGACCGCGAACCGGCCGCCCTGCGGGTCCGTGAGCTGGGCGTGCCGGCCGTTGTCGCCGCCGACCGGCGTCGGCGGGACCCGCACCTCGCCGCCGGCCTCCCGCACCGCCCGCACCGTCGCCTCGGCGTCGGGCGTGTGGAAGTAGACGGTCCAGGCCGGGCGGGCGCCCGCCTCCGCCGACGGGCCGATCGCGGCGGCCACCTTCCCGTCCCGGCGGCAGACCGTGTACCCGCCGGTCTTCTGGTCCCCGAACGGCTCGGTGGTCCAGTCGAAGACCTCGCCGTAGAAGGCCGTCGCCTTCCGGAGATCCGGGGTGCCGAGATCGAGCCAGCAGGGCGAGCCGAGCAGAAATTCGGTGGTGATCATGACCGTCCCTTTCGCGAGGCGCTCGATCCAGCGTGACACCCGCCACTGACAGCCGCCGCCCGGCGCCACGCCGCCCCGCGCCCCCACGCCCGCCGCCCGGCGCGGCAACGGCGCACGAAAGGCGCGATCCACCGCCGCGTGCCCTCGCTCGTCCGAGTGATCTCGACGCGGACGCTCCCCACCGCCCCAGGGCGGCGCCCGTACGCCTCACCCGGGAATCGGGCCCGGACCGTCGCCGCGGGACCGGTGAGCGGCTGTTCGGGGCCGGTGAGCGGCTGCTTCCGCGGGGCGGCGCACCACGCCCCGGCCGACAGCCGCATCGGGCGCCGCCGCTGCGGCAGCACGCTCTCGCGACATCCCCGTCCGCCCGGCGGACCCCGGTCTGCCCTCTCCCCTCCTTACGGAGGGCTGACCGGGGGCCCGCACGGCGGTCTCCGCCCGTCGCCGGCGTATGCGGCAACGGGCGGACGGGCGTCCGGTTCGGCGCCACGGCGCGGCGGCCCGTCCGCACGGCTCTGCGGCGGGCCGCGGTGACCGCGGGATCCGGTTCCCCCCGGAACGCCCCTCCTGCACCCGCCCCCCGGCGGGCATCACTGCGGGCGCCCGTCCCCACGGGCACCCGTTCCCCCTACGGGCGCCGCCCCCCGGCGGCAGCCCCTTCCCCCTCGATGACGGCACCCCCCGGCACCGGCACCGGACAGCGGCGCCCCCCGGCGCCGCTGCCCCGTCAGGGCCGACGGCCCTTCAGGTTCGTGCCGCGGACGCACCCGGCGCCCGCGACGGTGTCACCGGCGGCGCCGCTGCGCCGCCAGCGCCGGAGCCGGCATCCGCCGCGGCCGGGCCGCGGCGATCACCGACACCACATCCTTGAACGAGCTGCACATCCGGGTACCGGCGACCGCCGCCAGCTCCCCGAACGTCCCGGCGCCGTAGGTGACGGCGACCGCCTCCATCCGCGCGGTCACCGCCATCCGCATGTCGCCGACGGTGTCCCCGACGTAGGCGCTCTCCCAGGCGGCGACGCCGAGCCGCCCGGCGGCCCGCAGCACCATCTCCGGGTGCGGCTTGCCGCGGCGGACCATGTCCTGGCCGATGACCGGACCGACCAGCTCACGGATGCCCATGACGTCCAGCAGCGCCTCGGCGCCACGGGTCGACTTGGACGTGGCGACGGCCAGCTCCACGCCGTGGGCGCGCAGCGCGGAGAGTCCGGCCGTTACACCCGGGAACAGCAACTGCGGCCCCAGGCACATGACATCGACGGCGAACTGCTCGCGATAGCGGTTGATCGCGGCGAGCACCTGGGCGTCGTCCTCGGGCTTGCCCAGCAGCCGTCCGAACGCCTGGCCCGGGGGCTTGCCGACGGCGGCCGCGGCCTGCCGCGGGGTCACCGTACGGCCCTGCTCCGCGGCGACCTTGACGAGGAGTTTGGCGATGGCCGGGCGCGTATTGGCGAGGGTGCCGTCCAGATCGAAGACGGCAGCCTTGATCGTCTCGCTTCCGGCGCCCCGTACGCCTCTCACAGGACGTTCGCCGACTACCGCTGATACGCGCATGGCTGGAGACCTTTCCGGATTCCGATGGGTGCACTGGCTGGGGAGCGTGGCCGTCCGGCTGGTCCCGGTGGCCCGCGGTCGACGACGGGCGACGGCTGGGGAGGGTCCTCCGTGGCACACCGCTGTCCCGGTGCGGTGCGCCACCGCCGTGGCGGTCACCACGGAAGAGGAGGATCCCGTTTACCGCCTTCGCAGATTTAAAAACCGTCTGCGCTGTTTGTCAATGCACTCCCGTCCCAGAAGCGTTCCGCCCGCGTGATCCCAGGCCTCACAAGGAAATCGTGGGCCGTTCAACCATTTTTCGGCGGCCGGGCGGGCGAACGTTATGCGACGCCACGCACTCCATACCGGCCATTCCGGAAGGCCATACAGAACCGCATGGTTGGTTTTCTCAGTAGACTGTCCTGCCAGCTCGCAGCCGCACTAGAGACGGGACGGACACCGTGCCCACGCAGCATCGCGCCATCCAGAGCCGCCAGGCGCTCATCCGCTCGGCCGCCGAGACCTTCCTGGAGAAAGGGGTGGCCGCGGCCGGGATGGTCGAGATCAGCCGGCGGGCCCGGCTGAGCAAGGGCGCGCTCTACTTCCACTTCACCTCCAAGGACGATCTGACCCTCGCGGTGCACGACACGGCGCTCGGCACCCTGCAGCGGATCGAGGAGGAGCTGATCCGCTCACCGCAGCCGATCGGCACCGCCGTACAGGACTTCGCCGCGGAGCTGTTCCTGCGGGTGGAGAGCGATCCGGTGCTGCGCGCGGGGCTGCGTCTGCGTCCCGAGACCGCGCCCGGGCTGGAGATCACCTCCCTGGAGCGGCGCTGGTACGCGCTCTTCCTCGACAAGGCGATGACCGGCGGGGCCGGCGGCGCTTCGCGATCGGAAACCGAACCGCGCCGCACCGCCCAGCTGTTGACCTCGGTCGTGGTGGGCCTGCTGCACCTCGGCTACGAGGACCCCGCCTGGTGGACGGAGGCGGCGCTGGCCGACGTCTGGACGCTGCTCCCGGACGCCCCCGCGCCCGTCCCGGCCCCCGCCGCCGGCTGAACCGCGCGGCGGCCCGCAACCGCCGGACACGGCCCGCCCCGGGCACCCCGTCCCGTTCGAGGCGTTTCACCCGGTCGAGACCGGCGGCGACGAATTCCCGCCAACCCCAGGAGTGCCGGACAGTTTCACCGTGCGTCAACCGGCTGTACGGTTCGGCGTCCGCCCCACCGACGACCGCGCCCCGCCGCGCACCGCGCGAACGGAGCGCCGACACGGCCGGCCGGAGGCCCACGAGCCGGGCCCGCACCGCCACGACCACGGTCATCTCCCGCGTACCGGCCGGTACTTGCGCAGGTCCCGGGGGCGGCGGCGACCATCTCGGCGAGGCGGGAGCGCGCCGCGCCGAGCGGGCTGGCGAGCCGTGCGGCACGCGGGCTCCGGCGATGATCGGCGGGGCGGTCGGCGGCTGCCCGGTGTGGCGCTCGCGCTCCGTGAGGCACGGGCCGACGCCGATTCCCGGGCCGGACCGAGCAGTTGGATCCTTATGATGCGGAACGAGACCCCGGCCACGTGCGACGGGCGCACTCGGGCACAACAACTCCACGAGAGCATACGGAGGGCGAACGGTGGTCAAGCAGGAACGCGCAGTGCGCACACGACGTGCGGTCCTTGAGGCGGCGGCGCAGGTGATGGGTGTCCGCGGGTACGAGGCCGCGACGATGGCGGAGATCATCCAGCGGGCCGGTGTCACCAAGGGCGCGCTGTACTTCCACTTCTCCTCCAAGCACGAGCTGGCCCGTGCGGTGATCATGGAACAGACGCTGCACTTCGATCAGAAGGTCAGCGCCTCCCGGCTCCAGGACGCGATCGACTTCACGCACCAGCTGGCGGTGGCGCTGCGGGACGACGCGCTGCTCCAGGCCGGTACCCGCATCGCGCTGGAGACGACGTTCAGCGAGGAGCCGCTGGTGCCGTACCAGGCGTGGATCGATCTCCTCGTGAAGATCTTCACCGACGCCCGGGAGATCGGCGAGCTGCTGCCCGGCATCTCACTTGAGGCGGCGGCGGAGTTCTTCGTCGCGTCGTACTTCGGCGTTCAGCTGTTCTCGCTGGCGGCGAGCGATCGCGTCGATCTGCCGGAGCGGGTCACCACACTGTGGAAGCACACCCTGCCGGGGATCGCGACGCCGGGCGCGCTGAGCCATCTGGAGCCGCGCGGCAGCGACGCCCGCACCGCGGTCTGAGCCCCCCGCCCCGGGGCCCGGCGACCGCCCGCGGGGCGGCCCCGGCCCCTACGGGTCAGCTCAGGGGTGCGGGCTCCGAGCGGTGCGCCTCGTCGGCGGGCTGCGCCCCCGCCGCGTCCGGCGCCGTTTCCGGGGCGGTCCGCAGACGGGAGTGGCGGCGTCCGTAGCAGGCGTAGACGATCGCGCCGACGACGAGGAATCCGCCGAACTCCAGCCAGGTCGCGCGGCCGGTGCCGTAGATCAGATAGATGCTGAACGCGATGCCCAGGATCGGGCTGAGCGGGAAGAGCGGGACCCGGAAGCGGCGGGCGAGACCGGGGCGGGTGCGGCGCAGCACCATGACGCTGATGTTCACCACGGCCATGATCGACAGGGTGCCGATGGTGGTCAGGTTCATCACCACGTCCAGCGGGACGACGGCCGCGGGGACGGCGAAGACGATGGCGACGATCCAGGTGTTGGCGACGGGCGTGGCGGTGCGGGGCGAGATCCGGGCGAAGACCCCAGGGATCAAGCCATCACGCGACATCGACATCAGGATGCGGGTCTGGCCGTACATGACCGCCAGGACGACGGAGGCGATGGCGACGACCGCGCCGAAGGCGATCACCCCGCCGCCGACGGCGGAGTGCGTGACGTGGTTGACGATCAGCGAGAGCGCGGCGGGCTTGTCGGCGACGTCCCCGGCGGAGAGCGCGCCGATCGCGCTGAGGGCGACCAGGCAGTACAGCACGGTGACCACGCCGATGCAGATCATGATCGCGAGCGGGATGTTCCGCCGCGGGTTCTTGACCTCTTCACCGGCGGTGGTGATCGCGTCGAAGCCGATGTACGAGAAGAACGCGACGGAGGCGCCCGAGGTGATCCCGGCGACGCCCTCGGACGCGAACGGCGTGAGGTTGCCGTCGCGGAAGGCGGTCAGGGCGATGCCGCAGAACAGCAGCAGCACCACGATCTTCAGGACGGCCATGGCGGCGGTGGCCCGGGCGCTCTCCCGGATGCCGCGCACCAGCAGCGTCGCGGCGAGCAGCATGACGACGACCGCCGGGATGTTGACGATGCCGCCGTCGCCGGGCGGGCTGGCGAGCGCGGCGGGCAGCTGCCAGCCGACGAGGCTGCCGAGCAGTTCGTTGAGGTACTGGCCCCAGCCGACCGCGACCGCCGAGACCGAGACGCCGTACTCCAGCAGCAGACACCAGCCGACGAGGAACGCGGTCCGCTCGCCGAGGGTGGCGTACGCGTAGGAGTACGAGCTGCCGGACACCGGTATCGCGCCGCCCAGCTCGGCGAAGGAGAAGGCGGTGAAGACGCAGGTCAGCGCGGCGAGCACAAAGGAGATGAGGACGGCGGGGCCGGCGTGGGCGACGGTGTCGGAGAGGCCGACGAAGATGCCGGTGCCGACGATGGCGCCGATGCCGAAGCAGACGACCTGGAAGAGCCCCATGCTGCGGGTGAGGCCGTTGCCGTCGAGGTCCGTGCCCGATTCGGCGAGGAGCGCATCGGGGGACTTGATGCGCAGTCCGGGGCGGGCGGCGAGCGGTGCGCGCCGCGCCTGGGACGGGCGGGGGGCTGCGGACGGGCGCATGGGGTGGTTCTCATCTCTGGTGGTGCGGGGCGCGCTGCCGGGGCTGGTCGAGTCCGGCGGGCAGAAACGGGGTGCGGCCGGGTGGGCCGGGAACCCGTGAGCGGTCGATGGTAACCGCTATGACTGCATGATCGCCCATTTGTACGTATGGGTATGCGGTGCGGGGTGCGCCGGGCGCACCCCGCGGGCGGCGGTCGTCAGCCGCCGAGGGTGGCGACGAGGACGGCCTTGATGGTGTGCATGCGGTTCTCCGCCTCGTCGAAGACGACGGAGTGCGGGGACTCGAAGACCTCGTCGGTGACCTCCAGCGAGGTCAGGCCGTGGCGGGCGTGGATCTCCCGGCCGATCGAGGTGCCCAGGTCGTGGAAGGCGGGCAGGCAGTGCAGGAACTTCACGTCCGGCTTGCCGGTGGCCCGCAGCACGTCCATGGTCACGGCGTACGGGGCGAGCAGCGCGATCCGCTCGTCCCAGACCTCCTTGGGCTCACCCATGGAGACCCAGACGTCGGTGGTCACGAAGTCGGCGCCGCGCACGCCCTCGGCGACGTCCTCGGTGAGCGTGATGCGGGCGCCGCTCGCCGCGGCGAGCGCCTCGGCCTGCGCCACGACCTCGTCGGACGGCCAGAGCAGGCGCGGCGCCACGATCCGGATGTCCATACCGAGCAGGGCGCCGGTGACGAGGTAGGAGTTGCCCATGTTGGAGCGGGCGTCGCCGAGGTAGGCGAAGGCAGTGCCGGACAGCGGGCGGCCGCCGCCGTGCTCGACGACGGTGAGGACGTCGGCGAGCATCTGGGTGGGGTGCCAGTCGTCGGTCAGGCCGTTGAACACCGGGACGCCGGCGTACGCGGCCAGCTCCTCGACGTCCGTCTGCGAGCTGCCCCGGAACTCGATGCCGTCGAACATCCGCCCGAGCACGCGCGCGGTGTCGCGGACGGACTCCTTGTGGCCCAGCTGTGAGGCGGACGGGTCGAGGTAAGTGGTCGAGGCGCCCTGATCTGCGGCGGCGACCTCGAAGGCGCAGCGGGTGCGGGTCGAGGTCTTCTCGAAGATGAGGGCGATGTTGCGGCCGCGCAGCCGCTGGGTCTCGGTCCCGGCGCGCTTGGCGGCCTTCAGCTCGGCCGCCAGGTCGACCAGCCCGCGGAATTCCTCGGCGGTGAAGTCCAGCTCCTTGAGGAAGTGGCGGCCGGTGAGATCTATCGCCATGGTGACTCCTGGTTCACGGCATCGGGGCACGAGGGGTGTTTCGGACAACAACTCTGGAAGTGTATACGAGCATTCGCATCACTATTCAGGAGTGGGATACCCGGACCGCCCCGGCGCGCCGTACGGCGGTCTGCCGGGAGCGGTGCGGGCGGCCCCGGAGCGGACCGGGACGCGCCCGGTTCGGACCCGGAACCGGGCGAGGATACGACCGGGTCAGAGCCGGTGCCGACCCGGCCCCTCCTCCCGCCGTGGCCCGGCGGCGGCCGCCGTCCGCCCGCCGTCCGCCTGCCTCAGCCGCCCGGTATGGCGTCGCGCTCCACCGGACAGCTCATACAGCGCGGGCCGCCCCGGCCACGGCCCAGTTCGCTGCCCGGGATGGTGATGACCTCGATGCCGCGCTTGCGCAGGAAGGTGTTGGTCGTGACGTTTCTCTCGTAGGCGACCACCACGCCCGGCTCCACCGCGAGGACGTTGCAGCCGTCGTCCCACTGCTCCCGCTCGGCGGCGTGGACGTCCTGGGTGGCGGTGAGCACCCGGATGTCGCTCAGCCCCAGCGCCGCCGCCATCGCGCGGTGCATGTGCTCCGGCGGGTGGTCGGTGACCTTGAGGTCGCCCTCGCCGCCGCCCGGCTCGATGGTGTACGAGCGGAGCATGCCGAGCCCGGCGTACTGCGTGAAGGTGTCGCCGTCGATCATGGTCATGACCGTGTCGAGGTGCATGAAGGCGCGTCTCTTGGGCATGTCCAGCGCCACGATGGTGCGGGCCGATCCGGCGGCGAAGAGCCCCCGGGCCAGCATCTCGACGGCCTGCGGAGTGGTCCGCTCGCTCATCCCGATGAGCACCGCGCCGTTGCCCAGCACCAGCACGTCACCGCCCTCGATGGTGGACGGGTAGTCGGCCTGGCCCTGCGACCAGATCCGGAAATCCTCGTCCCGGAAGAGCGGATGGTGGGTGTAGATCGCCTCGTAGTGCACCGTCTCGCGCTGCCGGGCCGGCCAGCGCATGGCGTTGACCGACACCCCGTCGTAGACCCAGGCGGAGGTGTCACGGGTGAAGAGGTGGTTGGGCAGCGGGCCCAGCAGGAAGTCGTCCAGCTCCATCACATGGAAGCGGACCGATGTCGGCTCCGGGTACCGCTCCAGGAACTCCCGCTTCGTCATGCCGCCGACCAGCGCCTCGACCAGCTCCGTGACCGGCAGCGCATCGAACGCGGCCCGCAGGTGGTCGGTGGCGAGCGGGCCGTACTCCTTCTCGTCGAAGACGCGGTCCAGGACCAGCTCGCGCGCGACGGGCAGGGCGAGCGTCTCGGCCAGCAGATCGCCGAAGAGATGCACCGCCACCCCGCGGTCGCGCAGCACATCGGCGAACCCGTCGTGCTCCGCCCGCGCCCGGCGCACCCACAGCACATCGTCGAAGAGGAGCGCGTCCTTGTTGGTCGGCGTCAGCCGCTTCAGCTCCAGATCGGGACGGTGCAGGATGACGCGGCGCAGCCGCCCGGCCTCGGAATCGACTTGGAATCCCATCTCTCCATCTTGGCCGCTTCCGCCCCGCGGCGAACGCCGCCCGCGCGATTCGGGGGAGAAGTGGGGGTACGGCTCGGGGACACGTCGGGGTGTTCCCTGATCCGGGAGCGGGGTCGGCGTTCGGCCGGGCGCGTGCCGGGGTGCGCCCCCGGAGGCGTGAGCCGAAGCGCCGAGCCGGGCGGTCCCGGCGGCTTCCGGGTCCGGCCCGCCCCGGCGGCGCCGCGGGCTGTTCCGCGTCGGGGCGCATCGGCGGAACCGCACGCCGGGCAGGCGCGCACCGCTCCGCTGTTCGCGCCGCGCACCGCGTGGGCAGCGGGCAGCGCGCCGCCTCTACGCCCCGGGCCGCCGACCGCTGCGGCCCTCGCGCTCCGGCGCCGGCGCCCGCCCGGTCGGCGCACCGGCGGGACGCCGCGAGCGCCGGGATCTTTTCAGTGGCGACGAAGCGAACGCGCCTCGGACGGCTCCCGGACAGAGCCAGGAAGCCGGCTTGCGCGACGGCCGCACGCGGACGGTGTGCGACGCCCCGAGGTCTGACAGGCCGTCCGGACCGCCCCGTTCGCGAGTCGCCGGCGGACTCCCCCCGTGGCCGATTCCGATCGCCTCGGCCGTCCCGCCCGTCCCTCTCCCGCACGGGATCCGGAACGCCCCCGCCGGGCCCCGCCGTACCGCCCGGCGGGATTCCGCTACGGCGCCCGGGGCCACCGGCGTACCGCTGCCCTCCTCCGAGCCGTCGTCAACATGGCGCCACGCGGCCTCGGACACCGCCCCCGGAGAGGCGTCGAGTTGACGGCAATTACGGCAAAGCCTCATATCGGCGGCCTCGGCAAATCGCCCGCGCGGTCCAGCCGCCCGTCCCGGTCTCCCCCACCGCCTCGGCGGACGGTTACGCCGTCATGTCCGCGCCCGGATCCGCGCCCCGACGACCGGCCGTCTCCGCCGCTGCGTCTGACGGCAGCCCCGGCGCGGGCCCTGAAGTCCGGGGCAACACAAGGGCCGTCGGGCCAGCGGTTCGCCCGCACGGTCCGACGGCCCTCGGCGCCTCGTCTGCGTGCCGCGCGCCGGTTCCGCGCCCGGTGCGGCAATCGCCGGGCTCAGCCGAGCTGCGACTGCACCTGGGCGGAGATCAACTCCAGGTGGTCCAGATCGTCCAGGTCCAGGATCTGGAGGTAGACGCGGGAGGCGCCGATCTCGGCGTACCGCCCGATCTTGTCGACGACCTCGGCGGGCGAGCCGGCCAGGCCGTTGGCCTTCAGCTCGTCCACCTCCCGCCCGATGGCCGCCGCGCGGCGCGCCACCTCGGCGTCGTCCTTGCCGACGCAGGCGACGAGGGCGTTGGAGTACACCAGGTCGTCGCCCTTGCGTCCGGCTGCCTCGGCCGCCGCCCGCACCCGGCCGAACTGACGCTCGGTGTCCTGGAGCGAGGCGAACGGGATGTTGAACTCGTCGGCGTACTGCGCGGCGAGCCGCGGCGTACGCGTCGCCCCGTGGCCGCCGATCAGCACCGGGACCTTGTGCTGGGCGGGCTTGGGCAGCGCGGGCGACTTCGTCAGCTGGTAGTGCGTGCCGTCGTAGGAGAACTCCTCGCCCGGCGCGGTGCCCCACAGGCCGGTGACGATCGCGAGCTGCTCCTCCAGCCTGGCGAACTTCTCCTTGGGGAAGGGGATGCCGTACGCCTTGTGCTCCTCCTCGAACCAGCCCGCGCCCAGGCCCAGTTCGACGCGGCCGCCGGACATCTGGTCGACCTGGGCGACCTGGATCGCCAGCACACCGGGCAGGCGGAAGGTGCCGGCGGTCATCAGGGTGCCGAGGCGGATGCGGCGCGTCTCACGGGCGAGACCGGCCAGGGTGATCCAGGCGTCCGTCGGGCCGGGCAGGCCGTCGGAGTTGCCCATCGCGAGGTAGTGGTCGGAGCGGAAGAAGGCGTCGAAGCCGAGGTCTTCGGTGGCCTTGGCGACGGTGAGAAGGGTGTCGTAGGAAGCCCCCTGCTGAGGCTCCGTGAAAATACGCAGATCCATGCCTCCATCCTGCACGCTCAGCCCCCGTGGAACCGTCGCCGCGGACCGCGCGCCCCGGATCGAAGCATCCGGCGAACGGAAGGAGCCATCGGCAAGGCCATGGGCGCGTTCTCCTGCGGCGTCGGCCTGCCGCGGCGGACGTCACAGCGGGGAATGCGGGTCCGGCGCCGCCGGGAGCGGTCCGATGGGACCGGGCCGACCAAGGGCCGGAGCGAACGGCCGGGCCGGCGGGCCTGCGGAGGGCCGGGAACGAACGGCCGAGGGCATCAGGTCTGCGGAGGGCCAGGAGGAGACGGCCGGTCCGCAGCGCCGCGTCTCAGGCGAGGTCGCGGTCGCGCACCTCCAGCTTTTCGAGTATTCCGGCTATGCGGTCACGCGATTCGTCCGCGGAGTCCATCACCTCGACGCAGGTCCAGTACATGCCTTCCTCGTCCGCCGTGCAGACGATGCCCACCAGCACCTCGCAGACCTCTCTCAGCAGTCCGCTCAGGCCCGTCAACGCGGCTCTGACGTCCTTCACTTCGGTCAGCCGGGCCGCCCGCAGGCCGCCCGCCCCCGCCACCGTGCACAGCAGTCCCCCGCTGAAGCGCCCGCCCGCATCGCCCAAGCCGCGCGCCCGGGACCGCACTTCGTACGGGCCGAATATCGCGAGATGGCTCCCGACCGCCTCGGCCAGGGCTTGCGCCTGCCACGCCTCGACGACCACTTCGCGCACCGTGCTCGCCTCCGCCAGACCGCGCCGACTGGCCGCGATGATCCGCACCGCGTCCATGCGCGTTCCTCCCTTCGTCGTCATCCGTCTCACCCCACACTCTTCCACTACCCAGAGTGAGGGTGAACACCCAAAAACGCCAGGGGAATTCGCAGATCTGTGGACAACCAAGGCGATGTGGAGAGATCCATGACTCCGGAGAGTGACTTATGGCATGCCCGAGTCTCTCTGGTCACTTCCGTCACGGTCTCCCCCTCGCGATCCGACGTGCCGCTGGATCGCGGCCGCCCCTTCGGCCCCGGACGGCACGGCGTCCCGTTCCGTCACGAGAGGCGGCGCATCACTCACCGCGGACGTCGGCCCGGCTCCGGCGGAACGCCCGAAAGCGTCCCGCGCGTCCGTCCGAACCGGCCACCCGGCAGTGAGGACGGCCGGTCCCGAGCGGGGCCGGCCGTCCTCACTCCTCTCGCGCAAGGAGGCGCCACCCGGCCCTCCCCTTGTTTCTGCCCCGCGGACGGGCGCCCTCGGGGAACGGCGGGGAACCGCAGGACGAAGCTCAGGAGGCGGAATCCGCCCCGCCGGGCCCGTCCGAAGTGCCGTCCGAAGTGCCGTCCGCCGTACGGTCGCGGTCCGGCCGGGCGTCGCGTACCGCGGGGAAGCGGGACTCGTTGCGCTCGATCTTCGCCGCCAGGGCCGTCAGGGCGTCGATCCCCAGGGCCTCGCAGAACTGCAGCAGATAGGCGAGGACGTCCGCGACCTCGTCCTCCACGCGGTGCGCGGAGGCCGGTTCGGCCATCACCGCGGCCGACTGCTCAGGGGTCAGCCACTGGAAGATCTCGACCAGTTCGGACGCCTCGACGCTGAGCGCCGCCGCCAGGTTCTTGGGGTTGTGGTACTGCTGCCAGTCCCGTGCGGCGGCGAATGCGGCCAGTCGCCGCTGGAGGGTGTGGAGATCTTCACTCATGCCCCCAGGTGTAGCACCCGCACCCCGGGCAGTCCGTCGGCGGCTGCCGGATCCCGCACCGTCCCCAGGAGCCGCACCCGGCCGCGGTCCGCCATCCGTACGGCCAGCGCCATCAGCTCGGCCGCCTGCCGGGCGTCCATGCAGCGGTCCGCGCCGTCCGCGACCACCGTCAGCTGCTGGCGGGCTTCCGGGATCTCCGCCACCGGGTCCATCGCCAGCGCCCAGGGCCCGGTGAGCAGCACCACGGCGAGCCCCAGGTAGCGCAGTTCGCCGTCGCCGAGCCGGTCCAGGGGCATCGCGTCCGGGCGCCCCCGGTCGAAGACGGCCTGGATGCCCGTCGAACCGGCCGTCCCGCCCCCGGGCGTCACCGGGCCCGGCGCCGGACCGGCGCCGCTCCGCCCGTCGTCCGCCGAACGCCGGTCCGGCTGCCGGGGCACGGTGCGCAGCCCCTCGGCCGCCCCCGCGGAGGCGGCCCGTAGCGCCACCGCCAGACCGGCGTGGCACCGTGCGCGCTCCTCGGCCATCCGCTCCAGGACCGCCGACAGGTTGTCGCAGGAGGGCCGCAACCGCGCCTCGTCCGCCGGGTTGTCCAGGGCGGTGCCGCCCGCGATCCGCCTCGCCGTGCCCGAGCGGACGGCGGCGTGTCGCCCTTGGGCGGCACGGCCGTCCGGTGCGCCCCCGGGCCGGGCGGTTCCGGCGTGCCCGAGGGCGGACCGCTCGCCGCGGATCGCCTCCGGCCGCGGATCGCACCGGAACACCGACCTGAGCGCCACCACGACCTGCTCCGCGGCGGCCAGCACCAGGCGCTGGCCGGCGGTCTTGCCCGCGACGCGGAGCGGCAACAGCGGGGTGCCGAGGCGATCGTCCGGCAGCGGTGCGCGGGTGACGGGCGCGGCGCCCGCCGTGTGCCAGGCGGCCTGCACGGCGCGGCGGTCCGGATCCGTCAGGGCGGTGGTGAGCAAGGTGGCGCCGCCGCCGGTCAGCCGTTCCCCGGCGATCCGCAGATCGGGCTCGGTCTGGACGGCCAGATCGAGGTGGACCGGCCCGGCCGGACCGTCGACGGTGCAGCCGATGCGAAAACCCCGGCGACCTTGTTCGTCGGGGCGCGCGTCGGCCGGTACGCACGCCGGGGCGCCGCCGGGGACCGAGGCCAGCGCGTCCGCGAGCCGTTCCCCTGCGCCGAGCCGGGCGAGGATGCCGTACGCCTGGAGCGCCCCGGTCTTGCCGCTGCCGCTCGGGCCGGTCAGCAGGGTGACGGGGCTCAACGGGAGGCTGACGCCCCGGTGGTTGCGGAAGGCGGAGAGCCGTAACTCGGTGAGCGCGGGACGCGCGCTGTCGCTATGCATAGCTCGACGCTATGCAGGGTCCCACGGGGCACTCGCCGGAGAACCGTTACATCGTCGGCTCTTCCTACGAATGAGGGACGCCACCCGCGACCGGTTCCGCGACCTCCGTTCCCGGGGGCGCGAGCAGGAAGACATTGGTGTCCACGCGGTGCATTCCGCTGGCCAGCCCGAAGACGACGCCGCTGGAGAAATCCAGGATGCGCTTGGCGACATCCGCGTCGGCGCTGCTGAGATCCAGCAGTACGGGGATCTGCGCCATCAGGTACTCGGCGACCTCGCGGGCGTCCGCGAAGGTCTGCACCCGGATCACGACGAAGCGGCGGCTCTCCTCGGTCGGATCGTCATCGGGGAGCGCGCGGTGATCCGGCCAGGAAGGCCATTCACTGCCGCTACGCAGCGGGACGACCTCGGCCAGACCTTCCCACTGCTCATCGGTGGCATCGGGGCCGTTCACCGCTTCACCTCATCCGTGGGGGCACTGCCTGACGCAATATCCACATCGACCAATTCCAGGGATAAACATACAAACACCGCCGGGTGCGGTACACATCGCACCACATCCGCGGCCCATCCTGCACCATCCACCCGAGCCGGAACCGACAGCCCGGGCGGTTTCCCGCGTCGGGATTGTGTGTGCCTGTTCATCCCCGTGCGCAGCGTCTTTCGGGTGCCGCCGCCATGAGAGTGCGGCGCCGCGAAATGGACGCCGGACAGGGAAATCCGGTGTCGATCACGGTCGGCCGGCGGCGGATTTCGCCGGAGGGAGCCGGACCGAAGCTTTACTGCACATTGGTTGCAGGTAAAACCGACCCGCAGGAATGTGGAAGGGTACGTCCTTCGGAAGAAAGCAGTGTCCATGCCCACGTCCCCGTCCGCGGCCGGTACCGCGCTCACCCGTCGTCAGCGCATCGCCCGTTCGATGACCCGCGCCGAGTGGGGCCGGATGGCGGGCATGGCCTCGTTCATCGTCGCCCTGCACGTCATCGGGTGGTTCACGCTGGTCGCCATCGTGGCGCCGGAGCACTACAGCCTGGGCACCAAGACCTTCGGGATCGGCATCGGGGTCACCGCGTACACGCTGGGCATGCGCCACGCCTTCGACGCCGATCACATCGCCGCCATCGACAACACCACCCGCAAGCTCATGGGTGAGGGGAAGCGTCCGCTGTCGGTCGGCTTCTGGTTCTCGCTGGGGCACTCCAGCGTCGTCTTCGGGCTGGCGTTCCTGCTGTCGCTCGGGGTGAAGACGCTCGCCGGGCCGGTGCGGGACGACGGCTCCCGGCTGCACGAGATCACCGGGCTGATCGGCACCACCGTCTCCGGGGTCTTCCTCTACGTCATCGCCGCGGTCAACCTCGTCATCCTCGTCGGCATCTGGCGGGTCTTCCGGCGGATGCGGGCCGGGTCGTTCGACGAGGACGCCCTGGAGGAGCAGCTCAACAACCGCGGGTTCATGAACCGGCTGCTCGGCCGCGTCATGAAGTCGATCACCAAGCCGTGGCAGATGTACCCGCTGGGCCTGCTATTCGGCCTCGGCTTCGACACCGCGACCGAGATCGCGCTGCTGGTGCTGGCCGGGTCCGGCGCCGCCTCCGGGCTGCCCTGGTACGCCATCCTCTGCCTGCCGGTGCTGTTCGCGGCGGGGATGAGCCTGCTGGACACCATCGACGGCTCGTTCATGAACTTCGCCTACGGCTGGGCGTTCTCCAAGCCGGTCCGCAAGGTCTACTACAACCTCACCATCACCGGGCTCTCCGTCGCGGTCGCCCTGCTCATCGGCACCGTCGAACTCCTCGGTCTGCTCGCCGACAAGCTCGGTCTGCACGGCTTCTTCTGGGACTGGATCGCCGGGCTCGACCTCAACCTCGTCGGCTTCGTCATCGTCGGCCTCTTCTTCGCCACCTGGGTGGTCGCGCTCGCCGTCTGGAAGTTCGGCCGCATCGAGGAGAAGTGGACCGCGGGGCTGCGCTCCGGTGCCGTCGAGGAGGGGGCGCTCAGCTCGTCGGAGTAGGTGCCGCGGCGCTCACCGCCGCTTCCGGTGGGACCGCCACCGCTCCCCCGGGGCCGCCCGCCCGCCGGACCACGGGCCTCCGCCCCGCGCGACCGGCGCGGGGCGGGGGCCCACGGGCGTCACTTCTGCCAGCCGACCGTCTCCGGCAGCGGGCTGTGGAAAATCGTCGCGCCGACGTTGGCCAGGCCCTTCTTCACGCCGTAGGTCGAGGGGCCGCTGAAGAGCGGCAGGAAGGCGTACTGCGCCAGCGCCTTCCGCTCGGCCTTGTTGACCGCGGCCGCCTGCTCGGTGAGGTCGGCGATGGCGGACGTGGCGCGGATCTCCTTGTCGAGGGCGGGGGTGCCGGCGCCGGTGAGGTTGGAGTCGCGGCCCGTGCAGTAGAAGTCGCAGAGGTAGCGGGCGCCGAACGGGTCCATCGAGCGGTTGCCGGAGAGGATCAGGTCGAAGCGGCGCTCGTTGAGGATCTTGGCGAAGTCCGCGTCGTCGCCCTTCTTGATCACGAGGTGGATACCGGCGGGCTTCAGCATGGCGGCCAGCGCCCCCGCGGTGGCCTTGCCGAGCGGGTCGTCCCCGAGGAGGGTGTAGCCGATCTCCAGCTTCTTGCCGTCCTTGACGCGGATGCCGTCCGGACCGGGCTTCCAGCCCGCGGCGTCGAGGGTCTTGGGCGCGTCGCCGGGTGCGTACTTCACCGCGGCGGCGACGTTGTCCTCGTACCCCTTCTGGAAGCTGTAGAGCACGGCCGAGCCGGGCAGCGGCTCCTTGTAGTCGAGGCCCTGGAACTGGATGCGGGCGATCTGCGGGCGGTCGACGGACTCGATGACGGCCTTGCGGACGGCCTTGTCGGCGAGGATCGGGGACCTGGTGTTGACGTTCAGCGAGTACTCGAAGGGGCTGCCGCCGCTGCGGATCTCGGTGCCCTTCAGGCCCTTGAGCTGCTTGAGGCTCTCCGCGTCGACGGCCGAGGTGTAGTCGAGCTGACCGTTCTTGAAGGCGTTGACCGCCGCCGTCGACTCCAGATTGACGTAGACGCGCTTGTCGAGCTTGCCCTTCTTCCCCCACCACCCGGGGTTGCGGACGAAGGTGATGTTGCCGGAGTGGGTGTCCCAGCTGCCGACGGTGTACGGTCCGGTGCCCCACTCCGGGTGGGCCTTCTTCACGTACGCCGTGTTGAAGTTCCCGACGGTGGCCGCCTTCGGGTGCAGGAAGGTGCTGAAGAGGGCGGGCCAGGCGGGGTTGACGCCCTTGAAGCGGATGACGGCCTGCTTGGCGTCCTTGCCGCGCTCGACGGCGGTGATCCGGTCGTAGCCGTCCGTGGACGCGGCGGCGTACTCCTTGTCGGAGCCGTTGTTGGCCTTCCAGGTGGCCTCGATCGCCCGCCAGTCGATGGGGGTGCCGTCGTTGAACGTGGCCTTCGGGTTGAGGGTGAGGACGACCTTCTGGTCGCCGCCGTCGACGGTGACCTTCACGTCGCTGTAGTAGTCGGGGTTGTACCGCACCTCGCCCGCGGGCGAGTAGGTGATCGCGTCGGCGTTGTACCAGCTCCAGACGCGGGCGGCGGTCAGCGTGGCGTTGACGTTGAACGGGTTGCCCTGGTCGTCGAAGGTGCCGGCGGTGGTGTAGGTGCCGCCGTCCTTGATCTTGTCGTAGGGCTGCGGGTTGTAGTCGACGGCGGCCGACGCGGTCCTGGGGCCGTCGGTGGTGACCTTCGCGGCGGGCGCCTGGCAGGCGGTGGCGGCGACGGAGACGGCGGCGACGAGGGCGGTGGGCAGGACCAGTCTTGCGCGCATGGCGGCGGGGTTCCTTCTGTGTTTCGGGGCGGGCGAGAGAGGGTTCGGGGTCAGCCGGCGTGGCAGGCGTAGCGGTGGCCGGGGGCGCCGCCGGCCTCGGCCGGGGCCGGGCGTTCGGTGCGGCAGCGGCGGCGCAGGTCCGCACCGGCGAGGCGATACAGCGGGCAGCGGTCCACGAAGACGCAGCCCTCGGGCAGCCGGGTGGCGCTCGGCTGCTCGCCCTCCAGGACCACCCGCTCGCGGGCGCGTTCGCGCTCCGGGTCGGGCACCGGGACGGCGGAGAGCAGCGCCTTGGTGTACGGGTGGCGGGGGTTAGCGAAGAGCGCCTCGGTGGGGCCGGTCTCGACGAGGTGGCCGAGGTACATCACGGCGATGCGGTCCGAGAGGTAGCGGACGACGCCCAGGTCGTGGGCGACGACGAGGGTGGCGAGGGAGAGTTCCCGCCGCAGCCGCGCCAGCAGGTTGATCACTCCGGCCTGTACGGAGACGTCGAGGGCGGAGAGCGGTTCGTCGAGGACGAGGAGTTTCGGCTCGGTGGCCAGCGCCCGGGCGATGCCGACGCGCTGGCGCTGGCCGCCGGAGAGCGCGGCCGGGAAGCGGTCACTCACCGCGCCGTCCAGCCCGACCAGGCGCAGGAGTTCGGGGACGCGGGCATCGATCGTGGCCCGGTCGGCGCCGATGGCCTGGAGGGGTTCGGCGAGCAGATGGTGGACCGGCAGCCGCGGGTCGAGGGCGCCCAGCGGGTCCTGGAGGACGATCTGGACGTCCCGCCGCAGCTCCCGCACGCGCGCCCCGGCGCCCGCGACGTCGGTTCCGGCGATCTCGATGCGGCCGCCCTCGGGCCGCTTGAGCCGCAGGATCTCCAGCAGCGTGGTGGTCTTGCCGCTGCCGGACTCGCCGACCAGGCCCAGGGTCTCCCCGGCGCGCAGCTCGAAGCTGACGCGGTTGACGGCGTGCAGCGTGCCGACCCGGCGCCGCAGGACGGCGCCCTTGGTGACGGGGAAGGTCTTGACGAGGTCCTCGACGCGGAGCACCACCTCTCCGGGCGCGGTCCGCGCGGCGCCGGAGATCTCCTCCGGTGCGCTCCCGGCGGGGTCCAGCGTGCCGTCGGCGACCTCGTCGGCGCGCAGACAGGCGGCCTGTCCGTGGCCGGGGACGTCGCGCAGTGCGGGGTCGGTGGTGCGGCAGGCGTCGACGGCGACGCGGCAGCGGCTCGCGAAGGCGCAGCCGGCCGGCGGATCGACGAGGGCGGGCGGCTCGCCGCCGATGGGGATCAGCGGGCGGCGCTCCCCGCTGTCCACGGTGGGGACGGCGGCGAGCAGCCCGGCGGTGTACGGCATCACCGGCCGGTCGAACAGCTCCCGGACGCCGGCGCGCTCCACGATGCGGCCCGCGTACATCACGGCGATGTCATCGGCGTGACCTGCGACGACGCCGAGGTCGTGGGTGATGAGGACGAGGCCTGCGCCGGTCTCCCGCTGGGCCACCCGCAGCACGTCGAGGATCTGCGCCTGCACGGTGACGTCGAGGGCGGTGGTGGGTTCGTCGGCGATGAGGACGGACGGTTCGTTGGCGATGGCCAGGGCGATGACGACGCGCTGGCGCATGCCGCCGGAGAACTCGTGCGGGAAGGCGCGGGCGCGCTCGTGCGGGTCGGGGATGCCGACGAGGTCGAGGAGTTCGACGGCGCGGTCCCAGGCGGCGCGTTTCGTCAGACGCCGGTGGACGCGCAGGGCGTCGGAGAGCTGCCGGCCGACGGAGAAGATCGGGGTGAGGGCGGACAGCGGGTCCTGGAAGACCATGCCGAGGTCGGCGCCGCGGACCGCGGAGAGCGCCTTGTCGCCGAGTCCGACCAGGTCACGGCCGTTCAGCAGGACCTGTCCGGTGAGGTCGGCGGTGGGCGGCAGCAGGCCCATGACGCCCATCGCGGTGGCCGATTTGCCGGAGCCGGACTCGCCGACGATGCCGAGGGTGCGGCCCGGCAGCAGATCGAAGGAGATGCCGCGCACCGCCTCGACGGTCCCGGCTTCGGAGGGGAAGGAGATCCGCAGGTCCCGTACGGAGAGCACGGGGGTGGTGGTGCCGGGCCGCGGTGCCGGGCGGGGCAGGGTCGTCGTACGGGTCATCGTCGGCCTCCAGCGGCGCCGGTCACGGAGGTGGGGTCGAGGGCGTCGCGCAGTCCGTCGCCGATGAGGGTCATCGAGACGGTGAGCAGGACGACCAGGCCCGCGGGGAAGGCGAAGAGCCAGGGGGCGCTCGTGACGGTGCCCGCGCCGTCGGCGAGCATCGTGCCGAGCGAGACGTCCGGGGTCTGGACGCCGAACCCGAGGAAGGAGAGGGCGGTTTCGCTCAGGACGGTCGTGACCACGCCGAGCGTCAGATTGACGATCAGCAGCGAGCCGAGGTTGGGGATGAGGTGGCGCCGGATGATGCGGAGCGCGCCGACGCCCATGAACTCCGCGGCCGTCACGTAGTCCCGTTCGCGCAGCGAGGTCGAGACGGACCAGATGACGCGGGCGGTGGACATCCAGCCGAAGACCGTCAGCACGACGATCAGCACCCGCCAGTCCCCGGCGAGCCGGTGGGAGACCAGCGCGAGGATGAGGAAGGAGGGGACGACCAGCAGGAAGTGGATGACGGCGAGCGTCAGCCGCTCGATCCGGCCGCCGAAGTACGCGGCGCCGGAGCCGATGACCGCGGCGACGGTGACGGTGAGCACGGAGACGCTGACCGCGATCACCAGCGACCGCTGGAGGCCGTGCACGGCGGAGGCGTAGACGTCGTTGCCGCCCTGGTTGGTGCCGAACCAGTGGGTGGCGCTCGGCGGTTGGGTGAGCGCCGCGAAGTCGGTGTCGGCGTAGGTGTACGGGGTGAGGAGTCCGCCGCACGCGCTGAACAGCACCAGCAGGGCGAAGATCGCGACGCCGGCGACGGCGAGCCGGTTGCGCAGGAAGCGCCGCAGGTAGAGGCGGCCGAGGCGGTGGGCGGGGGCGCCGGTTTTGGTGGCGGTGGCCATCTCAGCTCACCCGGACTCTCGGGTCGAGAAAGACGGTGGCGAGGTCCGCGAGGACCGCGCCGACCGCGGTGAGGGCGGCGGCGAAGGCCGCGGTGGCGACGGTGCCGTGCACATCGTTCTTGGCGATGGTCTGCAGGAAGTAGCGGCCCATGCCGTTCCAGCCGAAGATCGTCTCGGTGATGACGGCGCCGGTGAAGAGCGCCGGGATGCTGAACGCCACGGAGGTCGCGGTCGGGATGAGCGCGGTGCGCAGCGCGTGCCGGCGGATCGCCTGGGCGCGGGTGAGTCCGGTGGCGCGGGCGGTGCGGACGTAGTCGGCGTGGAGCGTGTCGAGCAGCAGGGACCGCTGCGTCAGGTGATAGCCGACGTATCCCATCAGGGTCAGCGTCAGGGTCGGCAGGATCAGATGGAGGAGGCGGTCGCCGATCACGGGCAGCAGCCCCTCGACGTTCGGGGAGTTCTCCCCGGCGACGTAGAGGAAGTGCAGCCCGGCGTGCTGGTTGAGCCAGATGGCGACGAAGACCACGGCGAGGGCGGCGACGGACGTCGGGATGTTCAGCACCACGACGGAGACGGTCTGGGAGACGCGGTCGGCCCAGCCGTACTGCCGCGAGGCGGTGTACACACCGAGCGCGACGCCGAGCAGGACGGACAGGAGGGTGGCGAGGACGACCAGTTCGGCGCTGACGAGGGCGCGGTAGCCGATCTCGCCGTTGACGGCGACACCCGTGGGGGACTTCCCCCAGTCGAAATGGAGGACGACGGAGGTCAGCCAGTCCCACCACCGGTGCACCAGCGGCACCTGCGGGTCCAGGTTGTAGGGCGCGAGGGCCCGGTCGATCTGCTCCTCGGTGCGGACCGGCCGCAGGTCCCGGAAGTTGGCGCGCGGATCGAGAAACCAACTGGCCAGGAAATAGGTGGCGTTGGTGGCCACCACGATCATCGCCAGCCAGCCCGCGGCCTTGCGCGTCACATGGCGCAGCACGCGCGCCACCTCCTGGGGCGGGCCGCGGGGGCGCCGGGTCTGCGGAATTTCTGCATGAGCCGTGGAGCTTTCCGGGAAGGCGGGACAAGAGCGAAGTGCACAAACGTGCGATCGCCAGTCTTATCCGCGCCCTCTCATGGGCACCAGACCTGGCATATGCCCGCCATGAGACCGACATGTCGGCGTAGCAATCGGCGGCATTCCCGGATTGCCTACGCGCGCGTGCGCCCCTGACGGATTCCGCGCCCTCGGAAAGGGAACCGGAAGGGAATCGGGAGGGAATCGGGAGGGAATCAGCGCGCCGGGGAGACCCTTTCCCCGGCGAAGGTTCCCACGCCCTGAAATTCTCAACTCCGCTATATCGCAAGGGATTTGAACGGTAATCCGGGAGCCGCTCCGCCCCTCCCCCGCGACACCGGTGACCGGCGGCGCGTCCCTGTCCCGCACCGCCGGTCACCAGCAGGAACGTCAGCTCTCGGCGAGACCCGCGAGGAGTGCGGCGGCGGGCTCCGGGTGAACGAGCCAGTGCAGATGACCTCCCGGAAGCGTATGGACGTCGAACGGGTTACCGGGGGTGAGGGCATCGCCTTCGCGGATCATCCGGTCCTGCATACCGAGCGGAACGGCGAGGTCCTCGGCCAGCCGCACATACGACTTGGGAATGCGGCCCCAGGTCGCCTCCCGCGCGCAGTCGGCGAGGGATCCGCCGTCGAGATTGTCGTCGGGCTGGAAGGTGTTCAGGAAGGTGCGGAATTCGTCGTCGGTGAGGTCGACGCCGAGGGTCTGCCGCAGTGCACCGAGCGCCTCCGGGTCCGCGGTGCGGAAATTGCAGCGGAGCAGCCCGAGTTCCGCCGGATCGCCGACCAATGCCGTCGCCATGGCGCGCGGATCGACGTCCGCCATCTCCGGTTCGCCGTAATACCCGGCGACATCGAGGTCCACCGGACACCAGGCGGAGACGTAGACGAGGCGGTCGACGAGGTCGGGCCGGGCGTTGCCGACCGCGGTGAGGGTGATGCCGCCGCGGCTGTGGCCGACGAGCACGGTCGGGCCGTTCCGCTTGGCCCGCTCCAGAACGGCGATGACGCGGGCGACGGCGTCGGCGAGGGTGACGTCCTTGATGCCGCCCGGCTCCGACGCGAGCGCGTCGGCGTCCTGCGGCGTCTGGTACGAGGCGGGGAAGGTCGCCTCGAAGCCGTGCCCCGGCAGGTCGACCGCGACGGATCGGTGCCCGAGCAGGCCGAGTTCGGCCTGGAGCGGCGCGAAGGAGAAGGAGTTGGCGAACGCCCCGTGGACGAGGACGAAGGTCGGAAGAGTTTGCATGCCTCAGCGTCCATCGAATGCGATCTCGGCGGCAAGCGAGTTAGGGAGGCGAAGCGGTCACGGTGGCGGGGCGGAGTCGGGGCGGGGCACCGGCGGTTGAAGAAGTCGAGTCGGCTGCCTCCAGCGGGCTTGCCGCCCTTTGCCGATCGGCCGACCGCCGGGAACCGCCCCGCAAGTCGGCGCCTACAACCAGCCCTTCGTATGCTTTCTTAGCTGTATTCTTACGAGAATTCATAGGGGAATTCCTAAGGCACACGCTGAAGTGATGATTCAGCGCGCTGCGTTGTGCCAATCGCTCACCGAATTGCCGTCACCATCCGTGGCAGCATGGCCATATGGCGACGACAAGCCCTTCGGAAACCTCTCCCGTTCCCTCGGGAACGCTGCCCCAGCAGGACACCATCCGCCTTCTTCTGGAGCGCTCGGCGCGCCCCAACCGCGCCGTCCCCATACGCAGGGAATTCCTCCAGCAGGGCCCCAAGGGAGCCCCGGCTCCGGGCCCCCTCCACGATCTCGTCCGGCGGTCCCGGACGCGGGCGCTCGACCTCTATCTGCTGGTCAGCGCCGTGACGAGCAGCCGCGACTTCGATGTCACCGAGTGGGCGGCGACATGGGCCCGCTCGGTGGGCGATCACGGCGAGAAGTCCGGGCAGACCACCGTCTCGCGGGCCTGGAAGGTACTCACCGACCTGAAGCTGATCGAGCGGAGGAGGGGCCGGGAGGGGAAGACCACCGTCATCAAGCTCCGCGAGGACGGTTCGGGCACCCCGTACACGCCGCCCCGCAGCAGCGGCGGGGACCCGTACTTCCCACTGCCCTACGAGTACTGGGACCACGGCCTGAACGAGTCCCTGAGCCTGCCGGGCAAGGCCATGCTGCTGATCACTCTCAGCCAGCGCAAGGAACGGTTCCCGCTCCCCCAGGGCCGGATGCCGAACTGGTACGGCATCTCCGCCGACACCGCCGGCAGAGGACTCACCGAACTCCAGGACAAGGGCGTCCTCGCGCATGTCGACGACGAGCGGTTCGCGACGCTGAGCACGCGGACCGGCTGGGCTTCCCGGCCCGTCTATTCGCTGTTGGCCCCGTTCACACCGCGCGGCCTGTGAAACCGCGGCTCGCCGTTCGGCACCCCGACCGAGGGCTCTCCGATCGTGCGGCCGAAGGCGTCACGAGGACGCCGAGACCCCGTATGCCGCACCGTTCCGCCCCTGGTTGGCGCCGGGAGGAACGGTGCGGCACCACCGCCGGCAAGAAACTGACAGTTGGAGAACACCGGTGAGCAACCTCGGAATGCGACGCCGCCCCAAGCCTTCCCCCGACCATGATGCAACGCGGCCACCGGAGCCGGCGCCGCCCGCGCCCGTCGTCCACGTGGTGATCAACGGCGCCCGGCCCCACGTCAACGTCACCTCCGCCATCGCCACGGGCAACGGCAGGAGCACGGTCGGCGTCGGGGAGACGGCAGCGGATCGGTACGCCCCCTGGACCAGGAGGCAGATCTGGGCCGCCCTCGCCACGTTCCTCACCGTGCTGGGCTCCGTCGCGGGCGTGATCGCGCTGTTCCTCTGACCCTCATGGCGCCGGCGGCACTTCCCTGATGGGTGCCCGCCGACGCCATCGGCGCCACCACCCCGATCCCCTGCCCGTCGCCGCCCGCCCGCCTGTCCTTCCCTGGCCAGGGCGCGGCCCGCCCTGCGAAGGCGAGGCGATCATGCGTCGTCACGGAGTTGCGCCGGGGTCGGGTCGGTGTGCGAGAGTGGACGTCCGGTCGGCCGGGCGCGCACAGGCGCTGCCCCCACCGGATCCCCCAACTTCCAGACCTGGCCCTCTCCGGTCGCGCCCGCGCGCGCCCGGGGACGCGGCCTCCCCACGTACCCGAGAGAGCTATGCAGGCAACGACACCCGCTCCCCGCACCACGGACCCGCTCGGTCAGGGTCTGGAGTCGCAGGCCGGTACCGCTCTGCTGCGCTTCGGCGTCGCGCGGCGCCGCCCGGCCGACCGGATCAGCTGGAGCGGCGCCGGCGCCGCCGCCTGGCTCGACCGCGGACAGGTGATGAGCGTCGGGGACCCGGACGCCGCCGCCGGGCTCGTGCTGCGCGCCGCGCACGGCCTCCCGGACCGGGTGCGGGAGTTCACCGTGCCGCGCGGCTCCGACGTGCTGGTCGGCCGGCACCTCCCGGTGACCGACGCCGTCGAGTGGGTCTTCCGCTGGACGGAACAGGAGCCGCCGCCGCACGACGCGGAGGACCGCGTCCGGGCGCTGGACGCCGGCCACCACGACGAGCTGCGCGCCTTCCTCGCCGAGCACAGCCCCGCCCACTCCACGGGCCCCGGCTCCTGCGACGTCCGCCTCTGGGCCGGCATCCGCGACGACGCCGGGCAGCTGGTGGCGTGCGGGGCGCTGAGCCGGCTGCGGGACAGCGGCGCACCGCTGATGGTCTCCGTCGCCACCGACGCCGCCCGGCGCGGCGAGGGCCTGGGCGCCGCGCTCACCTCCTGGCTGACCCGGCACGCCGTCCGCGGCCACGGCGTGTGCACCCTGTGGCAGCTCGGCGGCAACGCCCCCGCCGAACGCCTCTACGACCGTCTCGGCTACCGCACCGGCGACCCCTGCGTGACCGCGCGGATCGCGCCCGCGCAGCCGCTGGCCGCCTGAGGGCGCCGCCTGCCCGGCGGACGGGACCGCTGGATCCCGCCCGCCGGAGATGACCTAGAATCGCCGAATGATCTTTATTGTTGTGAAGTTTCCGGTGAAGCCCGAATACGCCGAGGAGTGGCCCAAGCACGTGGCCGCGTTCACCGAGGCGACGCGGGCCGAGCCCGGCAACCTCTGGTTCGAGTGGTCCCGCAACATCGAGGACCCGCTGTCCTACACCCTCGTCGAGGCGTTCCAGGACGACGCCGCCGAGGCCCACGTCAACTCCGACCACTTCCGCGCCGGTCTGGAGACCATGCGCCCGCTGCTGCGGCACACCCCCGAGATCGTGAGCACCTCGATCGAGGGCGCCACCGGCTGGAGCGCCATGGGCGAGCTGGTCATCGACTGACACCCTGCCCATACGGCCGCCGTACGGGGGACCCCGCTGGGCGGGCCGCAATCCGTACGGCGTCCGGGTCAGAACGGTTTCAGGGCGCGGGCCAGGACCGGTACGCCGAGCTCCTGGTGCCCGCCGCTGGCCAGCATCCGGACCTCACCGCGGTCGCTGATCTCGGCGCGGACGATGCCGGTCTCGTCCTCGTAGACCGGGAATCCGCCCGCCCCGGCGGCCGCGGTGCGCCGGACGACCACCACGTCGTCGGCGACCGCTGACGACTGGAAGACCAGCTCGAAGGCTTCCGGGTACTCCATTGCTGCCTCTTCGGCGATCCGCGATGCGTCTGGGGACTTCCATGGTCTCGCACCCCGGGCCGCGGCGCCCGACGAGGCGGCTCCGCTCCGCCCGCGGCCCCGGACCGGCGCCCCGGGGCGCGAGGCCGTCTCGGTATCGTGACGCCGCATGGGGGACAACAGCACACTGTGGACCTTGGCCATCGCCGTGGTGACGGGCGGCACCGCGGTGCTCGCGAGCTGGGTGACCGGCCGCGGCAGCGCCCGCGCCGCGACCATCCAGGCGGAGACGGCCGCCCGTACGCAACGCGCCGAGCGGCTGCGCGAGAGCCGCCGCACCGCCTACCTCGACCTCATCGAGCAGGCCCACCGCATGGGCGAGCTGTACTGGGAGACCTCCGCGCTCCTGCGCCGCCCCGACTCCCCCGAACGCCTCGACGCCCTCCGCGAGCTGCACGACCGCGAGATCGCGGAGTACGCCCGCATCCGCCGCTGCGTCCGCGTCGTCGAACTGGAGGGCCCGCCCGAGGCCGCCGCCGCGGCCCTCGCCCTCCAGAAGGCGACCGGCCCCTTCTACACCGGCTTCACCGCCGAACTCGACGGCGACCCCACCGGCCGCGACCATCTGGACGCCGCCTACCACCCCTTCTGGCAGGCCCTGGAACACTTCGTCGAGGCGGCGCGGACCGCGCACCAGCGCGAGTGAAACGGCGGCGCCGGACGGCGTGGATCAGGCCGCTTCGCGCGGGTGCGGCCGGGCGAACTCGCCGGCGAGCAGGCCCATCACGACGAGATCCTGATGGCGTCCGCCGAGGAAGACGTGGTCACGCAGGCGCCCCTCCTCGACGAAACCGAGCCGCCGGTGGAGCGCCAAGGACGCCGCGTTGTCCGCGAAGATCCGTACCTCGCACTTGTGGTAGCGCCGCTCGGCGAAGAAGAAACGCAGCAGCAGCGTCGCCGCCTCGCTCGCATACCCCTTGCGCCGGTGGCCGGCCTCCAGCGTGATGCCGTACTCGAACCGTCCCGCATGCGGATCGGCGTACGACGCCCCGACCGCACCGACCGTCTCCCCCGTGTCCAGGGCCTCGATCACCAACCGGAAGCGGTCGTCCCCGGTGGCGGTGGCCTGCTCCCGCGCCCAGGCGCGGAAGCTCTCGGCGGAGCGCGGGGGACGCAGTACGTCGCCCGCGCGTTCCTCGTCGGTGGCGAAGCGCCGGAACGCGGCCCAGTCGCCGGGCTCGATCCCGCGCAGCCGTACCCGCTGTCCCACCCAGAAGGAAGTCATCCCGTATCCGACCACGGCACGGCGCGCGGGGCCCAGCCCGCCGTCGGCCGGACCGGCCCCGGTGGCGCGCCCCGCTACCCGCCCGGCACCCCCCGCCGCCCCGCCAGCTCCCGGGCCGCGGCGGTGCGCGGGTGCCAGGGGCCGTACGCGTCCTCGCAGGCCGATGCGGCCTGTGCGGCCAGGCGGTCGGCGTCGGCGGGGGTGGGCTTCGGGGGTCTGCTGACGGTGGCGTCGAGGAAGCGGACGACCGGGGCGGGGAACATGCCCACGGCCCGCGTGCGGCCCGGGCCGTCCTCGGCCAGGCCGCGTACCGCCTCATCCGCCAGCTCGGCGTGGGTGAGGCGGATGAGGGCGGCCGCGCGGGGGTGGTCGCGCGCCAGGGCCTCGGCGTCGTGGAAGGTCAGGGCGTCGTGGAGCAGGGACAGCGCCTCGGTCCACAGCCGCTGGCGGCCGCGGGCGCGGGCGCGGTGGAGTTGGGTGAGGATCCGCGCCGGGTGGGCGGCGCCCAGGATCCGCCAGTACAGCCCGGTGGCGGAGTGCAGCAGCCGCTCGCCCTCCGCGTACCGGCGCCGCCCGTGCAGCGCCTCGGCGAGCACGGTCAGCACATCGGCGGCCCGCACCAGGACATCGCCGTCGACGGTGGAGAGCTTGCCGGTGAAGGGCCCCTCGGCGTTCTCGCGGAACAGTTCGCCCAGGGACGGCCCCGTCCGGCCGGCCAGGGTCAGGCCGCGGGCTCTCGCCGCCGCGTCCGCCCGGGCCAGCACCGGCCGCAGCACCGCCTCGGCCTCGGCGTACTCGCCGCAGCGCACCAGGAGGCGGCCGAGGGCCAGGGCATCGGCGAGGCCCTCGCCCGCCGGGCAGGCCGTGATCCGCTCGGCGAACGGCAGCGCCGCCTCGTAGGCACCGCACCGCTCAAAGCCCTCCCTCAGCCGCCGGGCCGCCGCGACCGGTGCGGGCCGTGCGGCCCCGGAGCGCCACAGGAGGGCGCGGACGTGCGGTGCGAACAGCGGGAGTTCGGCGTCGTCGGCGCTCCGCAGCAGGGCGCGGTCCAGGAGCGCGGCGGCCCAGGCGTCGAGCGCGGGCCGCGCCGGGCCGCCGGGCCGGGCGGCGGGCGGACGCAGACAGCGGACCGGGACACCTGCCGTGCCCGCCGGCGCCATCGGTGAGACCGCGGACACCTCTTCGACGGCGAGCGCGGCGACCGCCTCGGCCACGGCCTCGGGTGCGGGGCCGGGATCCGGCAGCTCCACGGCGGCCAGCGCCTGCGGGGCGAGGACGTGCGCGGGCAGCGGCGCGGCGGCGAACCGGGCCGGCAGCTCCCCGGGCGCCGGCGGGGCTCCGGCGTCCTCCGCGCCCTCCGGCTCCTGTGCCGCCCCGGGGACCGGACCGGCGTAGGTGATGTGGATGTCCCTGCCCGCCTGGTGGACGCGCCCGCCCTCCCACGCCTCGGCCCGGAAATCCCCTCCGTCGCCCATCCCGCCCCCCTGACGCTCCGCCGGTCCACCTCCAGGTTAGGAGGCACCGGTGACAATCCACCGTACGAACGCCCCGCCCTGTCCCGGATGTTGGGCGGACGGGACGGGGGCACTGCCGGGTCCCGGTGTCCCGTGGCACGGCCGCACGGGGCGCGGGGCACCGGGCGTCCGGCCCAGGTGTGCGGGTCCGGCCCAGGTGTGCGGCGTCCGGCCCGCCGCCGTCAGCGCTCCCCGGGCTCCGGCGGCCACTCCTCCTCCGGTGCCGCCGTCCCGTCCAGCAACTGCCCGAGCAGGCCCAGGACCAGCTCGCAGACCGCGTCCGGGTCGGCGCTCGCGAGCGGCTCGCGGCCGACGACGACGCGCATGATGCCGATGCCCAGCAGCCACGCCATGGCGAGGTCGGCGCGGAGCGCCGCGTCCTCGGCGCCGGAGAGCGTGGCCAGCACCTCGACGTACTCCTCCCCCAGCGCCTTCACCGTCTCCGTCCCGTCGGCGCCGCCGATGGAGCGCAGATAGACGGCGAGGGAACGGTCATGGGGCTCCTTGTCGCGGTGGGTGAGCATGCCGCGCAGCGCCGTCTCGAACAGCTTCTCCGGGGGCGTGGCGCGCAGCTGCTCCTGGCCGTTGTGCGCCATCACCTCCGTCAGCAGCGCGCTCTTCGAGCCGAAGTACCGGAACAGCAGCGCCTGATTGGCGCCGGCCCGGTCCGCGATGTCCCGCACGGTCGCGGCGTCGTAACCGCGCTCGGCGAACAGGTCGGCGGCGGCCTCCAGCAGTCTGCGGCGGGTGGCCCGGGCGTCTCTTCTCCGGGGTGAACCGGCCGGTACATCGGCGGAGTTCGCCATGGTGCTCCTTTCCGGACGGCCCGTCAGGATAACGGCCGTAACCGGTCGTTGACCGTCCGCGGACCGGCGCCCTAACGTTTGTAAGCAGGTGCTTACACAAGGGAGGTCACCGTGACCACAGCTGACACAGCACCCCTCTCCTATCCCTTCAACACCGCCGACAACCTGTCGCTGTCCGAGGCGTACGACGAGGCCCGCGAGCGCCCCGGCCTGCTGCAGGTCCGCATGGCCTACGGGGAACCCGCCTGGCTGGTGACGCGGTACGCCGAAGCCCGTTTCGTCCTCGGTGACCAGCGCTTCAGCCGCGCCCTGGGACTGGAGCACGACGAGCCGCGGCAGTCCGAGGGCAGTCGCAACAGCGGCATCCTGAGCATGGACCCGCCCGAGCACACCCGGCTGCGCTCCCTGGTGGCGAAGGCGTTCACCGTGCGCCAGGTGGAGAAACTCCGGCCGCAGGTCAAGGAGTTGACCGGCCAGTTGCTGGACGAGCTGGAGGATGCCGGGCCGCCCGCCGATCTGGTGGACCGCTATGCGCTGCCGATTCCGGTCGCGGTCATCTGCCGGATGCTGGGCGTGCCCGTCGAGGACCGGCCGAAGTTCCGCGCCTGGAGCGATGCCGCGCTGTCGACCAGTTCCCTGACGGCGGAGGAGTTCGACGCCAATCGCGAGGAACTGCGCGCCTACATGGGGCAGTTGATCGATGAGCACCGCAGGCATCCGCAGGACGACCTGATGACGGCGCTCATCGACGCACGGGATGCCGGGGACCGCCTCTCCGAGCTGGAGCTGGTCGACCTCTGCGTCGGCATCCTCGTCGCCGGGCACGAGACGACCGCGACGCAGATCCCCAATTTCGTCCTCACCCTGCTCGATCACCCCGAGGAGCTGGCCCGGCTGCGGGAGCATCCGGAGCTGATGGCCGGCGCGGTGGAGGAGCTGCTGCGGTTCGTGCCGCTGGGCAGCGGTGCGGGCCAGCCGCGGTACGCCACCGAGGACATCGAGGTCGGCGGCACACTGGTGCGGGCCGGCACGCCGGTACTGGTCGCGGTCGGCGCCGCCAACCGCGATGCGCTCCGCTTCTCCTCCCCCGGCACCCTGGACTTCACCCGGACGGGGAACCAGCACCTCGGTTTCGGCCACGGCGTCCACCACTGTCTGGGCGCGCCGCTGGCCCGGCTGGAGCTCCAGGAGGCGCTGGGTGCGCTGATCGCCCGCTTCCCGGGGCTGCACGTCGCGGGCGATGTGCAGTGGAAGACCGAGATGCTGGTGCGCGGGCCGCGCGTCCTGCCGGTGGGGTGGTGAGCCGATGAGCCGACAGGTGGAGGTGAACCCGCTGCGCTGCATCGGCTCCGGCATCTGCGCCGGAACCGCGCCCGAATTCTTCGTCCTCGAAGGCGCCCGCTCCCGGCCGGTGCGCGCGGAGGTCGAGGGGGACGACGAGCTGCTCCTGGACGCCGCGGACATGTGCCCGGTGATGGCCATCACCGTGCGGGAGAACGGCCGCGAGATCGCGCCCCGGGACTGACCGGGCCGCCCCGGGGCGCCACGGCCCCCGGGGCGGCAGGCCCCGGCGCACCCCCGGCGGGCGCGCCCCGTCCCGGGGTGGCGCCGCGCCGGGCGTCCGTCAGACGCCCGTCCGGCCGTCGATGCGCTCGCGGATGAGGTCGGCGTGGCCGCAGTGGCGGGCGTACTCCGCGATCAGGTGGGTGCATATCCAGCGGAGGGTGACACGGGCCTCGCCGAGGGCTCCGGTGTCGTCCAGGGAGCGGGTGGCGCAGGCGCGCCGGGCGTGCTCCACCTCGGCCCGCCACAGCTCCATCGCCTCCTCGAACGACGCCTCCTCGGCACCGCCGAAACCGCCGCTCATCCCACCGGCACCGGCGGCCTCCGGGAAGAGATCGGGAACGTCCTCCTCGGCGAGGACGCGACGGAACCAATTCCGCTCGACCTCCGCCAGATGCCGGACGAGGCCGACGAGGGTGAGCGGCGAGGGCGGCGCGGAGGCCGTGCGCAGCTGCTCCTCCGCGAGCCCGGCGCACTTGTCGGCGAGGGTGGCGCGGTAGAAGTCGAGCCAGCTGGTCAGGGACGTGCGCTCATCGGCGTCCATCGGCGGTGTGACGCGTTCGGAAGTGCTCATGTCCGCATCGTGGCACGGGGGTCTGACAACGCGCGGGCCCTGTGGAAAACCGCTGGGGCGGCCGGGCGCCGGGCGGACGTGGGCGGCGGGGCGCCGCGGCGGAGCCCGGTCCCGCACGGCCCGCCGGATCCGGGCCGATCGCCTCCGTCCCCGCCCTCGCCGTCCGGCCGCTCGTAAATCCCGATGCGGTCCGCGTCCGGCTGGGGTACGGTTCCCGGGTCCTGTTGTCTCCGATAGAGGTGGACGTTGCGCATCTGAGGTCTGCGACCATCGCGCGGTACGGCCCTGCCGTACGCCTGTCACGCCGTGCCGGCACTCTGCCGCCCGTGACCTCGCGCGGATGCGACCTCGGTGCACGAACCGTCCTCCCTTGCCAGGACCGCACCCCTTCCTTCCCGGCCGGTCGCCGCGTGGTGCTCGCCTACGACGCCCCCGTTCCTGCGTGCAGACTGCGAGAAAACCATGTCCCGACCCCCCGCTCCGCAAGCCTCGGTGACCTGCTCCGGCGTGACGTTCCGCTGGCCCGACGGCACTGCCGTCCTCGACCGGCTCTCCCTCGTCGTCGGCCGGGGCCGCACCGGCCTCGTCGGTGACAACGGCACCGGAAAATCCACCCTGCTGCGGCTGCTGGCCGGTCAGCTGCGCCCCGCCGAGGGCACGGTGAGCGTCACCGGCACCCTCGGCTACCTCCCGCAGAACCTCACCCTCGACACCGCTCTGCGGGTCGAGGACGCCCTCGGCATCACCGACCGGCGCGCCGCGCTGCGCGCCATCGAGTCCGGCGACACCGACGAGGCGCACTTCACCACGCTCGGCGACGACTGGGACATCGAGGAACGCGCCCTGGCGATGCTGGGCTCCCTGGGGCTCGGCTCCCTCGATCTCGACCGCACCGTCGGCGAGATGTCGGGCGGCGAGACCGTCCTGCTGCGGCTGGCCGCGCTCCTCCTGGACCGCCCCGACGTACTGCTCCTGGACGAGCCGACCAACAACCTCGACGTGTTCGCGCGGCGGCGGCTCCACGAGGCCGTCGCGTCCTGGCGCTCCGGCGCGCTGATCGTGGTCAGCCACGACCGGGAGCTGCTGGAGCGGATGGACAAGATCGCCGAACTCCGCTCCACCGCCGTGACCTGGTACGGCGGCGGCTGGTCCGCCTACCGCGAGGCCGTCGACGCCCAACAGGACACGGCCGCACGGACGTTGCGCACCGCCGAGGCGGACGTACGGCGGCAGCAGCGGGAGCTGGAGGAGAGCCGCGTCAAGGCGGCCCGGCGCCGCCGGCAGAGCGCCAAGCTGGACGCCCAGCGGCGTGCGCCACGCATCGTCGCTGGGGAGCGAAAGCGCTCCGCCCAGGAGTCCGCCGACCGGGTCCGCGGCATCCACGAGGACCGTCTCCAGGAGGCGCGGGAGCGGCGCGAGGAGGCCGCGGAGGCGATCCGGAACGACGCCGAGATCCGGGTGGACCTGCCGCACACGGCGGTGCCCGCGGGCCGCACCGTGCTCCGGCTGACGGCGCTGCGCCCGCGCCACGGCCTGCTGCGGGAGGGCGAGCTGGAGGTGCGCGGCCCGGAGCGCATCGCGCTGATCGGCCGGAACGGCGCCGGGAAGACGACGCTGCTGCGCACCCTGGCCGGGCAGGTGGCACCGCTCTCCGGTGAGGCGCGGACGTTCGTCCCGCTGCGCTTCCTGCCGCAGCGGCTGGACATCCTGGACGACGACCTGAGCGTGGCGCGGAACGCGGCCCGTACGGCGCCCGGCGTCACCGACAACGCGCTGCGCTCGCAGCTGGCGCGGTTCCTGTTCAAGGGGGCCCGTGCGGAGGCGCTGGTGGGCACGTTGTCCGGGGGCGAGCGGTTCCGGGCCGCGCTCGCCGCGACGATGCTCGCCGCGCCCGCCCCGCAGCTGCTGATGCTGGACGAGCCGACCAACAACCTCGACCTGTCCGGGGTGCGGCAGCTCACGGCGGCGCTCGCGTCCTACCAGGGCGCGCTGGTGATCGCCGGGCACGATCTGCCGTTCCTGGAGTCCCTCGGCATCACCCGCTGGCTCTTCGTCGGCGAGACGCTGGAGGAGACCACCGCGGAGGAGGTACGGGCCCTGTTGCAGGCTCCGGAGCCGGTGTAACGGTGCCGGGGCCGGGGCCGGATGGGGCCACCGCCACCGGGGCGGTGCGCACTGCTCCGGTGGCGGTGGCCCTGGGCAGCGAACGGCTCAGCGGAGGGGCGTGATCCGGCGCGCGCACGCCCCCTCTCCTGCCGTCGGCCGCCCGGCGCCCGTGACCGCTCCGCGCGCCCCTCCGCAACCGCCGGCCGCCCGGCGCCCGTCTCCCTTCCGCACGCCCGTCCCGCGCGACCGCCCCCGGCCGCGCCCCGCCCTCCCGGAGGTCCCCTTTGGACGCCGCCCCTCGCACCCGTGTCTCGGCGTACGCCGTCGTCATCGACGACGGAAAACTGCTGCTCACCCGGCTCTCGGCGGCCTCGCCGGTCTTCGCGCCCGGGCTCTGGCATCTGCCGGGCGGCGGCATCGACCCGGGCGAGCAGCCGGCCGACGCCCTGGCGCGGGAGGTGTACGAGGAGACCGGCGGCACCGTGCGCGACGCCCGGCTGATCGGTGCGCGCACCTACACGGCGCACCGGCGGGGCATCGACTGGCACCTCGTGGGCCTCTTCCACGCCGTCACGCTGCTGCCGGGGCCGCTGCGGGTCCAGGAGAGCGGCGGCAGCACCGCGGACCTGGCCTGGCACCCGCCGGCCGGCCTCGACGCGGCGCGGCTGAGCCCCGCGGCCGTCGACGCGCTCACGCTGGCGGAGCTGCGGCCGGCCGGCACCTGACCGCCCCCGAGCGGCCCCGGGACACCGCGCCGCCCCGGGGCCGCCGCCTCACCAGGTGACCGGCAGGGCGTACACCCCGTACACCGACCCGTCGTGCTTGAACGAGAGGGCGTCGCGGTCGGTGGCCAGGCGCAGGGTGGGGATGCGCCGGTGGAGGGTGCGGTGGACGACCTGCAGCTCGATGCGGGCCAGGGTCTGGCCGAGGCACTGGTGCACGCCGAAGCCGAAGGCGAGGTGGCGGCGGGAGTCGCGGGCGAGGTCGAGCCGGTCCGGGTCGGGGAAGACGTCCGGGTCCCGGTTGGCGAGGTCGTTGGCGAGGACGATGCCCTCGCCCGCCCGGAGGGTCTGCCCGGCGATCTCGATGTCCTCCAGGACGGCGCGGCGGCGTCCGCTGTGGGTGATGGTGAGGTACCGCAGCAGCTCCTCCACGGCCGAGGCGACGGTCTTCGGGTCGTCGGTGTCGCGCACCAGGGCGAGCTGGTCGGGGTTCTCCAGCAGCGCGAGGGTGCCCAGCGCGATCATGTTGGCGGTGGTCTCGTGGCCCGCGAGCAGCAGCAGAACGCCCGTCTCGGCGGCCTGTTCCCGGGTCAGCTCCCCCGCGTCGACCCGCTCGACCAGCCCGGACAGCAGGTCGGCGGGACCGGCGGTCTTCCGGGCGAGCAGCCCGTCGAGGTAGCCGGTCAGGTTGGCGTGGGCGGCGGTCCGCCGCTCCGGTTCGACGGTGCGGCTGATGAGTATCCGGCTGTTCTCCTGAAAGAAATCGTGATCGGCGTAGGGCACGCCGAGCAGTTCGCAGATGACCAGCGACGGCACCGGCAGCGCGAACCCGGCGACGAGGTCGGCCGGGTTGGGCCCGGCGAGGAAGTCGTCGAGGAAGCCGTCCACGATCCGCTGGACGGTGGGCCGCATCGCCTCCATCCGGCGGACCGTGAACGGTGCCGTCACCATCCGCCGCAGCCGGTTGTGCTCAGGGTCGTCCATCAGGATGAAGCTCATCCGCGCGCTCCCGGTGACGGGCGCGGAGGCGGGGTAGCCGGGCCGCGTGATGTCCGCGCTGACCCGGGGATCGGCCAGCAGCGCACGCTGGTCGGCATGGCGGGTCACCAGCCAGGGCGTGCTGCCGTCCCACAGCCGGACCCGGGTGAGCGGTCCGCGCCGCTGCGCCTCCCGCAGCTCCGGCGGCGGGTCGAAGGGGCAGCCGGCCGCCCGGTCCATCGGGAAGGCGCGGATGTCGTCCGCGGTCGTGCCGTGGGGGGCTGCGGTACCGGTCATGTGTCGCTCCTCGTCTGCCCGCCCGGCCGGGCCGGCGATCGGTCCGGTGCGGGGCGGTACGTATCGGCGGTGCGTGGCGGGGCGGTCGTCGGGTGTACGGGGAAGCCGGGCGGACCGGGCGGTCCCGGAGGCGTCGTTCAGGTGGACTGACTGCCGCCAGGGGACGGCCAGTTGAGCCGGCTGTCCCGTAGGCGCATCCGGTGCACCGGCCGCTACGGGAGGACGTCAGGCGCACCCGCCGCCCCTGGGAGCCGCACCCGCCGGGCCGCCCCTGGGGAGGTCAGCCGGTCGGCGTCACCGGTGCGGTCCACAGGCCGACGATGGCGTCGATCAGCCCGGTGGCGGTGGCGTGCCAACTGCTGCGCGTGGTGGCGGCGTTGTCGGCGAGGGCGCGTTCCCGTTCGGCGCAGGTGTGCACGATCAGCTGCCGCGCCATCGCGCCCCGTTCAGCATGGACCTCGGGCGGCAGATCGGGCAGGCAGCGGTTCAGCCCCTCCAGGGTCCGCACCAGCGCCAGTGACCCGAGGGACTCCTCGGCGAAGACGTCCTGGAGCGCCGGATCGGTCATCACCTGGGCGCAGCACCGCGCGAACCAGGTGGGGCTGCCCAGGGACGCCAGATGCGCGGTGGTGGGCCGCACCAGGCAGCCGACCCAGGCAGCGATGTCCGCGGTGGCGTCCAGCGCGTCCACCCGGCGCGCGCGGTCCTGCTCGATCCGGCGCATGTGCTCCCGGGCGATGGCCCGCACCAGATCGGTCTTGGTGCCGAAGTGGTAGCCGACCGCGGCGTTGTTGCCCTGCCCGGCGGCCTCGCTGACCTGCCGGTTGGAGACCGCGTAGACCCCCTGCTCGGCGAACAGCCGCTCCGCCGCGCGCAGGATCCGCGCCCGTGTCACCTCCGCCTGACCGGCCCGCGTCGCCCCACGCATCCCGTCCCCTCCCGACCGCCCGCGCCCTGGTTCCGTGCCCGGTCAGGCAACCCGATCGACGTCACTCAAGTCAAGCAACTGACTTAAATTGGCGCTCCGTTGCCCCACCGGGGCGCCCCACCGCGCCGCACGGCGCACGAGGGCCGGAATGCGCCGCCGCCGAAGCCCGCACGCCCCGCCGCAGCCGCCTCACCCCCGCCACCACGGCTCCCGCACGTACAAGCTCTCCACGCGGGTGCAGCCCAGACCGTTGGAGATCTGCTCGGAGTCCAGGTTCCAGCCGACGACGCCGCTGCCCTTGCGGCTCAGCTCGATCAGCCGGTCGCTGCCGGTCACGGTGCCGTTGGTGACCCGGCACCGCACGATCGGCGTCCAAGCCTGCCCGTCGAGCGCGGAGACGAACGCCAGCACCGGCAGCACCAGCACGGTCAGGGCCAGCGCCACCCACTGCTCGACGGCCGCCGCGCGCCGCAGCCAACGAGGCGGCCGGTAATCCGCCGCACCGCCCGGACCGTCGCCGTCGTCGGACGGCTCCGCCCCGCCGCCGCCCCGCCGGTGGCGCCGCCCGGTGCGGTACTCCACCACCACGCCCTTGCGCAGCAGATACGCGACGAAGCCCGTGCCCAGTCCCCACCAGAAGCCGAAGAGACAGGCGACGATCACGCCGACCGCCACCGGGTTGACGACGGTCAGCGCCGCCCGCCGTGCGACGCCCGCCAGACCGCCGCCGACCGGCACCGCACCGCGCGCCGCGAACAGCGCGAACACCACACGGGAGACGACGACGCCGAGCACGGTGGCGAGCAGCGGGTCGGTGAGCAGCATCCCGATCAGCACGTCCGGCCAGTTGGCGGGCTCCATGCCGACGAGCACCTCGCGGACCGCGGCACCGCCGCCGACCGTGTACGCGACCTTGACGACCGGGACGGCGAGGGCCAGCGCCATCAGGACGGTGTGCCCAGGCCCTCCCTTGCGGTCGAGCGCGCCCGCCTGCTCCTCACCGGGGCGCGCGCCGCCCGGGCGTCCCACGGTCCGTGCCTCCGCCATGGCGCTCACTGAAGCACGCGCCACCGGGGGACGGCAGGCACGACACGGGCCCGCCGGGAGCCGGGCGGGACGGTACGCCGGCAGCGGCGTCCCGCCCGCGGGCCACCGGGACGAGCCCGCCCGCGAACGCCCGGCTCACTCCGCCGTGTCGGACTCCGCTACCCACGTGCCGAGGGAGATCTCGGCGGTGATGCCGGGCCCGAACCCGGCCATCAGCCCGCGGTCCCCGTCGAGCGCGGACCCTTCGTCGAACAGCCGGGCCATGGCGTCCAGCACCACGGCGCTGGCGATGTTGCCGTACTCGGTGAGCGTGGCGCGGCTGAAGCGGAACGCCCCCGGCGGCACGTCGAGGAAGTAGCTGAGGTCGTCGAGGATCCGGGGGCCGCCCGCGTGGATGATGTAGAAGTCCATCTTCCCGGCGTTCCAGTCGTGGTCCTCCGCGGCGCTGCACAGCGCCGGGGCGAGGGGCTCCATCGTGCCCGGCACCCGCTTGTCCAGCTGGAAGTGGAACCCGGTGGACTTGACCGCGTACGAGATCCACTCCTCGGTGTTCGGGATGATGTACGAGCTGCTGCGCTCCAGCCGGATGCCGGTACCGCCCTCGCCCCGCAGGACGGCCGCGGCGATGCCGTCGCCGAACAGTCCGTTGGACAGCAGCGATCCGACGCCCAGGTCGGTGGGCTGGTAGCACAGCGAGCAGAACTCGCAGGCGACGATCAGCACGTTGGCGTCCGGGTACGCCGTGCAGAAGTCATGGGCCCGGTTGACGGCCGCGCCGCCCGCGGCACACCCGAGCTGGGCGATCGGCAGCTGCCGCGTCTCCGGCCGGAACCCCATGGCGTTGATCAGCCAGGAGGTGGCCGGCGGCATCATGAAGCCGGTGCAGGAGACGTAGATGATCAAGTCGATCTGCTGTGGCTCCAGTTGGGCGTGGTCGAGCGCGCGCCGCACCACGGCGGGCACCCGCTGCTTGGTCTGCTCCTCGTACACGATGCTGCGGGCGTCCATGCCCGGGTGGCGGAGCGTCTCCTCGATCGGCTGGATGAGATGCCGTTTGCGCACTCCGGTGTGCTCGATCAGCCGGAGGACCAGGCCGAGTTGCGGATGGTCGCCGTGCAACCGTTCCGCGAGTTCGAGTGTTTCCTCATTGGTGATGACATGCTCGGGTACTGCGATGGCCGGTTTGCAGAGAACCGCCATGGATCTCCTCCTAGCGGACGGTGCTCCACACGGCTGAGCCCAGCGGGGGACGCGGGGTGTTCGCCGGCCGATGGCCGGCGCTGCGGCAGCGTATGCGCGAAAGGAGCGCGCGGCGGGCCGCTGGCGTTGCGCGGCGCCGCGTCGTGCGTCCCCGGAAAGGGCGCTGACGGGCCGACCGCCGAAAGACCGCATTCTCGCCGTATGGGCAGTTGGTGGTGCGCCACACCGTGGTTGGCCCTCGGCATTACGTTACGGCAGCCAGGTGACGGCCGCACGTCGGCCGACGGGGCCCGTCCCGCACGGGAAGGCGGCGGTTCCGGTTGCCGCACCCCGGGGCCTGACGCCTCGTCCGGGGCGTTCGGAAGGCGGGTCGGGCGGCTGTTCCGCCGGGTGCGGGAGCGGTGCGGCGGGGCGGCGTTCCGGGGCCCGGTCCCGTTCGGCGGCGCCCGGGGTGCGCACAGCGGTGCGGCCGGGCATCATGCCGCCCGGCCGCACTCCCCGCCCTCCCCGCCGGCTCCCGGCACGGCGGCGGCCCTCGCCGGCGCACCCGCCGGCGCCCGCCGCGGCACGGCGGCGCCCGTGCGGCCCGGAGGAGAGGAGCCGCTGCGGACGCGCCGGGCGAGCGGCGGGGCCCACCGCCCCGGTGGGCCGCCGCTCACACCCCTGTCACCAGGTGACGGGCAGGGCCAGCGGATAGCGCCAGATGGAATTCTTGTTCCACTGCACCTCTTCGGCGGGCACCGCCAGCTTCAGCGCCGGGAAGCGCCGCATGAGCGTGCAGAGCGCCACCTCCAGCTCGGTGGCGGCGAGCGGCGCACCGAGGCAGTGGTGCCCTCCCCAGCCGAAGGTCATGTGGGACGGCCCGTTGCGGTCCAGGTCCAGCTCGTCCGGGTGGTCGAACTTCCGGCCGTCCCGGTTGGCCGTCAGGTACGACACGTGCACGATGTCGCCCTTGCGGATCCGCACCCCGCTCAGCTCCACGTCCTCGGTGGCCACCCGGGGGATGCCGACGCCCTTGCGGAAGGGGATGAAGCGCAGCAGCTCCTCCAGCGCCTGCGGGAACTTCTCCGGGTTGTCCCGGAGCATCGCCATCTCGTCCGGCCGCGTCAGGAGGGCGTAGGAGATGTTCCCGATCTGGTAGGTGGTGGTGTCCTGGCCCGTGATGAGCAGGACCATCGCCATCACGGTCAGTTCCTTGTCGTTGAGCAGCTCGTCCCCGTCGCGGGCGGTGGCCAGCACGCTGATCAGGTCCTCGCCCGGGTCGGCCCGCCGCTGCGCGGTCAGCGACTCGAAATAGGCCCGCATGCGGGCCTTGGAGTCGATGGCCGCGTCCTTGTTCTCGACGGTGGTGTTCATCATCGTCCGGGCGTGCTTGCGCAGCTGCGCGCGGTCCTCCTCGGGGATGTCGAGGACCTCGCAGATGGTGGTCAGCGGCAACGGCGCCGCGAGGTGCTCGAAGAGATCGGCGGGCGCACCGTGCTCCTCCATCCGGTCCAGCAGCTCGTCCACGACATGCTGCGTACGGACCCGCATCCGTTCCATGTGCCGCGGCGCGAACCCCTTCGAGATCAGGCTGCGCAGCCGGCTGCTGCCGGGCGGGTCCATCACATTGATGGCCTCGTCCTGGACGATCGGCTCCGGCGTCATCCGCGGGAAGTCCCGGCCGACCACCTCCCGGCGGCTGAAGCGCCGGTCGGTGGTGACGGTACGCACGTCGTCGTAGCCGGTGACCAGCCACGCCTCCCCCTCCCCGTAGGGCAGCCGGATACGGGAGACGGGCCCCTCGTTCTGCAGCGCTCTGAGCTGCGGGTCGAATTCGAGGGCCTCGGCATAGTCGAAGGGGCAGTTCCGCGTGGGGGGCACGGGGTCCATACGAAGCTCCAGGTACGGGATCGGACGGATGAGACGGGCACCGAAGGGGACGGACGCACCCCTGCGGAGGCCGTCTGCGTGGCGTCGTTCACCCGTCGGGCGGCTCCACGGGTGCCGGTCTGCGACCACGAGGCGCGGCAGGGTGTACGACGCGGCGCGCCGACGACCGACGACAGCGCCGCGCACGGGCGTGCCACACCTCGTCTGCCGAACCCCGTGGACCGGTCCCGGCGTGGACGACACGACCTAGGTACCCGATCACCTGTCGGCACACGCGCCGCATCCGGGCGATTGATCCGTTTGCTCCATGTATCGCGGACCGCCCGCCCCACGGCACGCCCGCCGCCCGAGCCCGGGGCCCCGGCGGCCACGCGCCGCAGAACCCCGCACAGGGACACCCCCCTCAACCTGCCGGGACCTCCCCCTCAGGGGCCTCCACCCGGGCGGCGTCCACCGCACGGCGCAGGGTCCGGGCCAGCGCGACGGCGTCCCCCACGGCCCAGAAGTGCGTGAAGAACAGCCGGGGCGACTCGTCCAGGTGATGGTTGTGCAGCTCGACGAGCCGGATCCCGCCACGCCGCAGCACCTCCAGCACGCTCTGGACCTCGTCCGCCGTCATGGCGAAGTCACCGGCGAGCGCCGCCCGGCCGCCACCCACCGGCTGGAAGATGAACGCGCAGGTCGACCCGAGGCCGGCGGGCAGCACCAACGGACCGCTGCACACCGTCTCCCGGCGGACGAAAAGGCATTTGAACACCCCGTCCTCCACGGTCCCCCGGGTACCCAGCGCCGCTTCGATCCCCGCGGTGTCCAGCTCCAACGGCAGCGACGGCCCCGGTGGCGCCGGGGGCGGCGTCCCGGTCCGGTCGAATCCGGCACGCAGACCGCGGGCGAGCGCCTCCACGTCCCCGCCGTGCCCGTGCACATGAGCCCACCAGATGTCCGGGTACTGCGCGAGCAGATGCTTGTGGAGCGCGGTCAGCGCGATCCCGTGCGCCTGCCAACCGTCGATCGCCCCCTGCATCTCCTCCTCGGTGATCACCACATCGCCCATCGCCATCGCGCTGCCGTCGGCGTATCGGACGAACGACACATGCGCCCCGAGCGCGAGCCCCGGCCGCACGAGAACACCGTCGGAGACCACGCTCAGATCCCGCCGCGCATACCCCGTGTGATAGATCGTCCCCCGCAGCATGTTCCCGCCCCGCCCCAACGCCCGCGCCACACCACCCCAGTCCGACTCCACGGTCGGCACCGGCTCGATCCCCCGACGCCCCGCCCCGTCCCCCATCCCGACACCTCGCGCGGACGCACCACCCGCCCCCACCCCGACAAGCACCGGCACCACGCCCACCGCGGCCAACAACCGCCGCCGAGAGGGCAACGCCTGCGAACAGACGCCATACGCACGGTCTCCAACCCTCACTCCATCGCCTTTCATGACGGGATGAAATCATGACGTAGCACAGGAAAGCGGGCATTGCGGGGCGGGTGTCCTGGGTGCACGCCGCGAAGAGACCGGCGCTGCAAGGCGTGCGTCGGGGAAGGCGGAATGTACCCCCCTGCGCACTTGCGCAGGTTCCCCGACCATTCCGTGAGCATCGTCCCCGCGGATACGGTGTTGCGGGCCGGCTGGGCCCTCTCCAGCAGGGAGAAGGGACACAAGGTCGGGTACGGCTACCGTCCGCAGTTCTTCGCAGAGGTCTGGCGACCTGGCGAGCCGTCTCTCGTCGTCCCTATTGCCACCAAGGGCAACCACGGCAACGCGTCAGCCTCGGCCGTGCAGCTGGCATCCGCCTCCGTCCACGCCGAGGCCGTGCACATCGGTGAGTGAAACGAAACACCAAGCCTGCTGTTCAGCACGGAGCTGCCCGCGGACGGCACGGTGACCGTACACGCACTGCAGGCCCCGGGCCGCGGCGGTTGGCGGCCGGCCCATCAGGCACGACCGAAGCCGACCTGGACACGGAACCGGCGGAGGAGAACCCCTTCCCCGGCATCCAGCCGCCGCTCGAAGGAGACGTCGTTCCCGAACCCGTACCCGGCTGCCATGTGACGCCCGCGTACTACCGGTGGTTTCAGGAGAGCCTCGGACACACCGCAGCGGCCGGACTCATGGCCTTCACCGGCTCCGGCCAGGGGACCGCCCGCTATCTGACCGTCCGGCAAGGCCACGACCGGTTCAGCGGCTTCGAGCATGCCGCCGCCGGCAGCGTCCAGGACATCACCCACGAGCTCTTTGGAAGGGCCTACGCCGGCACCGACCCGCCTGCTGCCGGGCCGGAATCAGGCGCAGAGCTGACCGGCAGTTCCAAGGAGTGAGTCCGCGGCCTGTCATCGCAAAGACCACCCTTGGAACGCAAAAAAGCTCCGGTCCCCGCAACCTGATATCGGTTGCGGAGACCGGAGCTGAATAATTGTTCGGCGGCGTCCTACTCTCCCACAGAGTCCCCTCTGCAGTACCATCGGCGCTGAAAGGCTTAGCTTCCGGGTTCG